>JAQCIU010000055.1:0-14141 GCA_027593235.1 Chloroflexota bacterium
AAGATGCCTTCGATCTGGCCCGGCGAAATGCCGGCCGCGTCGCAGACGTTGCGGATCGCCTCGATGTGCAGGTTGAGGGCGGTCGTGCCCTCTTCGATGTATCCGATCTTGTCGGATTCAGCGGCCGCGACGATCGCGGCGCTCATGGAGGGATTGCTTGGCATAGGTAGCTCCTCCGGGCCTAGTCGACCACGCGCCAGTAAGGCACGAAGACGTCGTCGCTGGCCTGATCGAACTCGATCTTCACCTTGGCGCCGATCTTGATCGTTTCGGGGTGCTCGGCATCGACGCCGCGCAGCGCCGTGAACATCCGGTCGCCCTCTTTGAGGTCGATGTACGCGGTGGCGTACGGCGTCTCCTCGCCCCAGGGACCGAATGCGCGGTTCTGAACCGCGTAGGTGTGGATGAATCCCTCACCGCTTGCCTCGAACCACTCGATCGAGGAGCTGTAGCAGTGCGGGCACATGATTCGCGGGTACCAGTGCACCCGGTTGCATGAGGTGCAGCGGGGAAGCATCAGCTTCCCTTCCTTGGCACCGTCCCAGAAGGGCTGGGTCACATACGGATCCGGACTGGGGATCGGCTTGTTGTAGTCCGCCATTCCCGTTCCTTTCTCAGTCGCTGGCGACGGCCACCCGGCCGCCGCCTGTTGTCGCAATTCAGTCCCGAGGGCGCCTAGACGTCCGAGGTCAGGACGAGCGTGCCCGTCACCGACAGCAGACCGCCGGTGCCGTTGACGACCGCCGATTGGGCGCTCGTCTGCTTGCCGGGCAAGCCGTGGATGCCATCCTCGGCGGTGCCGGACAGCTGCCGGTACGCCTCGATGAGCAGCATCATCCCGTACATACCGGAGTGGCTGAAGGAGAGCCCACCACCGTTGGTGTTCACCGGGAACTTGCCGCCGGGGCTGGCGTTACCGTTCGCCCACAGTGACGGTCCCTCGCCGCGAGCGGTGAGGCCGAGCATCTCGGCCGTGATCCCCGCAGTGACGGTGAACGAGTCGTAGATCATCGCCATTTCCATGTCGTTCGGACCCATACCGGCCATCCGGTAGGCAGCTTCGCTCGACGCCTTCGCCGAGGTCGCCGTGAAGTCGTCCATCTCGAGCATGTCGGCGTGGCTCTGGCTTTCACCGGCACCCGCGATCCAGACCGGTGGGGTCTTGAACGAGCGGGCCTTCTCGGCCGACGCCACGAGCACCGCGCCACCGTGGTCGGTGACGAGGCAGATGTCGAGGATGTTCAGCGGCCAGACGATCATCCGCGAGTCGAGCACATCCTGGACGGTGATCGGGCCACCGCGCGGGTTGGTCTCCTTCGAGTGCATGACCGCGCGCGGGTTCAGCATCGCCCATTCGCGCGTGGCGACGGCGATGTTCGCGAAGTCTTCCTTCGTCGAACCCCACTGGTGCATGTGGCGGGTGAGGGCGTGGGCGTAGTAGGACGGCGGGCCCCACGCGCCGTAGGGGCCGCCACCGAACTGCGCGCTGGGGAGCCAGGCGTCGCCGCCGCCCCCGCGCAGGGTGCCGTTGCCCTGGTTCTTGCGGGACGAGTAGCCCGCTTCACCGTGGCTGACCACCGCGATGTCAATGATGCCGGCGTTGATTGCCGCCATCGCATGGTGGACGTGCATCTGGAAGGAACAGCCACCGACGCTGGTGGTGTCGATGTACTTCGGGTGAATGCCCAGGTACTCGGCCAGCATGTTCGAGTGGTTGGTGGCGAAGATGCCTTCGATCTGGCCGGGCGAGATGCCGGCCGCGTCGCAGACGTTGCGAATCGCCTCGATGTGGAGGTTGAGGGCGGTCGTGCCCTCTTCGATGTATCCGATCTTGTCGGATTCAGCGGCCGCGACGATCGCGGCGCTCATGGATGGGTTGCTCGGCATACGTTCGCTCCTTAGCGCCCTCGCGGTCGTCGCGGCCCGCGATGGTCGCGATCGTTCGAAGCAGGGCGGGCTAGTCGACCACGCGCCAGTAGGGCACGAAGACGTCGTCGCTGGCCTGATCGAACTCGATCTTCACTTTGGCGCCGATCTTGATCGTTTCGGGGTGCTCGGCGTCCACGCCGCGCAGCGCCGTGAACATCCGGTCGCCCTCTTTGAGGTCGATGTACGCGGTGGCGTACGGCGTCTCCTCGCCCCAGGGGCCGAATGCGCGGTTCTGTACCGCATAGGTGTGGATGTAGCCCTCGCCGCTTGCCTCGAACCACTCAATCGAGGAGCTGTAGCAATGCGGGCACATGATCCGCGGGTACCAGTGCACCCGGTTGCAGGAGGTGCAGCGGGGGAGCATCAACTTCCCCTCCTTGGCACCGTCCCAGAACGGCTGGGTCACATACGGGTCCGGGCTCGGGATGGGCTTGTTGTAGTCGGCCACTCCCGCTCCTTTCTGATCCAGGCGGGTGCGCCCCTCGTGGGACGTCGCCCTGTGCTCGTGGACGCTGCTCGGAACCCGATTCGGAAACGGGGCCGAGGCCGTGATCGACCGCCTGGCCTCTGGGGAGCCTGCGGACCATGCGGTGCGCGAGCGGTTCCAAGGGGCCGGTTCGCGCCGAGGTCGCGACCGGGGCGCACTCTAGCGGGGTGGTGATCATCGGGTCAACAACGCTGACGGGCGCTTGCTCCCGTTTCATTGAACGCCATTAGACGCCGTGCTACGTTCCCACCGCGTGAGCCCCTGTCCCCTCACCCGAAGGACAGCCGGGGCCTCTCCAGGAGGGCCGCGAGTGATCCCGGAGCAGTTCGGGCGAGTCGTCATTCTGTTGGGGGTCGCGCTCGCATTTCCGGCGCTACCCCTGTCGGTTTCCTATCTCCTCTACCGCTTCAAGATCCGCCCCGAGAACCACGATCCGATCAAGGACGCCACCTACGAGTGCGGCGTGATCGCCGAGGGTGGCTCGTGGGGCCAGTTCAACGCCCGCTACTACCTGTTCGCCCTTGGCTTCGTCATCTTCGATGTCGAGGTCGTCTTCCTCTATCCGTGGGCGGTTGTCCACGCAGAGCAGGCGGTCGAGACCCTGGTCAAGGCCGCGATCTTCATCGGCATCCTCGCCTTCGGGCTTGCCTACGCCTGGCGCCGTGGCGCCCTGGAGTGGCGCTAGTGCCGGCCGGGCCGACGCAGCTCGCCGGACAGCGCGTCGCCGAGGCGCTGGATCGCGCCCTGCCGGGCATCGTCACCGTCTCCAACGACGAGTGGGTCGAGGTCGCTCCCGCCCGCGTCGACGAAGCGCTGCACTGGTTGCACGACTCCGAGGAGTTCGATGCCGCCCAGCTCAGCAGCCTTTGCGCGGTCGACTACCACGATCACTTCGCCGTCGTGTACCACCTGCAGTCGCTCGATCTGAATCACCAGATCGTCCTGAAGGCACGGGTGTCGGATCACGAGGAACCCGCGCTGCCGAGCAGCTACCCCATCTACAAAGGCGCGCTGCTCCAGGAGCGCGAGGTCTATGACCTGATGGGTATCCGGTTCGAGGGGCACCCCGATCTGCGCCGGATCTTCCTCTGGGATGGCTTTCCCGGTCACCCGCTCCGCAAGGACTTCATGGGCATCGGTCAGGGCCTCACCAGCGGCTTGCGCCGCTTCCCGTTCGAGGACAAGGCGAACCCGGATCGTCAGCTCAACCGCGACAACCTGATCGGCGACGAGCAAGACGTCCCGAGCGAATGGTCGGGGACGGCGCCAGCATGACCACCTCCGCCGAGCCGTACGTCCTCAACATCGGGCCGCAGCACCCGTCCACGCACGGCGTGTTCCGGATCCGCGTCGTCATGGACGGCGAGCGCATCCAGGACCTGGACATGATCGTCGGGTACCTCCATCGCTCGATGGAGAAGCTCGCCGAGGAGCGCACCTACACCCAGAACATCCCGTTCACCGATCGCGCGGACTACCTCGCTGCGATGTCGAGCAACCTCGGACTCTGCCTCGCGGCGGAGCGCCTCGCGGACGTCGAGGTGCCAGAGCGCGCCTCTTACCTCCGCGTGATCTTCGCGGAGCTGCAGCGCATCGCCAGCCACGCGATGGCGAACGGCACGCTGGTCAGTGACGCCGGCGCCTGGCAGACGCCGCTGCTCTACATGTTCCGCGAGCGCGAGAAAATCCTCGACCTCTTCGAGATGACCTGCGGCGCTCGCCTCACGACCAACTACATGCGGATCGGCGGCGTCGCCTTCGAGCCGCCACCCGAATTCTGGCCCGCGCTCGAGGAACTGGTCGATGAGCTGCCGGATCGTATTAGCGAGTACGAGGAGCTGCTGACGCAGAACGAGATCTTCGTCGCGCGCACGCGTAACGTCGGCATCATCTCGGCGGAAGACGCGATCAACGGTTCGCTGGTCGGCCCCGCGCTGCGCGGCTCCGGCGTTCCGTGGGACCTGCGCAAGGCGGAGCCGTACTGCGTCTACGATCGCATGGAGTTCGACGTGCCGATCGGCCGCACCGGTGACGTGTACGACCGCTTCATGTGCCGGCTCGCGGAGACCCGCGAGTCCACGAAGATCATTCGCCAGGCGATCGAGGGCATCCCGGACGGCCCGCACAAGACCGACATCCCACTCGCGCTGCGCCCACCACCCGGCGAGGTCTATGGCCGCGTCGAGGGCCCGCGAGGCGAGGTCGGCTTCTACCTGGTCTCGGACGGCGGTCCGGCTCCGTACCGCTTCCACCTCCGCGCGCCGTCGCTGATCAACCTCTCGCTGCTGCGCGAACTGGCGCGTGGCGCCTCGCTGTCGGACGCCGTGGTCACCCTCGGCTCGATCGACATCGTCGTTGGTGAGATCGACCGATGAGCGACCAGCCGGTGCCACGTCGCCCCGCCACGCCGATGGCCCAGCAGATCCTCGATCGCGGGTCGCTGCTCGACGACGCGAAGCGGCTGCCCAGCGGTGTGAAGGCCGCTGGGGCGGTGTTCGCGCTCGGCTTCCTCGCCGTGAACGTCGCGATCGCCTACATCGTGATCGATGGCCGCCTCGATGGTCACTGGTACGACTTCCGCGACCTCGGCAATGCGATCGCGCAGCTGCGCACTGAACTCGATGACACCGGCACCGGACCGTGGCTCTCGTACTGGGTCACCGGCCTCATCGGCGGGGTGGCGATTCTCAGCTTCCTCGGCGGATTCCTGCTGATCGGGTCCTGGATCGAGCGGCGCCTGCTGGCCCGCTTCCAGATCCGCATGGGTCCAAACCGGGTCGGCCCCTTCGGGCTGCTCCAGCCGCTGGCCGACGCGCTCAAGCTGATGCAGAAGGAGGTGCTGATCCCGATCGGCGCTGACCGCCTGCTCTTCTTCCTGCCGCCGATCCTGGTCTTCATCCCGGCGATGCTCGCCTGGGGTCCGGTGCCGTGGGCGCCGAACATGGCCTACCTCGATATCAACGTCGGGCTGCTCTACGTCATCTCGATCACCTCGTTGTCCGTGCTCGCGATCTGGATGGCGGGCTGGTCCTCGAACAACCACTACGCGCTGCTCGGCGCGATGCGCACGGTCGCGATGATGGTCTCGTACGAGATCCCGATCAGCCTCTCGCTGCTGGTGGTGGTACTACTCACCGGTTCGTTGAACCTCAACGAGATCGTCGCCTGGCAGGGCAGCCACAACGTGTGGATGGCGTTCCTGCTGCCGTTCTCGATGTTCACTTTCTTCTTCTCCTCGACGGCGGAGATCAACCGCACGCCGAACGACATCGCGGAGGCGGAGTCCGAAATCGTCGCCGGTTTCCACACTGAGTACTCCGGCATGAAGGCCGGGCTCTTCCTGGCGGTCGAGCTGGGCAACGCACTGCTCGTCGGTGCGCTGTTCGCCACCTTCTTCCTCGGTGGCTACACGATGTTCGGGCTCGAAGAGTGGGTCCCGCCGTACCTGATCCTCGCGGTCAAGGCGACGACGGGGTACTTCTTCTTCATCTGGCTCCGCGGCACGCTGCCACGGTTCCGCATCGACCAGCTCATGACCTTCGCCTGGAAGTACCTGATCCCGCTGTCGATCGCCAACGTCCTGATCGTCGCCGTCGAAGCCACGATCGCGGCGCGCTGGGAAGCCGAGGGCATCGTCATCTACGGCAGCTTCGCCCTGGTCAACCTGGCGCTCACCGTCTACGCCGTTCGTGCCTGGGCGCGCGTGATTGGCTACTCCGCGGAGCTTGAACACCCCGAGGGACCGCGCACCGCCGATCGGATTGGTGGGCTCAAGGCCGCACGGCAGATCCGGACGGGCGCGTAGTGGATTCGACCGGGATCGTCATTGCCTTTTACGTGCTGTCCGCGATCACCGTGGCATCGGCGCTATCGGTCTTCGTGATGCGCAACCTGGTCCACGCGATCGTCTTCCTGGTGATGGCGTTCATCGGCATGGCCGGGCTGTTCGTGACGCTCTCTGCCGACTTCATCGCCGTCGCACAGATCCTGATCTACGCCGGCGCGATCTCCGTCCTGCTCGTCTTCGCGGTGATGCTCACGCCGCTCGCCTCGCGGAACAACGGCAACTCGCTCTACGTGGGGCCGGGCGCACTCCTCGGCGCGGCGATCGCCGCGATCGTGGTGTTCACCGCCGTCGACGTGCAGTGGAACGAGCTGACCGGCGCCGCTCTCGAGGCCCGCGCGTTCCCTGACACGATCGCGACGATCGGCGACCTGCTGCTCGGCCGCCACGTCCTCGCCTTCGAGGTCGCCTCGGTGCTGTTGCTCTTCGCGCTGCTCGGCGCGATCGTGCTGGTCACCGACCGTGGCGCCGCCGAGACCTCCGAGGACGCCGAAGACCCGGCGGCCGCCGGCGTCACGACGGAGGAGGCGCGATGACCGTCACCCTCGCGCACTACCTCGTGGTTTCAGGCCTGATCTTCGGCATCGGTGTCGCGATCGCGCTCTCAAAGCGCAACGTCGTCGCGGTGCTGATGGGCGTCGAGTTGATGCTGAACGCCTCGAACCTGGCGTTCCTCGCCTTCTCGCGCTTCAGCGGCGCCTTCCAGGAGGGAACCGAACCCCTCGCCGGACACACCTTCGTCGTCTTTGTACTGACCGTCGCCGCCGCGGAAGCCGCGGTCGCGCTTGCGATGGCCGTGCTCATCTATCGCCATCGTGAAACCGTCGATCTCGATCGAATCAGCGTGCTGCGATGGTGATCGGGGCAACGCGATGTGGGTGAAGTTCATGGATGTACCGGACGGCTACGCCGCCTCGATCTGGCGCGAGCTGTTCAACCAGGAAGCCGTCTCCGTGCGGGTTGTCCCGCCGCTGGAGATCGGATCGATGCGTGACGCGCGTGCGCTCTGGGTGCCTGACGGCAAGACCCACGTCGCCCGCGAAGTATTGAACAAGGTCTAGCCAGATGATCCTGCCGGACATCCCTGAAGCAGCCGTCTGGGCGATCTATTTCGCCCCGCTGGTGTCGTTCCTCGTGATCGCCGCCGCGCTGCTGCTCAAGCTGCCGCAGTTCGAGGGCAAGCACGCCTCGGGCGTGACGATCGGCGCCATCGGCCTCTCCTGGCTGCTCGCGCTCTGGGCGCTCGACACCTCGATCGGTGCGGACGGCAAGTCGGTGGGCTTCGCGTCGCACCCCTGGGTCAGCCTGTTCGAGCTGGAAATCGAGTTCGGGGTGCAGCTCGACTCGCTGAGCGCCCTGATGATGTTCGTCGTCACCTCGGTGTCGCTGGTCGTGCAGCTCTACTCGACCGGCTACATGCACGGCGATCTCGGATACCGCCGCTACTTCATGCTGATGTCGCTGTTCACCATGGCGATGCTCGGCCTCGTGATGGCCTCCAGCCTGCTGCAGCTCTTCATTCACTGGGAGCTGGTCGGGCTCACCTCGTACCTGCTCGTCGGCTTCTGGTTCGATCGCCCCGCCGCCGCCGCGGCGGCGAAGAAGGCGTTCATCGTTACCCGCTTCGGCGACTTCTTCTTCCTGATCGCGGTCGTGCTGATCTGGGTGAAGACCGGCGGCGTCTTTGACATCGCGGAGATCAACCACCTCGCCGAAGAGCACGAGCTGACCAGTTCGGTGCTTACCGGCTTCGTCCTTGGCATCTTCGCCGGGGCCGTCGGCAAGTCCGCGCAGTTCCCGCTGCACTTCTGGCTGCCGGACGCGATGGAAGGTCCGACGCCGGTCTCCTCGCTGCTGCACTCGGCGACGATGGTCGCGGCCGGCGTCTACCTGCTCAGCCGCTTCTTCCCCGCGGTGGAGGCGGCTCCGGGTGGCGTTGCGACGACGATCGCGTACATCGGCGGGTTCACCGCGATCTTTGCGGCCTCAATGGGAATCGCGGCGAACGACATCAAGCGCGTGCTGGCGTACTCGACGATCTCGCAGCTCGGCTACATGGTGATGGCGATTGGCCTCGGTGGGTTCGTGGCGGCGATCTTCCATCTCTTCACGCACGCCTTCTTCAAGTCGCTGCTCTTCCAGGGCTCCGGCTCGGTGAACCACGCAACCGGCACCTTCGACATGCGGCAGATGGGTGGCCTGCGCACCAAGATGCCGGTGACGTTCTGGACGTTCCTGATCGGATCGCTCTCGCTCTCCGGCGTGTTCCCGCTGGCCGGCTTCTGGAGCAAGGACGAAATCCTGCTGGACGCCTGGCACGCCGACAAACTCCTCTGGGTCGTCGGCACGACGGTCGCCTTCATGACCGCCTTTTACATGTTCCGCGCGATCTTCATGACCTTTGGCGGCGAATACCGAGGTGGCGCGGAACCCGAGCCGGGCCATGGCCACGCCGGACCACCCCACGAGTCACCGCGATCGATGACGGTGCCGCTGATCATTCTGGCGATCCCCTCGATCTTCTTCGGTCTGTTCGCGCTCAACGGCTTCGGTCACTTCATCGAAGGCACGCTGGTCGGCGAGGTGCATCACGTCGAGTCGTCGTCCGTCGTGGTCGCCGCGTCGCTCCTTGCCGCCCTCGGCGGTATCGGCGCCGCCGCGGCCGTCTACTACGCGCGGAAGCCCTCCCACGAGCAGCTTGGCCAGATGGCCGGCCCGCTCTACACCCTCGCCGTGAACAAGTACTACGTCGACGAGATCGCCGAGGACGGCATCATCCGAGGCGCCCTCGATCGAGGGATCGGCCGCGCCGCCGCCGCCTTCGATAAGTACGTCGTCGATGGTGCGGTGAACGGCGTCGCCCTCGCGGCGCGACAGGTCGGCGACATGGCGCGCCGCCTCGAGACCGGGCAGTTGCAGGCCTACACCTCGATGTCGATGTTCGGGGTGGTCGCGGCGATCGTGGTGCTGTTCGTCCTGCGCGGGAATGTGTTGGAGCGCTAGATGCTGACGCTCTTCTTGCTCCTCCCGGTGGTCGGCGCCCTGCTCGCGTTGTTCCTGCCGCGTGAACGTGAACAGGACGCGCGCTGGATCGCGCTGATCTTCTCCACGCTCGCCTTCGCCGTCTCGATCGTCGTCTTCATCTGGTTCGACCCGAGCGTCGACGGATACCAGATGGTCGATCAGTTCACCTGGATCAACCCCGGCCGCGGTGGCTTCGTGGTGCAGTACGTCGTCGGCGTGGACGGGTTGTCCGCCCCGCTGATCCTGCTGCTGGGCCTGCTCTCGGTCGTTGCCGTCCTCGTCTCGTTCAGCATCGAGGTGCGGGTCAAGGAGTACTTCGCGTACCTGCTGCTCCTCGAGACCGCCGTTGCCGGCGTCTTCCTCTCGCTCGACCTGATCCAGTTCTTCCTCTTCTGGGAGCTGGAACTGCTGCCGATGTACATGCTGATCAGCCTCTGGGGCACCGGCCGCAATCGCTACAGCGCGATGAAGTTCCTCATCTACACGCTGGCCGGATCGGCGTTCATGCTCGTCGGCTTCCTTGTGTTGGGCCTCGAGGGCGGCACCTTCGAGATCGCGAAGCTGGCGCAGACGCCGCCACAGGACGCGCTGGTGCCGCTGTCGATGGTCTTCTGGGCAATCATGCTAGCGTTCCTGGTGAAGCTCCCGATCTTCCCGTTCCACACCTGGCTGCCCGACGCGCACACCGACGCGCCGACAGCCGTCTCCGTGATGCTGGCCGGCGTGCTGCTGAAGATGGGTGGCTACGGCATCCTGCGCATCGTCTTGCCGATCCTCCCGGATCAGGCGTACGACTTCCGCGTGGTGCTCGCGGCACTGGCTGGGTTCTCTGTCGTCTACGGCGCCGTGATCACCCTCCAACAACGCGACCTCAAGCGGCTCGTCGCCTACTCGTCCGTCTCGCACATGGGCTATGTGCTCCTTGGGATCGCCGCCCTCGGGTCGGTCGGGTTGTCCGGCGCCGCGCTCCAGATGTTCACGCACGGCACGATCACGGGGCTCCTGTTCGTGATGGTCGGGCTTGTCTACGAGCGGACCCACACGCGGCAGATCTCCGAGATGACCGGCCTGATGCACCGCATGCCGCTGATTGGGACGGTGATGTTGATCGCCGGTCTCGCCTCGCTCGGCCTGCCCGGCATGTCTGGCTTCGTTGCCGAGCTGACCACGTTCCTCGGCGCGTTCGAGCCACACCCGGCCGCGACCATCGCCAGCATCTTCGGCGTCGTGCTGGCAGCCGGCTACATCCTTTGGACGGTGCAGCGCGTCTTCCACGGCCCGGCCGACGAGAAGTGGGCACACCTCACCGATGCCAGCCACTGGTGGGAGTACGTCGCGATGGGGTCACTCGTGATCACCATCCTCGCCGTCGGCATCTTCCCGCAGCTCCTGACCGATTCGATTGAAAGCGGCATCGCGCCGATCGCGCGCATCTTCGAGGCAAGCGCATGAGCGGTCTGGACCAGGTGCATCACATCGGGCCCTCGATCGCCCTCTTCGTCGGCGCCGGGCTCGTCCTGACCGTCGACATGCTCTGGCCGCGTGGCTCCCGAGGGCGCGCACCGCTCGTCCAGGTCACGCTCCTCGTGCTGCTCGTGGCCTTCGGCTGGGCGCTCTGGCACGCCATGACCGGAACCAACGGAACCGCCTTCGACGGCGCCGTCGTGATGGATCGCTTCGCCCTCTTCTTCATCTTCCTGCTGGTCGCGACCACCGCCGCCGTCACCGTCGCCTCCACCGAGTGGGCAGGCGAGCTGGACCTCCGAGGTGAGTACTACGCGCTGATGCTCGTCGCCGCCGGTGCGATGTCGCTGCTGGCGCAAGGCAACGACCTGATCCTGATCTTCATCGCGCTCGAGACCACCTCGATCGTCCAGTACGTGCTCGTCGGCGTGACGCGCGAGGATCGCAGCGCTGAGGCCGGCATCAAGTACCTGATCAGCGGCGCGATCGCCGCCGGGCTGATGATCTACGGCTTCGCGTTCCTGTTCGGGACCACCGGTGCTACCTCGTTGGATGGCATCGCCGCGTTCGTGCAGACCGGCAACGAGGAAGCGCGCTTGCCGCTGATGCTCGGATTCGTGCTCGTCGCCGCCGGGTTCGGCTTCAAGATGGCGATCGTGCCGTTCCACGGCTGGGCGCCGGACGTCTACCAGGGCGGACCGACGCCGGTCATCAGCCTCCTCTCCGTCGCCTCGAAGGCCGGCGGCTTCGCGATCGCACTGCGGCTCTTCTACAACGGCCTCGGCGGCGCGGACACGTTCATCAGCGAAGACTGGGCAATGATGTTCGGGGTCTTCGCAGTCGGATCGATGCTGTTCGGCAACCTCGGCGCGCTGGTCCAGACGGATGCACGGCGGCTGCTTGGCTATTCCTCGATCGCCCAGGCAGGCAACGTGGCGATCGGGCTTGCCGCGGTCGCGGCCGGGAGCACCTTGGGGCCCTCGGGCGTCCTGTTCTTCCTCGGTACCTACGTCGCCACGAACCTCGGTGCGTTCTTTGCCGTGATGGCGATCTCACAGCGCATCGGCTCCTACGCCATCGCGGACTACGCGGGCCTGATCAAGCGGTCGCCGCTGCTGGCCGCCGTGCTGATGCTCTGCCTGCTCTCACTCACCGGCATCCCACCGACCGCCGGATTCATCGCGAAGCTCTACATCTTCAACGGCGCGATCCAGGCCGATGCGCAGTGGCTCGTCGCCGTCGTGGCAATCGCCGTCGTCAACACCGCGATCTCCGCCTTCTACTACCTGCGCTGGGTCCGCACGATGGTGCTCGATGATCCCGAGGAGGAGACGACCTTCACCGCCAGTGGCCCGATGCAGGCGATGCTCGCCCTGGCTGCGGTCAGCGTGCTCTTCTTCGGCCTCATCCCCGCGCCGCTTATCTCCGCCGCACAGCGCGCCGCCGAGACCCTGAGCGTCCCGCTCTCCTAGGCTCCGGCGCGGGGCCTCCGAGGGCCGTTCGCGCCTGCCACCAATGCCGAACTTCGTCTCAATCGAGGTAGATGACGCGCTCGACGTTTCCGTCGATCTGCTCTGGCAGGTCGCGGTGGACGCCCTCGTCGGCGACGACATCGACGATGCGGAGCTGACGATCCGCATCGCGGGCGATGACCTGCTCCAGCAGCTCAACCGCGACCATCGAGGGATCGACGAACCGACGGACGTGCTCTCGTTCCCGGCGACGGACGACGACGACTTCCCCGACCTCGAGGAGGACGACGAGGAGAGCGGCTACCTCGGTGACATCGCGATCTCGCTGGCGGCGGCCGGGCGCAATGCCGCGGTCACCGGGACGCCGCTCGAGCGGGAGTTGCGGCACCTCGTGACCCACGGGGTGCTCCATCTGCTCGGCTACGACCACGAGTCGGACGACGACACGGCGGCAATGCGGGCACGCGAGGTGGCGCTGCTCGGTGACTGGGTACACGCGATCTGGGACGCCCCGCCCACCCACTGACGCCGCGAGAATCCGGAGCAGGACCGGCCTGAAACGGCGCCTCTTCGACGGGTGGGGCACCCGAACAGCAGTGCTACACTGAGCCCGCGGCACGCATCGGAGCACCTTCGGCGACCCGACTTGGTCGTGCGAGCGCGTGTTCCCTTGCCTGGGGGGACATGGTTCAGCAGGCACCACAGGACCCGCAGCGCCAGCAGGTGCTGTACCGGAAATGGCGGCCTCGGCACTTCGCCGATGTGGTTGGCCAGGAGCCGGTCACCACCACGCTTCAGCACGTCGTCGACACCGGCTCGCCGGCCCACGCCTACCTCTTCTCCGGCCCACGCGGGACCGGCAAGACCTCGACAGGCCGGATTCTGGCCAAGGCACTCAACTGCCGCCCCGGTCCGAACGGCCTTCCCGATCCCGAATGTGAAGCCTCGTACGACGAAGGCCGCGCGCTCGATTTGATCGAGCTGGACGCCGCCTCGAACCGCGGTATCGACGAGATCCGCGACCTCCGCGAGAACGCCGGATACTCGCCGGCCCTCGGCCCTTACAAGGTCTATCTGATCGACGAAGCGCACATGCTCACCGACGCCGCGTTCAACGCCTTGCTGAAGACGCTCGAGGAGCCGCCGCCGCACGTCATCTTTATCCTCGCGACGACCGAGCCCCACCGCATCCCGGCCACGATCTCCTCGCGGTGCCAGCGGTTTGACTTCCGACGCCACACGATCGAGAACATCATCGCCCGCCTCGAACTCGTCGGCGGACGGGAGAACGTGACCGCCGAGGATGGTGCCTACGAGCTGATCGCGCGGCAGGCCACCGGCTCGCTGCGTGACGCCGAGAACCTGCTCGACCAGCTCATCGCCTACCACGGCAGCCAGCTCACGGTGGAGAACGTCCGCGCGGGCCTCGGCCTCGTCGTCGACGCGCGCACCGAGGCCGTCGCGAACGCCGCGATCCACCGCGATCTCGGGGCAGGGCTGAACGCCCTCGTCGCCGCGCGGGACGACGGCGTGTCGATGCGCCCCTTCATGCGCGAGGTGGTCGGCGTCCTCCGCAGCGCGTTGCTTCTCAAGGCCGGTGCCGGCGACCAGCTCGGCCTCGCCGACGGGGAAGCCGAGGCGCTGACGCAGATGACCTCGGATGTGCGCGCGACGGAGATCGTCGCGGCGCTCACCGCGTTCGGCGACCTCGATTTCTCGGGCGACGCCTACGATTCGCTACCAGCCGAGATCGCCTTCGCCGGGCTCTGTACCGGGATTGGCGCGTCCGCGCCCAGCGGCTACCAACCGCCCGCCGCCCCCCAGCGCGGACCGGCGCAGCAACGGCCCAACCAGGCCCAGCAGCCGAACCGCCAGCAGCCGCAGCAGCGGCGTGGCGCGCCGCAGCAGGGCGGCCCTCGCG
>JAQCIU010000056.1:0-14134 GCA_027593235.1 Chloroflexota bacterium
TTGGGGACACATGCGCGTGCTCGGCGAACTACGCAAGCTCGGGTTCAGCGTCAGCCTGCAGACGGTACGGCGCTACCGGAGGGACGTACCGCGCGACCCCGCCTCGAGCTGGCGCACCTTCCTCGAGAACCACCGCCCTGAGATCTGGGCGGCCGACTTCTTCACCGTGCACACCCTGTCGTTTCAGACGCTCTACGTCTTCTTCATGATCGCCCACGATCGCCGGACCGTGATGCACGTCAACGTCACACGGCATCCGCAGGCATCATGGGTCTGGCGTCAGCTGATCAACGCCACGCCTTGGGGCAGCGCGCCACGGTTCCTCATTCGCGACCGGGACCGTCTGTACGGCGGCGATTTCGTCGCGCGGGCGAAGCGCATCGGCATCCGGACGGTGCTGACACCAATCGCGACGCCGCAGGCGAACGCCGTTGCGGAGCGCCTGGTCGGAACATTCCGTCGGGAATGCCTCGACCACATCATCGTGCTCAATGAGCGGCATCTCCGAGCGGTGCTCCGCGAGTTCGTCCAGCACTACAACGAGGCACGTCCTCATCAAGCGAACGACCTACAGGCTCCCGAGAGTTCCTTCGTGGCGCGCCGATCGACGGAAGGGCGGGTCATCCGTCGGCCGGTACTCGGCGGACTGACCTATGAATACGAGCGGGAGGCTGCCTGACGGCGTAATGGCACCGCACACGCCCGGTCCCGACGCGTGCCCGCCGGCACGCGCCGTCGGGATCGGTTCATCGGCTCGCTGGACGCTGCGCGGCGTCATCGAGGATCTGTCGGTAGGTGTGACTGCGGGCGCTCGGGGCCTCGAGGAGGGGGAGCGCCCCATAGCGTTCTGCCTCTGACCACCAGAGGTCCTGGAGTTCGGACAGTTTTTCGGGATGCTGCTGGGCGAGGTCGGTCGTCTCCGAGTAGTCCTCGTTCAGGTTGTAGAGCTCCCACAGGTCGTCGTCGAAGCTGGTCCCCGGAGTGTGGAACGCGAGCGCCTTCCAGCCTTGATGGTAGATCGACCGAGATCCCCAGAGTTCGAAGAACTGGGTGTCACGGTCGCTCGGTCGATCAGCGTCGTCGAAGTTGGGCCGGAAGGTCACGCCGTGGAGGGGCATCTGGGCGACACCGCCGAATTCCGACGGTACCTCGATCCCCACGATGTCGAGGACGGTCGGCGTGATGTCGATGACGTCCAGGAACTGGTTGCGCAGGCCAGGTCGAGTGATCTCGTTCGGCCAGGAGACGATCAGGCCCGTGCGCACCCCGCCGTTGAACGGCCAGAGTTTGTAGTACTGAAACGGCGTATTCGAAGCCATGGCCCACGGGCGTTGGTAAAGGGGCTGCGAGTCACGCGAACCGAGGTCGTCGAGGCGCTCGTACATATCGTGGATCGACATCTCATCGCGGTAGGGGTGCGCGAAGTTGCCCTGCGGTCCGGCCTCGGGTGCTCCGCCGTTGTCGGAGAGCAGACAGATGAGCGTGTTGTTCCAGAGGTCGTTGTCCTTGAGGAACTGCAGCAACCGCCCGATCTGGTCGTCGGTGTGCTCGGTGAACCCGGCGTAGGCCTCCATGAACCGTGCGTAGACGGTTCGCTCCTCGTCAGTCAGATCGACCCAAGCCGAGTCACCTGGGTTGCGCGGCGGGAGCGCGGTGTTGGGGGGAATGACCCCGGATTCGAGCTGGCGTTGGTAACGCTGCTCGCGGATCAGGTCCCAGCCTGCGTCGAACGCGCCCCGGTACTTGTCGATGTACCGCTTAGGTACCTGGACCGGCGCGTGCAGCGCGCCGAACGAGAGATAGAGAAAGAACGGCTTCTCGGCGTCGCTCTCGAGTCCGGCGCCGAGCATGTCGATCGACCGATCGACGATGTCTTCGGAGAAGTGGTAGTCGGGTCGATCCGGCGACTCGATCGCGTGGTTGTCCTCCACGAGATCCGGGCGGTACTGGTCCGTCCAGCCGGAGAGGAAGCCGTAAAACCGATCGAACCCCTTCTGGAGAGGCCAGTGGGTGCGTTCGGCGGTCGCCGTCATCTGGTCGCGCGGCAGCAGGTGGTACTTGCCGGCTGCGAGCGTCGTGTAGCCGCGCTGCCTGAGGAGCTGCGCCACGTTAGCTGCGGACGCTGACACCCGGCCCCGAGCGTGTGGGTAGCCAAGGTCGCCGCTGGGCAGCTCCTTCATGCCGACGCTGTGAGCGTTGCGGCCGGTCAGCAGCGACGCCCGCGTGGGCGAGCAGATCGCCTTGGAGTGGAAGTTGTTGTAGAGCAGGCCGCCGGCGGCCAGGGCGTCGATGTTGGGAGTCTCTACCTCGGCCCCGTAGCAACCGAGGTCGGCGAACCCAGCGTCGTCGAGGACGATATAGATGATGTTGGGGCTGCCGGGATTCGGACGGGGCTCGTCGAGCATCGCGGGCGTCGAGTCGCCCGCTGTCCTGCCGATCACGCCGGCGAATTCGCTCGCGACCGGCCCGACCATCGACGGGCCCTCGGCGTCGACGGAATCGTCCGCTGCCTGCTCCTGTTGAACCATCTCGCACCTCCGAGGGCGCATTGTAGTCGGCACCGGACCTGGGGAGTGACCGGCGGCGGCCACTGTACTGCCCGACCGATCAGCCCGGGAGCGCGCAAACGAGCATGCCGAGCTCGGAGCCCCGACGTCCAGATGGGCGGCGCCGTGAACGCGACGAGCGGGCTTGTCGGACCACAATATTAGGATCGTGCTGATTTGACTGGGCGGATGATAGAGACAAGCCTTCGGTTCCGACCCGGAGGTGAAGCGTGCTCGCATACATCCGCCCGTGGCTCACGGTGGTCTCCGCCTGGTTTCGCGAGCGGCGGGACCTCGCATTCGAGAACGCGGCGCTGCGCCAGCAACTGGCGATGCTCGAGCGGCGGCAACCACAGATTCGTGACACCGATCGCTGGTTCCTGGCCGCACTGATCCAACTCTGGCCGGACTGGAGAGATGCCGTGGTCGTGGTGCGACCGGAAACGGTCGTCCGCTGGCACCGCGCCGGCTGGCGACGCTACTGGTCGTGGAAGAGCCGCACCCGCGGGCGCGGACGGCCGCGCATCGACGCTGAAGCACGCGAGCTGATCATGCGGCTCGCGCGGGAGAACCCGGGCTGGGGTGCGGTCCGCATCCAGGGTGAGCTGCGCACGCTGGGGCACGACATCAGCGCTGAATCGGTACGTCGCTACCGACGGCGGGCGCGTCGCCGGCCGGCAACGCGACGCTGGCGTGAGTTCCTCCGCAACCATCGGCAGGAGATCTGGGCATCGGACTTCTTCACCGTGCCGACGCTGACGCTCAGCACGCTCTACGTCTTCTTCGTGATCTCGCATGACCGGCGGCGCATCGAACACTTCAACGTGACGCGGCATCCGACGGCTGACTGGGTGTGGCGGCAGCTGATCGAGGCCACGCCGTGGGGAGTGACGCCGCGCTTCCTGATTCGCGACCGCGATCGCGCCTACGGCGGCGACTTCGTCGCCCGAGCGAAACGGATCGGTATCGAAACCGTGCTGACACCAGTACACGCGCCGCAGGCGAACGCGATCGCTGAGCGATTGGTTGGGACGCTGCGGCGTGAATGCGTCGACCACATCATCCCGCTGGGCGAACGGCATCTGCGCTCAGTGCTGCGCGAGTACGTCGATTACTACAACGCCACCCGACCGCACCGGACGCTCGAGTTGGAGACGCCGACAGGGCCGCGCCCGGTTCAATCTCGGGGTCGAGTCGTCGCCCATCCGATCCTCAACCGGCTCCATCATCGCTACGCACGGGATGCTGCCTGATGTGATCGAATATTGTGGTCCGACAGGCGTGTGAGGTTACTGTGGCTCCGTGTCGGCGCGCGGCAGGCTAGCTGCTTCCAGTCAGGGGCACTGACTGATGGAACGTGTATCCGGCCGGTGCCGGCGCGCCCGCGCGGTCGAGCGCCGCGCGCCAGGCCGGTGAGGCGCCGAGCATCGAGCGCAGCACACGCACCGCTACCCGCCCAATGCGCAGTGCTCCGGGTCTGGTCCGAAACCCCAGAATCGTCCGAACGCGTGGCGGTAGTGTCGCGACGGCAGCCTCAAACAGCACGCGGTAGACGAGTCGCACCGGCCATGCGGCCGGCGGGGAGCGCAGGAAAGCGACCGCCTCCTCCATCCCCGGCGAAGCTCCCAGGCTTGGCAACCCATCGATCCATTGCGACAACCTGGTCGACGTTGTGGGCAGCGGCGCCGCTCGAAGCATCGCCCCCAACCGTGCTTGCTCGGCGACATACCGGTCCGCCTCCTCGGGAGACAGCGTCTCGGCACCGAACTCTCGGTAGCAGACGAGGAACGACTCACTGAGCGCGTTGTGCACCCACGCCGCGAGTGGCGCGGCCGACGCCGAGTACCTGCGTCCGCGATGCGACTCTCCGCTCACGGGGCGATGCGCCCGCGCGACGGTTGCGACCGCCTGCTCCACCTCCGGCATTGCCCCGAACGCCGTCGCCGTTACGTAGGCCGACGTCCGCGCGAGTCGGCCGAGCGGGTCCTCCTGGAACCGGGAGTGCTGCATCAGCCCCGCGACGACTTCTGGGTGTGCTGCCTGGACAAGCAGCGCGCGAATCCCCGCGACGAACACCGACGCATCTCCAAGGATCCGCCAAGTCACCGAGTCCGGGCCAAACAGCCCGGGGTCACCGGCGTAGCGGCCGCTGGTGTCGAGCGGGAAGGGTGCCTCGGAGAACAGGTCGTTCGTCGTTCCGATTACCCGCGATCTGACGTCGAACATGACCGGTAACCGCCTGCCCTCAACCCGAGACGCTCGTGGCCAGACGGGCCGCCGCTACTCGCGGGGCCTGGGTCACGCTCTCAAGCGCGTCCAGGACGTCCCCTGGTGACGGATGGTCGCCCGCGTACTTGCTGCGATAGACGAACGCCATCTCGTGGCCCGGAAGCAGGATCCAGACGCCGCCCTGTTGCATCGCTACGCCTTGCGTCGTGGTCTGACGGAAGCCGCGGCGGATCGCACGGAGCGACCGGAGGAGGACCCGCGGCTCGATCGAGCTCAGGAGACCTCGGCGCGCGTCGAGCGCCCGATATACCGCAAGCGGCTCGTCGCTGTAGACCGGCGCCTCGATGTCGTAGTCCTCAACGAACCAGCCCGCCTGCTCTGGCGAACCGCTGCCGACGAAGACCAGCTCAGCGCCGAGATTCTGCAGCTCTGGTCGAATGGCGCTCAACTGAGCGGCCTGCTCCTTGCAGAACAGTCAGCCGAAGTGTCGTAGCAGCGACAGTACGACGGGCTGTTCGGACCAGAGGTCGGCAAGCCGGACAGCCTCGCCATCCGGCGCGATGACCTCGACAGTAGCGAGCGCACTCATGTGCTGGCTCTTCATCGTGCTTCCTCCGATGGACGGCTAGCGGCCGGCGGTCACGCGCTCGGCGAACTCGGCTTCGATGCCGGCGATCGCCTCGTGAGCCTCAGCGATCACCGACCGCTGCTGCTGCCGGTCTTCACGACTGATCCGCGCCATCTCGATGTAGGAGGCAATGCCCAGCCCAACGACGGCCGTGACGACCGTACCGACGATTCCGACGATGACTTCCGCACCCATGGTGACCTCCAGGTCTGCCTGTGTGTGTGTGTGTGTGTGTGTGTGTGTGTGTGTGTGTGTGTGTGTGTGTGCTGCACACATTGTACAATACTTCGTCACTACCTCTATGAATCATCGTCATATCTACGACATCAGGGGCGAGAGCTCCCTCGGCGTGCCTCGAGCAAGGCTCCGAAGGCAAGGATCGAGGGCACCCAGACGCCCACGAACAGACCTTCGTCCTTCTGGTCAGCGATGAACCACAGCCCCACTGAGAACAGGAAGGAGGCGAACGCCGCGATCAGGATGGCGCCGATGAATCGATCTTCTGGGCTCATAATCTCCCCTTTAGCAGACTCCGCGAGGAGGCTACCGCGAGGGCGGTGTGACAGCCTGCACTTCGCCGTGACCCGAGCGGTTGCCGTATAGTCCCTCGCGTGAGCCCTACAGCCCCGTTCAGCGCCGATGACCGTCGCTTCCTCGCTGGAGCGATCGTGCCGCTGCACCTCTCGGTGCTCGACCAAGAGGGCTGTCCGCGCTCCGTCTCGCTGTGGTTTCTCGAGCGTGGCGGCGACCTCTGGTGTGCGACTCAGCGCGCGGCGCGGGTGGTTGGCTACCTCCGGACAGACGCGCGCTGCAGCTTCGAGGTGTCGACCCAGACGATGCCGTATCGCGGGATCCGGGGACGCGCGAACGCCGTGATCGAGGAAGCGGGGGCCGACGAAGTGCTGGGCGATCTGATCGACCGGTACCTCGGCACACGAGGCTCCGACTTCGCGGCCTGGCTGCTATCGCGAGCCGACGAGGAAGTCGCGATACGAATCCGCCCGCGACAGCTCAGCCGGTGGGATTTCAGCAGCCGCATGGACACCTGAACGCGCGGCCTCAGCAGGAGCTTCACGAAGTGGATCAGGACCGGGGACCCGATCGCGGTCCCGATGTGATCGTCGTTGGCGCCGGCCTCGCTGGCCTCGCTGCGGCCGCCGCGTTGCACGACGCGGGCCAGAGGGTCGAGGTCTATGAGGCCAGTGATGCGGTCGGCGGTCGTGTGCGCACAGACGAAGTCGACGGGTTCCTGCTCGACCGTGGCTTCCAGGTGCTGCTCACGGCCTATCCGACGGCGCGCGCGATGCTCGACTACGAGGCGCTCGACCTCAGGAGATTCGAGCCCGGTGCACTCATCTACACGAGGCGCGGGTGGGTGCGACTCACCGACCCGTTTCGCCGCCCTCGTTCGCTGATCGCCTCGATCCGGTCACGGGCCGGCAGCCTGGTCGACAAGCTGCGGGTCCTGCGGCTGCGGTTCCGGGTTTCCCGAGGCTCGGTCGAAGAGCTCTTCGCTCGGCCGGAGATGACGACGGAAGCGGCGCTTGATCAGGCGGGATTCTCTTCGGGCTTCAAGCGTCGGTTCCTCCGCCCCTACCTGCGGGGGATCACACTGGACCGCGATCTGCGGTCGTCGTCCCGATTCTTCGAGTTCGTATTTCGCATGTTCGCCCGAGGCGATGGGGCTGTGCCGGCGGCGGGCATGGGGGAGATTCCTCGACAGCTCGCGGCGCGACTCCCCGGCGACTGCGTCCACCTGAGCGCTCGTGTTGCGGCGATCAGCCCCGGGGACACCGGGGTCGAAGTCGCGTTGGCTGACGGGACAACGCACCAAGCTGCGGTGGTGATCCTCGCCACCGACGCGGTCACGGCATCGGAGATCCTCGGGCGGACGGCGCCGCCCATGCGAGACGTGACGGCGCTCTACTTTGCCGCAGCCGGACCGCCGATTTCGGGCGCGCTGTTGGTGCTCGACGGCGAAGACGAAGGACCGGTCAACAACCTCGCCGTGATGAGTGAGGTGTCACCACACTACGCGCCCGCGGGAGAGGCGTTGATCGGGGCCACCGTGCTTGAGTCACCACCAGTCCCTGACGACGAGCTTGAGCAGGCGGTACGCGCTCAGCTCACCCGATGGTTCGGCTCAGACGTGTCCGAATGGCGCCTCCTGCGTTGCATCCGCGTCCGCGACGCGCTGCCGGACCAGGCGGCGATGACGGTTCCGCCGACGCTCGAAGAGGCGCTTCCGGGCGTGGTCCTTGCTGGCGATTACCAGGCGACCCCGAGTATCGAAGGGGCTCTCGCGTCTGGCCTCGAGGCGGCGAGGTGGGCGATCGCACGAATCGGGTCTCGTTGAGCTGCCGGGAGTCGGAGGCCAGGTGGCAGCGCCGGTGTCCCTGAGTACGGTCGGCCGGTGGATCGCCTCGCTCGCTCGTCTACCGCTGAGGAGATTCCGGGTAGTCCGCACGATCGGTGCCAGCCGAGAGATGGCGTGGCGAGTGATGAGCGAGCCGCAGCTCTGGCCGCGCTGGGGACCTTCGATTCGGCAGGTAACTCCCGAGGGACTTCAGCTGAGGTCAGGCGCTCGGGGGCAGATCCTGACCGTGGTCGGAATCTGGGTTGCGTTCGAGATCACCTCCGTCACCGACGGCAGATCGTGGGAGTGGCGTGTGCTGGGGGTACCGGCGACCGGGCATCTGGTGCAGCCCGCTGGGCCGCGGCGGAGCCGGGTTTCATTCGAGCTCCCGCTGCTCGCGTTCCCCTACGCGGTAGTCTGCGCGGTGGCCCTCCGACGAATCGAACGCCTGGCTGTGCTTCAGGGTCTAGGGGAGGCTGACTGTTGCGCAGTGCTTCAATCTCGTGAGCGCAACTAGCAGGCTGCTGAAGAAGCGCTCTGAGCGAAGGGATCGAGGGTGACGAACGTCTGGGCGCGGCCCGTCACATGCCGCTCGACCTGATCAGGGCTTCGATTCGTCGATTCGGGCGGCTGGTGGCGGCTGAAGGGCACACTTCGCCTACGTCGCGGCGGCTTCCAGCCTGGCCATACGCACCAGGTTGTAGGCGGCGGCGGTGAGCGTGGCGCAGAGCGCGTTCCGTGCCTGCCCGATGTAGCGGAGCTTGCGCAGGCCGCCCACCGTCTTCGCCCAGCCGAAGACCTCCTCCACCCGCTTGCGTCGCCGCTGGCTGACGGCGTAGCCGGGATGCCGCGTGGTGCGCCCGTCAATGGCGCTGCGCCGCCTGCGGTCATTCCGGGCGACGTGCGGTGTGATCCGGCGCTGGCGCAGGTCCGCCACGACACGCCGATCCCGCCGTGGTTCACGACCTCCGCGACCACGTCTTCGCTGTGCGCGAATCCGAAGATCGGGTGATCAACCTCGAACATCTCGGTAATGCGTGTGTGAAGGCCAGACATCGGGGCTCCTTGCTCAGTTCCGGAGACTCACACTCCACGTGGAGCAGCTCCCTCGGTCACCAACCGCCGTGACCATGAAATCGACGTCGCCACCTGCGATCCGCAGCTCTATCTCCGGCGGTGCCGGGCCCTGACGCGTTGCCCGTAGTCCTGCTCGAGGAGAACGCGACATCCGTGCGCTTCCGCGGAGCAGTACGTCAGCCTTCGCCTTGCCTTTCGCCCCTAGTGGTCGTCGCTCCTCTATCCCGCTCGACGGAGTCCGACCCTACCTATTCTGGTTGAACTCCGGTTCACGCTTGGCCAGGAATGCATTGATCGCCTCGGTGTGGTCGGGCAGGCGGCGCGCGATCTGGTCGCGCAAACCCTCGCGCTCCATCACTGCCACGAGGTCTCGATCGAGCGGGTTCTTGGCGAGCAGCTCCTTGATCATCATCACCGCCTGCGTCGGGTTGTTGGCGATCTCTTCGGCGCGCTCCATCGCCGTGTCGAAGAGGTCGCCCGGTTCGGTAACGGCCGAGACGAGACCCATCCGTAGCGCCTCGTCCGCCTCGACGATCCGGCCGCTGAGGCACATGTCGGTGGCGTGCCCGAGACCGACGATCTCCGAGAGGATACGGGTGGAACCGAGCTCCGGCATCAGGCCCATCTTGACGAAGCGGATGCTCATCTTCGCCTCCGTGGAGGCTATGCGGATGTCGCAGGGCAGGATCATCGTGAGACCTATGCCCATGGCGTGGCCGTTGATCGCGGCAACCGAGGGCTTCGAGACCCGGAGCAACTCGGTGAGACTGTGACCGCCGCGGCTGAGTGGCTGGCCAGCACCCTGGCTGTTCTCGTCGGCGCGCTCAGCAAACCCACCGACGTCGGCACCGGCGCAGAAGGCGCGGCCTTCGCCCGTGATGAGGATCGCGCCCACCGCCGGATCGTCGTTCCATTTCCCGATCTGATCGTGCAGCTCCCGCGACATCTGCTCGGTCCAAGCGTTGAGTTTCTCCGGTCGATTGAGCCGGATAACGCCCACGCGGTTGTTGGTCTCGGTCAGGATCTGCAGGTAGGCCACGTTGGTTGCCCCTTGCTGGCACTCGTTCGCTGCGCCGTGTCTGCCAACCTACGACACCGCCATGCCTTCGTGACTCCGGAATCGGTCGAGGCCGTGGGGTGGCAAGACCCGATCCGTTCAGTGTTTCGGGCGTTTCTCGGTCGGCGGCACGGGCCCCGTTGCGGGCGGATCGAATATTCGTGCCCCACAGCACTGAGCGGGGCGAGTATATCATTTACGTGATTGCGTGAGCATTCCCTCGACCGACCGCCAGTCGAGGATCTGCATGAGGTCGATGACTGCCGCCTCGAGGGAATTCGGCGCGTCCTTCATCCCCACACCATCGGCGCCTCCCAATAGCGCCCGATGCACGTCGTAGATGTCGTCGACGAAGATCACGACCTCATCGACGTGGTCGCGGATCGTCTCCACGAGAAGCGGCAGGTCCCCAGGTACGAAATACTCCTTCGTCGAGTGGAGATAGAACGAAAAGTGGAGCGTAAGGATGACGTCGCCGACCTCAGCACTCTCGCGACCCGCTCGACGACCGTCCCGAACGCATCGCGCCACAGACTGCGGATCAGTGGGCCTGGGAGCAGAAAGGTCTGCACAACCGTGGGACTCGCCCCGACACCAGGCTAGAACTCAGCGACCCGCGGGCGCGCTAGCGATTGGAACTCCGATTCGAGCGAGTGGATCGTCACCTGGTGTTGGTGACTGTCGCGGCTAAACGCCACGAACTGCTCCAGCGACTGCCGGATCCGAGTCCCCGGGATGCCTGCGACGAGCGTGACTTTACCCAATGAGCCCAAGGGGAGGAACGCGTGCCGTGGCATCGTCACGACTTTCTAACGCAGGTGCAAGCGCTGACCCAACTCTCCGCATGGCCTCGTCGCCCCCGCCACCCGTCGCCGGAGGCCGACCTCGACGATGATCTTCGTCTCGGCGCCCGCGCAAACTGCCTCGATTAGAATCATGGCGCGCGCCCGCTTCTCGTCGGCGTCGGCGCGCCCCCACGTCATCGACAGCAGGTGGGAATGCTCGGCTGCCTGAGCGCCCTATGTCACGAAAACGCTGACACCGTCCGACCCTGCCTCGCGTCAACTCTCCCCTAACGGTCTCACCCCCTGCGAATGATGTCCGAAGCGCCGCCCGGTCGGCGTCTGTCCGCTGGAGAAGAGGTGATGCGGTGAGGTGTCCGCGGAGTTTGGAAGCCAGCTTGAGGCGGCAGGCCGACACGCCTCGGCTACCTGCAGCCATCGAGCTCCTCGCAACTGTGAGAACGACGAATCCTTGAAGATCGCTCGCCCACCGATCCAGTCTCGGCGCCTGGGTGGCTTTCATTTCTGTGCGGCAGGCCGAGTTCGGCTGTCGTTCAGGCGGGGCAGTGTGCCGCGCAACTGGCTCCGGCCCACGTCGCCTCAGCATCTCTGGTCGGCTATCCGGAGGTGGAGTCTCCCCCATCTCCACCAAACCGACCTATCGAGAGTCTGTTGGTAACCAGGATCTGATCACGCGAATAAGCGCCTCACCACTGAACAAACATAGGCATGTCAGTGTGCTCGTGCGAAATGACCGCCTGCCCGTTTCTCGCCCTCTTCTCGTTCTGAGCGGCGTTCTTGTCCATCTGAGGTAGCAGTGAGGCGTTTCGGCCACCCTCCGGGCTACCGCTCGGGAGGTATGGACGCGGGGTGACGGCCTCCTCTACCTCCACCATCCCGTTCGGCACCATCAGATCCCGCCCGTCACCGTCCTCCCACCTTATGTCCCGCACCCATCCGAGCCGCCTGACGTCGGCGCTTCAGGCGAATCTCAATCGCGGGCAACGGCCGGTCAGCTATGCGAACCTCCCGTCGAGCTCGACCGCTACCGTAGGTGAACCGGACGATCGCTCCCGCTGGCTGGTCGGGCGCCCTGGGCTTGTACGGGAGCGGCACCCGCGACGAGGATAGTGAGGGCTGACGACGCCGCGGCACGCGCGGAGGCGCCGCGCACTACACCTTCGCCGACCGCACCCCTTCTCGGAAGGCGGCGGCAGCTGCTTCGTGATCGAGTACGCGCTCCGGATACCCCAGCTGGCTGAGGTGTGTCGGATCGAGCAGCCAGGGCTCATGGATCTGACCGACGCTTAACGAAGCGAGCTCCGAAACGTATCGACGGACGTAGTCGCCGCGCGGGTCGAAGCGTCTGGCCTGTCGGACCGGGTTGAGGATCCGGTTCGGGCGCGAGTCGGTCCCGGTGCCCGCCACCCACTGCCAGTTCGCCGTGTTGTTCGCCACGTCTCCGTCGACGAGCCAGCGATTGAAGTGCGCCGCACCGACCCGCCAGTCGATCCCCATGTGCTTGGTCAGAATCGACGCCACTACCAGGCGTAGCCGGTTGTGCATCCAGCCTTCCTGGCGGAGTTGCCGCATCGCGGCGTCCACGAACGGGTAGCCGGTCACCCCTTCCTTCCACGCCCGCTCGAGTTCGATGTCTCGGCGCCAAGGGATACCGCGCGGCCGGAAATCCGAGGTGGTGGTGTTCGGCTGGTTTGCGGTGAACTGATGGTAGAAGTCGCGCCAGCACAGCGAGCGGAGCAGCTCAACATAGCCAGGCTCGCTCTGGAGCGTCGCCTCGACCTCACGGGGCGACAGGCACCCGAAATGGATTGCCATCCCGAGGCGTGACGAACCCTCGATCGAGTCGTCGTCCGCTGGAGGCTGGCTGAGCAGTGCCGAGAGCTGTGCGCGCGCCGCGGCCTCACCACCACGCGGCAGCCGCAGGGATCGCGGCCCGGGACTCAGCACGTCGGGGTCGGGGATCTCCCCCGGGTCTATGCCGTCGCCGAGCGGCACGTGCTGTGGGACTGGTTCAACTTCGCGGCGCGGCGCCGCGGACCACGATCGCCAGTACGGCGTGAACACTCGATAGGGCGTTCCGGTGCTCGTTTGCAGCTCGTTCGGCGCCACGATCGTGACGCCGGGCGTCAGCCGCAGTTCGAGGCCAGCCACCCGACACGCCTCGCGCAGCGAGGACTCGCGCCGTCGCGCAAACGGCGACACGTCCTCGCTAGACCACAGCACCGAGGCGTCCGTGTCCTGCGCGATCCGCATGACCTCGGTGGGCAGGTCGCCGCGCCGGACTATCAGGTCGCCGTCGAGACTCCGGAGCGACGCGCGCAAGTCATGCAGCGCGTTCACCAGCAGTTGGAGGCGGTTCGGCGAGGTATGTTCCGCTTTGGTGATTCGGTCGTCGAGGACGAAGAGTGGGACGACCCGCTCGGACTGCCGAACCGCCTGCGCGAGCGCCGGGTGGTCGTGTACGCGCAGGTCGCGGTTGAATAGCACGATCGAGGTGGTCACGGATGCTCTCCTCGTGGCTCGGCACCGGGTCGGTGGGGACGGACGCCCGGCCCACGGTCGCCCGTCCCCAACTGTCGCTGGTGCCCGTCGCTAGGTGACGGTGAGCTCCGCGACCATTCCTAGCGAGAGATCCCGACGCCCGCGGCATTCTGGAGGACTTGTGGGGCACGGATGTTCGATCCGAGTAGGTTTCGCCGGGTTCAACAGCCTGAGAAACGATGCAAACACAGCTCGGATCGAATAATGGCGCACCGCACAGGCTCAGCAGCGCTGGCGTGCGGTCAACAGCCCGCGTCTCGTCGCGCTCGTCCGCGCCGGCGCCAGGTTCGATAAAGGAGTACTCATCGAGCAAGATCAGCTTCAGGATCAGGAAGCCGCCGCGTGATCAGTCGACGCACCGATCCACAACTTTTGACGATATCTCCGACCGCTGCGCGATTAGCGGTTGTCTTGGCCGTCCTCTTGGCTGGCCTTCCGAAGGCGCTCGAGCTCGATGAACGAGTAGGTGCCGATCGCGACTACTGCGGTCACGACTACACCCACGATCCCCACGATCGTCTCTGTATCCATGATCTCCCTCTCACTCTTTCGATGGGCCTAGGAGCTGCCTCTTCGGGCCTCGAGCAGGGCCCCGAAAGAGAGGATCGATGGGACCCAGATGCCCACGAACACACCCTCATCCTTGTTGTCCGTGAACCAGAGCAGGACGGAGAAGATGAAGGAGGCGAACGCGGCAACCAGAATTGCGACGATGAACCTATTGGCGGCGCTCATTGAATCCTCCGAACGGTTATTTTACCGGAACGCTAAGATACTACCGCCGATATGGGGAGAGCGTCGTATGGGGCAAAGATTCTAAGTGTTGCACCTCTAGGTGACTGGTGTCTTTCGAGGCTCGCGTCTGAGTCGCTGAGGGGGGAAGATCAGCGAACGGGG
>JAQCIU010000057.1:0-14121 GCA_027593235.1 Chloroflexota bacterium
CCGTTTGACGCAGCGAAGGACAGTGGAATGCCTGCCGACCAAAGCGCAATCGCAACCAGGCTCAATCCCAGAAATAAGTTTTGCGCAAAGAGGTTCGTGATAATCCAGTTGACCTTTGACTTTTCGCTTTCCATACCTTGCTCTTTCTAAAGCCCCTGTGGGCTCTGAGTTCAAGACTAGCGTTATTCAGAGCTAATGTCTTGGTGGTCCGTGCAGCTCGGATCGACCATGGTCACCCGCGCCCTGAACATCGTCGGCGGCGCCGTCCCCCGCTGGGCCTGGCGACAGCCGTTCGTGCTCGACGTCGTCGCGAAGACCGCTGCGCCGCTGCTCGGCACCGGCCCGATCGCGCTCCGCGGCGACCTCCCCAACGGCCAGTGGTTCCGGATCGTCCCGATCCCCGTGTGGCGAGTCGCTGGCTCCCGTGCGTCGCTCGCCGGCCAGGACCTGGGTTCGGTTGTCGACCTCCAGGAGCGCCTCGAGTTGGGTGACTTTGTCGTCCCCCGGCGTGGTCTCTTCTTCGTGGGAAGTGGCGACTTCGAGGGCTTCGACGCCAGCCGCCACCAGCTTGGCGTCGCACCCGGCGCCTGATATCGCGCCCGCCTCAACTTCCCGGCTTGCCTCGAATCCGCCCGTATAACCGCTGTCGGGCCGCACAGAAGCGCGCCAGAATTCCGTCGCATCGCCGAACCAACCTCCGGTAGACTTTGAACCCTACGGCGCCCACCGACGGGGCGACCGTGCCGGCCCACAACGCAGTGGCCACGGGGGGTAACGAGACCATGGACTTCACATTCAACGAATCCGAGCAGAAGTTCCGCGAAGAGATTCGCTCGTTCCTCGCGGCCCAACTCCCCGGTGACTGGGCAGATCGCGCCTTCCTTGGCGAAGTGCCCGCTGCTGAACAGGCGGAGTTGGCGAAGAAGCTGACCGCCGCGCTCGCCGACAAGAAGTGGCTGGCGATGGCCTGGCCGGGGGAGCACGGCGGCATCGACGCCGGTCACGTCCAGCAGATGCTCTACAAGGAAGAGACCGCCTACGCGGAGATGCCCAGCGGCAGCACCATGGGCGTCGACTGGGTCGGCCCGGCGATCATGCTGTTCGGCAACGACGAGCAGAAGGAGAAGTACCTCCCGAACATCGTCAACGGCATCGACCAGTGGTGCACCCTCTACTCCGAGCCTGGTGCCGGCTCCGACCTCGCCTCGCTCCAGACCCGCGCCGTCCGCGACGGTGACGAGTACGTCATCAACGGCAGCAAGATCTGGACCAGCGGCGGCCACTTCTCCAACAAGGGCTGGCTCGCCGCCCGCACGGACCCGGATGCTCCGAAGCACCGCGGTATCTCTACCTTCGTTCTCGACATGGATATGCCCGGCATCGAGGTACGCCCGCTGGTCAACATGGCCGACGAGCACGTGTTCAACGAAGTCTTCTTCGAGGATGTGCGCATCCCGGCGACGAACCTCGTCGGCGTCGAGAACCGTGGCTGGTACCAGGTCGCGACCGCCCTCGACTACGAGCGCTCCGGCGTCGCCGCATACGCGGGTGGCAAGCGGAACCTCGAGCGCCTTGTCGGCGCGGCGAAGGAAGACGAGTCGCTGCTGCGCCGCAACCCCAACGCCCGCTACGAGCTGGCGGACCGCTGGGTCGAGCTCCAGGTCGGCTACAACGTCGCCTACCGGATCCCGTTCCTCCAGGCGCAGGGCCAGATCCCGAACCACGAGGCCTCGGTCTCCAAGCTGTACGGCTCGGAGTTGACCCAGCGCATCGCCCGCACCGGCATCCAAATGCTCGGCATGGGTGGCCAGATCCTCCCCGGTTCCCCGTGGTCGAAGCTGGGCGGCGCCATCGCCAAGACCTACCTCACCTCGGTCAGCTCGACCGTCGCCGCCGGCACCTCCGAGGTACAGCGCAACATCATCGCCCAACGAGGGCTCGGCCTCCCCCGCGGGTAGTCCGGGACGGGGCTAGCGCCCGACTGCTGGATCGCTCATAAAGAGGGCCGGGTCATCTCGGCCCTCTTCTTGTGCCTTCGACTGATCGAACGCGAACGGAATCACGTTGGACGCGACGCTCCTCTGGCTCCAACTCGCGGGCGCGGCCGGGGTCATCCTCTTTGCCGCGACGTTCATGACCAGCAGCGCCGACGTGATCGCGATCCGTACCGGTCTGGGCCGCACCTTCATTGGCGTCGTGATGCTCGCGACCGCCACCTCGCTACCTGAGCTGGGCACGGGCGTCAGCTCGATCGTCTGGCTCAACGAACCGGACCTTGCCGCCGGTGATGCCTTCGGCAGCAATATGTTCAACCTGTTGATTATTGGCCTGCTGGACTTCTTCTGGCGTGATGGCCCGCTACTCAACCGCGTCAGCATCACCGCCGCGCTGATCGGCGCGCTCGGCATCCTCGCGATCGGTCTTGCTGGGGCGGCGATCTCGCTCCACCAGGAGTTGGACCTCGCGATCGCGAACTACATCAGCCCGGTGACGCTGGTGATTCTGGCGACGTTCGTCGCCGCGATGTGGATTCTCTACCGCGCCGATCAGGCCGCCGACTCGTCCAATGACGACGACAAAGCTGACGCGGAGATGCCGGATACCTCGATGCGGCGCGCGTTCACGATCTACGGGGCATCGGCCGCCACGGTCGTGGTCGCCGCGATCTGGCTGGCCAACGTCGGCGATGGTCTCGCCGAGGAATTGAACCTCGAACGGAGCTTTGTCGGCACGCAGTTCCTGGCGCTGAGTACCTCGCTACCGGAGCTGGCCGCCTCGATCGCGGCGATTCGGATCGGCGCACCCGAACTGGCGATCAGCAACGTGCTCGGAAGCAACCTCTTCAACATGGGCTTCATCCTCTTCGCGGATGACATCGTCTACACCGACGGCCCGATCTGGGAGGTCGTCGACCGGGTCCACATCTTCACCGCGTTCGCGGCGATCCTGATGACCGCCGTCGTCATCATCGCCCTGCTCAGCCAGCAACGAGGCCGACCCGGCCGCTTCTTCACCTTCGAGGCGGTGGTGCTCGTCGGCGGCTACATCAGCGCGAGCGTGCTCGTGTACCAGTTCGCCTGACCGAGTCCGCCCACTCCGCGCTCCGTCGGCGACAGGAGCATCGAGGCGAATCCGCTCATCGCTCCGCCCCGGCCCGCTCGAGGTCGAGCAACGTTCGCTTTCGTTCGGTTCCCCAGCCAAATCCGGTCAGCGACCCGTTCGCCCCGATCACCCGGTGGCAGGGAACGATGATCGACACCGGGTTGCGCCCGTTCGCCATCCCGACCGCCCGCGACGCCGTCGGTCGCCCGATTCGTTCCGCCAACTCCCCGTAGCTCAACGTCTCTCCGAACGGGATCGTCAGCAGGCCATCCCAGACTGTCCGCTGAAATACCGTGCCTGCGAGGTCGAGCGGGACGTCGAACTCACTGCGCTTCCCTGCGAAATACTCGTCGAGCTGGCGCCGCACCTCGGCCAACCCCGCATCATCCTCGATCCAGTCCGGCTCGATCGCTGGGCTGTTGCGATGGCCCAGGATGTACAGCCCGCTTAGCCCGTGCCCGCGGCTGAGGAGGAGCAGGTCGCCAATCGGAGACGGCGTCACCGCGAACCGGTCGCCGGACGTCGGGTAGCGTCGCCCCGCTGTATCGCTGTGCCTGTCGGTCGTCGGTCGTTGTGTCATCGTTGTACCCATCATGGACCCGAGGATGCCCGGCTCCCGATCGCTCCGCGCGTCAGATCCGGACAGGTCTGAGACGATGTCCGAATCCGTCCGATCGCGAACCTCGATGGTCGTATACCGGTAGCTATGCAAACTTACTCAGCAGTCGTCACCACCGGCATCTACTGCCTGCCGACCTGCGGTGCCGGACCCAAGCCGGAGAACGTGCGCCGCATCCCGATCGCGGCGGCCGCCGAAGCCCAGGGCTTCCGCGCCTGCATGCGCTGCCGCCCCTACCGCGCACAGCAGCCCCTGAGCTGGGACGGCCCCGAACTCGTTTGCCGCGCCGTCCAGCTCGTGCTCGACGGCGCGCTCGACGACCAGACCGAGGACGTGTTCTCCGCCCGCCTCGGCATGTCCGCGCGTAACCTCCGCCGCCTCTTCAACCAGCAGGTCGGGGTCACGCCCGCGCAGCTCGCCCGCTCCAGCCGCACCCACTTCGCGCGACGGCTGCTCGACGACACCGACCTCACGGTCACGGAGATCGCCTTCGCCGCCGGCTTCGGCAGCGTGCGCCAGTTCAACCGCGCTACGCGCGACATCTTCCGCGCCGCCCCCAGCGAGTTGCGCGCCCGCCGCCGCAAAGCCGATCGCCTTGTCGCCGACGGCGGTCTCTCGCTCCGCCTGCCGTACAACGGCCCGCTCGACTGGGACGCCATGCTCGCCTACCTCGATCGCCGCGCCATCCCCGGCGTCGAGTCGGTCAGCGACGGCGTCTACCGCCGCACCGTGGTCATCGAGGGCGATCCGGGCGTCATCGAGCTGCTCCGAGGCGGTGACGATCACCTCGTGCTGCGTGCTCATCTCCCGCACTGGGAGGGCCTGATCCACCTCGTCGAGCGCGCCCGCCGTATCGCCGCCCTCGACGCCCCAACTTCCGAGGCCAATGCGGCCCTCGAGGGAGACCCGCTACTCGGCCCGCTCGTCGCGACGCGTCCCGGCCTCCGCACCCCCGGAGCTTGGGACCCCTTCGAGGTAGGCGTCCGGATCATCCTCGGCCAACAGGTCAGCGTCGTCGGCGCCTCAACGACCAGCGGCCGCTTCGCCGCGGCGCTCGGCACGCCGGTACCGGGGCTCGCGGCCTTCGACCTTGGCTACACATTCCCAACGGCGGAGACGGTCGCCTCGGCGGACCTCTCCGACCTCGGCCTCACCCGCGCTCGTGCCGCGGCGGTCCAGAACTTCGCCCGCGCGGTCTCCGAGGGCCAGCTCCGCCTCGATGGCAGCCAGCCGCTCGAGGAGTTCATGGCGTCGGTCGTCGCCGTCCCCGGCCTCGGGCCGTGGACCGCCCACGTCCTCTCACTCCGCCTCGGCGAACGCGACGCGTTCCCCGCCTCGGACCTCGGCTTGAAGCGCGCCTACGAGCGGGTAGCTCCCGAGCCGACGCAATCCCTCGAAGAGCTGGCGGAACAGTGGCGCCCCTGGCGTGCCCAGGCCGCCGCCCACCTGTGGGCGGGCCAGACGTAGCGCCGCCGCCCACCTGTGGGCGGGCCAGACGTAGCGCTGCCGCCCACTTGTGGGCGGGCCAGACGTAGCGTGGCAATCCAGCTCTGGTCGAGCGACTAGCTCAGCGTCACCACGCGGCCCGACCGGGCTGACTCGTACACCGCGTGCGCAACCTCGAGGATCCGCCGCGCCGTCGCGAGGTCCTGTCGCGGCTGCCGTCCCTCGATCAGCCCGTCGACGAAGTCCGCCGCCGCGCCATCGAAGCTCAGCGCGTAGTCCGAGGGCACATCGAACTCTTCGAGGCCGGCGCTCGTCTGCAGCATCACCGGCGGCAACGGGTTCATCTCCGCCTGCCCCTGCGTCACCCAGATCGTCCCGTCGCTCCCGTGGATCTCGAAGAACTCGTCGACCGGTGTGTACCGTCCGCGGATCGTCAGCCCGGGCTGGTGCGCGTAGTCGACAATCCCGAGGCAGTCCCGCCCCGCGAACCGGAACATCGCCGCCGCCGGCGTCTCATGCACGAAGTCGTCCGTCTCCGTCACCATCGCCGACACCTCGGCGACGTCGCCGATCCACGACATCGCCGTCGCGTACTTGTGGCACGCGTCGTCGAACATCACCCCACCGAGGTTGAGCGACGGATCGCGCCGCCACAGCGCCGCGTCCTCGCCGCGGTCGATCGTCGGATCGGTGATCGCGGCGGCCCGCGTCGTGTGAATCCGCACCAGCGAGGGCTCCCCGATCGCCCCGGCGTCCAGCAGTTCCTTCGCCTTCATCAGCGGCGGGTAGTAGTAGAAGTTCTCCGTCACGCGGAACGTCACGTCGGCGGCAGCCGCTGCCGCCTCGATCCGGTCGACCTCGCCCAGCGTCACCGCGATCGGCTTCTGGCACGAAACGTGCTTGCCCGCCTCCAGCGCCGCGATGATCTGCTCCGCGTGCAGGAACGTCGGCGTCAGCAGCTCGACGGCGTCGATGTCGTCACGTTCGAGGAGTACTCGGTAATCCTCGAAGATCGTGGGCTCGATACCGAACTGCGTCGCCCGCGCCTCCGCGCGCTCGCGGCGGGTGTCGCAGAGCGCCACCACCTCGGCGAGCGGGTGCTGCACGTAGCCGCGGATGTTCTGCTGCGCGATGTTCCCGCAGCCGACTACACCGAGGCGAACGCGGTCCATCCGATAGTTTCGAGTTGGGTCGGAGTTAGTCGGCGGTCACGACCCCGACGGGGCAGCTCACGCCGGTACCGCCGATGCCGCAGTACCCGCTCGGGTTCCAGTGCAGGTACTGCTGGTGGTACGGCTCGGCGTAGTAGAACTCCGGCGCCTCTTTGATCTCGGTCGTGATCTCGCCGTACCCGGCCTGGGCCAGCACCGGCGTGTACATGTCGCGCGACGCCTCCAGGGCGACTCGCTGTTCCTCCGACGTCCAGTAGGCCGCCGAGCGGTACTGGGTGCCGTGGTCGTTGCCCTGGCGCATGCCCTGGGTCGGGTCGTGGCCCTCCCAGAACGCCTTGAGGATGTCGTCGTAGCTGGTCTTCGCGGGATCGAAGACGACCAGCACCGCTTCCATGTGGCCGGTCTTCGCGGAGCAGGTCTCCTCGTAGGACGGGTTCGGCGTGTAGCCACCGCTGTAACCAACGGCGGTGGTCCAGACGCCGGGGAGCTGCCAGAAGATGCGCTCGGCGCCCCAGAAGCAGCCCATGCCGAAGATCGCCGTTTCGAAGCCCTCGGGGAACGGCGGCTGCAGCGGGTTGCCAAGCACCAGGTGTGCTTCCGGCACCGGCATCGTCGCGCTACGCCCCGGCAGCGCGTCCTCGGGCGCGATCATCGTGCCCTTGCTGCTCGCCATTGCCTCGAAGAATCGCATCATCGTGTCGTCCGCCCTCGTCTGTTCCTGCTTGCACCAGCCTACGAGAAACGCACTACGGGCGTGGTCACCACCTCGTAAGAAGTCCGCGGCGGCGCTGCCCCGCGCTGCCTTGTGACGGCAGTCGCGAGCCGATACCGCGAGACGCGTACTATCCCGCCGTGACCCCGGTCAGGGGAAGGTGAGGTTAACGCATGAAATTCGGCATCTTCTACGAACACCAGCTCCCGAAGCCATGGAGCGAGGGCGCCGAACAGCGCCTCTTCGATGACGCGCTCTCGCAGGTCGAGCTCGCTGACCAGCTCGGCATCGACTACGCGTGGGAGGTCGAGCACCACTTCCTGGAGGAGTACTCGCACTCCAGCGCGCCCGAGGTGTTCCTCGCGGCCGCGAGCCAGCGCACCGAACAGATCCGACTCGGGCACGGCATCATGCTGATGCCGTCCGGCTACAACCACCCCGCCCGCGCCGCGGAGCGCATCGCCACCCTCGACCTGGTCTCCCACGGCCGCGTCGACTTCGGCACCGGCGAGTCCGCCTCGCGCTCGGAGCTCGAGGGCTTCGATATCGACCCAGCCGTGCGCCGGGAGCAGTGGCGCGAGAACGTCGAGCAGATCGCGAACATGCTCGCGATGGACCCCTACCCCGGCTACGAGGGCAAGTACTGGTCGATGCCGACCCGCAACGTCGTCCCCAAGCCGGTCCAGAAACCGCACCCCCCGCTTTGGGTCGCCTGCTCCAACCGCGAGACGATCCACCTCGCCGCCCAACTCGGCATTGGCGCGCTGACGTTCACCTTCGTCGACTACGACGAGGCGAAGCACTGGGTCGACGACTACTACGACACCTTCAAGAACGAGTGCGTGCCGATCGGCCACGCCGTGAATCCGAACATTGCGCTGGTCACCGGTTTCTCGGTGAACGAAGACGAGCAGGAAGCGCTCGACCGCGGCATCGACGGCCTCCGCTTCTTCCAGTTTGCCCTCGGACACTTCTACCGATCGGGCTCCCACAAGCCCGGCCGCACCGACATCTGGCAGGACTACCTGGCAAACCGCGACCGAATGATCGCGGACGATGTCGAGGGCAACCTCACCGCCGGCCGAGGCGCGATCGGGACCCCCGATCAGGTGCGCCAGCACCTGCGCCGCTTCGCCGATATCGGCGTCGACCAGACCGTCTTCATCCAGCAAGGCGGCAACAACCAGCACGAGGACATCTGCAACTCGCTCCGCCTCTTCGCGGACCAGGTCATGCCCGAGTTCCACGCCGAGGAAGCAGAGCGCCAACGCCGCAAGGCCGAGGAGCTGGCCCCCTATATCGAGGCCGCGTTCGCCCGGAAGCAGTACATGCAGCCGCTGTCCGACGATCAGATCGTCCCGTTCCCGGCCTACGGGAACACGGTCGCCGAGGGCGCCCCAGAGCCAGCCGCCACCCCCGGCGGCGACTAGCTCGCGGGCACCTCGATCCGATCGAGCAGCGCCTGCGGCTCGTGGGTCCGTCCGCCGCGCACGACCACCTCGAGGCGGCGCGTGTCCTCGATGTGCGCGAGCGGGTCGCCGTCGATTACCAGCAGGTCGGCTAGCTTGCCGGCCTCGAGCGTTCCGAGGTCGGCGTCGCGGCGCAGCACCTCGGCGGCAACGCGCGTCGCTCCGGCGAGCACGTCCGCGTTCGCGATCCCGCCCTCGACGAGCAACGCCAGCTCGCGGTGTAGCGAGAATCCCGGAACCTGCATCGGTGCCGCGCCGACATCCGTCGAGGGCACAACGATCCCGCCGGCCGTATGCAGCCGCCGCAAGAACTCGAGCTGGTTCGCCTTCGCCGCCTGCCCGACCGCTTCGCTGATCTCGAGGTCGGGCGGGAGTTGCCCCGCTGCCAGCGCCGCCTCGCGCATCTGTCGGGTTTGCGCGATCCGCTCGGTCATGAAGCGTGGCCGGTAGCGCTGGCCCGGCTCGGACAACGCTTCGCTTGTCGCCCAGCCGCCTGTCAGCAGCACTGTCGTCGGCGAGAGCGCGACCCGGCGCTCGAACAGCAGATCGATGAACTCGCCGACGTACGGAGCATCGAGGTCCGCGTTCGCCCAGCCGAGGCAGAGCCAGCGCCAGTACTGCGGATTTGCGCCGTTGCCGTCCTCGCGGCCGTGCCGGTCCTCGGTCCTCGCGACGTCCTGGTAGGCGGTGGCGTGCACGTGTTCCAGGCAGTCGATACCGGCGCGAACGGCCTCGCTCGCCCAGGTACGCCCGAGGTGACCGGTGACCGGCACGCGCCCGTCAACGGCGCGCACCATCGCCTCGAGCAGGTCCGGGCGCAGTCCCGCGTACAGCTTGATCCCGTCGACTCCAGTCGCGATCAGCTCCTCGATCGCGGCACGTCCCTGTTCTGCATCGCTCGAACTCCGGAGCAGCGCCATCCCCGGCGGAAAGATCGGCGGATCGCCATCGAGCAGCGGTCCATAGACGAACATGCGAGGCCCAACACGCTCCCCCGCCGCCAGCGCGTCCCGCATCGGCAACGAGGTGGTGATGTCGCTCCCGAGGTCCCGGACCGCCGTCACCCCGGCTCCGAGGAACCCCAGCAGCGAGTCGTCGCCACAGAGCTGCACGTGCACGTGCATGTCGATCAACCCCGGCATCACAAACTTGCCCCGCGCATCAACCGTCTCGACCCCGTCCGGGATCTCGAGCCCAACCCCGATCCGCTCGATCCGGTCACCCGCGATCAGGATCGTGGCGCCGGGCCGCACCGCCGATCCGGTCCCATCCCAGACGTCCCCGCCCACGATCGCCAGCTCAGTCATCGCGCCCCTCCCAGTCCGCCGCTGCGCCCACGCTGCCAGAGCGGACGGCCTTCCAGCCATCGAACGACTGCGGACGAGGCGCGAAGCGTCATCAGGGCGTCGAAGACGCCCAGGAGAGGACCTGTCCGGCGCCCTGCAGCATCACCGAGCCCGGCATCACCCGGAGCCGGTACGGCTCCAGTCGCAGCGCCGCGAACGAATCCGCCTCGGGGCTGGTCCAGGCCGGGATGATTGCCGGGTCGTAGCCCACCGGCGCCGGCGCCGTCTTGAATTTCTCCCACACCTCGCGGCGCGTATCGAGGTCGAACTGCCACTCGGCGTGGCACTCCGCGAGACAGGTGTCGTGGTTCGCCGCCCAATAGTTCACCGACACGTTCGGCGTCTGCGCGAGGTGCGCCCGCTTGACCGGCGTCGGCCCCGTCGCGATCCAGCCCACGAGGTTCGCGCCGTCCCACTCCCAGATCGGGTGCAGCACGCGCGAGCGGGGTCGCCCCTGCCGGTCCACCGTCGCCACCGAGGCCCAGACGATCTGGTGCGCCATCGCAACGAACGCCGGTGCAATCTCACCCAGTGCGGCCATCCCCATCGATCCTCTCCGCGCCGTGGTGAGGTCCCGCGGTCATCGGGAAATCCCTGACGCCCTCTCCACGGACGCACCTTACCCTCGCTGGTGACTCGCCGGTTCCGGCTGCCGGCCGCGTGACGCTCTCAGGAAGCGACCCACTATGGCGCAACGGCCCGGGCGATCCCCGCGACCTCGCCTCATCGACGTCGTCTATGACCGCCGTACGGTCTCCCTCGTCGTGCGCGCCCCCGAGGAGGATCAACCGGCGGCGACGGTCGATGACGCCCTCGCGGCCCTCGGTCGCACCCCTTGTCCCGCCGTACCCTCCGCGTTCCTCGCCGAAATCGTCGCCGCCTGCAGCGGTGAACCTGTCGAGGTCGGCGAAGTGCTGGTCCCCGCAGCAGCCGTCGCAGCCGACTGGTTCGTCGCCGTCTCCCCAGATCGGCTCGCCGCCTTCCTCGTGCCCGTCGACCCCGTCGAGGTCGCGCTGGAGCCGTCTGCGCAGCGGGAGGCTCCCGCCGTGTCTGCCGCGGAGCCCGCACCCGAAACTGGAGCCGACGCAGCAGCGGAACCCGAGCCGGAACCCGAACCGACCCCGCAGCCGATTCACTTCGCGGACATCTCCAGCGCGCTCACGGCGGCCGGCGTCATCCAGGGCGTCCTTTCGGACGTCCTCACCTCCTTCGATCCGTCGCGCCTCCTCGAAACCATCGAGTGCATCGCCCGTGGCATGCCCGCCGTCGAGGGCCGGAGCGGCATCGTTCGCGTCGCCATCGCGGACCGCGAAGACCACGCCCCCGTCACCCGCGACGACGGCACGGTCGACCACCACGCCACGCTCGCCGCCCGGTTCGTTCCGGCGGGCACCGTCATCGCGACGCGCGAACCTGCCGTGGAAGGGCTCCCCGGCGTCGATGTGTACGGACAGTCCGTTGCGCCACGCTCGATCGTCGATCCCGCGCTCGAGCCGCTCGCCGGCCAGAACACCGCGCTCCAGGGCAACTCCCTCGTCGCCACGAACCCGGGGCGCCCCGTCCGCAATGGCGAGCGCATCGACCTGCTGCCCTCGTACGAGGTGCCGGGCGACCTGAACTACGCGGTAGGCAGCATCGAGTTCGAGGGCGATGTCACCATCCGCGGTGACGTCAAGGCGGGCTTCTCGGTCCTTGCCACCGGGTCAGTGATCGTCGGCGGCCTGATCGAGCACGCGGTCATCCGCGCCGGCCACGACATCACCGCCCTCGGCGTGATCGGCGATCACGATCACGACAACCTCGAAGGCGCCGCACCGGTTCCCCCCACCCTCGAGGCGGGTGGCGACATCGAGGTCCAATACCTCCACGCCGTGGTCGTCCAGGCCGGAGGCGAAATCCGCGTCAATCGTGAGATCGTGAACTGCTCCGTTCGTGCCGCGCGCGTCACCACCTCATCGCGTGCGCGCATCGTTGGCGGTCACGTCACCGCCGATACGGAATCTCCGCTGGATCGCTCGGCGCCCAGCGCGGCACGACCACCCAGTTCCACATCGACGCCCACCGGTCGACGGACCCCCTCGTCATCCGTGCCGCCCAGGGTGTGCATGCTGGCGTCCGGCTCAACGTCAGCGGCGCCGTCATCAATATCAAGGACGATCTGCCCGCCTCGTCCTTCTGGCAGCTTGGCGGCGAACTGGTTCGCCTCGATCCACTCGCCACCCTCGAGGACGTCATCGCTTTCGCCGAGGAGACCGGGCGGCACCCCCCGCTCCACGGAGCTTCCGAGGTCCAACGGCCCGCGGCCTGATCCAACCGCGCCCGCATACTGGCGAGGCGTCAGCCGGCAGTGCCGACCTGGGAAATCGCGCCCCGAATGTGCGCATCCTCGATGAACGGATCGCCTGCTTCTTCGCGGAGCTGCGCCGCTCTCGCCAGCACCTGTGCGCGGCTGATTCCCGTCGGCGGCTCCGTCGTCCATGCGACCAGGAGCAGCAGCACGCCGTTCGGATCCTCCAGGAACACCAGCCGCTCATAGCCGCGGCGGATCTCCTCGGACCCATGCAAACCCGCGGCCGACAGCGAGAAGAACGCCTGATCCATGAACGCGCCGCTCACGCGCAGCGTCAGGTACTGCATTGAACCGACGCCCAGGCTCGCATCCGCCAGCTTCAGGTTCGGATCGGTCGGCCCGATCAGCATCAGGTAGTTCTCGTCGCCGACGTGGAGCAGCGCCTGCACCGACTCCGGGTCGTCGCGGTTCGGTTCCAGATACAGCGTCGTTGCGCCCAGCTTCCCGTAGAAGTCGAGCGACTCCTCCATGTTCTTCACGATGATCGCCGGGTACCCGATGCCACTCAGCTCCATGCAGTGATCCTTCTCCGGTGCAGCCACCTCGGGACGGCCTGGCGCGGCGCACCGTAACGGCGTCGCCGGCACCTGCCCGCCGCACACCCTACCGAGGACCCGCCGCAGACGCTGCCGCACCCGTGCGCCCCTCCAGCGGCCGAGGGGTGAAGTCGCGATCCCGCTTCGTCGATAGTCGGAGTACTGGGGTCGACCCAAACGGTCGGCCGTAGGCGGGACATCGGGGGGTGAGCGTCACCCCTCGCGATCACCAGACGTCGCGCGGGACGCGCGACCGATGCGGCTGTGCGCCGCCCACCAGGGCGTCGTGTCGGCCCGGCGAGGGAGCCCGCATGCCGATGCCACGCGTCTTTAAACCTCAACGCCCGCCTCGCGTCCGCCGGCTCCGCCGTGCTGCCGTCGGATCCGCCGCGGCCGCGCTACTGCTGTTCGGTGCCGCCTGTGCCACGACCTCCGACGCCGCGACCCGCACCGGTCAGGACGGCGGTCCCGCGGCCGACACCGTGGCCGCACTGGCCGGTTCTGAGCCGGGCGTCTCCTCCCAGGGCATCGTCGAGGGAGCCGTCTCCGCGGCACCCGCCGTCGAGGTCGCCGCACCACTCCCGGACTGGGTCGCCCGCCGCCTCGAGGCTGGCCCACCCACGCTCGCGCTCACCTCGCCGGCGCCGGGCGCTGTCTTTAGCGAGTCCTACGTCGTCTTCTCCGGTCAGGCAGCGCCGGGCTCGGTCGTTGCCGCCGGGCCCTTCCAGGACAAGGCTGACGCCTCCGGTTACTGGAGCATCGGCCTCGTGCTGACCGCCGGGCAGAACATCGCCACCTTCACCACCACCTCGGAAGAGGGCGAAGTGACGAAGGAATCGGTCACCGTCCACTTCAAGCCCACGTCCCAGGACAAGCACGGCTACGTCAAGGACGGGGAGCACAAGGACGGCGACTACGCCGACAAGAAGGACCACGTCGCTCCGGGCTTCCAGGCCTGGGAGAAGTACGGGTCGTGCGGCGATGACCTGCCTTATGACTACTACAAGGGCACCGCTGCTCCGGGCGCGGTGATCACGGTCAGCTCGCCCTACGGCAGCGGCACCGGCATCGCCGGGGACGATGGCTACTGGAAGATCAAGGTCACCTTTGAGGCTGCTCCCGTCGGAGAGCCCTTCACCGTCACGGTGTCGGACGGTACCGACGTGAAGACCTTCACCTTTACCCGCAAGTAGCACCCAACCTGTGGGCCGGCGGCGTACGCCCCGCCGTCGGCCCGCTCCAGAGCATCCGGGTCGGCGGCTCGTTCCAGCTCGAGTCGTTGGCCCGCTCCAGAGCATCCGGGTCGGCGGCTCGTTCCAGCTCGAGTCGTGGGCCCGCTCCAGAGCATTTGGGTCGGCGGCTCGTTCCA
>JAQCIU010000058.1:0-14044 GCA_027593235.1 Chloroflexota bacterium
AACTGCTTCCCCATCGACGCCCTCCTTGACGAGCTCCCCAAGAACCTTGGTGCTCACCAACTCGTTGCGTCGATCCCTTGAACCCGCCCTCTTTGATGGCCGTCGCCGCGCTCTCGATGGCCACGTTCGCGCTGACGTTCCGGATGCGGGGCGTCCCGCTCCCGATCCCGCGGTGGTGGCGGCGCGTCCCGTCGTTTCAGCGTCGTCTCGCCTACCTCGCGATCGCCGGCGAGCTCGTCGCCGCCTCGGTATTGCTCTGGTCGATCGAACCGGGGCACGAACTCCCGGAGTCAATCCGTCTGTTCCGCGGCCTCGGCAGCCTCGTCGCGGTGACGATCCTTGTCTGGACCGGGGTCGCCGCCGCCCGGAGCCACGATGCGTGACAGAGTGAGCGAGTCAGTCACCTACGTTGACCGTCCCAGACCGCGGCTCCCGCTGCTGGTGTGGTTGTTCGCCATCGTCTTCATGGCGTTCTTCGTCGCCGTGCCGATGACCTCGCTGGCTCGCTCCGGGATGACGCTGGCCGCGATCGGCTGGCTGGTGCTCTCGTTGGTCGGCGGAGCGCTGATCGGCTCCTCCTATTTCGCCGTCCGTTACGAGATCGCGGACGGTGAGCTGAGGGCACGGGCCGGGCTGTCGCGGGCTCACTTCCAGCTTGCCGACGTCACCACTGTCGAGATCGCGCCCTGGTACACCTTCGTTCGTCGTCGGAACCTCGGGCGCCACTACCTGCTGATCAACTCCTGGGCACCAATGCTCCGCATCGTCGACACCGGCAGTCGGACGCTCGTCATCACGCCCACCAACCCCGAGGAGATGCGCGACGAGATCCTTCGCCGCCGTGACGCCCTCCGAGGTGGTAGCGATGCCTGATGGCGAGGTGTCGATACACGCGGTCGGCGTGAATGGCGCGGCAGTTGTCTCCGAACTGACCTTCCTTGTGACCTTCATCGCTTTCAACGCGATATTGGCCGCCCGTTCGAAGCAGCCGTTTCTGGGCGCACATCTGCGAACGTTCGCTCGGGTACTGGCGGTCGCCTTCGTCGCGTCGCTCGTCGGGGCCGCCGCAAATCTAGTCGCGGGTGGTAGAGATCTTGGCGCGGTGGTTGTCTTTGTGGTCTTGCGAACAGTGACACTTGCGATCATCCTCGGCTTCGGGCTGTCTTGGGTACCGATCTACGCGCGGCTTCGAGGTAGGCAGGCGTGAGCCAGATGCCAATCCGCCTTGAGGTCGATCCACGACCGCCGTACAACCGCCGAACCGTGTTGTTCCGGCTACCGCTGCTGATCCCCGCGTGGTGGCTGTTCAACGGCTTTGTCGGGCCGCTCTTCTACAAACCAGAATCGCCGTTGGACCGGTTCTGGGTTGTCGTGACCGGTTTTGCGCCGGGACTCCTGTCGGCGCTCGCACTTGGCACCGGCGCGATGATTGCGTTCCGCGGGCGCTATCCCCGCTGGTGGTTTGACGCGCATGCCGAGATCGTGCGATTCGGCGTTCGCTTCCTGGCCTACGCGTTCCTCATCACCGACGCCTACCCGTCAACCGATCGTGAAACGGACGTACGGGTGCTCATCGAGATCCCGCCGACCGAGTCGGTTCGGAACCGCTGGCTCGCGCTGTTCAAGCCCCTGCTGGTCGTCCCGCATGTGTGGCTACTCGTCGTTGCGACGGGCTTTGCGTGCTGGGCAACGATCTTCGCCTGGTTCGCAGCGGTACTTGGCAGGCGGCCGTCTGATCTTCACTACGACTTCGTGGTCGGCGTGCTTCGCTATGGTCTCGTGATCTACGCCTACGCCTTCCTGCATCTCACGGATCGCTATCCGCGGATCGGCGACGGTCCGCAGGCATACGAACGAGGCCTCTGACCTACAACCTCGGCGCCAGCCCCGCACTATCGAGGTCGTCCCACAGCGCGTCCGGGATCGGCGCGTCGACGAATCCGAGGTTGCCCGTCACCTCGGCGACGGAGCGGGCGCCGGGGATCACCGTGGCGACCGCCGGGTGCCGCAGTGGGTACTGCAGCGCCGCCGCGCGGATATCGACGCCGTGGGCGTCGCAGATCGCGCGGATGCGCTGCGCGCGTTCCCAGCGCTCGTCGTTGACCGGCTGGTAGTCGTAAGTCGCCTGCCCGCGCTCGGCGTTCGCGAGCAGCCCCGAGTTGTACGGCCCGCCGATGATGATCGAAACGTTCCGCTCCACGCAGCGCGGGAGGAACGTGGCCAGCGGCTCCTGTTCCAGCAGCGTGAAGCGGCCGGCCAGCAGGAAGCAGTCCGGCTCGAACTCGTCGAGCATACGGTCGCAGACCTGCCACTCGTTCACCCCCAGGCCCCACGCGCGGATCACGCCCTCCGCGCGTAGCTCCGTCAGCGTGCGTAGCGCACCGTTGCGCGCCGCCTCGTAGATCGCCGGCTGGCCCTCGTGGTGCGTCCACGTATCGATGTCGTGGCAGAGCAGGATGTCGATCCGGCCGAGGCCCAGCCGCTCGAGGCTCGCCTCCACCGAGGCGCGCACGCCCTCGGCGCTGTAGTCGTACCGCACCTCGAGCTGCGCCGGTTCCTCTGGTCCGCCTACGGCGGAGGCTGTGCCGGGTACGAGCAGCCGCCCGACTTTCGAGGACAGCACGAACTCATCGCGCGGCCGCTGCGACAGCGCCGCCCCCACACGCGCCTCGCTACGCCCGGTGCCGTACAGCGGCGCCGTGTCGAAGTAGCGCACGCCGCCCGCCCACGCCGCGTCGACGATGCCCGGCGCATCGCCGTCGCTCACACCCCCGAGGCCGAGCGACCCGCCACCGAGGCCCAGCTTCGTCACCTCGATCTCGGTCGTGCCAATCCGCCGCGTCTCGATCTCCATCGCTCGCCTCTCGGATGCCGCTCCGCGGCGGGCGCTCCCCGCCGCGACGCCACGGTATCCGCTCCACGGCTCGGCGTCCGCGCGGCACCGACGCTCGGGCGCAACGGAGCGCAGCGGACGGCGACGCTCCGGCAGCGGCGCCCGGATCGTCCCGGCGCGAGGCCGACCGGAGGCCTCGCGCGGCAAGTGATTCGGGAACTATTCCACCCCGCCCGGCGTTTCATTGAGGACATGGGATGTCCGCAGGGCGGACCGGCCTGTGGCGAGACGTGGGTTGGATGCCCTGGCATGAGCCGTGGATCCGTCCCCCAGAGTCATCGCCAGCCCCGGGCCTCCCTGAAACGCGCCGAATCTGGGGCTGACGACCGAGACACCGCGCCGTCAACTCTCAGTGTTCGACCCCCGGGCACACATGGGCCTGCATCAACGGTTGGGTGTCGCGGCTGGTCAGTGGCGTGTCGCGCCTGCTGCCGCCAGGCGCGCAGGAAAGACAGGCTGGGACGATGCTCCGAACCACGTGGCGACGAGGCGGCACCACCGCGACTATCGCGGCGCTCGCCGTCGCACTCATGCTGCTTGCGCTCACTCCCGTCCGAACCGCCCTCGCGGCGGACGCCCCGACCGTTACCTCGGTCACCCCGGCGACGGGGCTGGCGGCGGGCGGATCCACGATCGCGATCACCGGAACCGGCTTCTCCGCCGGTGCTGTCGTCACCATCGGTGGAACCGCCGCCACGGGGGTGGTCTTCAATAGCGCCACCAGCCTGTCCGCCGTGACGCCTGTTGGCGTACCGGGACCAACCACCATCACGGTCACCAACCTGGACGGCCAGAGCGGAACGCTCAGCAACGGGTTCAACTACCTCGATCTCGCGCCGGTCGTGACCTCCGTCAGTCCGCCCAGCGGCCCGACCACCGGCGGCACCACGATCACCATCGTTGGCACCTCCTTCCGGAGCGGCGCCACGGTCTCGGTCGGCAACACCGCCGCCACCGCGGTCGTCGTCGTCAACGCCACCACCATCACCGCGGTTACGCCGGCCCGCGCCGTCGGACTGGTCGGTGTTCGAGTGACGAACTCGGACACCCAGAGCGGCCTGCTCGCCGACAGCTTCACTTACATCGCCGCGCCCGCCCCGCTCGTCACGACGGTGGTCCCTGCGACCGGGCCGACCGTCGGCGGTACCGCTGTCACGATTAGCGGCACCGGCTTCGTCGCCGGCGCGACGGTCACCTTCGACGGGGTCGCCGCGACCGCCGTCAACGTGACGAACTCGACGACGATCACCGCGACCACCCCGGCACATGCCACGGGTGCGGTTGCCGTCGCCGTGCGGAACCCGGACAGTCAGAGCGGAACCCTCGCGTCCGGGTTCGTCTACTCGGCGGCCCCGACCGTCACCTCGGTCAATCCCGCGAACGGCCCGACCGTGGGCGGCACTGACGTCACCATCAACGGCACCGGCTTCGTCACCGGCGCCACCGTTGCGTTTGGCGGCGTGGCCGCCACCAACGTCAACGTCGTGTCATCGACGAAGATCACGCTCAAGACGCCGCCGCGAACCAACCCGGACGTCGTCCAGGTAGTGGTCACCAACCCCGGCGGGCTCGCCGGGAACCTGGGGAATGCGTTCACCTACACGGCCGTCGTCTCAATCAGCTCCGTCGCGCCCGCGAAGGGGCCGACCGGGGGCGGGACCGCCGTCATCATCGCCGGCACCGGCTTCGTCAACGGCACCTCCGTCACCTTCGGTGGCATCGTCTCCCCGACCATCGTCGTCATCTCGCCCGCGCAGCTCATCGCCACCACCCCGGCGCGCTCCGGCGGCACCGTCGATGTCGTTGTCACCCTGCCCGGTGGCGCGAAGGCCACCCGCACCAACGCCTTCACGTTCGAGGGCCTCTCGATCAGCTCGGTGACGCCGGCGACCGGAACGACCGCTGGTGGGACCACGGTCAAGCTCCTCGGCTCAGGTTTCGCCAAGGGCGCACTCGTGTTCTTCGACAACGCTCTCGCGACCGACTTCCAGTTCATCAGTCAGGGCGAAGTCCAGGTCAAGACGCCCGCGCACGCCGCGGGTCGGGTCACCGTCCTGGTGATCAACCCGGGCGGCGGCACCGCCCTCCTCACCGAGGGCTATCGGTACATCCTCAGCGCGCCCACGATCCAGCGCATCGCGCCCAGTACCGGCCCGACCACCGGCGGCGTCTCCGTATCCATCGAGGGCTCGGGCTTCGACAGCGGCGCCACCGTCGATTTCGGCGGCGCGGCGAGCGCGAACGTCAACATTGTCAGCTCGACGCTGATCGTCGCCGTCACCCCGTTGCACGTCCCCGGCGTCGTTGTCGTGACCGTCCGTAACCGCGACGGTAGTGAGGTCAAGCTTGCCGGTGGCTACATCTACGAAGGCGCCGCCGGCGTGCTCGCCGGCCCACTTGCGAGGAACGGCCTCTCGCTCGTCGTCTTCAGCGGCGGCACCACCGACCAGCTGATCGCCGCAGCCAGCCTGAGCTGCACGCCGAGCCGCCTCGGCATCTTCACCACCGTGGGCGGGCGCTGGGTCATCCTGCTCCCCGGCGCGCCGCCGAACGTCAACGCGGAGTGGAACTCCAACTTCCCGGCGGGCCTGCCGAAGATCCCGCTGCTCTTCCGCTGCGCCTAGCGCCAGCGAAGCCACTCGCCGCAGCCACCCGTCGCCGGGCGCCCCAGAGGCGTCCCGGCGACGGGGCTTCCGAGGTCTGGCGGTCGCGCTACTTCCGAGGTGGCAAGCCCTGCACGAGCACCCCTCGGGAGTCGGTCGCCGCCAGCCGCAGCGGCAGCGCCGCCTGGTACTCGGGCGAGTCGTACCACGCGCGGAACGCCGCCTCGTCCTCGAACTCCAGGATCACCACGCGCGCCCCGTGCCATTCGCCCTCGATGGGCGTCACGTTGTTGTCGACCGCCAGCGGCTTGCCTTTGCCGGCAAGCGTCGACCCCGACGCCTTCCCGTACGCCTTCATCCCCTCTTCGTCGGTCACCTTCTCCTGCACTACGAAGTACACGGACATGCTGTCTCCTCCCGCCGCGCCTCTCCCGCGCTCGCGCGGGTTCTCGATGATACGACGCCGCGGCCGAAGCCTAGGCGACCGCCGCTGCCCCGCGCCGCCGCTAAGTCGTCCGCGTCGCCCAATCCCAGCGCACCGCCGCGTCCGCCACCAGCGTGGCGACGTCACTCTCGAGGACATAACGATCGCTCGCGAGGGCGCGTGCGGCTGCTTCGACCTGTGCCAGGTAATCCGCGCGATCGGCGTAGCGTTCGCCCAGCGAGCGGCGCGGATCGCTGACCGCTTCTCGGGTCAGGCGGGTCGTGCCGAAGTAGTGCGACGAGCCGATCATCGGGACGATCTGTTCGGGCGCGCCGCTGTCCGGGTCGCGCAGGTTCCAGGGGAGGTGGGTGGCGAGTGGGACAGTCACGTCGGGCAGGCGGACGCCGGCCCGCTCGTTGCCGTTCGCGTCGAGCGCCGAGACCAGTGCCGGGTACGCGTCGCCTTCCACCACCGGGTAGCGACCGATCCCCTCGGCCGCGTCGCTCCCGAGGTCCGTCGTGCGGATCACCCACAGCCGTTCCGGGTCGGGACGCTCGAGGCCCGGCACCGCCCAGAGCGACGCCAGCGCCTCGGCGCGCGTCACCGCAGTGCCATCGGCGATGCGCGGGTAGCGGCTTGGCGGCGGCTCAATCCGCTGACTCACCCACGCATCCAGGTTGATCAGCGCCGCGCGCAGCAGCGGCCGGTAGTCCACCGTGTTCCGCGCATATCGAGGTCGTGCGCCATCACCACCGGCCGCCGAATCCGGCGGCATCGTTCCCGGTACGTGCTGCGCGCCCGCGAACGAGTAGGAGCGCACCTCCTCGGGCAGCTCGATGTCCTCGTCGCCGGCTGGATCGATGTGGGCCAGTGACCCATCGCCGCGCCAGTACTCGGCGCCGCTGTTCGTGTAGATCACCTTCGGTAGTGCTTCTGGGGACTCGCTGCGCAGGCGGTCCAGCAGGCCCTCGGTCCGCTCGCTGTAGGGGTCGACGGTCGGGTCGTCACTGAACGGGAACTGGTGGCCGAAGCCCGGCAGCGACTGCTGCGACGGCTGCGCGAAGCGATGGTTGAACTCGCCTCGGCGCCCGCCGGCCACGTGCGGCAGCAGCCCGTCGTAGGCTGCGCTGCCGTCCTCGGCGACGTTCAGCGCCAGGTAGAGCAGGTGCCGCAGCATCCGCCCGGTCTGCGAGATGCCGTAGCCGTAGACCCGCTCGAACCCGCCAGTCGGGTTGAGGCTTGCGCCACCTGGCGAACCGACGTCTTCCGGTCCGGCCCCAGAGGGGGTCGAAGACCCGCGCAAGAAGGAGGCGATCTCGCGTAGCGCGAGCAGCCCGCAGCCGACGACCGGCGCGCCCTCCGTCTCGAACACCAGCTCGTAGATTTTCCCCGGCACGAACCCGCTCTCGAGGTACACGTGCTCCCGGCTCGGCTCAACGCCGCCACCGTCGACCTCGCGAGCGAAGCGCCACGAGCTGCGCGGCAACTCCGAGGCCGGTCCGTCCTCCCAGTCCCGCACGAGCAGCGCCGCATCCGGCTGTTCGAGGTCGGCTGCGAGGTAGGGGATGTGAATCCGGTTCGCCAACAACCGCGTTCGCTCCTCGACGTGTGGCCGGATCTCCACCGCGATCTGCCCGCGGATCTCCCGCCCATCGATCATCGCGTGCGGCGCCTGCAACCCGAGCAGCCCACCGCCCGCCGGCACGTCCCACTGCCACCCGATCGAGGCCACGCTCCACCCGCGCCGCATCAGAAACCCGTCGCCCGCTGGGTCACCGCCTGCGTCGGCACGGTTGAACGCACCGAGCGCCCGCGGATTGCCTCGGTTCACCACGTCGACCAACAGCCGCCCGTTCCCGGCGCCGCCATTCGCCGGTGCCAGCAACGACAGGTCCGAGGTGAACCGCACGCAACCCTCGGCATCCCGCGGCGCCAGCGCCAGATCCACAATCGCCGCGTTCACCTCGGCCGTGGGATCGACCGCGAACGTCACGCGCGCATCGATCTGCTCGTATGCCCCCACCTCGCCGAACGACACGCCCTCGGCAAACGGCCGGCGCGAGGTGATCTCGAAGTCGACGACGGGCATGGGCGGGGCTCCTTCACGTGGTGGGGTGTGGGCGAGGAGCGATTCTAGCGGGGTGAATAGCATGGTCCGATGGCGAAGCGCACCGATCCGGCGAAGAGACAGCGGGCCGAACTCCGCGTCGTCCGGAAGTCTTCGTCTGGTTTGGCGCAACTCCTGTTTGCTCGGGTCCGCGGCAAAGACATCTATGTCGGTGGTAACGCGCAAGCTGGTCTTCAATTCCGAGCTACTTATCACGAGAGCGGCCAGACGCATCTCTACACGCCGTTCGGTCAGACGGGAATGTCCTTCGAGGAGCCGCCAGACGCGATCAAGGGCGTCAAACTCCTATGGCAGACGAGTACAGGGGCCGATCGCTGGGATTACCAGCTGAAGGCGGATTCCGAAAAGAAACAAACACTAATCATCGATGACGGCGATTTTCCGGACGGTGCGTGTGTTATGGCACTCGCGGCCGAGCCTGAGGAGCAGCTCGTCAAAGGACTGCTTGCGGGAACTCCGTTCGAACCATCGAAGATCGAGGTCAGTGGTCACCTGGTGGCCAACTGGGTTTCCCCAGTGATCGTGGTGCTTGTGCTCAAGTGGAATGCGGCGACAGCGGTCGCGATCCATGAGCAGATCGCCGCTGCCGCGGGCGAGTCCTCAGAACTCAACGGGTTCATCTACGGACCAGACCCCAACGGGCTCGAATGGGAGTACATGGGTAAGACCGAGGCGGACGGCACGGTCGTCCGCCCAGGTGCGCCGAAGACGGGAGGCTAAACAGGGCATCAACTCGCCGCGACATTTCTCCCCTCTCGCTCGGGCCTGGCGCCGCGTACCCGCAGCCTCCGCGCGCCACCATCCTCCTGCGAGCACCACTCGCGAGGAGTCCGCCCCGCGTCCCCCGCCCCGCCCCCGAGCCACCCCCGAGGGCTACATCAGATCGAGGCCGAAGTAGCGCTGGCGCGCCTGCTCGTCGGCGGGGAAGTCGGGGCCGTTGTAGGCGGCGTCCGGGTTGCGCGTGTGGTCGGTACCCCATGCGGCGAAGGCGAGGGCACGCTTCGCATCGCCCTCAGGGCCGGGGCCGAGCAGCAGCTCCTCCTGCCACGACTCGCCCTGCACCATCGCGTTGAAGTAGCGGTCGTGCTCGCTCCCGTATTGCGAGGCCGCCGCACGCCAGTCGTCGTTCGAGGTCAGCGCCTCACTCAGCACCCGCGCGTCGCGGAAACCGAGCGAGAGGCCCTGGCCCCACGTCGGATCGGTGTAGCCGGCCGCGTCGCCGATCAGCGCCAGGCCGTCCTCGCACGGGTTGTCGATCCAGCGCATCTCCGTATCGAACGTCGCCAGCGGACCGACTGCCTCGGCCGCGCCGAACACGTCGAGATCGCCCAGCAGCGGCTTCAGCCCCGCGAGGAATGAGTCGACATCCTTCGCCCCGCTCAGCCGCTTCCGCTCGTCGCGCGCCGGTCCGAGGTAGACGCGCGCCGTTCCGTCGCCCTGAGGGAAGACCGCCGCGGCGTAGCCGCTCGCCGGGTCCATCGTCAGCATCCCGGTATCCGACGGCCAGTTCAGATTGCGTATCCGCACGCCCGCCCACAGCCGCATCTCGCCGCGCGTCTGCTCCGGCCGTTCGATCTGCTTCCGCACCATCGAGGTGCGTCCATCCGCTCCAACCACCAGTCGTGCGCTCGCCGCGTGCTCGCCGTCGCCGTCCCACGTCACCGCCGGCGCCTCACCGCCGACGACCGAGGTCACGCGCGCGCCGCGGATCACCTCGGCGCCCAGCTCGGCTGCCCAGCCCAGCAGCGCCTCCTGCGCGTTCGGGTGGAAGAACGTCAGCGCACACCGCCGCGGCTTCGACCGCTCCAGCAGATCGCGAGGCTTCGGCGCCAGCCCGTACACGCCCGAGTTCTGGTAGCGCACGTCGTGCGCCGAGGCGCGCTCGCGCAGCACCTCGAGGATGCCGAGCTGCTCCAGCTCCAGCACGCCCCACGGCGCGACCCATTCGCCGCGTACGCGGTCGCGGAACTCCCGCTCGCGCTCCAGCAGCAGCACGCTCGCACCCGAGGCCGCGACTCGCCCGGCCAGCGACGACCCCGCGATTCCGCCACCCACGACGATCAGGTCATATCGCTCGGCCATCGCTCATCGCCTTTCATGCCGTTCGGCTGGGCGCAGCGTACCCGTCGGCGCTGCGGGCCGGCGTCGGCCGAATGCCCCAGCGCTGTCGGCTCGTTGCCGGAACGGTCCTGGCTGGGCCCCAGCGCCGGAGTCGCGCTAGTTGAGCCCCAGCACCGCCGGCGCGGTCCGTTCGAGGATCTGCGCGATGTCCTCGGCCGGCAGATCCACCTCGCGAATCCACGAGAACGTCTCCGCGTAGCTCTCCCAGCTCAGCAGCACCGGGTAGTCGCTGCCCGGCAGCACGTGATCCGCGCCGAACGCCTCCACCGCGCAACGCAGCGCCGCGTGCGAGCCGTGCCCCACCGTGTCGTAGTAGAAGCGCCGCGCCGTCACACTCGGCGGCTCCGGCAGCTCGAACTGCTCCATCGAGAACTGCCGATCGAGGCGGTTCAGCAGCATCGGGATCGGCCCACCGAGGTGCGGGATCACGTGGGTGATGTGCGGGAACCGCTCCGGGATACGCTTCGCGATCAGGTGCAACGCAATCGAGGCGTCCTCCAGCGAGGTGCCCACCGCCGCCCCCAGCCGGTAGTCGTTGATCATGGGCGAACGGATCCCGTCCCCGCACGGGTGGTAGAAGATCAGCCCGTCCTTCGGGTCCAGCGCGCCGCGCCGGTTCATCTCCTCGTAGATCGGCAGGAACTCGTCCTCCGCGACCGACCGGTCCAGCGCCGAGATGTGCAGGTTCAGTCCCACCATCCCCAGCTCGTCCAGCCCTCGCTCCAGCTCCTTCAGCGACTGGCCGATGTGCGGCAGCGGCAGCGTCACCAGCGCTTTAAACTTGTCCGGGCGCCGGCTCACGAGGTCGGCATGCAGGTCGTTGCAGAGCCGCGCCGCCGCGACCGACTTCTTCTTCTTCGCGCTGTACGGCGACCGCGCCGCCGCCGGTGACAACACCTGCAGTCCCACCCCCGCCTCGTCCATCCACTCCAGCCGCTGTGCGATGTGCTCCTCGCTATCCGTATCCGCATGCGGCGCCATCGCCCCGCCCCGCCGCACGTCCGGCAGCTTGGCGATCGCCTCCATGTAGGCGGCCGGGTGGTAGTGGGCGTGGATGTCGGTAATCACAGCGGCGCTCCCTTGCAGTGCCTGCGGAACGAACAAGGCGCACGGATTGTAGGAGCGAATGAGCGAGGTGCGATCAATCGACAGGCGACCCCGCCACCGAACGTCCGACCCCACACCCGAAGGTCAATGACCGGCGAAGCCGGCTACATGCGGCGGAGGCGGACTCGCTGGATGTCGTGGGCGGGACCCTTTTCCAGGATCACGTGCGCGCGTTCGCGCGTCGGCAGGATGTTCTCGTGCAGGTTCGCGAGGTTGATCGACCGCCAGATCTGGTGCGCCGTCTTCCGCGCTTCTTCTTCCGTCAGCTTGGCGAAGCGATGGAAGAAGGAGTCGTCGTCCTGGAACACGGTCGCGCGCAGCGTCATGAACCGCTCTACATACCACTCCTCGATGTGGCGCTCGTCCGCGTCCACGTAGATCGAGCTATCGAAGAAGTCCGAGACGAAGGTCAGCGAAGGCGTCCCGGCCGCGATGTCCTCGGGCGTCCGGTGCTCCATCTGCAGCACGTTCAGACCCTCGATGATCAGGATGTCCGGCTGCCGGACGATCTGGTGTTCGCCCGGCACGATGTCGTAGGTCACGTGCGAGTAGACGGGTGCACGTACCTCCGCGCGTCCGGACTTCAGGTCGGCGACGAACTGCACCAGCGCGCGGGTGTCGTAGCTCTCCGGGAACCCCTTGCGACCGACGATGCCGCGCTTGTGCAACTCCGACAGGGAATAGAGGAATCCGTCCGTCGCCACCAGCTCCACGCGCGGCTCGCCCTCGGAGCGGGCCAGCAGTTCCTGGAGGATGCGTGCCGTCGTGCTCTTCCCGACCGCCACGCTCCCGGCAACGCCGATTACGAACGGCACCCGCGGTGAGTCGTTCCCCAGGAACCGCGCGCGCGCGCCATACAGCTCGCGCGCGGACTCTACGTACATCCGCAGCAGTCGCGTCAGCGGGAGGTAGGTATCGGCCACCTCGTCCAGGCTCACGCGGTCGTTCAACCCGACGAGGGCCTGCAACTCGCCCTCGGTCAGCGGCAGCTTCGTGCCGTTCCGCAGTTGTGCCCACTCGCCTCGTGCGAAGTCCACGTACCGCGACAGCGGCGCGTGTTCGCGCGTGCCGTCGTCCTGGTTGATCGCGGGGGTGGGAGCCATGCGGGGATTGTAGGGGCCTGACCCGCTGGCGCCAGCGCCTGTGTTGCGAGCCGATCAGAATCGCGCCGCGACGGCGGCGGAGTGGCTTACCCCCGAGGGCGCCGCGCCTGTCGAACGAAGCGCGCGACCAGCCGGAACGGCCAGCGCACGCCCTTCCAGATCCACCCTTCGACCTGCGCCGCGTCTTCGTTCAACGCCACGGCGTTCCGGTGGTTCTGCGCCGCGTGGGCATTCAGTGCCTTCGCGTCGTGCTCGAAGTGGGGAGGAGGGATATAGGGGTGTCCGTGGCTCATCGCCTCACCACCCGCGCCAGTAGGCGGAACGGCCAGCGGACGCCAGCCCAGATCCAGCCGGTGATGATTCCGACATCTTCCGTCGACTTCGTCATCCGCTCGTGATGGTCGTCCGACGTGCGCTGAATCACGCGCGCGTCGTTGGGATCGACAGGTGGTGGCGGGGCGCCGTAGAAGACCATATGTAATCTCTCTCCTGACGCACAGGATACCGAGATTCAGCCCGCTCTGCCGGGCGGATCGCCTGAGGATCGCGCCCGGTACGGGGCCGCCGAGGTCGAGCGTTACTCGAGGATCTTCACCTTGATCAGAGCCGCAATCTTGTCGAAGGTCGCGCCCAGGTCACCGGCCGTCGGGCTCGGGACGTAGACGCCGTTTCCCAGCGTCGCCAGATCCTGCAACAGGGCGTCGTCCGCGCTGGCGCCGAGGCCAATCGTGTAGATCGTGATGCCCTGCGCGGCTGCTGCCTGTGCCTGGCTGCGGGAGTAGGTCGCGGCCTGAGCCTCGGTGCATGATGCGCCGCCCGCGCAGCGGTTCGGCACCCCGTCGGAGAGCAGGACGATGATCTTCAACGCGTCAGGTCGAGTGTTGACGCCGTTGATCACGTCGTTCCGCGCTCGCAGAATTGCGTCGCCGATGTTCGTGCTGCCGCTCGGGTAGATGTTGGTGATCGCGCTCTCAAGGGCCGATCCCGAACCGAAGTTCGCCGAGGCCGTCAGGTCCAGCGTGGCCTGCGTCGCGAACGACACGAGACCCACCCGCGTGTACCCCGGCTCGAACAGATCCGAGAACCCGTCGGCCGCAACCTTTACCGAGGTCATCGGCTCATGCGCCGGAGGTGGCGCCGGGCAGGTCGAGGTGAGGTAGTGCGAATCGCGGCACATCGACCCCGATCGGTCCAGCGACAGCACGATGTCCGTGAGCTGCGCACCGGCGACCGCTCGCACGCTCACCGTCGCCGAGTCTTTGCCGAACAGCGACAGAATCGTGTACTTCAGCTCCATTGAGCCGATGACCTCGATCTGCTCGCGATCGGGCGTCGGGAACGCCACCGTGAAGGTGGACGGCCCGCCTGAGGGGCGGTTGGCGTCGAAGTACACGTCGGCCGTCGATTGCGCCGCCGCCGTGTTCGGCAGCATCTGCGCGCCCGCGTGTGCCGCAGCGTCAACGGCGTTCTGTAGCTGGCGTCGCTGCTCCAGGTGGATGCCGACGTCCAGCACGATCCCCATCATGCCCAGCAGCGTGATCAGCGCGCCGGTCATCAGCACAATCACCTGCCCGGACTCACTGCTGCGCACGCGCAGGCGATCGAGAACGGGTGTAATGTCAGATCGCCAAGTTCTATCGGAGGACGAGATGAGTTTGCTCGATC
>JAQCIU010000002.1:0-155356 GCA_027593235.1 Chloroflexota bacterium
CTTGACGAGCTCCCCAAGAACCTTGGTGCTCACCAACTCGTTGCGTCGATCCCTTGAACCCGCCCATCCGACTATTGGACGAAGATTCGCCGTGGCACGACTTCCCGGCGCGCGATGATCCGAGGCGCAGGCATGGCCGGCGCCGGGCTCGTTGGCGCCGTGCTGGTCGGCTGTGGCGGCGACGATGACGAGGGCGATGGCGGCAGCGCGACCGCGACTGCCGCGCCCGGTGACGCCTCGGCAACCGCTGGGGCGACCGCCGCTCCGACCGAATCCGCGATGCAGCCGACGCCCGGTGGTCGGTTCCGCCGGTCGGTCTCCGGGGATCCGACGAGCCTCGATCCGTACGCAAACGCGAGCTTCACCGCGAAGACGCTGGCCAGTCACGTCTACAGCCGGCTGCTGAAGCTGGAAACGGGCGAGGGTCAGGACCCGTTCGACCTCGGCCCGACCTTCGACGCGGCCGAGTCCGCCGAATCGGCCGATGGCCTCGTCTGGACGAGCAAGCTCCAACAGGGCATCAAGTTCCAGGACATCGCGCCGGTCAGCGGCCGCGAACTGAACGCCGCCGACGTGGTCTTCTCCTTCGGGCGTCTGCGCGCCGACGAGTCGCCGAACAACAGCGCGGTCAAGAACATCGTCGACGTGCAGGCGGTAGACGACTACACGATCAACGTGACGCTCGACGCTCCAGGTCCTGAGTTCCTGGAGCAGATGGCCGCCTCAACCTGCTGTACCTGCAGCCGGTTGAGGCGGATGGCGGGTTCGACCCGTCACAGACCCCAATTGGAACGGGTCCGTGGATCCTCGATGAGTTCCAGCCGTCCTCCAAGCTGACGTACAGCAAGCACCCCGGGTACTTCATCGATGGCTTGCCGTACATGGACGGCATCGACGAGGCGATCATCCCGGAAAGCGCGAACGTGCTGGCGCAGTTCGAGGCTGGCAACCTGGATCTTGCGAGCATCGCGGCCCTCGAGTTGCTCGACCTGCAGAAGCGTCACCCGGAAACCTCATGGCAGCCGGGTACCGGTAACGGGATGGCGTGGCTCATCTTCTCTGGTAAGGAGATCAGCCCCGACGCGGTGTGGCGCGACCCGCGCTACCGTCAGGCGACCTCGATGGCGATCGACCGTGGCGGCCTCTTGGACCTCGCGGGCAACGCCACCGAGCTGATCGCCGCCGGCTTCGACTCGCCGACGTTGACGCGGTGGAACAACATCCCGCAGCCGTCGGCCTTCGGCCCGCGCTTCTGGCTCGACCCGCGCTCACCCGCACAGGGCGACACCGGGAAATTCTTCGAGTACAACCCGGCCGAGGCGAAGAAGCTGCTGGACGCGATCGGCGAGATTCCGTCGGTTCCGTACGCGTACACGAACCGCTATGGGAGCACGTTCCTCGGCCTGGCCGAGGCGGCGGGGAACTTCCTCACGCAGGCCGGTTTCAACATCGAGACGGACGTGCAGGACTACAGCTCCCTGTACATCACCAACACCTTCCTTGGTGAGTTCCAGGGGATCGCCTACGGCCTGGAGAGCACGCTGACCCCCGGTGGGTACGCAGAGCGCTTCTTCGGCACCGATGGTGCGAACCACGGTCGGGTGCACGAGCCCGAGATGGAAGAGCTGGTGCTCTCGCAGAGCCGCGAGCTCGACGCCGAGGCGCGCACCGAGATCTTCTACGAGATGGCCCGCCGCAACGCGGAGAGCATGTACTACGTTCCGGCGCAGTCCAGCTCGACCACCTCGTGGACCGGCTTCTCCGGTCGGATGCACGGCCTCCGCCGCAACCGCGGATACGGGTCCGGCGCCGAGTCGGTGATGCACTACTGGATCAGCGAGGCCTAACCCCTCGCTGGTGATCGCCGTCGGGTTCGCCCCGGCGGCACGGATTGAACCAACACACGGCTGGCTTCGCACCGCGAAGCCAGCCGTGTTTGCGTTTTACCGCGCTGCGGCGATCGTCGACGGGCGGCGGGCGAGGATCATCGTTGGCGGGCTGTTCGAGGAGGCGACGCGGCCGACGATCCACCCGAGCAACCTCGGCGTCATCGAGGGCGAGCGCGGGTGGCCGTGGGGCGGCGAGGGCTGTCATCCGCGGAGACGCCGTCCGAGGCGTCCTCGCCTCCGCGGGTGAGAATCGATGGTCGGGGCGCGCAGATTTGAACTGCGGGCCTCTGCGTCCCAAACGCAGCGCTCTGCCAGGCTGAGCTACGCCCCGAGGCGATCTAACGTACCGCGATCGACGCTACGAGGGGCCTCGTGGCGGCGTCAACGGCTCAGCTTCTTCTAACCCGCAGTTTTCACAGCGCCAACCCTGCAATCCGTGCGCCAGCGCGCCCGGGCGGGGACGTTCCTCGAAGCGGGTGACAAGGGCGTAGCAGCGCGGGCAGGTCCCGGCCGCCAGCGTCTCACGGTGCGCGTCGCGCGCCGACCAGCGCCAGAGCGTCACGCCGACCGCGGTGGCGATCATGATGCCCGCGGGGACGGCGAGTGGGTCGGGGCCGATCCGGTGCATCACGCGGCTGCCGAGGATGAACCAGACTGCGCAAGCTCCGGCGAGGATCGGCCACCAGATCAGCCGATCGGTGATCGACTGGATCAGCGATCGACGGCGGGTGAGCGACTGCGCCGTTTCGCGGCGCTGGGGAGGGCTACTAGACACGGCGCGCGGCGCCGATCAGCTCGTCCACGTGCTCCACGCCGTGCGACTCGCACCAGGCCGTGAACTCGCGCAGGATGCGCCACGGCGCTTCGGGGTCCAGGAAGGTCGCCGTACCCACCTGGATGGCAGTCGCGCCGGCCATCAGGAACTCGACGACGTCGCGACCGGACATCACGCCGCCCGAGGCGACGATTGGCACCGAGGTCACGGACGCGGCCTGCCACACAAGCCGCACCGCGATCGGCCGGATCGCCGGGCCGGAGAGGCCGCCGAAGGCGTTGGCGATCGCCGGGCGTCGCTTTTCGATGTCGATCGTCAACGCTGGGATGGTGTTGGCGACGGTGATCGCCTGGGCACCAGCGGCGGCGACGGCCTCGACGATCGGACGGATGTCGCTCACGCTTGGTGTCAGCTTCACCAGCAGCGGTAACGAGGTATTGCGGGCCGCCTCGCTCACGACCTGCGCCGCAGTGTAGGGATCCTGTCCGAACTCCAGGCCGCCGACCTCGACGTTGGGACAGGAGACGTTCAGCTCGATCGCGGCGACGCCGGCGACGCCGTCAAGGCGCTTGGCGAGGACGCCATACTCCTCGACCGTTTCGCCCATCACGTTGACGATCGCCGGCACGTTCCAGCGCGCCCAGGTCGGGGCGACGTTCCGTGTGAGTGCGCCGACACCGATGTTCTGGAAGCCGATCGCGTTGATCATCCCCGCCGGGGTTTCAATCGTGCGCGGTGTCGCGTTTCCTCGGCGCGGGCGCAGGGTCGTGCCCTTGGAGACGATCGCGCCCAGCGCGTCGATATCGAACTGCCTCGCAAGCTCCAGGCCGTTCGAGAAGGTGCCTGACGCCGTCATCACCGGATTGCGGAGCTGCAGTTGCAGCTTGTGGTGCGGTGCCAGATCGACACGGAGATCCACGCGGCCTCGCGATCAGTCGGGGGAGTCGCTGGTGGGCCGATGATACGCCGGGTGCGGTGCCGGGTCTTCCTCGAGCGCCGGGCGATCGGCGGGCGGATAGCGCGGAACACGCGGGGGCAGGCGGTCGATTGGGACCGCCGGCATCACGCATCGATAGCGACATAACGGAAGGTCGTCTGTGCTAGTTAGGGCGGCTCAGGCCGCCGTTCAGTTACGGCACGGGGATCAGGCCAGGAAACGAAACGGGGCGGCACCACTGGTGCCGCCCCGTCGTGTTGTTGCCTTGCGGCGGCGCCTACTCGTCCGAGAGACGAATCTCCGCCGGCTTCGAGAAGCGGGAAGAAGCGCCGTTGGCTTCACGGACGTCGTTGCGGAGCGTGTTGGTCTGCTCCCACATCACGCTTTCCGTGGAGTTGGAGAAACCCTTTTCGACGCCACAGTGCTTGCAGACGCCGGTGCTTTCGCGACCGTTTGGGGCATCGATGATCCAGTGATGGATACAGTTCGCGGCCTTACGGGCCGCACCGGTGGGTCGAGATTCCGACTCGGCTGAGGTGCGACTCATGTTGATACTGTCCTTTGCTCTGCGACGACCCTGGCTTGCAGTGCCCGGTTCTCAATTCGGCGTGTAGTCCGCCGTCGCCTTCGTGCTTCATCTCCGTCGCGGGTCCCAGGACCCTCAGTGACTGGAGTTCGCCGAATCCACACATCCGGCTGAGCTATTATTTGCACTACCCTCGATCGCGTCAAGCTTATTGTGCAAAAAAACTGCTAAACGTTTGTTAATCAGTTCCGCCTCGGCGTTTGCCCGTCTATACTCCCCTTATCGGCAAAACCGTCGTCTGCGCGTAGCAGCTCCGACGGGTGATCTCCGGACGCGAACCGCGTTTTCCCCCGAAAGATCGCAACCACCGATATAGACACAACGTTCGGACGCGCTCCGAGGTTCCCGTCAGATTTTAGAGAGAACCACATTCGTGATGCGCGTACCGCGGAAGGATACTGGTGACTGATCAGCAGGCCGTCCTCGAGGCGCTGCGCACTGTGAACGATCCCGAGCTACACCGCGACATCGTTTCCTTGAACATGGTGCGCGGCTTGAGGGTCGACGGAGGAGCCGTCTCCTTCGAACTCGTACTCACGACGCCGGCATGCCCACTCAAAGAGACGATCGACCGCGACGTGCGCGCCGCGCTCGGACCGGTCCCCGGCGTCCAATCGATCGAGATCGACTGGGGCGCCGAGGTCCGTGGGACGCTGGGGCGTGACGGCGGTCCCGCCGCAATCGCGGGCGTTCGCAATGTGATCGCCGTTGCCTCCAACAAGGGTGGCGTCGGCAAATCGACCGTTTCGACCAACCTCGCCGTCGCGCTCGCCAAGCTCGGCGCGCGCGTCGGTCTCCTCGACGCCGACATCACCGGGCCCAACATCCCGACGATGCTGGGCATCGAGGGTGGCCTGCAGGCCGAAGGGGAGCAGGGGCTGCGCGCGCTGGAGGCGTACGGCCTCAAGGCCGTTTCGATCGGCTTCGTGCTGCCCAAGGGCTCGCCTGTCGTCTGGCGTGGCCCGATGATTGGCTCCGGCGTGCGGCAGCTCATGCGCGACGTCGACTGGGGCGAGTTGGACTATCTGATCATCGATCTCCCGCCGGGCACCTCGGATGCCTCGATGACGATGGCGCAGGATGCGCTGATCGCGGGCGTCGTGATCGTTTCGACCCCGCAGGTCGTGGCGATCGAGGACGCGCGCAAAGCAGTCGGGATGTTCGATCGCCTCGGCGTTCCGATCTTCGGGGTCGTCGAGAATATGTCCGGCGACATCTTTGGTCGCGGTGGCGCTCGTGAGGCCGCCGAAGAGCTTGGTATCGAATTCCTCGGCGAGCTTCCGCTCGACGTGGCCATCCGTGAGGGCGGTGACACCGGGCGACCGGTCGTCGTCAGCGCCCCGGATTCTCAGGTTGCTCAATCATTCATCGCGCTCGCCGAACAGGTGGCGGCTCGATGTTCAGTTCTACAGTTCGCAGGTGAGGCGGCTATCGCGTGACGATTTCGACGATCTGGGAGCCCGTGCTCGACGCGGCCGAAGGTTCAGGTGGTTCCGGATCGCGAGGCCGCGGCGCACGCCGCTCCTCGTCGATCATCGCCGGCCGTCGTCCGGCTCGAAAGCCGGATGACAAGCCGGAAGCAGACGAAAAGCCCGCGTCTTCCCGCCGTTCGGCGGCGGACAAGCCGGACGCGAAGGCGGACGACAACGATTCGGCTGACCGACCGCGCGCCCCGCGCCGCCGCCGCCGCGCCGCTCCGCGTGGCGAGGGCAGCCGCGACGAGGAGTCCAACGAGGCGTCCGACAAGCAGAGCAACGACGAGGATGACGCGCCCCGGTCGCGCTCCCGCCGCAGCCCCAGCCGCACTACGAGCCGCACTTCGAGCCGCTCTGCGAGTCGCAGCACCAAGGCCGAGCCCGACGACGCCGTCGCCGCGAGCGAAGAGCCCGAGGCCGCCGCGACCCCCGAGGAGCCAGTGGCCGAGGACGACGCGACCGAGGCGCCCGCCGCCGCGGCGGTTGCCGCCCCGGCTCGCCGGGCCCCGATCCGCGCGACGCCGTCCTCCAACGGCGACGCCAGCGGCGACCTCGACTCCCTCCGATCGCTGGTGGAACACCAGGGATCCGTCCTCAACGAGCTGCGTGCCGGCCTGCTCACCCTCGGTGAGCAGCTCGACCGCGCCGCCACCAAGCCGCGCATGGGCGTCTTCGTCGACGTCCCGAACCTGATGTACGGCCAGGAGCCGGACGAGAAGCCCGTCAACATGGGCAAGCTCCTCGACTTCCTGCGCCAGGGCCGCGACATCGTGCGCGCGACCGCGTACTCGCCGGTCTCCGATAACCCCTCGGAGCCGCTGGAGCAGCAGAAGTTCGTCGCCCCATTCGTCCCTTACGAGTACCGCATCGTCACGAAGCCGCTGAAGCGGTTCGCGGATGGTTCGATCAAGGGCAATTTCGACGTGGAGATGGCGATCGACATGCTCACGATGGCCGACCGGCTGGACGTGATCGCGATCGTCTCCGGTGACGCCGACTTCGCCCGCGCTGTCGAGGTCGTCCAGACCCGCGGTGTGCGTGTGGAGGTCGTCGCGTTCGCCCGCAGCTCCTCGCTGGAGATGCGCTCGCTCGCCGATCGCTACGTGGAACTCGGCGCCGTCATCAAGCAGCTCGTCTAGCGAACTTCGCCCCCAGGGGCTCCGAGAGCTGCGGCTATTTCGAGGGCGCTCACCGGATGACGGTGGGCGCTCCGAGCGTCTGGAGCACCCCGCGCGGAGCCTCGTGACTCCGGATTACGGTAGGTGGCGGCGCGTCGGTCGGGCTAGTGCCCGTTGGGGCTCTTCGGCGCGACGGCCTCATCCTCGTCGCCGTACAGGTCCCCGAGCGTCCAGTTCGACGCGCGACCGGATCCGCCGCCCACGAGCGGCTCTCCCGAGGTAATCGCGGCCAGATACGCACCACCGCTCAGACCGAGCCCGCCGCCGATGGCCCAGCCCAGAATCGCCGGCTCCGCGTTGACCACGAACACGCCGATCGCGAGGCCGATCGCCATGCCACCGATCACCCAGAGGTAGTGGGGTCGCAAGTAGCGCCTCATTCGATCCCGCGCTTTCGGTTCCAGCCTGGCTAGGAGTAGAGGTCGCGCAATTCGAAGCGCGGCCCGTCGGTGCACACCAATCGTACGCCGCCGCGCCTGGGGAAGACCGCGCACGAGTAGCAGACGCCAAACCCGCAGGCCATCCGCCCCTCCAGCAACCCCTGAACCGGCTTCGACGAACCGACCCGGCGGGTCACGTCGTGCAGCGCCTCGAACATCGGCTCCGGGCCGCAGGAGAAGGCCTGATCGCACCAGGAGAGCAGACGCTCGAAGGGCGCGGTGACGCGGCCGCGTTCACCCAGTGATCCGTCCTCGGTGGTGACGATCACTTCGACCGCGGGCGGCAACAGCTCCGGCGGGAAGATCTGCGCCTCGCTACGTCCGCCGAGCAGCAACGTGACGTCGCGGCCCTCGGCGACCAGTTCGTCCGCGAGCCAGATCAGCGGCGCACAGCCGATCCCACCGCCAACGAGGAGCATCCGCTGCACCCGCGGGCGCACCTCGAAACCGTGCCCCAGTGGGCCCACGAACGCGATGCTGTCGCCTATGCTCCGGCGGGAGAGCCACTCGGTGCCGCGCCCGACGACGTCGAAGAGCAGCGCGAATTCCGGGCCATCGCGCCCCTCGCGCAGGCGATGGATCGAGAGCGCACGGCCGAGCAATGGATCCTGGCCTTCGCCGATGTAGGTCATCAGGAACTCGCCCGGGCGCACGTTGGTCAGCAGATCAGGTCGCCGCAGCCAGAGGATGTGCGTGTCGCCGTAGAGGCGCGCGCCCTCGGTCACCGTCGTCTCGAATCGCTCCATGCGCCGGCCTATTCCGCCGCGACCGTGGCCGGCGCGCCCTCGAGGAGGATCGCGCCCACGCCGCCAAGGTCCTCGGCGATGTGCGTTGCGCCCGAGGCACGCAGCTCTTCCGGTGTGCGCGCTCCCAGCAGCCCGATTCGCTGGCCAATCTCGGCGTCGCGTCCGGTCTGCATGTCGAACTCCGTGTCGCCAACGAAGGAGGCGTCGCGCGCCGTCACCCCGATTGCCGCAAGCGCGAACCGCGATCCATCCGGCCACGGCTTCGCCCGCGGGGTCGTGTCGCGGCCCACGATCACATCGAAGTAGCGCTCCCAGCGCTGGATCTCGATCATCCGGCGGGCGCCATCCTCGTTCTTGTTCGTCACGAGCGCGAGCGGGACGTCCGCGTCGTACAGGCGGCCGAGCAGCTCCTCGGCGCCGGCGAGCGGCAGCGTCGTGTCGATGAACTCGTCGTAGTACAGCTCCAGGTAGCGGGCGTTCATCTGATCCGCGACATCCCCGCGGACGCCGGTCAGTTCGGAAGCCAGCACCGGCATCGGCGCGCCGATCAGCGGAAGGACCACCTCTGGCGCGAAGTCATAGCCGAAATCGGCGAGCGCGCGTGACATCGCGGCAGCGACGGTTGGCAGTGAATCCACCAGCGTGCCATCGAGATCGAAGAGGACGCCGCGAACGGCCGCCCGCTCGCTCACGCCCCCGCCCCCACGGCGGGGACGCCATCGCGGTACTCCAGCAGCGGGCGTACCTCGTAGGCGGACGACGCGGAGAGCGCCTGGATGGCGGCGCGCGCGGTATCCAACGAGGTGAAGCAGGGGATGCGTTGCTCCGTCGCGGCGCGGCGGATGTGGAACCCATCGCGCAGCGGCGCGTCCCGACCGCCCTCGATCGTGTTGATCACGGCGCGGACCTCGCCGTCGCGGATGATGTCCACCACGTTCGGGTGGCCGGCCAGCAGCTTCGTCACCGTCTGCACGGGAATTCCGAGGCCGGCGACGAGGCTTGCGGTGCCCTCGGTCGCGAAGAGCGGACAGCCGGCGGCGTGCAACGCACGCACCAGCGGGATCGCCTCGGTCTTCGTCTGGCTGGACAGTGACAGCAGGAACGGCGTCCCCGGCTCGACGACGAGGTCCGAGGCGATCAGCGCCTTCGCCAGCGCCGGTGCGAACGAGAAGTCGACGCCCATCACCTCGCCAGTCGACTTCATCTCCGGACCGAGGTGCGTGTCGACGCCGACCAGCTTGGCCATCGAGAACACCGGCGCCTTCACGGCGACCAGGTCGCGCTCTGGCCACAGCCCGCTCTCGTAGCCCTGTTCGCGCAGCGTCTGGCCCAGGGTCACGTTGACGGCCAATCGCACCATCGGCACGCCGGTCACCTTCGAGAGGAACGGCACGGTGCGCGAGGAGCGCGGATTCACTTCGATGACGAACACGCCCGGGCCGCCCGGCTGGGCGTTGGGCGCGATCACGAATTGCACGTTCATCAGCCCGCGCACCTCGAGTCCAAGCGCCATCTTCGTCGTGTACTCGATGATCGCGGCACGCTGCTCGGGCGTGAGGTTCTGCGGCGGGTAGACGGCCATCGAGTCGCCGGAGTGCACACCGGCGCGCTCGATGTGCTCCATGATCCCGGGGATCAGCACCGTCTCACCGTCGCAGATCGCGTCTACCTCGAACTCGCGTCCGCTCAGGTACTTGTCGATCAGCACGGCGCCGGTGCGCTCCTCGAGCGCGGCCTGGAAGTAGCGGACCAGCTCCGTGGCGTCCTGCACCACCTCCATCGCGCGCCCACCGAGGACGTACGAGGGGCGCACGAGGACCGGATAGCCGATCGCTTCCGCGGTGGTCAGTGCGTCCTCGAGGGTGCGCACGGCGGCGCCCGGCGGCTGCGGGACCTCCAACTCGGAGAGCATCGCCTCGAAGCGGCCGCGGTCCTCGGCGATGTCGATCGCGTCGGCGGAGGACCCGGCGATCGGCAGGGCGGCGTTGGCGAGGATGGAGGCCATGTTGATCGCCGTCTGACCGCCGAACTGAACAACCGACGCGGGCGCCTCCCCGTGCTCGCCCGCCTCGTTCTCCAGCAGGTCGCGCAGCGATTCCTCGTCCAACGGCTCGAAGTAGAGCCGGTCCGAGGTGTCGAAGTCCGTCGACACCGTCTCCGGGTTGGAGTTCGCCATGATCGCTTCGACACCGGCGGCCTGCAGCGCCCACGCGGCCTGGACCGAGCAGTAGTCGAACTCGATCCCCTGGCCGATGCGGATCGGCCCGCTGCCGATCACCAGCATCTTCCGGTTGCCTGATGGCGGCGCCTCGTTCTCTTCCTCGTAAGTGCCGTAGAAGTAGGGGGTGATGGCGTCGAACTCGGCGGCGCAGGTGTCCACCATCTTGTAGACGGGGCGGATGTCCCACTCGTCACGTAGCGACCTGACCTGTTCCGGGAGCCGGTCGGCCAGCGTGCCGATCTGGACGTCGCCAAAGCCGATCCGCTTCGCCGCGCGCAGCAGTTGCGGCGTCAGCTCCTCGGCGAGGAGCCGGCGTTCCATCTCGACGATCCGCGCGATTCGTTCGATGAACCACGGATCGACGCCGCTGCGCTTCGAGATCTCGGCGAGCGGCATGTCGTGGCGGACCGCGGCAAAGAGTGCCCACAGCCGTTCGTCGGTCGCTTCGAGCGGCGGGTTGTTCCCCCACTCCGCGCGCTCCCAGAGGATCGAGCGGCTGCCGATTTCCAGCGATCGCACGGCCTTCTGCAGCGCCGCCTCGAAAATGCGGTCGATCGCCATCACCTCGCCGGTCGCCTTCATCTGGGTCCCGAGCGTGCGATCGCCGATGGCGAACTTGTCGAACGGCCAGCGCGGGATCTTCACCACGCAGTAGTCGAGGGCCGGCTCGAACGCCGCCGTGGTGCGTTCGGTGACGCTGTTCGCGATCTCGTGCAGGTACTTGCCGACCGCGATCTTCGCCGCGACGCGGGCGATCGGGTACCCGGTCGCCTTCGATGCCAGCGCCGAGGAACGCGAGACCCGCGGGTTCACCTCGATGACGTGGTACGGCGCGCGCGTCGCCTCGTCGGAGCCTTCCCACGGCACCACCTCCGGGCGCGGTGCGAGCGCGAACTGGACGTTGCAGCCGCCCTCGATGCCGAGCGCGCGGATGATCTTCAGCGCGGAGTTGCGGAGCATCTGGTGATCGCGGTCGGACAGCGTTTGCGACGGCGCCACGACGATCGAATCGCCGGTGTGGACGCCCATCGGGTCCAGGTTCTCCATGTTGCAGATGGTGATGCAGGTGTCGTTGGCGTCCCGCATCACCTCGTACTCCAGCTCCTTCCAGCCGACCAGCGACTGCTCAACCAGGACCTGGGTAATCGGCGAAGCGGCGAGGCCGCTGCGCACGTACTGCGCGTACTCCTCCTCGGTGTAGGCGATGCCGCCGCCGGTGCCGCCGAGGGTGTAGGCGGGGCGCACGACCAGCGGCAGGCCGATCGTCTCGCGCGCCACCAGCGCGTCCTGCCACGACTCGACGATCGCGCTCTCGGGCGTCGGTTCGCCGATCCGCCGCAGCAGATCGCGGAACAGCTCGCGATCCTCGGCAAGCTTGATCGTCTGGAGCGTCGAGCCGATCAGCCGCACCCCGTAGCGATCGAGGATGCCCGCCTCGGCCAGTTCGCGCGCCAGGTTGAGGCCGGTCTGACCGCCGAGGGTCGGCAGCAGCGCTTCCGGCCGTTCGCGGGCGATGATCCGTTCGATCACCGCCACGGTCAGCGGCTCGATGTAGATGACGTCGGCGATGCCCTCGTCGGTCATGATCGTCGCGGGGTTCGAGTTGATGAGGATCGAGCGGATGCCCTCTTCGCGCATCGCTTTGCACGCCTGCGTCCCGGCGTAGTCGAACTCCGCGGCCTGGCCGATCACAATCGGCCCGCTGCCGATGATCAACACCGATCGCGGGCTCGGCGGGCGGTCGGCACTAGCGCCGTCGCCCCCCGCCGTCGTGGGCAGGGCATTCGCGGGCAAAGCGGTCGTTGTCAGTTGTGATATCCCTTGCGGTGATCGGCGCCCAGCAGTGGGATCTCCGCCACCACGTCGATCGCTCCGTAGTGGTCGTGCGGCTGGATCGGCAGCCGCGCCAGTTTCATGCGTGGCGGCGAGAATTCGCCGAGGTCAATGTCGCGGTGCGCGGCCAGCACCTCCATCAGGCGGGCGCGATTGCCGCGCCCGGTGGTGTAGGCAATCGGCAGCCGCGGTACGAACGCGTCGCCGTCCGCAGTCACCAGCGGATCGTCCTTCATCTTTTGCGTCACGAAGGGCACGCCGAGCGCGATCTGGCGGCGCAGTTCTCGGTAGTTCCCGCCGTCCTCGACGCCCAGGTAGACCTGGCCATCCTCTGTGATGGAGAGGCCGCCGATGTGGAGCTTGAACGGCTCGATGCGGCGGATGCGGGGCGCGGCGTTGACATAAAAAGACTCGACCTGCGACCACATTACGTCGGTCGGACGGAGGAAGCCGACATCGACGTAGGTGAGGTGCAGCCACTCGAGCGGTGGTGCGTCCAGCTCGTCGAGTTCGGCCAGCGTTTCCAGCAGCGTCGCGAGCGCGCCCAACTCATCCTTGAACTCGTCGCCCAGCGGCTGCAGGAACTGGATCGGCACCTTCCAGCCCGCGGAGTGCTCCTCCCACCACGCCCAGTAGTCGGGCAGCGGGGCCGTCGAGGCCGCGAAGGCGGCCCACTCGCGCTCGCGCGTCTCGAGGTAGGACGTGGCGACGTCGGTCGTGGTCATACGTCACCGTCCTGGTAGATCGGCAACTCAAAGCGGGTGCCCGGGCTGCGCAGCGGGACCATCGCGCCGATCGCGGAGAGGTAGGAGAGGGCTGGTTCGTTGTCTCGCGGCAACCGCGCACGGATGCGCTTGTAGCCACGCTCTTTCGCGAACGCCAGCGCCTCGTTGGCCAGGTTGGTTCCGTAGCCCTGGCGCCGGTTGCGCTCGCGGATCCACGATCCAAAGCTGCACTCGTCTGGCGTTGACGAGTCGAAGTCCAGCGCGGCGAATCCGAGCAGGTGCCGCCCGTCATCGACGACGAGCATCGTTCCCTGGTCGCCCTGGCGCTCCATCCACGCCAGGACCTCGGCCTCGGACCACTCGCGGTCAAAGCCGACCGGATTGTCCTCGAGGATAATCTCGCCAATGATCTCGGCGATCTGGTCGGCGTCACCGGGCGTCGCACGTCGAACCGTCGTTGCCATCGGCCACCCCCTCGCTTCTCTGGATGCTAGTCGTCGCGCCGGACAGCCGCCATGAACCGATCGAACAGGAACTCTGTATCGTTCGGTCCCGGCGACGCCTCGGCGTGGTATTGGATCGTGAACACTGGTTCTCGGGTGTGCTCCAGCCCTTCGACGGTGTCGTCGTTCAGGTGAACCTGCGACACGCGCACGTCCCCTTCGAGTCGGTCGTCGATCGCGTATCCGTGATTCTGCGAGGTGATGTACACCTTGCCGCTCCGCTCGTCGCGAACCGGGTGGTTCGCGCCGCGATGTCCGAACTTCAGCTTGTGGACGCCCGCGCCGAACGCGCGGCCGATCACCTGGTGGCCGAGGCAGATCCCCATCACCGGCGTCCGCCCGATCAGCCCACGCGACGCGGTCACGACGTGATCGAGGAGTGTCGGGTCGCCAGGGCCGGGTGAGAGCAGCACGCCCGCGGGCTTCAGCGAGAGGATGTCCTCGGCAGTCGTGGTGTGCGGAACGGCAGTCACATCGCAGCCCTGTTGCCGCAGGATGCGCATGATGTTGCGTTTCACGCCGAGGTCGAGGACGACCACGTGCGGCCGGCCGCCGCCGTGCTCGGCGAACTCGCCGTCGAACTCGTAGCTCGCCGCGGTCGAGACCTCCGCAACGAAGTCGTTCCCCTCGTAGCCGGGCTCGTTGCCGAGGCGGGTCAGGGCCTCGGTGGCGGTTTCATCGTGGGTGATCGTGCCCATCAGCACGCCGTGTGAGCGGAGGTGGCGCGTGAGTGCGCGCGTGTCGACCTCGGCGATCCCGGTGATCCCGTGCTGCTTCAGGTAGGCGTCCAGCGTCGCGGTGCTGCGCCAGTGCGAGGGCAGGTCGGTCAGCTCCCGTACGACGAAGCCGCGCACCTGGAGTTGCCCGCTCTCGTCGGCACCGGCGGTCGTGCCGTAGTTGCCCTGGATCGGGTAGGTCATCGTCAGGATCTGGCCGCGGAACGACGGATCCGTCAGCGCCTCCTGGTAGCCGGTCATCGAGGTGCTGAACACCACCTCGCCGGTCGTGCGTCCGGGCGCGCCGATCGCGACGCCCTCGAACACGCGCCCGTCCGCGAGGGCGATCCGCGCTGGCGGCCGCCGATCCAGCAGCGATGGTCTCGAATCCGTCATAAGGCCAGTACCGCCGCCGTTTCGTGCACCACGCGTCCGTCCACCACCGTCGCTACGACGGTCCCCTGCAATCGTTCGCCGGCCAGCGGCGTGTTCCGTCCCAGAGAAGCGAAGCGCTCCGGCTCCACCGTCCACGTTGCCTCCGGGTCGAGCAACACCAGGTCGCCGACCGCGCCGGGCGCCAGCGTCCCGATGCCCTCGAAGCCGGGCCGCCGATCGAGGTTCCAGGCACGCACCGGCCCGATCGTCAGCCGCTCGATCAGCGTGCGCAGCGTGATCTGCCCGCTGGTGACCAGCCGCATCGTCAGACCGAACGCGGTCTCGAGGCCGGAAATCCCCGGCGTCGCGAGGTCGAACTCGATGTCTTTCTCCATGCGGCTGACGGGCGAGTGGTTGGTCGTGATCGCGTCGATCACGCCATCTCGCAATGCTTCGATCAGCGCCTCGATGTCGCTCTCCTCGCGCAGCGGCGGGAACACCTTCGCGCTGGCGTCGTAGCGAATGCTCTCGTACGAGTCGCCGAAGGCGACCCGTTCGTGCGTCAACGTGAGGTGGTGCGGGGTCACCGAGGCGGTGATGTGGGCACCGCGCTCGCGCGCCGCCCGGATCAGCGCCACCGAGCCGGCGGTGGAGACGTCGCATACATGCAGGTGCGCGCCAGTCAGCTCCGCCAGCGCGATATCGCGGGCGACCATCGTCACCTCGCCGCTCGCCGGGCGTCCGCGCAGCCCCAGTCGGGTCGCGACCCAGCCCTCGTGCATTTGCCCGCCACGGACCAGTGCCGGGTCTTCCGGGTGCTGGGCGATCGGCAGCCCGAATCGCGTCGAGTACTGCAGGGCGTGGCGCATCAGGTTCGGGTCGGCGACCGCCTGCCCGTCATCGGTCAGCGCGACCACCCCGGCGCCCGCCAGTTCGCCCGCCGGCGCGAGCAACAGGCCTGCACGGTTCGCCGTGATGCAGCCGAGCGGCAGCACTCGCACCGAGGCCGAAGCCTCCGCCTCGCGGAGCACGGACTCGACCGCGGCGCGGCTATCGAGCGGGGGCTGTGTCCCCGGCATCGCGCAGACCGTGGTGAAGCCGCCGCGTGCGGCGGCCCTGGTCCCGGTCGCGATCGTCTCCTGGTGCTCCGCACCCGGCTCGCGCAGGTGTGTCTGGAGGTCGACGAAGCCCGGCGCGACCACGAGGCCGGTCGCGTCGATGCGATCCGCCTCGACGACCATGTCGCCCTCGTTCGGCCCGACGCGCGCGATCCGCCCGTCGACGATCACCACGTCGGCGATGCCGTCCTGGCCAAGCGCGGGGTCGATCACCCGCCCGTTGTGGATCGCGAGGGTGCTCACGAGCGCGCCTCCGCGGCGGCATCGTGCGCCGATTCAGGATCGACGCGACCGGAGAGCAGGTAGAGCAGCGCCATCCGCACCGCCACGCCGTTCGTGACCTGCTCCTCGATGATTGAGTGCGAGCCGCTAGCGACATCGCCGGCGATCTCGATGCCCTCGTTTTTCGGTCCCGGGTGCATCAGCAGGTGGTCGGGGTTCGCGCGCGCCAGCCGCTCGGCGGTCACCTGGTAGTGCGCCGCGTATTCGTGCAACGACGGAAGCAGGCCGGCCTCTTGCCGCTCGCTCTGAAGGCGCAGCGCCATCACCACGTCCGCGCCCTCGATCGCCACGTCGATGTCGGTCTCGATGCTGACCGGCGGCAGTGCCGACTCCGCATGCGCGGGCCGGTCGCTGGCACGCAGCCCTCGAGGTAGCAGCGTCGGCGGGCCACACACCGTCACTTTCGCGCCCATCGCCGCGAGGCCCCAGAGGTCCGATCGTGCGACGCGCGAATGCGCGATGTCGCCGACCATCACCACCTTCTTGCCGGCCAGATCGCCGACCGCGCGCTGCATCGTGTAGAGGTCCAATAGCGCCTGCGTCGGGTGCGCGTGCGCACCGTCGCCGGCGTTGATGATCGAGGCGTCCGTGTGTTCCGCCGCCAGGTAAGGCGCGCCGGCCATCGCGTGGCGCATCACGATCGCGTCCGCGCGCATCGCGCGCAGCGTTCGCACCGTGTCGATCAGCGATTCGCCCTTGACCACCGAGGAGGTGTTGGCGCTCACGCTGATCACGTCCGCGCCCAGTACCTTGCCCGCCAGCTCGAACGAGACGCGCGTCCGTGTCGAGGGCTCGTAGAAGAGGTTGATGATGGTGTAACCGCGGAGCGCCGGCACGCGCGGGATGCGACGATCGAGGATCTCCCGCATCCGCTCGGCAAGCGTCAGCACCGCCTCGATCTCGCCGCGCGAGCAGGTGTCGAGGTCCAAGAGGTCGCGGTGCTGCCAGCCGGAGCCGCTCGCGGTCGCTGCCGCCTCGGCGGACCGGTTGGCTGCGGCGTTGCCGGACGCGCTGCCGGCGAGGCCGACACCGGGCGCGGTCTCCGTCGTCCCGGTTGTCTCCGCGGTGTCGGTCGTCTCGGTCGTCGTCATGAGCGCTTCCCTCCGGGGACCACGATCACCGCGTCGCGGCCGTCGTCCTCTTCCAGCAGCACACGGACGTCATCCTCGCGTGCCGTCGGAATGTTCTTGCCGACGATGTCGGCGCGGATGGGGAGTTCTCGGTGGCCGCGGTCAATCAGCACCGCCAGCCGAATCATGCGTGGCCGCCCGTAGTCGTTCAGCGCGTCCAGCGCTGCACGAATCGTCCGGCCCGTGAACAGCACGTCGTCCACCAGGACGACCGTCTGGCCCTCGATCTCCGGGAGTTGCGTGGGCATCGGCGTCCCGCGCAGCCCGCGGCGCTCGAAGTCGTCGCGGTGCATCGTCACGTCGAGGGAGCCCGTGGCCGGTGGGTTCTCGAAGCTCTCGATCGCGTCGGCGATCCGCTGCACCAGAGTCACGCCGCGCCGTTGGATACCCACCAACACGAGGCCATCGACCCCCGCGTTTGCCTCCACGATCTCGTGCGCCAGCCGCGTGATCGTCCGCCGAATCGCCGCCGCGTCCAGCAACGGCCCGCCCGTCGCGACGACCGAGGTGTCGGCCCCGCCGTTCAGTTCGGTGGAGGGAGTTTCGTTAGACAAAGAAAACCCTCCGCCGGTGAGGGGAGGGATCAACGGTGAGGCGCCGGCTGCGCGCGGTCGAATAGTGTCCGCAGGTACTCATTGGCGTCCCTTTCCGGCCTCGCTGGACCGGGTTAAAAGGCGCTTGGTGGGCAAACTCGAACGAGGGTACCAGCGCAGCGCACCCGAGGCAAAATGATCATCCGCTCAAGCGGATCGTCTCGCTCGCGGCTTCCTGCCTGCGACCTCACGCCAACCAACGGGCCTGCGATGTGGCGCTGGAAGGCCGCTGTGCCTCCTCCGAACAGGCCGCTTCCGAGGCCGGGCGAACGAACAGACGGACGGCGCGGTCAACAATTCGTGTGGGCTAGTCCTGCTCGTCGCGTTGCTGGCGGAGGAACCGCTCCAATTCGTCGACCATCGACTCCGCGTCCGGCAGATCATCGTCGCCGTCTTCGGTGACCTGCATCTCCGAGGGCGTCTCGCCCTCTTCGTCGGCGACGCGGCGGGCGTACTCGGCGGCCTCCGGGTTCTGCTCCAGATCCGCGGCGACCTGCGCGTCGAAGCGCGCGGCGAAGACCTCGAGGTCGTGCAGCGAGAGATCGAGGCTGAACGCCGAGTTCAGGCGTTGAAGGATCGCAAGCGCGCCCTTCGGGTTGGGCGAGCGCTGGATGTAGAACGGGATGTTCGCCCACAGCGACGCCGTCTCGATGCCGGCTTCGCGGAGCTGGCGGCTCAGCACGCCGACAATCCCCGTCGGCCCCTGGTACCCCGAGGTCGTCGGCTCGTCGAAGCCCAGTTCGCGCGCCAGATCGGCATCGGTCGCGGACCCACCGACGCGCACGGGGCTCGCGTGGCTCACCTCGGCGAGCAGTCCGCCCAGGGTGACGAACCCGGAAACCTCGTACTGCTGGCAGACGCCGACGATGTTCTCGACGAAGCGGCGCCAGTGCACGTGCGGCTCAATGCCGCTGAGCAGGATCACGTCGCGATCGGCCTTTTCCAGGCGATGCGCCGAGAACTCGTTCGCCGGCCACTCCAGCACCCGTTCGCCCTTTTCGAGGCGTACGTGCGGCCGTGCCTGCGTGAAGTCGTAGAACTCTTCGGGATCAATGTCCGCGAAGGGGGTGGCGCGCCAGCGCCGGCGTATGAAGCGCACCGCGCTCGTTGCTGCCTCGCCCGCGTCGTTCCACCCGGCGAACCCGGCGATCACCAGTGGCCGTCGCAGCTCGGGTTCGTCGTGGATGCGCAGGTCGCTCATGCAAACAGCATAGCGAGGTGTGCCAGTCGGCGGTGTCGATCCACCGCCCAGCGGTTCGTCCTCCGGATGAAGGCGGCCACCGGTCGCCCGACGAACGCACTGCAACAAAGGAGTAATCGATGGCGAACTACCTGCTCGCCTACCACGGCGGCGGCATGCCCGAGGACGAGGCCGCAGGCCAGAAGGTGATGGCCGCCTGGATGGCCTGGTTCGAGAAGCTGGGCGCCGCGGTCGTGGATGGCGGCAACCCCGTCGGTGCGTCCGTGACGATCGCCAGCAACGGCGCAACCTCCGAGGGCGGCGGCGCCAACCCGGCCACCGGCTACAGCGTCGTCCAGGCCGAGAGCCTGGCCGCGGCCACCGAGCTGGCGAAGGGCTGCCCCATCCTCACCTCGGGCGGCTCGATCGAGGTCGGCGAGACCTTCAACGCGATGTAGGCATGGCTGATCGCGGACGTGGCACCCCTCGATGGGGAGCGCCACGTCCGCAGCGCGGACCGTTCGCTCCCGTCCGCATTGGTAGACTCCGCCCGATCGCGGCGGTTGCCGTGATCGCGGATGGGGGAGCGCGATGTCACTGAACCTCGGGACGATTCTTCAGGCCTCGGCGGCGGAGCGGCCGGATCACCCGGCGCTGATCATCGGCGACCAGTCGTTCACCTACGCCCAGCTCGATCGGGCCGCCCGAGGGGTGGCGACGGCGCTGCTGGCGCGCGGCCTCCAGCCCGGCGACCACATCTCGATCATGATTCCGAACGTGCCGCAGTTCCCGGTGGCCTACTACGGCGCGCTCTACGCCGGCCTCGCCGTCGTGCCGCTCAACGTGCTCCTCACCGCCGAGGAGGTCGCCTACCACATCGAGGATTCCGAATCGAAGCTGCTGATCGGGCACACGCTCTTCCAGGACCCGGCGGTCGGTGGCGGCCGTGCCGCCGACGTCGACGTGATCTGGGCCGACGGCGACGACGGCAAGGCGCTGATGGATCTCGCGGCCAGCGAGCCGATTGACGAGGTCTATCCGACGCCCGCCGACTCCACGGCGGTGATCCTTTACACCTCGGGCACCACGGGGCGGCCCAAGGGCGCCGAGCTCAGCCACTCCAACCTCTTCATGAACTGCTCGATGGTTGTGCCGCGGCTATTCCCGCTGAACCACGAGGACGTTGCGCTTGCGACGCTGCCGCTGTTCCACAGCTTCGGCCAGAGCGTCGTCCTCAACGCGACGATCGCGGCCGGCGGCACCGTCGTGCTGTTGCCGCGCTTCACCCCGCAGGATGTCTTCGAGCTGATCCAGAAGCACAAGATCACCATGTTCGCCGGCGTGCCGACGATGTACTTCGGCCTTCTGCACCACCCCGAGGGCGACAAGTACGACGCCTCCAGCCTCAAGTACGCCCTCACCGGCGGCGCCGCGATGCCCGTCGAGGTGATGAACGCCTTCGAGGCCCGCTTCCCGGTCAAGATCCTCGAGGGCTACGGGCTCTCGGAGACCTCCCCGGTCGCCAGCTTCAACATGCTCGACCGGCCTCGGAAGGTCGGCTCGATCGGCTACCCGGTCTGGGGTGTAGAGATGGCGATCCTCGACGAGAACGACCAGCCCGTCGCGGACGGCGAGCGCGGCGAGATCTGCATCCGCGGCCACAACATCATGACCGGCTACTTCAAGCGCGCCGAAGCGAACGCCGAGACGATGAAGAACGGTTGGTTCCACTCCGGCGACATCGGCATCAAGGACCCGGACGGCTCCTACAGCATCGTCGACCGCGTGAAGGACATGATTATCCGCGGCGGCTACAACGTGTACCCGCGCGAGGTCGAAGAGGTCCTCTACGCCCACCCCGCCATCGTCGAGGCCGCCGTCATCGGCATCCCCCACGAGGAGTACGGCGAAGAGGTGAAAGCGGTCATCGTCCTCGGCGCCGGCCACACCCTCGAAGCCGCCGAGGTGATCGCCTACACGAAGGAGCACCTCGCGGCGTACAAGTATCCGCGCCAGGTCGAGTTCCTCGACACGCTACCGAAGGGCCCGACGGGCAAGATCCTCAAGCGCGAGTTGCGCTAGGCGAACCGCCGCGTCAGGCGGCCAGCAGCGCCTCGATGGCGGCCGTAACGCGCTCACGCGTGTAAGGCTTCGCGACGAAGTCGACGGCTCCCGCTGAGATCGCGGCGATGATCGATGGCTCGTCGCGCTCGCCGGTGAGCATGGCGACGCGCGCGTGCGGGTCGATTGCCCTGATGAGTTCGAGCGCTTCCATGCCGCTCATGATCGGCATGTTGATATCGAGCAGCACCGCGTCCGGCTTCTCGGTTTTGAAGTACCAGACAGCGTCGATGCCATCCGAGCCGATGAGCAATTCGTGGTCGGTGCTGAGATGCTCGACGAGGAATCGTCGCAACGCGGGTGAATCGTCAACGATCAGGATCTTGGCCATCGGTGCTCTCGATCTTTGCGACTGCTCGATCATCGACCTGCCCATGGTTCGGCGCAGGACCCGATCGCTCGCCTGACGCACTGCACGCTCGTTATCTCGCACCACGCCGCCAAGATCGCGCCAACCTCCTCCAGCGACTCGAGCCCTCGAGGTCAGCGCAGCGCACGTAGCTGCTTGGTTCACCGCCGCTTTCGCGGTGGGCGAAGCTGCCGAGGGTCTGGGCGCCCGGTGTCGATAGTGAACGCCAGGCCGACGCCATGAATCTGTACGCAACTTCACCCAGATGCCGTATGAGCTGGCTGCGTCGGCCATGGTGGCGGCAGGGTGCAGTGTCGGCCCCGTATTATCAACGTGATGCTTGATGTGAAGGTCGTGCCGCACCAGATCCGCCCCGGCGTTGGGCTGATGCCAGCCTCCGAGGGCCGCCGTACCTGGCTGCCTCAGCAGTCGCGTTTCTGTCCGGTGCTGGAGGACGGTAACCGGATGGGCTTCCTCGTCTACCCGCCGCTCGAGGAGGACGAGACCTACCAGGTCCGCTACGAGGACGACGGCAGCTTCCGCTTCACGTTCTACAAGCAGAAGCAGATCGTCCTCACCCTGCTCCGCAAGCTGTCCGCCGGCAGCGGTGAGGGCGCGACGACGGAGCTGGTCTTCTTCGATGAGGACGCGGGCCTCGATCGCCGTGCGGTGATGTCGGTGTTCGAGGCGATGGTGATGAACCTCGGCGCGCCGATTGGTGGCGTTGGCGTGCGCGGGGCGTACGACTTCGTCACGCCACCCGGCTGGGACACCGTCTACACCGGCTTGCTCAACAACCTTGCGCGGCCGCAGGTGCCGGTGCTGACGGTGCAGGTGCAGACCGACTGGTTCCGCCACCCCACCGAATTCCGCCACGTGCTCCGACCCGGCGAGGGCGTGTCCGCCAGCGGCTTCGCCCCCGTCGGCCAGGTCTTCTTCGTCCCACGCAGCGAGGTCGGTGTCACATTGGCCTCGGACGAGGAGCAGGCGGTGTTCAACCGCGAGTTCGAGGAGTACTGGCGCCGCAAGCCGGACCACACCGAGCACACGCGCTACGGCGGTACCTACGACTACCAGTACCGCGCGGAGTCGCGCCCACACCTCGATGTCACGCCCGAGGTGGACCTGTCGGCTTCGGAAGCTGCGGGCGCCGCGGAGGGCGCGGAGCGCGACCCGGGCGCGGCGGGAGCGGACCCCGCGGACTGAGCCGGTTTCGCGGCGCAGCGGCCCATCGAGGGCCGTTCGATAGACTTGAAGTCACGGCGCGGGCCCCGACATCTCTACTTTTCCCCCGCCGTCGAGGATGGAGCACCAGTGAAACTCGGCATCCTCTCCCGGTCCCCGGGCGCCTACAGCACGGCGCGTCTGAAGGCGGCCGCGATTGATCGTGGACACGAGGTCCGCGTCCTAAACACACTTCGTTTCGCGATTGATCTCTCCGGCGACCAGCCCGATCTGCAGTACCGCGGCAAGATGCTGTCGGACTACGACGCGATCCTGCCGAGGATCGGCGCCTCGATCACCTTCTTCGGAACGGCGGTCGTCCGGCAGTTCGAACAGATGGACGTCTACACGCCAATTACGGCGAACGGCATCGCCAACTCACGCGACAAGCTGCGCTCGATCCAGATCCTCTCCCGTCACGACATCGGCATCCCGGCGACCACGTTCGTCCGTGACCGGAACGACGTGCTCGCCGCCATCGAGCGTGTCGGCGGCGCACCGGTCGTGATCAAACTGCTGGAGGGCACGCAGGGCATCGGCGTGATCCTCGCCCCCGATACCGGTGTCGCGGGCGCGGTCATCGAAACGCTCCAGTCGACCCGCCAGAACGTGCTGATTCAGCGCTTCATCAAGGAGAGCAAGGGCAAGGACGTCCGTGCGCTGGTCGTCGGCGATCGCGTTGTCGCCGCGATGCGGCGCCGCGCGCAGGGCGACGAGTTCCGCTCCAACGTCCACCGCGGTGGCACTACCGAGGCCGTCGAGTTGTCCGAGGAGTACCGGGAGGTCGCCGTCCGCGCCGCCCAGATCATGGGCCTCCGCGTCGCCGGTGTGGACATGCTCGAGAGCGACCACGGTCCGCTCGTGATGGAGGTCAACTCCTCGCCGGGCCTCGAGGGGATCGAGGGCGCGACCGGCCTCGATATCGCCGGCGCGATCATCGACTACATCGCCAGCCAGGTCTCGTTCCCGGAACTGGACGTTCGTCAGCGCCTCAGCGTCAGCACCGGCTACGGGGTCGCCGAGCTGGTGGTGCGCGAGGGCTCGGACCTTGTTGGGAAGCAGATCCGCGAGTCCGGTCTGCGTGAGCGCGACATCGTCGTGCTGACGCTGCATCGCGGCACCTCGATCATCCCGAACCCGCGCGTCGAGCGCGTGCTGGAGGACAACGACAGCCTGCTCTGCTTCGGCAAGTTGGAGGCGATGCGCGATCTGGTACCGGCCCGCCGCCGTCGCCGCGCGTCCCCGAAGATCCAGCCCCTGCCGGAGACGCCGCTGCCGGATACAGAGCTGCCCGGCTCCTCGGACGCCTAGCCGTTCCCGCGGGTGCTCGCTCCCGCCAGCGGCACCCGCGGGGCAGGCGCCCCGCGGAACCGCTCCCGCGCCGCGCCGCCCGCGCATGAGAGGCCAGCATGGACCTGGAACGGATCTGGGATGACCTCGGGGGTGCGTTGGACACGCACCTCTTCACGCTCGGCAACACGTCCGTTTCCGTGGCGTCGGTCGGCGTCTTCGTGGCGACGCTGGTCGTCTTCGTGCTGGCGGCCACCCAGTCGCGGCGCGTCACCGCACGCTGGCTCGACCGACGCAATCTCATCGATCCGGGGCTGCGCTACGCCCTCGCGCGTGCCGTCCAGTACGTCATCGTCTCGCTCGGTGCGGTCATTGCCTTCCAGTTCATCGGCGTCGATTTCACGCGGCTCGGCCTGCTCCTCGGCTTCCTCTCCGTTGGCATCGGGTTCGGGCTACAGAACGTCACCTCGAACTTCATCTCCGGACTGATCCTGCTGATCGAGCGCCCCGTCACCGTCGGCGATCGCGTCACCGTCGGTGAGACCGAGGGCGATATCGTCGCGATCAACATGCGCTCCACGGTCGTCCGCTCGCTCCAGAACGTCAGCATCATCGTCCCGAACTCAGCGCTCGTGACCGCCAACGTCGTGAACTGGTCGCACAGCGACCCGCGCATCCGGCTGCCCATCCCCGTCGGCGTCGCCTACGGCTCCGATATCGACGTGGTACTGGCGGCGCTCGCCGAGGTGGGACACGAGCACCCGCGCGTGTTGAACGACCCGCCGCCGCACGTGCGGCTCAATGGCTTCGGAGATTCCGCCTGGGAGATGGAGCTGCTGGTCTGGTTGAACGAGCCAAACGAGTACCGCGATATCCGCTCCGCGCTCAACATCGCGATCGTCCGCAAGTTCCGCGAGCGAGGAATCGAGATCCCGTTCCCGCAGCGCGATCTCCATCTCCGCTCGCCGCTGCCCCTCCCGCTCCAGCAGGAACCGATCCCCGACTGACCCTGCTGTCGGGCACCCCGCGAGCGCCCGGCGGTGCCCCTTGGCGGACTCGCAGTTCGGGAAAACCCTCACAGGGTTCTGCGTAATCGCGCGCTACGCTCAATGAGGTCGCACAACAACTGAAATATACGGTCGTTGTGGATAACATCCGGGGAGAGCAGGCACTGGCATGTCTCCCCGACAGCATGAGGAGCTTGACCATGGGGTCAAGTCCCGGGACGTGGTGTAACAGCGGTCATCCGCGCGCCTGTGTGATCAGCTGGCAATGAGCATGGCGGTGCTGACCCCCTCTCGACTGACAGGGGCGTCGATCTGGAGCATCGACTCCGGACTGAAGTAGCGCCGGCCGTCCTGCCATTCGTCGTCCTGCTCGAAGAGCACCATGCCGACGAGACGGATCAGGCTCGCGCGGTTCGGGAAGATACCGACGACGGCGGTGCGGCGCTTGATCTCCTTGTTCAGTCGTTCGAGCGGGTTCGTGCTGCGGATCTGTCGGCGGTGGGCTTCGGGGAACGTGAAGTGGACGAGCAGGTCGGGCTCGGCGTCGGTGAGCAGCTCGGCGACCGCGGGGAAGCGGGCGCACAGCCCATCGGCGACGCGACGCAGTTGGGCTGAAGCCGAGGCCTCGTCGAGCTGTTCGAAGATGCTTCGGATCGCGCTCGCGACCATCCCGGCGGCACCACGTGGCACCAGACCCTGGGCGTTACGCGTGAAGTGAACACGACAACGTTGCCAGGCCGCACCGAGCAGCGTCTCGTCGATGGCGACGACGAGACCGCGGTGCGCGTCGCTGACGACGAGCCTGACTCCTGCCAGCCCGCGCTCGACGAGTGCGCGCAGGAAGGGCGCCCAGGCATTGCCCTCGTCGTTGCCTGCGGCGAGCTCCAGTCCGAGGATTCGTCGCTCGCCGGTGGACGCCACCCCGATCGCGACCAGCACTGCCATGCTCACGACCCGGCCGGCCTCGCGCACTTTCACATAGGTCGCGTCGAGCCAGAGATACGGATAGCACTCACCGCTCAGCGAGCGGGTGCGGAACGCAGCGACCTCGCTGTCGAGTGCGGCACAGACCCGGCTGACTTCGCTCTTGCTCATCGACGCGATCCCGAGTGCTTCGACGAGGTCCTCTACCCGGCGCGTACTGACGCCCGCGACGTAGGCCTCCTGCACGACAGAGAGCAGCGCCCGCTCGGCGCGCCGCCTCGGTTCCAGCAAGCTCGGGAAGTAGCTCCCGTCTCGCACCTTCGGGATCGCCAGCTCGATCGTCCCGACCCGCGTGTCCCAGCGGCGCTCGCGGTATCCGTTGCGGTTCGTGAGCCGACGCTCCGGCGCGCGCTCACCTTTCGGCACCCCGGTCAGCGCCGTGACCTCGACCTCCATCAGCGCTTCAGCGAGCACCCGCACGCCCTCGCGCAGCACATCGACGTCCCCATCGAGCATCGCCTTGCCCAGCATCTCGAGTACAGCCATCTTGTCCTCGGTCATCGCGTTCTCCTTTGTGTCGTCGGTTTCCACTCCAACGACGCGAGGATGACGCGATGGCCGCCTACTGGCTCACCCGCTTCCGCTGTTACACCACGCTATGGGGCACAACCGACCATGGACGAACGAGAAATCGGAAAGCGCATTCGAGACGACCTCGTCGGTAGGTTGCGAGGCACCGGTGAAATCGGCGAAGCCGCGGTCGGAACGCTTTCGAGCTTGATTCAGCGCACCATCGGCGAGGCGGGTGCCAGCGGCGCTGCAGCCGCCAACCTTGCCGTCGGATCCGTCCGTGGTGCGATTAGCGCCGCCGGCAGTGTCGTCGGCCTGACCGCCACCACCACCTCCGACAGCCTGACCGCCGTCGTTGACTCCGCCGCCAAGGTCGCCGGCTCCGTCGGCAACGCCGCCAAGGGCGCCGTCGTCGGTGCGGTCCGCGGTTCCTCCGAGGCGGGCGTCGAAACCCTCGAGGCGATCTCCCGCACCAGCCGCAGCGCCGTGACTGAAACCTCCGCCATTGGCGCGGACATCACCGCCGCCGCCGTCGGCGCCGTGGAAGGGGCGATCGAGATCGCGAAGGGCACCGCCGTCAGCGCCGAGGATGCGGCCTCCGCCGCCGCCACCGGCGCCATCGAGGCCGCCGCGAAGATCAGCGACGAAGCAGCCTACCGCGTGCGCAGGGCGGTCGAAGGCACGATCAGCGGCGTGAAGGTCGTGGCAAAGACCACGCTTGGAAAGACCGAGCCGGATCGCCCGAGCCCGGCCGATCCCTCGAACCTCTCGTAGCCCTCGGCTGCCGGCTCACCGCCGGCTGCCCTGCACGACAACAGACCGGGCCGCTTTCGCGGCCCGGTCTTGATCTCGGGGTCGCGCCGGGCGGTGCGTTAGAAGTGGTACGGAAACCGCGTGTAGTCGAACGGACGCTTCTCGAGGAACGCGTCGCGCCCCTCCTGCGCCTCGTCCGAGGCGTATCCGAGCCGCGTCGCCTCGCCCGCGAAGATCTGTTGGCCGATCAGGCCGTCGTCGATCATGTTGAACGCGAACTTCAGCATCCGCTGCGCCGTCGGGCTCTTTGAGTTGATCGTCAGCGCCCACTCCAGCGCCGTCGACTCCAGCTCCGCGTGTGGCACCGACTTGTTGATCGCGCCCCAGCGTTCGGCCTCGTCGGCCGAGTAGTCGGCTCCGAGGAAGAAGATCTCGCGCGCCTTCTTCTGGCCGACCTGGCGCGCGAGATAGGCGCTACCGAAGCCGGCGTCGAAGCTCGCGACGTCCGCGTCCGTTTGCTTGAACACCGCGTGCTCTTTCGAGGCCAGCGTCAGGTCGCAGACCACGTGCAGGCTGTGTCCACCGCCCGCGGCCCATCCGGGGACCACCGCGATTACCACCTTCGGCATGAAGCGGATCAGCCGCTGTACCTCCAGGATGTGCAGGCGGCCGACCTTGGCCGGATCGATCGCGTCCGCGGTCTCGCCCTCGGCGTACTTGTAGCCGTCCTTGCCTCGGATGCGCTGGTCGCCGCCGGAGCAGAACGCCCAGCCGCCGTCCTTCGGCGAGGGACCATTGCCGGTGAGCAGGATCGCGCCGACCTGCGTCGACTGCCGCGCATGCTCCAGCGCGGTGTACAGCTCGTCGACGGTGTGCGGGCGAAAGGCGTTGCGCACCTCGGGGCGGTTGAACGCGATCCGCACCGTGCCCTGATCGACGGCGTGGTGATAGGTGATGTCGGTGAAGTTGAAGCCGGCGACTTCGCGCCAGCGTGCGGGGTCGAAGATCTCGGAGACCATGGGCGCCCTCCAGGGCGGGTGAACCGGGCTGTCTGTCATGGGGACTCTACCGGTGCGCGTCCCAGCAGGCATGCGAGCGCCGCTCGGCGCGTGCGACTCGGTCGCCACGGGCGCACCTCCGCGAGGCATCTATACTTCGGCCCCGACCGGAACCTGGCCGGACCCAACCGCGACCCGAACGCACGAGGAGGTGGAGCGTGGAGCTGTACGAGGTAATGCGCATGACGTTCTCCGCGCGGGAATTCACCGACGATCCCGTCCCGGACGAGCTGCTCTACCGCATCGTCGAGCACGCGCGATTCGCCTCTACGGGCGGCAATCGACAGGGTGCGCACCTGATCGTCGTCCGCGATCCCGCGACAAAGGCTGCGATCGCCGAGCTGGCGATCGAGCCCGCGAAGCGCTACGTCGCGCAGCGCGGCAATGGCGAGAGCCCGTGGAACCCGCTCGCCCCGCCGCAAGTCAGCGCCGAGGTGATCGCGCAGACCGAGAACGTCGGCGCACTCAGCGCCGTCTACGAGCGCGCGCCTGTCGTCCTCGTCGTCTGTGTCGATCTCGGCGTGATCGCCGCGACCGACCAACACCTCGAGCGCGTCGGCGTGATCAGCGGCGCTTCGATCTACCCGTTCGCGTGGAACATCCTGCTGGCTGCCCGCAGCGAGGGCTATGGCGGCACGATGACCACGATGCCGATCGCGCAGGAGCCGAAGCTGCAAGCACTGCTCGGACTGCCCGCGCACATCGCGGTCGCGGCCGTCATCCCTTTCGGCAAGCCCGTGAAGCAGCTCACGAAGCTCCGCCGTAATCCCGTCGAGGAGTTCACCCACCTCGAGACGTGGAGCGGCGGACCGCTGACCGCGTAGCGCCGTCGAGGAGAGCGCGATGAACGTCCAGTACAGCAACAGCGGCGGCAACCTCGGCCCACCCGACGGGCGCGACTACCCGCGCTTCATGGGCCCGGCCACCTTCGCGAGGTTGCCCGGTCCCTCCGAGGTCGCGTCGTGGGACGTGAGCGTCGTCGGCGTCCCGTTCGACACCGGCACCTCGTACCGGTCGGGCGCTCGGTTTGGGCCCGCTGCGATTCGTGCCGGCTCAAAACTGCTGCGCCCGCACCACCCCGCGCTGCACGTCCAGCCGTTCCACGATCAGCAGGTCGTCGACGTTGGTGACATCGCGGCGAGCCCGTACTCGATCGACGACGCAATCGGGCAGATCGAACGCGGCGCGAACGAGCTACTCGAGGCCGCGCCGCGCCTCGTGTCTCTCGGGGGCGACCACACGATCGCACTGCCGTTGTTGCGCGCGATCAATCGCAAGCACGGCCCCGTTGCCCTTGTGCACTTCGACGCGCACCTCGATACCTGGGACACCTACATGTCCGCGCCGTACACCCACGGCACGCCGTTCCGACGCGCCGCCGAGGAAGGCCTGTTCGTCGCGGATCACTCGATGCACGTCGGCATCCGCGGCTCGCTCTACGGCGCGGACGATCTGTCCGAGGACGCCGCGCTCGGCTTCACTGTCGTTGGTACCTGGGAGATCGAGGTGTTGGGTATCGTCGGCGTGGTCGAGCGGATCCGCGACCGCGTTGGCGACCATCCGCTGTACCTGTCGATCGATATCGACGTGCTCGATCCCGCGTTCGCGCCAGGCACCGGAACGCCCGAGATCGGCGGCTTCAGTTCGCGCGAACTCGCCGGCATCCTCCGCGGGCTTGCCGGCCTCGATGTCGTTGGCGCCGACATCGTCGAGGTGGCGCCGGCCTACGACCACGCCGAGGTGACGGCGATCGCCGCCGCCAACATGGCGTACGAGATCCTCGCGCTCATGGCGGTCCGTCGAGGTGCAGCCCCGGCCTAGCGGCGGCCCTAGCGGCTATCGAGGATGTCGCGCGTGAGCTGCAGGTGCCCCAGGTGCTCACCGGCGTGCCGGATCGAGGAGACGAGGGCTTCGCGCCGGCTGACCTCGCGCGTCGGTAACGCGCCGAAGACGGACTGCTCCGGAACCGTGGTCTCGTCAAAGACGGCCGGGTCGACCGTCGCCATCGCCGCGTCGATGTCGTCGGCGAGCGCGCGCAGCGCGCTCGACAGCTCGCTCGCTGGCACGCCCTTCGCGGCGAACTCGTGCGCGCGGTCGCGCTCAACCTCGAGGCCGCAACCGACACCGAGGGCGTAGCCGCGGACCGCTCCGACAACGTGCCTTCCGAGCTGAGCGGCGCTGCTCGCGTTCTCAATCAGGTGCGTATCGAGGTCGCTCTCGGACATCTCGTCGATCGTCCGTGCGATCGATTCGAGTGCGCCTCGGAGGAGGGTGGCGTAGACGGCTGGCTCGGACGCGGACGTCATCGGTCGTTCCTGTCTTCGTGCTGGTCGGTTAGCTCGCCTCGGAGACACCCGCGAGCGTTAGCTCGCTTCGTACACAACGTTGCCCTCGATGACCGTCATTGCGATCGGCAGATCGCGCAGCGCGGTCACCTCTACTTGGCGGATGTCCTCAGAGAGGAGCGTCAGGTCGGCGTACTTCCCGACCTCGATGCTGCCTTTGCGGTCGTCGGCGAACTCTGCGTAAGCGCCGTTGATCGTGTGCATCCGCAGTGCGGTGGTCAAATCCACCCGCTCGTCCGGCCCACAGACATCGCCGCTCATCGTCGCGCGTGTCAGCGCCTGCTCGATCCCGAAGAGCGGCCGGTAGTCCGTGACCGGGGAGTCCGAGGAGCCCGCGACCCGCACGCCCGCCTCGATCAGGCTCTTCGCCGGGAACATCACGTCGGCGCGCTCGCGGCCGTAGTTGTTGATGTAGCCGTCGCCGAACTCCCAGAAGAACGCCGGCTGCATCGCCGGCACGATCCCCTGGTCGCGCACACGCTGCTGCAGATCCGGCGGCGTGATCCCGCAGTGGTCGATGCGGTGGCGTAACCCCTCGCGAGGGAACTCGGTCTGCGCGCGTGCCATCGCGTTCAGCGTCTGCTCGATCGCCTTGTCGCCGACCGCGTGCACCGTGCACTGCCAGCCGGCGCGGTGTGCGCGCCCAATCAGATCGTCCAGCTCGCTCTGCTGCCAGTAGAGGATCCCGGAGTCGTCCGGGTCCACGTGGTACGGATCACGCGTCGAGGCCGTCGGCCCGGACGAGGATCCATCCGTCATCACCTTGAACGCGCCGATGCGGAGCCGGTCGCTCCCGAAGCCGGTGTGCAGTCCCGTGCCGTTGAGCAGCGCGACCAGTGGGTGGTCGAACGTGTTCACCGTTGCGAACGCGTACAGCCGCACCTGGATCTCCCCAGACGCCACGAGGTCAGTCGCGATCGCCATCGGCGGCCCGAGTAGACCACCGGCGTCATGCACGCTGGTCAAGCCGCTCGCGAGGTCCGCGTGGTTCGCCGCGATTAGGTGCTCGCGCAGTTCCTCGGGCGACGGCGCGGAGGCGTTCCGGACGGCGACTCCGGCTCGCTCATAGCCCACGCCGTTGATGCTGCCGTCCGGGTCGCGATCGAATCGGCCACCGTCGATGTCCGGCGCGTCGAGGGGGACTCCAGCCACTTCGGCAGCCTTCGTGTTGAAGGCGAGGATGTGGCCGCAGGTGCGGACGAAGGCGACCGGGTGATTCGGCGCCACCGCATCGAAGTCGTGGCGGTTCGGGTGTCGCTGCTCCACCAGCTTCGAGTGGTCGTACCCGCGCCCGCGGATCCAGGTGCCGGGCGGCTGCGACTCGGCGAGCTTCCGCACCTCCTCGACGATCGCCGAAATCGAATCCATCCCGGGCGCTTTGCAGTCGATCGCGTACGCCATCCCGCCCACGCCGGTGAAGTGCTGGTGTGCGTCGATGAACCCCGGCGTCAGCGTTCGACCGTCCAGGTCAACGCGGCGTGCTCCCGGCCCGGCCGTCGCGTTCACCTCGGCGTTCGATCCCACGGCCAGGATTCGACCGTCTGAAACCGCCACCGCCTCCGCGATGCTGTTGCTTGCGTCCACGGTGTGGACCACACCACCGGTAAACACGAGATCCGCTCGATCGCCTGTCATGGCGGCACCCTTCGTTCGTCGGCGTGGAAGCGGGCGAATGCTAGCGCATCTACGTTCCTGACGATCTGACGGCAAATCGTCCACGCCTGAAGTTCCATGCCAGTCCCACCGACGATCCTGTATGTGGTTTCGACGGAAGCCCGTACCGCCCGAAGAGTCCCCACGCGCGTGGGTCGACCGCCGTGCGCCGATTCGCTGGTGCGCCACCTGCCGCACTGGCGCCGGCCCATTCGTCTACCTGGAGAACGGGAAGCACTACTGCCGGCCCTGCGCGTTGCGGGCGTTCAAGGTGATGCGGTTGCGCCCCGGCGGTCGGCGCTCGGATGACGTTGCCTAGCCGCCGCGGCGCCTTCGTCGCCTTCGCCGTCGCGATCCTGCTCGCTGTCCTCGTCGCACCATCGGCCGCGGTCGCCGCGACGACGACCTCGCTCCGCATCGGCACCTCGGTGCAGGGCCGCCCGATCGAGGTCGCCTGTCTCGGCTCCGGCGATCAGACGGTGATCGTCGTCGGTGGCCTCCACACCGGCCCCGAGGCCCATTCGAGCGATCTCGTCCTCGAGCTGGCGCGCCTCGCCTGGGCGGGCGCCCTCGACATTCCAGGCGACGCGCAGCTCTGCCTGATCCCCACGCTCAACCCGGACGGCGCCGCGCGCGGTACGCGCACCAACGCCCGCGGCGTCGATCTCAATCGCAACTGGCCGTCCGCGAACTGGACCGCCACCGCCTTGTCCGTCAGTCGAACTCGCCCCCGCGCCGCCGTCCGCGCCTGCGTCGCCTGGTACCGACACCCCGTCGTCGCCCGGCCTCGTGGTGACCGTCCACACGGCGAGGATCATCACAAGGATCAACAGGGCCGTCACCGCGAGCGCACGGCGGGTCAGCCCCCGCTCTGCGAGGAACATCAAAAGCCTGGCGAACACGCGGCAGCCCTTTCACGAGAAAACACGGGGTTACCGCCTGCGCCGGAACCTAGCACGCGGGAATGGGCCATCAGGTGTGCGCGTGCTGACTGAACGAAAACGAGAGTCTCTCGAAGAGCGCCCTTCAATCTCACGTCGTCGCCTGAGCTGGAACCACCTCCGCGCTGCCTCGCCTGAGTGCGCGCATTGCCGCCTCGATGACCTGCCTGCCCGTCTGCTGGATCGCCTGAGCGCGGAACGGAACTGGCGGCTCTCCTCGCATCCCTGGAACGTTCGCCACTGCAAACAACGGGGACGTCAACTCCGGACAACGTGCGTTGTGCGACCGTCGGCGGGCCTGTGCTTCTGAACCGGCAACCGTGCGCGGATCGCCGGGACTCGGCAGCGGTTGGGCGAAGCGCTCCCGAAACGACGTGGCAGCGCCGGCTGCTTTTTCGGACGCTCGCAAGCATCGTGGCTGCGACCGATCGATTGCTGTTGGGATCGAGGTCGGCGCCGCGCAGCTGGCGCTCGAAATCCAGCCCGATGCGATCACGCAAAGAGGAGGCGAGCCAGCCGAGCGGCGGACTGAGAGTGTGAGTTGGCTCCCCGACGTGGACTCGAACCACGAACCTACCGGTTAACAGCCGGTCGCTCTACCGATTGAGCTATCGGGGATCACTGCCGATCAGTCTGGCAAGGCATCGGTGTCTGCGACAAGGGGCGAGCGCCTGATTCCTTGGATCTCTGCAAATCGGGCGCTGGATGCCAGGCCGGGATTCGAACCCGGACTTAAGGATTCAAAGTCCTCAGTGCTACCGTTACACCACCCGGCATCGGGGCGAACGCAGACGCCCCAAATCGTACCGGCTGATCCACCATTGGCGTATGCGGGCCCCACCGAGGGCCCCACCGAGGCTGCCGCCAGCCTCGCTTACGACCGCACCAAACCAGCCGTCGAGGCCAGCCAGGCACGATCTCCAGCAAACGGAACGTAGCGCTGCCGGGCCTCCCAGGCTGCCACCGTCTGTATGTATCCCGCGTCCGCGCCCGTCGTCGCCTAGGGCGCTCCGTTGCCGTCCGAGGCTGCTGCGGTGGGCGTGAGCCGAGTAGACCGACTCAGTCGCTTGCTGGTGGGCGGCTTGATCTTCGCCGTGCAGGGATGGGGCCGGTCGAACTCAGGGCGGCGGGCGCGTCGTCAATCCCGACGAATCGCGGCGCTCGGGTTAATCGATCCGGTTCGACACACTCGACCAACTTGGATTCACCGCTCGCAAGCACGAGCCGGTATCGCCGTCGGAGCTGCGGAGTCCAGCCAACGGTGCCGGGGTGCGCGCCCTGCTCGATCGTGACCGTCGCTCGCCAGCCGCGCGGCCCCGATTGGAGGTCAAACTGCCCCCGTAGGAGTACTTCGCCCTCCTCGAGCGTCACGATCTCGGCTAGTGAGAACGCGCGCATGCACGCCAGCTTAGGGCCGAACGGAGCCCGTTCAATGGCCGGTATTCCACCGCTCAGGAGTTGTGATCTTCCCAAGAACTACCAGCGAGCGTCGCGCGAGCCGGTGGGCGTCAGTGGCGAATCACTGGCGGCTCGACGCAGCGGTTACGAACGTCCGGCAGGGGCGCCCGGCGCGGAGGAGGCGCCCCGCCTTAGCCGGAGCTGCGGATCCGACTCGGCACGATCTCCAGCAGCCGGAACGTCGCGCTCGCGTCCTTCCAGGCCGCCACTGTCTCGATGTGTGCCGCGTCCGTCATGTCCCAGTACCGCGCCGCCAGTCGCTCCGCGAGGTCAAACGCGCCTTGCTCGCTCACCTCGACAGCGCCTTCGATCAGCACCCACGCCTCCGGCTGCCCCGCCGGGTTCGCGACGAGTAGCGACACCCGAGGGTCGCGCGCGATCCGGCGCATCTTGGGCGAGGTCACGCCGGTGAAGAAGCGTGCGCGTCCGTCGGCCCACTCGAACCAGACAGGAACCATCGTCGTGGGGCCGTCTGCCGCGCTGGTCGCCAGGACCGCGATTCGGGCATCGGCGAGGAACGCGTCGCGTTGGGCGTCGCTCATGGCTGCCATCGGCGCCTCCAGGGTTCTGCTGAACGCCCGGGCGGGCGTCATCGCGCCCGACGGTACCAGCTAGCCGCCGACGAGGATTCCTTGTCCCTCGGAACCGCGCGCCTGCAACGCGGACCAGGTCAGTTCGTTGCACCAGAACCAGTACTTGGCGGTGCCGTTCGCCGTTCGGTAGGTGTTCCCGTTGAACACGTTGTTCGCGCCGCCCTGGCAGGAATAGCCGCCCGGAGTGTCGTCCGCTATCCCGGACTGTCCCAGCGCGCCGAGGTAGGTGATGTCGTTGCCCTGCACCGTCACGTTCTCGCTGCGGTAGGTCCCGAATCGGCCCGCTCCGCGGTTCTGGTTGATCACCGCGATCCCGTCCCCGCCGCTCGCCGCCACCGTCACCGTGTTCCCGGTGATCGAGGTCTGCGCGCTGTTCTGGACCAGAATTTGCGCTCCCCACAGCCACGTGTCGAATGCCAGCCCGTTGTTGCGCACGATGTTGTTGCGGATCACCGCCGAGTAGCTGATCTCGTGTGCGATCCCGGATTGGTCGTTGTTCTCGGCGAGGTTGCCCTCGTACAGCGTGTTGCGGTTATCGATATCGGTCCACAGCCCGCGGCCACGGTTGTCGTGCACGTGGTTGTTTCGCACGATCAGGTCGTTCGTCACGGCCCACTTCGTGCCGCCGGCTTCCCAGAACGGGTCGAAGCCAGAGATCCCGTTGAACGAGATCTCGTTGCCCTCGATCAGCACCCGATCACCGACGCCGCCCACGCCGAGCTGGCACTGGTGATGAACGAAGTTGTCGCGCACCACCATGTCGCTGCGCGTGCGGATCCCCGTGCCGTGGTTGTAGCGGACCTCGTTGTCCTCGACGAGCCAGCCGGTCGCGCCGCCACCGGGGTGGATCGCGCCGTCCTGCGCGCGGTTGGCGTACTTCTCGATCACCAGACCGCGGATCGTCACGTCGCGCCCACCCTCGGTGAACGCGGCCGAGGTGTCACTCAGCTCGATCGTGCGCCCGGCCGGATTGTCCGCGACATAAATACGGTCGGCGCCGTAGTCGAAGTACCAACGCCCCGAGGCCAGTTGGCCCGGGTTGGTCACCTGCCACAGCAGGTTCCCGTCCATGAAGAGCTGCTCCGGGTGCTGGCAGCCCGAGTACCCCTGTCCGAGGAACCGCGCGCAGCTTCCCGCCGTGCCGAGCTGCGAGGTCTGCCCACCGACAGACCACGCGCCGCCGTCCTGTTGTAACCCCTCGAGGATCCGCGCGCCGCTGAAGATCGCGCCCGGTTCGCCTTCGAAGACATCACCTGTTCGCGGGGTGATCTTCAGCCCGCGGTAGACGCCCGGCCCGAACCGGAAGGTCGTGCCCGCCGGCTGCGCGGCAATCCGCGCCGCGACGTTGTCGCTGGGTTGCAGCACCAGCGTCGGGTGACAGACCAGTAACAGCGGCCCCGCGGGCACCTGCCCGCCGCTGTACACCGCTAGGTAGCTACCGTTGACAAAGTCCGGCGCACCAACGAGGTACCCGATCGGGAACCCACCCACGAACGACCAGATCGAACTCAAAGCGCAGCCGCGTTGTCCGGCAACGGTCACGATCTCGTCGGTCGGCCCGCCGCTCCACGACACCAGCGCCAGCCCGCCGTTCGGCGGGAGGTTGCCGGAGATCGTGCCGGCCGCCACCGCCTCCGAGCGGGGCAGCACGAGGGCGATCGTCAGAACGGCGACAACCGGCAGCACGCTGAGCAGCCGTCTTATTGACATAGGCCAGAGGCTAGCATCACCCCCCGGGTGACTGGTTAACCGTCTGTGAGCGCGCCCCAACCCTGGATTCGACTGCCCGGTGACGCTGGCGTGTGTCCCGGACGAGGGCAAACCCTCAACACCCTCCCCATCGCCGCATGCGAGGATGGTCCCGACGCCACCGCACCGCCATCGGCGCGGAACGGCGCTCCGCGCGTGAGGAACCCCATGCGGGCCGCCGAACTGTTCGTCCAGTGCATCGAGAACGAGGGCGCACCCTTCGTCTTCGGCGTCCCCGGCGAGGAAAACCTCGACGTGATGGACGCCCTCCTCGATTCGAAGCTCCAGTTCATCCAGACCCGCCACGAACAGGGCGCGGCCTTTATGGCGGACGTGCAGGGGCGGCTCACCGGCAAGGCCTCCGTCTGCCTCGCCACCCTCGGACCCGGCGCGACCAACCTCGTGACCGGCGTGTCCGACGCCCACCTTGATCGTGCTCCGCTGGTCGCCGTCACCGGTCAGGCGGGCATCAGCCGCCTGCACAAGGAGTCGCACCAGGTCCTGGACCTCGTCGCGCTCTTTCGGCCGCTGACCAAGTACTCCCAGCAGATCGTCACCCCGGAGATCATCCCGGAAGTGGTGCGCAAGGCCTTCAAGCTCGCCCAGACCGAGAAGTTCGGCGCGACCCACATCGACTTCCCGGAAGACGTGGCGAAGATGCCCGTCGAGGGCGTCCCGCTCCTCGCCCAGCAGCCCTATGACGGCGAGCCGCGCCAGGCCCAGCTCGATCGCGCCGCCACCCTGATCAACGCCGCCAGGATGCCCGTCATCATCGCCGGCAACGGCGTCATCCGAGGGCACGCCACCGACGCCCTCCGCCGCTTCGTCGCCGCCACCAACATCCCCGTCGCCAACACCTTCATGGCCAAGGGCGTCGTGCCCTACACCGATCCGCGGTCGCTACTCTCCGTTGGCCTCCAGGCGCAGGACTACGTCTCCTACGCGATCGCCCAGGCGGACGTCATCGTCACCATTGGCTACGACCTGATCGAGTACCCGCCCGATCGCTGGAACCCCAACGCCGACAAGACCATCGTCCACATCGATCGACAGCCCGCCGAGGTCGACAGTCACTACGTCCTCGGCGTCGGCATCGAGGCCGACCTCTCGATCACCCTCGACGAGCTCAGCGCGATGATCGAGGTACGCGACATCCCCGCCATCGTCCCCAAGCTCCGCGAGCTGGTCCTCACCGAACAGGCCGAGGGCGGCACTCGCAACGGCTTCCCGCTCACCCCGCAGCGCGTGCTGCACGATGTCCGCGCCGCCATGGGCCCCGAAGACATCCTGATCTCCGATGTCGGCGCTCACAAGATGTGGGCCGCCCGCCTCTACCCCTGCCTCGAGCCCAACACCTGCATCATCTCCAACGGCTTCGCCAGCATGGGCATCGCGCTCCCCGGCGCGATCGGCGCCAAGCTGCTCTTCCCGGAACGTCGCGTGCTCGCCCTCAATGGCGACGGTGGCTTCCTGATGAACTCGCAGGAGATGGAGACCGCGGTCCGCGTCGGCGCGAACATCGTCGTGCTGGTCTGGCGCGACGAAACCTTCGGCCTCATCAAGTGGAAGCAGATCAACCAGTTCGGCCGCGCCAGCCACGTCGACTTCGGGAACCCGGACTTCGTCCAGTACGCGCGCTCGTTCGGCTGGGCCGCCGATCGCGTCAACGAGGCCTCCGAACTCGCGCCCGCCCTCGAGGCCGCGTTCACCGCCGGTCGCCCCGCGCTGATCGACGTGCCAGTCGACGCCTCGGAGAACCTCAAGCTCACCGAGCGGCTGGAGGCTTTCGAGTTCGCTGGTGGCCTCTAGCCTCAGTACATCTCGGTACATAAGGACGAGCGGGCCGCAGGACAGGCCCCGCGCCTTCCGATCCCGTGGGTCGGGCGATCCATCGGATCGGGTGCGGCTGTTACGCTCGATAAGACGCCATAACGAGCAAGGACGCCTCCATGCCAACCGCCAGCAATAAGAGCAACAAGGAGCCGAAGGCGAAGCCCGCGGCCGCGACCACCGAGGCGAATCCCGCTGCCGAGGACGACTCCGAGGAGCCCGCGCCGCCGATGAACCGCGCCCAGCGCCGCCTTGAGGCGAAGCGAAAGACCGGGCGCAGCGCCCCCACGCGCGTCACCCCAAACGGCATGAGCGCCGCCGGCGACACCATGCGTCGCCAGGGCGTCAAGGGCGGTGGTGGCACCCAGAAGGGCACCAATACCCGCCGTTCCGGCTAGGCCCCGCGCGAACGCAACCTCGCCCGTTCGAACTGCTCGCTAACTCGCCGGCGTGTACTCCACCGGCAGCCGCTTGATCCCCGCGATGAAGTTGGAATTCAACCGCTCCGGCTCGCCCACCGCGTGCATGTCCGGGAACCGCTTCAGCAGCTCCTGGAAAATCACCTTGATCTCCAGCCGCGCGAACCCCGCGCCCAGGCAGAAGTGCTCGCCGATGCCAAACGCCAGGTGATCGTTCGGGCTCCGCGTGATGTCGAAGCGATACGGCTCCGGGAAGTGATCCTCGTCGCGATTGACCGAGGGGTACCACATCACCACCCGGTCACCCTTCGCGATCGCCTGTCCGTGGATCTCCGTATCCGCCGTCGCAATCCGCGCCATGTGCGCCACCGGCGAAGTCCAGCGCAGGATCTCCTCCACCGCTGAATCGATCAGTTCCGGGTGCTCACGGAGCTGCTGCCACTGATCCGGGTGCTCGGACAGCACATGCATGCCGCCGCTGATCGCGTTCCGCGTCGTCTCGTTCCCGGCCACCACCAGCAGCAGGCAGAACAGCAGGATGTCCATGTCGTTGAGCTGTTCGCCCTCGATCTCGGAGTCGACCAGCAGTGCCACCAGATCGTCGCGTCGGTGCTCGCGCCGGTCGGCGACCATGCCCATGAAGTGGCCGTACATCTGCATCGCCGATTGCTGCGTTGCCGCCTGCGCCGCCTCGCGCGTTCCGGCCTCTGCGTCGACGCCCGCGTCCTGCTGGTACTCCTGATCAGACGAACCCAGCAGTTGGTTCGTCAGGCTGAGCATCGTGTTCCAGTGCTCGCGCTCGATCCCCATCATTTCGCAGATCACCGCCAGCGGGAGCGGCGCCGCCACGTCCGCCACGAAGTCGCACGCTCCTCGAGGCGCAATCTCATCGAGGATCTGCGTCGTCAGCAGCCGGATGTGATCTTCCATCGCGCGCACCGCGCGCGGCGTGAACCCCTTGTTCACCAGCCGCCGCAGCTTCACGTGATTCGGCGGGTCGCTCGTGATCAGCATCCCGTAGCGGGACGCGCCATGCGCCGCCTCCGCCATCGCCCCGCCGCCGCCCTCGGTGCCCAGGCTGGAATCTTCGTCCTCCAGCGGTTCCGCCAGCGTGATCCCGCGACTGGAGATGAACAGCTCGGGCTGCCGCGAAACCGAGAGCACGTCATCCAGCTTCGTCAGCGACCAGAACCCCCGGCCGTTACTGGCGCTCGGTCCCGTCCAGTGCACCGGCGCATCGCGGCGCAGGATCTTGAACAGCTCGTGCGCCTCGTTCCGTCGAAAGATGCCGTCGTCCGCCAGGCTGATCTCGCTCGCCGAAAGCTGTGTCACGTCCGTCGTCATCGTCGTCCCTCGCTTCGCTCGGTTCCGTCGCCCACTGCGCTGTCGCGCCCCCCGGTGCCCTGCCTCGCCGCGCTGCCCGCTGCGCGGGCGCTGCCGAGGTGCCAGTTACCCCTCGTGCATCGCGATCGTCTGCTTCGGGCACAGCCGCACGGCGCGTTCCACCGCTTCGCGCTCGTCCTCGGGGATCTCGCTGACCAGCACCCGCGCCAGATCGTCGTCGCCCACCTCGAACACCGCGGGCGCATTTGCGGCGCAGACCATGTTGCCTTCGCACCGCTCGTGATCGACGGTCGCTCTGATCGGCATCGCGCCCCCTCCAGTCGGTCCGACCGACAGTGCCGGGAGTCTAACCGAGCAACGCACCCCCCGATCGACCGATCGACGCCCGCGCCGCACTCGTCAGACTCGAACGCCCTCCCCGGAACGCGAAACGACCACCCGAAGGTGGCCGTTCCAGCAATTCCGATCGACGGTCGAGCGCTACGTCGTTGCGATCGACAGCCCAACGATGAGCTGACCGACGAGCTTCGTGCGCTCAATGCTCGGCTTGCTGTACGTCATCTGGCCTCCGGATGACTCCGGCGTCCTTGCCTGCTTGGTTGCCCCAGAGCCTACGCGACCAGTCGCCGAGCCGCAGCCGCCGCGTGCGGACCGTCGTTGGTACCGAAGGTGGGATTCGAACCAACACGGGGGTTACCGCCCGCGGTGTTCGAGTTCTTGCACGGTCAAGCTGGAGCGATGCGAGCGAAGTGGTGACTCCCTGCGCGCTCCTCAGGCGGTGACTGATTGGCTGCGCTGTTGGACGGCACTCCAGCGCCCCGGTTCACTACACTGGAGCACTCGCCCGCGTGTACGTCAGCTCGGAGGACGCGAGCGCCTGCCGGGGGGCGACGCAGTGAAGATGCGGCTTCAAGAACGTCTGCTCACGCCCTCGCGGATGTTCGGCTTCGTTGCGATCAGTACCGCGCTGTTCGCACTGCTCATCATCACCGTCGCCGTGCCGGAGACAGGGGCGTTCGATGCGCCCGACTTCACCGAGGCCAGAGGGGCAACTCGGACGGGCACCGTGCGCGATGTCGCACTGGAACGAACCGTCAGCCGCGCCGGAACCGTCATCACTGAGCGTTTCGACGTTGAAATCGGCGGCGAGACGGTTGTGAGCGAGCGCTCCTATATCGAAGGCCAACAGGGCATTCGTCAGTACCAGGTCGGCGACCGCGTTCTCGTGACCGCCAGCGAAGGTCCGGCGGGCGTCCGCTACGGGATCAGCGACCATGCGCGCGGATCAGCCCTGCTCCTTCTACTCCTGCTGTTCGGTGTACTCGTGATCTTCGTCGGAAGATGGCATGGGATCGGTTCGCTGATCGGCCTCGGAGCGAGCGCGCTGGTCATCTGGCGCTTCGTGATTCCCGGGATACTCGCCGGTCATGACCCGGTCGTCATCGCGATCATTGGCTCGACGGTGCTGGTCACCACAACGCTCCTGCTGGCACACGGGCCTAACCTCAAGACCGCGCTTGCAGTCGTCAGTACCGCGCTGAGCCTGCTCCTGACCGGCGTGCTCGCGCGGGTGGCGGTTCAGGGCCTTGAGCTGGGCGGTCTTGCTGACGAGGACTCCGCACTCCTCGGTGCGGTGACTGGCGGCACCGTTGACCCGCAAGGACTGCTCCTGGCCGGCTTCGTGATCGGGGCCCTCGGCGTCCTCGATGATGTGACCGCGACCCAGGTCTCGGCCGTCTCCGAACTCAGCGACGCGAACGCATCGCTTGGCCGTCTCGAGCTGTACCGGCGCGCGATGAACATCGGCCGGGACCATGTGGCTTCGACTGTAAACACGCTCGTGCTCGCGTACGCCGGTGCGGCGTTGCCGCTGATACTGCTGATCTCCGTACAGCAGGAAGCGATCGGGGTGCTCTTCCAGCGCGAACTGGTCGCCACCGAGGTCGCTCGAACGATGGCCGGGAGTATCGGGATCGTCTCCGCTGTCCCCATCAGCACCGCGCTCGCCGCGCTCGTTTTCGGACGTTCCCGAACGCGTATCTCGACGGGCGAGGCCCCCGAGGCGAATCCGCGGCACGAAGCCGCCGCAAGCCACATGCCGTGAGCTGACACGCTCGAGGCGCCAGAATCTGTCGACCGGATCGGCATCGCGCTGTCAGCACTCAAGGTCTCACGAACGGGTTCGACGGCCGTTTGACGCCAGTCCGGCGCCAACTGTTGAACCTCGCGATCACATCGCTGAGAGCGAGTCACGCGCATTGAGGCAGCAACCCCGTGAGTTGCTGGTACCGAAGGTGGGATTCGAACCCACACGGGGGTTACCCCCAACGGTTTTTGAGACCGTCGCGTCTGCCGGTTCCGCCACTTCGGCGTGGTCCCCGAGCATATCCGCCCGCTCCCGCGGGGGCTACGAGGGCAAACTCGCTCCCGGCGGCAGCGCGTCCGGCGCCTCCGAGGACCCCGCGTGCGGGCTAATCCCTCGGGCGCTGTCCGACGGGCCGACTTGGGACGTCGACATGTTGCTGATCCTGGATCGCGGCCTCGTGCGGTGGCGCCACCTGCTCACTGCGCCCAATCGGCGCGGTTGGCTGTTCCGCCGTGCGACCGAATCCCACCGCCGGCAGCACCCGCGTCATCCGCATCAGGATCGACTGCAATCGTGCAAGCATCGCGATCCTCCTTCGATCGCATCAACGATGCGATCGAGGCGCCCCGGCATTGAAGAGGCGAAGGTCACTGCCGCGCGGGTCCGTCCGTTGCAAGCATCGGCACCGTGGGGCGCCGCCCCCGCCTACGCCGGCTCGAGCACCAGCGTCGTCTCCGCCGCGCGCGTGACGTCCGAGGCGCGCAGGTGCATCGGCGCGCGCCGGTGCGTGCGCCACGACTCCGCCTGATCGGCGTAGTGCGGTGTGCCCGGTAACCCCGAGGTGCCGCCCGGCGTGATCCACGTTGCGCGGTCCGGCTTCGTGAAATCGACGACCTGTCGGTAGACGGAGAGACCGCCGACCTTGAACGCCGGCCCCGAGGCCGGTTCGGTGATCGTGACCGCTGCCGCCTGGATCGTGTCGCTGTCGCCGCCGATCGGGATCACCGGTGGATCGAGCACGGACGCCAGTTCCGGGAACGACGCCGACAGTGTGTGCTCCGCGCGCACGACGTGTGCCGCGTCCCAGCGCCACCGCTTCGGATCGGCGGTCCCGGCGATCCGCGTGGCGTCTCGCCACGCGTCGGCCAGCGCCCGCGGGAGCGCGCGCATCAGCACCGCGCTGAGCGGGCGGCCATCCACCGAGGCCGCCGTCGTGTCCAACCCCGGTCCCTCCAGAGACGCGCCGTACTGGTACATCCACAGCCGCACCAGCGCCTCGGTGCCGGTGTTGCCCTCGGCAGCCATCCAGGCCCACGTCTCGCCGCCAACGATTGGCTCGATCAGGTGCCGCGACAACGCGCGGGAGAAGCAGCCGTAGAGCAGCCCGAGCGCCGCGTTTGGCCGCAGCTCCCCGTCGCCGGTGGCGAGCAAGGCGCGTGCGCACTCCGCGTCGCCGGTCATCGCCGGTCGTGTCGCCAGGTACGCCATCCACCGTCGCGCCGCCACCGAGGTCCGATCGCCCTGCAAGGCCGCGATCGCCGCCGGCGTCATCGGCGGCGCGCCGCGGAGCGACTCGATCACCCGCGCCGCGCGACTCGCTGCCGCGAACTCGTACGCGAGGTAAGGGTCGTCGCCCTCGATCGGGCGTTGGTTCGCCGTGCCCACGAAGCCCTCGGGCGGGTTGATCGCCTGCGGCAGGCGGCGGAACGGGACGTCACCGCTCCACTCGTGCTCGCCGGTCCAGCCCGGCACCACGAACTGGCGCGTCGCCTCGGTGGAGCGCACCGGCACCCGGCCGCGGTACAGGAAGCCGATGTTCCCCTCGGCGTCTGCGCTTACGAGGTTGTTGACCGGCTCGACCCACTTCCGTTGGGTCTCGTGCAGCTCCTGCACCGTGCGCGCCGTCAGCATCGGCCGCAGGCACTCCCACTGCTCGCACGGCTGATCCGTCGCCGTGTACCGCATCGCGATCGCGTGCCCGCTCCTTGGGTCGCCGCCGACCACCGGGCCGTGCCGCGTCACCCAGACCTCCGAGGTCACTGGGTCGCCGCCAGCCACTCGCACCCGTTCGCGGCGCACCCGCGCCTGTGCCCAGCCGCTCTCGGTCCGGTAGCGCGTGGGATCCTTCGGGTCGAACGATTCCAGGTAGAGATCCTGGTAATCGGCCTGACCGTGCGTGATGTTGAAGGCCACCTGCCCGTTGTTGCCGAAGTGCGGGAACGCAGGGAACCCGGGGAACGCCCCGCCCGCCATCCGGAACTCCGGGCATCCGACCGTGACCTGCCAGTACACGTTCGGTACGTCCAGCGGTCGGTGCGAATCGTTCACCAGCATCGGCTTGCCGGTCGTCGTTCGGCTCCCGTGCACCGCCCACGAGTTCGATCCGCCGTCATCGATGCCCAGCGTGTCCAGGCTCCGCACCGCTTCGCGCAGCTCCTCGGCGCTCTGCCGGATCACCTCGGAGGCGCCGCTCCCCGGCGGCAGGATCAGATCCAGCCCCACCGGCTCCGATCCATCGAGCAGTGCGTACTTCTCCGGCCCGATCCGGCGCAGCAATTCCGTGCGCGCCAGCTTCATCAGCCGCTTGCCCATGATCGCGTGCCGCACCTTGAAGATCAGCACCGAATGCCACGGCTCCCAGTCGTCTGGCTTGCTCCCGGTCAGCGCGTACTCGATCGGCAATGGCTGGTCCGAGTGGATGAACGCGTTCACCCCGGCCGCGTACGCCTCGAACATCGCCAGCGTCGCTGGCGACATCGCCGCTACGTCCGCCTGCGAAGCCTCATCGAGGAGGAAGCGCCGGAAGAGCAGATCCGAGGCGACGCCAACCGGCCCCGCCACCTCCGCCCAGGTACCCGTGCCGCGGCGCCGGTACCACTCCAGTTGCCAGAGCCGGTCCTGCGCGCAGGCGTAGCCCATCCCGAACCACGCGTCGTGCTCGTTCCCCGCCTCGATCGCCGGAATCCCGAAGGCGTCCCGACTGATCGTCACCTCGCCGTCCAGCCCCGGCGCCGTCAAGCGACCATCGAGCTGCGGGATCTGCGCCTTCAGCTCGGCCTTCGTCGGACGCTTTTTCTTGCTGACGGTTGGCGTGGTCATCGGCTTCTTCCCGGATCCGCGGGCGGTGTACTGGTTGTGGTCGCTACTGCAGCGCTCCGGCGGCGGAGATCGGCCAGGCCGCCTCGACGACCCCCTTGCGCACCGCGTAGAGCGTGCGGTGCAGCAGCATCGTCGAGTCGGAGTAGTTCGGCACCAGCGTGATCCGCTGGCCCGGCGTCACCGTCACCCCCTCGTCGAGGGTCAGGATCGTGTGCTCCGCGTTTAGCCCGCGGATCTGCACCCCTGGCGGCGACACGACCGCCGGCAGCCCCGTGTGCATCCCGCTGCCCTTCCAGCCCATGTCCGCCACCGCGCGCCCCGGCACAGCGGTGGAAACGATCTGCGCCTGGATGAACAACGACTGCTGGTGGTCCGGCACCTTCATCTTGTCCTGGTACGTCAGATCGAGCAGCACGCCGCCGCCGGCCTGCAGCTCGTTGGTCGCGCCGAGGGCGATGTTGAACCAGTAGTTCCCCGTCCCCCCGCCGCTCATGATCTCGACCTCGATGCCGGCCGCCTCCACCTGGCGTCGCGCCTCGCTGAAGACGTCGGCCGCCGCCGCCGACACCGCCTCTTTCTCCTCGAGGTCGCTGATCCCGACCGCGTGACCCTCGTAGCCCATCAGGCCGCGCAGCCGCAGCCCCGGGGCATCGAGGACCGCCCGCGCCAGTGCCGGCGCCGCCTCTGGCGTCACCCCGCAGCGGTTCGTCCCGATGTTGATGTCGACGAGCACGTCGAGCGTGAGCCCGGCCGCGCTGAACGCCGCCGACAGCTCCGCCACGTTGCGCTCGTCGTCCACCGCGACGCACAGCCGCGAGGCCTGCCGGCCAACCTCGACGAGGCGCGCGATCTTCAGCGGCCCCACGATCTCGTTCGCGATCAGGATGTCGTCGATGCCGCCGGCGAGCATCGCCTCGGCCTCGCCGACTTTGGCGCAGGTGATCCCCTGCGCCCCGCCGGCGATGATCCGCTTCGCGAGGTCCGGCGACTTGCTTGCCTTCACGTGTGGCCGCCAGCGCACGCCCGCGTCCGCGCTGCGCTTCGCCATCAGCCCGATGTTGTGCTCCAGCGCGTCCAGGTCGACGTACAGCGTCGGCGTATCAAGCTCCTCGATCCGCCGCCCGATCACGTCGGTCGTCGCGGAAGCGGGCGCGGTCGTGGTCATGCGTGTTCCTTGCTCTCAGCGCCCGTCGGGCCGTCGGCGGCCGCCGTTGGGTATCGATCGGGCATCGTCGTTCGCCGCGCGCGGCTGGCTACCAGTGGTCCGCCGTGAACGGCGCGAACTTCGTGCGCAGCGTCTTGTCCCACGTCGGCAACGCCGAGGCGTTGTGGACCGTCAGCTTCCCGTAGCGCGCAGCCTCGGATGCCGTGATCTGCCCGAAGAGCAGCATCGCCAGCGTTCCCGGCCGCAACGACACGTCCGCTGCCGCACCGTCGGTGCCCTCGGAGAGACGCGTCACCTCGGCGTCGTCCGGACCGGTGTGGATCTGCCACGTCCCCGTGTTCCACGGGCACACGTCGTCCTCGAGGGTGAACGTCAACCGCTCGCTCTCCTCGTACCCGCGTCCGCGGAAGCTGCCCTCCACGTCCACCACCCGTGCCAGCAACTGGTCGCGTGACCGCCGCCGCAGCATCCGCGGTTCCAGCAGCAGGTGTGGCAGCGGGTCGTCCGGCGACACGTTGTGCCACGACACCTTGTTCACGAGCTGCATCGTCGCGAAGTTCTGCCAGAACGCGCGGTACGCCTGCGGCGTCAGCCACACGATGTCGTCGATTTCGCAGACGTGATTCGGCTCCGGCCACGGCGCGTTGCCCGGCCCGGTGCGGTAGATCGCGTAGCCCTGCAGCTCGCCGTCCTCTTCGTACACCAGCACCGAGCGCGTCTCGCCCTTCGCCGGTGGCGCCAGGATTCCCGCGTCCCACATTGGCTTCCCGCGGTGCACCTCGCCGGTGCGCGCTTCGCGGTACTCCCGGTACAGCCCCACCAGCGTCCCGAAGTCCTTATCCGGATCCGGGTCCACATGCCGCAGCCGCCCCGGCGTCTCGAGGGCTTCGTTGAACTGGATGAACCGCGGCTCGATGTCGTACTGGTACTGCGTCGACACCACCGCGTACCCATACCGCTGGTAGATCGCCGCTTGCGAGGCGAACAGCACCGCCAGCGGACGTTCGCCCGCCTCGTGCAGCTCCTCGAAGTGCCGCGTGATCAGCTTCCGCAGGTATCCCCGCTGGCGGTCGATCGAGTCCGTCGAGACCGTCGTCACGCCGGAGATCGGCACCGCCTTGCCGTTGAACCGCATCGTCAGCGGCCACGACCCGTGTACCGAGGCCGGTCGCCCGTCGTCGAACGCGACGAGCGTGAAGTCCGGCTGCAACGCCGCGAAGTCCTCGAGGGGCTGCGCGAGCGATGTCGTCAGGATGCGCAGGACGTCCGGCAGTTCGTCCGCATTGGCCGATCGAATCTCAATCGCCACTTGGCTGGTCCGTTCTGTTGCGTTGTGCTGAGTGCGAGGCTACGCCGGCTTGAAGACCGGCACCTGCACGTCCCCCGACGGCTCGAACGCCACCTGCAGGGCCATGCCGACCTTGATCTCCTCATTCGGTGCGTCGATTCGCGCGTTCATCCGCGGCCCCTCGGCCAGTTCGACGATCGCGACGTTGTACGGCAGTTCCTGCGCGAACCCCGGGTCGTACAGGCGGTGCATCACCGCGAACGTGTGCAGCGTTCCCGCTCCCGAGGCCTCCGCCCATTCGAGGTCCGCCTCCAGGCAATTGGTGCACACCTCCTGGATCGGGAACGCGTACTGGCTGCATGTGCGGCAGCGTTGGAGCATCAGCGCCCCACGCGCCGCGCCATCGAAAAACGGCGCGCTCGCCTCGTCTGCCGTCACCGTTGGCCGCGTCACGCGTGGCCTCCCGTCCCGGCGGTCGGATCGCCACTGAGGATCAGCGTCGCGTGCATATCGAGGATCCCGCCCTGCGTGCTCACGAGGACGTTCGTGTTGTCCGCCACCTGCCGCTCGCCGCCCTGGCCGCGCGCCTGGATCACCGCCTCGGACAGCGGCGTCATCCCCCACATGTAGTACCCGGAAAGCTCGCCGCCGCCCGTGTTCGTCGGGTGCGATCCGCCCGGCCCCAGCTTGCCGTCCTCGACGAACGACCCGCCCTCACCCTTCGGCGCGAACCCGTAATCCTCCAGAGTCACGATCGTCGTGTACGTGTAGCAGTCGTACAGCTCGCGCACGCCGATGTCCTTCGGCCCGACGCCCGCCATCGCGTACGCCGTCTCGCCGGCCTGCACCGCGCCGGTGTTCACCTCGTACTCCGCGCCCGCGTGCCGCGGGTTGCCCGGGTGCCCCTGCCCCATCCCGGTGACGTACACCGGTGGCTGCTTCAGCTCCTTCGCGCGCTCCCGCGAGGTCACCACCACCGCCACCGCGCCGTTCGTCACCAGCGTGCAGTCGAGCAGGTGGAACGGCTCCACGATCCACCGCGACCCGTGGTAATCGTCGAGGGTCATCTCACCCCGCTGCATCGCGATCGGATTGAGCTGCGCCCACTTCCGCGTCGAGACCGCGACCGCGCCAAGCTGGTCCTGCGTCGTCCCGTACAGCGCCATGTGCCGCCGCGCCGCCAGCGCGTACGCCGTGTTCGCGCCGAAGGCGCCGTAGTAGTTGTTGAGGCTCGCGATCCCCCCGGCCACGCGCCCGGATCCGCCGTACGCCGCCCCCGCGCTCCCGCCCCGCAGCGGGTCGTCCGCGAACACGCAGACCACCACGTTCGCCAGCCCCGCCTGCACCGCCAGCGAGGCGTATTGCACCATCTGCCCGGCCGTCGATCCCTGCCCGTTCATCAGCGTTTGCAGCCGCAGGTTCTCGATCCCCACCGCCTTCTGCAGATCCGGACGCAGGTTCCCCATCACCCCGGGGTTCACCAGCAGCCCGTCCACGTCGTCCTTCGTCAGCCCCGCATCGGCAATCGCGTTACGAATCGCGATCGCCGCGAGGCCGCTCGCGCTGTACGTGTACTCGCGCGTCATCTCGGTCATGCCGAGGCCGACGATCGCGGCCCCTCCGGACGGATTGAACGATGCGGAAAAGGTCATCGGGTTGCTCCTCGGAACGGGCGCATCATAGCGACTGTCAGGTCTCCGTATACTCACTGCGGCGGGTTCTGCACCGTCGGAGCCCTGCCTGGAGGTTGGTCAGTGTTCTTTATCAGCGTGGTCAAGCAATACGAACGAGCCGTGATCTTCCGGCTCGGTCGCTACATCGGGACCAAGGGTCCCGGTCTGGTGATCCTGATCCCCTTCGTCGATCGCGGAATCGTCGTCGATCAACGCGAGCTGGTCCTCGATGAACCGGCGCAGTCGTCGATCACGAAGGACAACGCGCTCGTCGACATCGACTTCGTCGTCTACATGCGTGTCGTCGACGCCGAAGCCGCCGTCATCAACGTCAACAACTACATCCGCGCCGTGCGGAACATGGCCACCACGACCCTCCGCTCTGTCATCGGTGACATCACCGTCGAGGAGGTGCTCTCCCAGCGCGAGACCATCAACCAGCGCCTCCAGGCCAAACTCTCCTCCGAGACCGTGCGCTGGGGCGTCGAGGTCAAAGCGATCGAGATTCGCGAGATCACACCGCAGCACGACATCCAGCAGGCGATGACGCGCCTGCTCACGGCGGATCGCACCAAGCGCGCCCTCATCACCGAATCCGAGGGCGATCGACAGGCCGCCATCAACCGCGCCGAGGGCTCCAAGCAGGCCTCGATCCTCGAGGCCGAAGGCTCCCGCGAGGCGCAGGTCCTCCGCGCCGAGGGCGCTCGACAGGCCGCGATCCTCAACGCCGAGGGCTTCTCGATCGCCCTCGAACGCATCTACCAGGTCGCCTCGACCGTCGACGCGAACACCATGGGGCTCCAGTACCTCGACATGATGAAGCAGCTCGGCGCCGGCGAATCCACGAAGTGGATCATCCCGCTCGACCTCGCCGCGATGGCCGGCCCGCTCGCCGGGGCGATCGAGGGCCTCGGGGGACGCAACGGCGGTCCGCCTGCGACGGGCGCGCGCTAAAGGCTGCGCGTTCCCGTTTCCGAGGTAGGCGCTATGTAATTGCGGGCGATCACTGACACCGCGATCACGATGATCGCGATCGTCCCGCCTACCAGCACCCCGCCTACGACTAGCACGCGCTGGAGCGTCAGCTCGGTCGATGCCTGACCGATCACGATCGCCACGCTCAGCAGCAACGCCGCCGTGCCCCCCGTCGCGAACACCGCCGATCCCCCGATCGTGAACTCGAGGATCACCAGCGCCACGCCCACGATCGCGAACGCGATCGCCGCCTCGCCCGGCAGCAGCGTCCCCACACCCAGGAATGACGCGATCAGCGCCAGCACCCCCACCACCCCCGGCAACAGATGCCCCGGGACGAACAGCTCGATCGCCAGACCAAGCGCTCCCAGCACGAACAGCAGCGAGAACACCGTCGGATCGCTCACGATGTTCAGCACCCGCTCATAGGCGTTCATCCCGTTGTCGATCTGAACCGCCCCGAACACCCCCTGCAGCGGTACCTCGGTGCCGTCCAGCAGCGTCACGCTCTGCCCGTCCACCGCTGCCAGCAGCGCGTTGAGGTCGATCGCCTCGAGGTCCACGACATTCTGTGCGAGGGCGTCAGAGGTGCTCGCGGAGATCGCGTCGCGCACCGCCTGCTCCGCCCAGTCCGCGTTCCGGCCGCGCAGCTCCGCCACACCGCGCGCGAACGCGACGGCATCGTTCTCCACCTTCTGGCCCAGCGCCCCCGTGATGTCGCCGCCCGAGGACTGGACGGGCATCGCCGCCCCGATCGTCGTGTTCGGCGCCATCGCCGCGATGTTCCCCGCCATCGCGATGAACGTCCCCGCCGACGCGGCCTGCGCCCCCGGCGGACCCACCCACGTGATCACCGGCACCCGCGACGCCTCGATGTCCCCCACGATGCGCTTCATCGAGGAGATCGAACCGCCGGGCGTGTCGATCCGGATCACCACCGCCAGCGCCTGCTGCTCCTCCGCGTTCCGGATCCCGCGCTCGATGTACCGATCGAGGACGCCGTTCACCTCGGCATCCACCGTCAGCACGTGCACCGCATGCGGTGTCTCGTCCGGCGCGCACGCCATCCCGACGAGGGCGACGACCATCGAGGCGGCGATCAGGAGCCGGCGCACGGAGGCGTGGGCGGCGAGTGTGCGTATGACGCCATCGAGGATAGCGCGGACCGCGGGCTATACTTCGCCCCACTTGCCCCCGGATACCGGTCAGAGCCGCTGGCCGGATTCCCCGGCATCTCGTTGAGGAGCACCCGTGCGCGCCATTCCGGAACTAGCTGCCGATCTCGGACTGAACTGGGACGACCTCGAGCCCTACGGCCGCGATCGTGCTAAGGTCCCTTTGACTGCCTTCCCGAAGGCCACACTCGGCAAGCTCATCGTCGTCACCGCCATCACCCCCACGCCCGCGGGTGAAGGCAAAACCACCACCTCGATCGGTCTCACCGACGGCCTGCGCAAGATCGGCAAGAACGCCGTCCTCGCCATTCGCCAGCCCTCGCTCGGCCCGCTCTTCGGCCGCAAGGGTGGCGGCACCGGCGGCGGTAAAGCCACCGTGCAGCCGGCCAACGACATCAACCTGCACTTCACCGGCGACTTCCACGCCATCGAATCCGCCCACAACTTCCTCGCCGCGATGGCCGACAACGCCGCCCACAACGGCGACGTCGATGGCTTCGATCCACTCCAGATCTCCTGGCGCCGCGTCACCGACGCCGAGGATCGCGCACTCCGCCGCATCATCACCGGCGTCGGCGGCCGCAGCGACGGCCCGCTCCGCGAGACCGGCTTCGATATCTCCGCCGCCTCCGAGATCATGGCAATCATGGCCCTCGCCAGTGACTACGATGACCTCCGCTCGCGCCTCAGCGACATCGTCGTCGGCTGGACCAACGACAACCGCCCCGTCACCGCGAAGGACGTCGGTGCCGTCGGCTCGATGATGGTCCTGCTCAAGGACGCGCTGAAGCCCAACCTCGTCCAGACCGTCGAGGGCAATCCCGCCATCGTCCACACCGGCCCGTTCGGCAACATCGCCCACGGCTGCTCCTCGATCGTCGCGGACCGCCTCGCGCTCGCCGTCGGCGACTACGTCGTCACCGAGGCCGGCTTCGGCGCCGATCTCGGCTTCGAGAAGTTCATGGACATCAAGGTCCGCCAGGGCGGCGCCGAACCGGCCGCGGCTGTCGTCGTCGCCACCGTCCGCGGTCTCAAGTGGCACGGCGGCGTCAAGCAGGAAGACCTCACCACCCCCAACGTGAAGGCCGTCCATGACGGTTCCGCCAACCTCCGCCACGCCATCCACATCGTGAACCGCTACGGCCTCCCCGCTGTCGTCGCCATCAACCGCTTCCCGGACGACACGCCGGAAGAGATCGCCGAGGTCCGCCGCGCCGCCCTCGAGGCTGGTGCGCTCGCCGCCGTCGAGGCGAAAGGCTTCACCGAGGGTGGCGCCGGCATGACCGATCTGGCGGAAGCCGTGATCGACGCCGTCGATCACCACCCGGCCGACGTGCACCTGATCTACGAAGACAACGACCACATCATCGACAAGGTCGAAACGCTCGCTTCCAACCTCTACATGGCGGGCGAAACCACCTGGGGCCCGATGACCCGTACCACCGCGCGCCGCTTCGAGGACAACGGTTGGAACTTCCCGATCTGCATCGCGAAGACCCACCTCTCCATCTCCGCGGACTCGCGCCTGCGCGGCGCACCGGAGGGCCACACCTTCCCCGTCACCGAGCTGCGCATCGCCGCCGGCGCCCGCCAGGTGATCGTCCTCGCGGGCAACATCATGACGCTGCCCGGCCTGCCGCCGGACCCGAACGCCTTCGACATCGACCTCTCGCCCGAGGGCGAGGTGATGGGGCTCCTCGGGACCTAAGTCAGACCGAGGTCCATCCGACCGACCCTGCGGGATCGAGAAGGGGCGCCACAGGCGCCCCTTCGTTCGTAGTCGGTGCGTGGCTGCCGCTAGTCCCCGCCGCTCGCGCCGGCCGCCTGCTTCGGCTTACCCGCGAACGGCGAGCCAATCGCCCCCGCTGCGCGCAACGTCTCGAGCTTGCTGGCGTCGACGCCGAGGTCGCCCACCAACACCTCGTCGGTGTTCGCATCGAGGAGCGGGGAGTGCCGGAGCGGCTCCGCACCGCGCATCCGGATCGGGTTCCGCATCAGCTTCACCGGGCCGTTGATCGGGTGCTCGACCGTCTGGATGAAGTCGCGCGACACGAGGTGCGGGTCGGTGAACAGGTCGAGCGAACTAAAGACATAACTACAGGGCACCCCGGCCGGGCCGAGGATGCTCATCACCTCGCGCTTCGTGTACTGGCGCGTCCACGCGGCGACCAGGTCGTACAGCTCGTCCTTGTGCTCCATCCGCGAGATCGGGTTGTCGTAGCGCGGATCGATCGACAGTTCCGGCTGGTCCATCGCCGCACACAGCGCGTCCCACATCTGGCTCGTCACCACCATGATGAACGCCCAGTCGTTCGAATCGGCCTGACCGTCTTCGGGCTTGCACGGGTACGTCGCCGTCACCCCGCCGCCGTGGTGAATCCCCGTCCGCGGCGCCGCGGCGGTGCCCCAGTTATCGAGGCCCAGCGTTCGCATGAACATCGTCGTGGCCTCTTGCATGGAGATCTCGATCTCCTGGCCCTTGCCCGTGCGCATTTGCTCCACGTAGGCCGCCGTGATCGCCAGCGCCATCTGGATCCCGGTGCCGCTGTCGGACATCGTCGGCGCCGGGTGCATCGGCGGTCCGTCCGGCTCGCCGGTCACCGAGAAGGTCCCCGCCGACGCCTGCGCGACCCAGTCGTAGCAGTTGAACTCCGAGTACGGACCATCGAGGCCGAAGCCCTTGATCCGCGCGTGAATGATCTTCGGGTTGATCGCGGAGAGCACGTCGTAGCCGATGCCCAGCTTCTCCACGACGCCCGGTCCGTAGTTCTCGACGAACACGTCGTAGTGCGGCGCCATGTCCAGTAGCAGTTGGCGGCCCGCGTCGGTCTTCAGGTTGAGCACCACGGAGCGCTTGTTCGCGTTGTAGTTCATGAAGTACTGGCGTTCGTCGTCGCTCTCGCCGGGAAGCTGTCGGCCGACGCCGCGCCCGGGGTCACCGGTCGGCGATTCGACCTTCACCACGTCCGCACCCAGCCACGCCAACATCTGCGTGCACGAGGTCCCGGCCTCGTACTGCGTCATGTCCAGCACGCGCATGCCCTCGAGTGAGCCCATTAATCAACCTCCATGACCGCGAATGCCGCCAATCGTACTCGCCCGGTCCAGCGCTGCCGACCCTCGTCGCGCCGCAGGGGGGACGAGCGGGCCAACACGCGAAGCATGTCGCGCTGGATGTCCCGCTGGATGTCGCCCTGAGCGTGACACGGGGCGTCGTGTGCGCCCGGATCGGCGGCGAACAGCCAGGCTACCGATTCTTGAATAAGACTCGGATCGCGGAGCAGGTGAGGTTGTCGAACTCGCCGGTTCGCGCCCTGAAGATCGGCGCGTACCGCTCGACGAGGTCGAGGTGCTGGTACGCCCCGTCCTCCGCGTAGCTGACCGTTTCGAGGCGATCGGCAAATGACGCGAACAGCGCTCGGAACTGTGCCCGCGACCAGCGGTTGCAGTGCGTGAAGCTGATCGGCGCGAGTTCTGCCTCTCGCATGAACTCCGTCAGGGTGTCGTCGGAGAACAGGATCTGGCAGTACGGCACGTTGATCTGTGGGGCATGGAGGCCCATCGGTTACAGGTAGAGCGGACCGAACTCCAGGTAAATAGGCCCACCCGGCTTCACGACGCGATGCAGCTCGCTGAGCGCTCGCTCGGGACTCGCGAAATGCTCGAACGAGTCGTAGCTGATCGCGGCATCGAACGAGCGGTCCTCGAACTCGAGCGCCTCTGCGTCCATTTGGATCAGCCGCACGCCCGCGTCGATTGCTCGTGCGTCGAATGCTTGCGCCCGAAAGTCGATGCCGGTCGCTTCCTGCCCGTGCTTGGCGAGGTGGTAGCCGACCATCCCATCGGAGCAGCCGGTTTCCAGGACCGAGTTCACCGACTGCCGGGAGAGCATCGCGGGGAACCGTTCGGCGCGCTCCCGCCCTCGTTCGCTCCGTACCTCCGACTCGTATGAGTACGCGGGCGCCGGAGCGTACTCGCTTTGGAGGCGGCGCAAGTCGGTCAGCGACAATCGGTCGCCGGGCGCAGCCGCCGCGAATGCCCGGTGCGCGGAACGGGTGCGTGGCCTCGCCTTCAGGGTCTGGATGCGGAGCACGACGTTCCGCGGAAGCGCCGACGCGACCCGGTCACGGATCGACTGAACGGCGAGGGGCCCGAGCTGATCGCGCCTGCGGGTGACTCTCACGGCGTGCCGGCCTTCGCACCGGTCGAGCGGTCCCACGTCCCTGCGACCCGCCCGCCGATCGTTTCGTTGTCGGTCTCCGTACCAACTGACTGACAGCTAACGATAACGGCACCAAATACGCACGGACAGTGGCGTTCCAGCGCGCCCACCTCCGAGGCCCGGCGGCGCCCACCTCCGGGGCCCGCCGTGTTCGGGACTACGGCTCTCGCTTCCGCTGCTGCGACCGGAATACTGGCTCGTCCTCCAGCGCCACGCCCATGTCGCGCGCTGTCGCGCGGTAGATACCCACCGCCATCGTCGATCGCTCGTCGGCGGCGCGGCGGGCGTAGATCGCCCCGCGCACCGCCCGGACCGCCCGATCGTCGGGCGCGGCGTCAAAGGCCCAGTCCGCCAGGTGGCAGGCCAACCGCAGATCCCCTGCCTCCGCGACTTCCGAGGCGCGCACGATCAGCGCCTCGATCCCGCCGGCGAGACGGGCGATCTCCTGGCCCTGCGCCGCCTCGGTCGCTGGCTTGAGGTGCGACGGCTGACCGTCGTACCAGCCGCCGTAGAGCCGCCAGATGTTGCGAATGATGAACTCCGGCTCGTCGTACACCGGCTGCAGATACGGCCGCTCCAGCAGTTCCGGCGGCGGCCCCACCTCCTGCAGCACCCGATCGAGCGACGCGCCCTCGTTCATCAGCGCCACCGTCTGCCGTTCGAGTGCCTCCAGGTAAGCGGCGGTGTCGCCCAGCGCCTGTCGCACCCGGCTCGCGCCCACGATCGGCGGCCCGTGCCCGGGCAGCAGCACCTCCGGTTCCCGCGCGGCCATCGCCCGCAGTGCCTCCGCCCATTCGCCGGCGTAGCGCTGCACCTTCTGCGGATTCCCGGCGTTCGGCGCGACCCAGACGAACAGATCGCCGGTGCACAGCACCCGTCGATCGGCGGCGAATACCCAGGTCGCATCGTCCGTCTCGCCACGTGCGTGGACCAGCTCGAACCGCTGGCCGCCCACCGTCACGTCGACCCGGTCCCGGTACGACAGATCCGGCGTCCGGTACTCCATCGGCCACGGCGTGATCGTCCCGCCGCCGCGGAATTGCCGTGAGTTGATGATTGCGTTGTACCCACCGGTCCGGCGATAACGATCGAAGCGCGCCGTCAGCGCCTCATGCCCGATCACCCGCGGCGGTGCCCAGCCTCGCCCGCGCGCCTCCGCCTCGTAGTGATCGACGCCGAACACGTGGTCGACATGGCCGTGCGTGTAGATCGCCGTGTGCAATGGGCCGGGGAGCGCTGCCCGTACCGCCTCGAACCGCAGCTCGGAGCGGTTCCGGATCCCCGGATCGACCATCACCAGGCCGTCCGCCGTCTCGAAGACCACCGTGTTCGAGAACGAGTGGTAGAACCACACGCCGTCGCTGATCCGTTCCAGCTCGTTCGGCCCTTGCCAGGGATGCCCCTCCAGCTCGCCCTTCCACGCCCGCTCCGCGCGCTCTGCGATCGTGCCCATCGGAGCCTCCTGCTCAGCTCGTCGCGATCGTTGCTTCCAGCCGCGCCGCCCATCCGAGCAGCGCCTCGTCCTGGCCGAACGGCGTCGCCAGTTGCACCCCGAGCGGCAGCCCGTCGGACCCGCTCCCGGCCGGCAGCATCACCACCGGCAGGCCGCTGTGTGTCCACGGCAGGTTCATCGATGCGTCGCCGGTCCACGCCAGCCCGTGCGGCGCCGTTCCCACCGCCGGCACGCTCGCCAGCAGGTCCAACCCGTACTCGGCGAACAACCCATCGAGGCGTTCCCGCAGCTCGAATCGGCTCGCGCGCCCCTCCGCTACCGCGGCGGCCGGAACGGCCCGACCCTCCTCGACGTGGTTCGCGCTGAACGGCCGGTAGAGCTGGCCCCACGCCTCGAAGCGATCGTGATGCGCCCCGGCGAACTCCGCCGCGACCAGCGCTTCGTGCCGCGCGTTGATCGCCTTGATGTCGTCCAGCACCCGCAGCCGCACGACCCGCGCCCCGGCGGCCTCCAGCCGCGCCAGCGCGCCATCGAGGGCTGCGCGCGCCTCCTCGTCGGCCTGCTCCAGGTACGCCCCCTCGGCGACACCGATCACCGGCATGCGCTCACCCGCGCCCGCCGCATCGGGAGCGGCGTTCCACGCAGACAGCACGGCCCCAGCCGCGATCCGCATCCCCGCCGCGTCCGCGCTGAACAGGCCAACGTGGTCCACCGACTCCGAGTAGGTCAGCACCCCGTCGCGCGGGATCCGTTCGTGGCTCGGCTTGAACCCCACCACGCCGCAGAAGGCCGCCGGCCGGATCACCGATCCCACCGTCTGCGTCCCGAACGACACATGGAACAGCCCCGCCGCGATCCCCGCCGCCGAACCGCTGCTCGACCCGCCCGGCGTGTGCGCCCGATCGCGCGGGTTCGTCGTCGCCCCCGGCTCCCGCGCCGCGAACTCCGTCGTCACCGTCTTCCCCAGCACCAGCGCGCCCGCGTCGCGCATCCGCCGCACCGCCGTCGCCTCCGCCATCGCCAGCACCTCGGGCGGCAATGCCGACCCGCCGCGCGTCGGCATCCCGTCGACCGCGATGATGTCCTTCACCCCCAGCAGCGCTCCGTAGAGCGGCGGGCGCGATTCCGGGTCCGGGTAGCGCGCCTCGAGGTCGCCCGCCTCACGCAGCAGCCGCTCGCGCCGTCCCGGCTCCGGGACCACCGCTCGCACCAGCAGATCGATCGCTTCAAGGCGATCACACACCTCGCCGACCACCTCGCGCAGCGACCGCTCGCCGCCGCGGATCGCCGTAACGTGCGCGGCCAGCGGTGCCGGCTCAACCAGGGATCGTTCGTGCTCTGATCGGGACATCGACGCCTCCGCGCGGACGATAACAGCCGCCATCCGCCACCCGCTCGCGCGGAAGCGCGCCGCGCTTACGATGTGCTGATGGCCCGCGAGGAGACCACCGCCTTCACGATCCGCAATCTCGTGCTGACCGTGTATCTGCCCACTATCTTCATGGGCATCGGGCAGAGCGCCGTACTCGCCTTCGTCGTGCTCCAGGCCCGCGATCTCGGTGCCTCGGTCGGTGTCGCGGGGCTCGTCTTCGCCATGCGCGGCCTCGGTGTCATGGCCTTCGATGTTCCTGCCGGCGTCCTGCTCGGACGGCTCGGGCAGCGCCGCACGATGATCCTCTCCATCTCGCTGATCGGGAGCCTCGCCGCCGCCACCGCGTTCAGCCCCAACCCGTGGATCCTCGCCGCCTCCGTCTTCGCCCTCGGCGGGGCCACCTCGCTCTGGATGCTCACCCGCATCGCCTTCGTATCCGAACAGGCGCCCGTCCACCAACGCGGCCGCGCGCTCTCCCTCGTCGGCGGATCCCAGCGCATGGGCAACTTCGTCGGCCCGGTGATCGGTGGCTTCCTCGCCGAATTCGGCGGCTACTCCTCGGCGATGCTGCTGCAGACCGCCGGTGCCGCCATCGCCCTGATCCCGATCCTGCTCTTCGTCACCGAGGCGCGTGGCGCCGTTGCCGGTCGCTCCGCTGCCCGCACTGGTCAAAGCGGCGTCCTCCAGCTCCTCCGCTCCGAGCGCCACACATTCCTCACCGCCGGCCTTGCCGTCCTCGCGCTCCAGGTGCTCCGCCAGGGCCGTCAGGTGCTCCTCCCGCTCTGGGGCGACGAACTCGATCTCACACCCTCCCAGATCGGCCTCATTATTGGCTTCGCCTCGTCCGTCGACATGCTGCTCTTCTACCCCGTCGGCATCGTCATGGACCGCTTCGGGCGCAAGTGGTCCGCCGTGCCCTCGATGATCCTGCTCGCCAGCAGCCTCGCCCTGATCCCCTTGACCGACCGGTTCGAGGCCCTGCTCGTCGTCGGCCTCATCTCGGGCTTCGCCAACGGCCTCGGATCCGGCATCGGCATGACCTTCGGCGCCGACTTCGCCCCACCCGGGATGCGCGGCGAGTTCCTCGGCGTCTGGCGCTTCGTCACCGATATCGGCACCAGCGCCGGCCCCCTGCTGGTCGCCGCCGTTGCCGCACAGGCCGGCCTTGCGGTCGCCTGTATCGCCACCGGTGGCGTCGGCCTCGGCGGTGCCGCCGTGATGGCCTTCCTCGCCCATGAGACCCTCCACCGCAGCCACCCCGCCGCCGCGCTGGATCCCGCCGTCGCCCGCGACCCCACCCCGGGCCCCGCACCCCCGCGGTCAGCGCCATGACCACCCCCGTGCCGATCCCACCCTCCGAGGATCTGCGCGCCGCGCTTCGCTCCTTCGCCGAACGCACCCTCGGCCGCATCGTCATGCTCGAGGACCGCTCCCGGACCTTCGGCCGCCTCTCCCTCGTTTGGCACATCGAGGCCGCCGACGGCCATCACTACTACCTGAAACGCCACGAGGATCGCCGCCTCTACGACCGCGAACTTCGCGCCCTCACCGACTGGCTCCCGCGCCTCCCCGAGGGCGCGCGTCAGATGACCGTCCCCCTCGTCGCCACCGCCGACGACCTCGACGCGATGCTCTTCGCCGCCGCCCCCGGCGAGATCGTCGAGGACGCCGCCCTCACCACCGAGGAGCGCCACGCCGCCTACCAGCTCGCCGGCGCCTTCGCTGCCGCCCTGCACGCGCTTCCCTGCGAGGGCTGCGGCCCTGCCGAGGACTACGGCGCCAACCTGCGGTCGACCATCCGCCCGTGGCTCGCCGACCCGGCCGCCGCCTTCACCGCCGAGGAACAGCGCTGGGCCACGGACACCATCCGCGCGGACGGCGCCCTCGACGCCGTCCGACTCGTCCCCGCCCACATGGACTACTCACCGCGGAACTGGCTGATCCACCGCGCGGACGGCGCGCTCTGGCTCTACGTGATCGACTGGGAGCGCGCCCGCCCCGCCCCCTGGACCGAGGACGTGCAGCGCATGGCCGAGGATCACTGGCACGCCGATCCCGTCGCCCGCGAGGCGTTCTTCCTCGGCTACGGCCGCCAGCCCTCGGACATCGAGGAACGCCAGATCCGCGCCCTCGCCGTCGCCAACAACGCCATCGGCGCCATCGCCTAGGGCGGCCAACGTGGCGACACCGCCTTCGTCGCCAAAGGCCGCGCCATCCTCGATCGGCTCCGCGCCGAGGGCTGACAAACCGCCGAAGATGTCGGTCGCGCGGCCACTAACCCGCGAGGAAGCTCAGCTTCACACGCCGTCGCGGATTGTCCGGATTGAGGTCTACCAGCACCACCCGCTGCCACTGGCCCAGCGCCGGAACCCCCTGCACCACCGGGATCGTCACCGAGGGCGACACGATCGCCGGCAGCAGGTGATCCGCCCCGTGCCCGGCCGTTCCGTGCCGGTGCGTGTACGCGCGGCTCCGCGGTAGCAGCTCGTTCAGTAGTTCCGTGAGGTCCTGCTCCGACCCCGACCCGGTCTCGATCAACGCCACCCCGGCGGTCGCGTGCGGGACGAACACGCTCAGCAGCCCGTGCGCCTGGCCACGGCAGAACCCGCGAATCTGATCCGTCAGATCCACCGTCTGCCGCCGCGCCGTGTCGATGTGCAGGTCGAGCGAATGCACCGCCGTCGCGCGCCCGCGCTACGCGGGCGCGGCCTCGAGGATCGCCCCGTACGGCGCGATCTCCTCCGCGATCGCGCGGCGGTCGCCCACGATCGCGATCGTCATCTCGTCCGGTCGCAGGTGTTCCACCGCGATCCGTTGCACGTCCGCCGTCGTCAGCGCCAGCACGCGCTCCGCGTACGCCGCCGCCCAGCCCTCGTCGAGCCCGTGCAGGTCGAGGAACGCAAGTTGCTCGAGGACCCCACCCGGCGTCGCATGTCGCAGGACATAACTACCGGCGACGTAGTTCTGGATGTCCGCGAGCTCCTGCTCGCCCGCCGGTTCCGCTCGCAGCAGCTCGATCTCCTTGAAGATCTCGTGCAGCGACGCCCCGGTCACGTTTGTCGTCACGTCCGCCTGTTCCACCCAGAAGGCGTCGCTCGGGTGCGCCACCATCTGGCTCCGAGGTGAGTACGTGTACCCCTTGTTCTCGCGGATGTTGAGCGTGATCCGCGAGTAGAACGATCCCCCGAGGAGGGAGTTGGTGACCGACAGCGCGACATAATCGTCTGCGCTCGGCGGTGGTACCGGGAGCCCGATCTGGAGCGTCGACTGCTCCGCGCCCGGCCGATCCACCAGGTAGATCGCCCGCTCGCTCCGCGGCTGCGGCACTTCCGAGGACCGACCGCTCGCGTTGCTCCAGCCGTCGAAGGCGCCGTCGGCCGCGGCCAGCACCGCCGCGCTGTCGAACAGCCCTGCCACGTAGAGCCGGCTCGCACTCGCGCCGGCATGCGCCTCGTAGGTCGCGCGTACCGCCTCGGTCGTGAAGCCCGCGATCTGCTCCGGGCTCGCCAGCAGCCGCCCGTACGCGTGGTCGCCGTACACCGCGCGTCGGAACGCGCTCGCCGCCAGCGTCCCCGGCTGCGACTTCGCCAGCTCCAGCCGCCGACCGAGGTCCGCGCGCAGCCGTGCCAGCTCTGATTCCGGGAAGCGCGGCTCCCGCGCCACCGTCGCTAGCAGTCGCACCGCATCCGGCGCGAACTCCGAAAGCACCGAGGTGCTCAGCGTCGTCGTGTCTTCGTCGACGCTGACGTCCAGCCGCCCGCCCATCTGCGCGACCGCGTCCGCCAGCCCAGCCGTGTCCAGCTCGCCGGCGCCCTGCGTCAGGTAATCGCCAATCAGGCGCGTCAGCCACGTCTCGTCGCTGCGCTCCGTGCCCGTGCCGAAGCCGAGTACCAGCCGCAGGTACGCCTTCGGGATCGACCCCGAGGCCGCCAGCGCCACTGAGACGCCGCTCGCCAGCACCGTCCGTTCCACCGCCGGGAGGCTGAACGGCGCAAGCCCGCCGATCTGCGGCGCGTCCGGTGAGGACGTCATGACTGCACCTCCTCGGCGCCCGCGCCGTCTTCCGAGGCGTTCGGCGCTCCCGCCGTCGGGTTGACGGAGAGCACCGCGCGTCCGTCCGGCCGCAGGTAATCGCGAGCCACCGCGTGCACCAGCTCCGGCGTCACCGCCGCGAACCGCGCGTCCACCTCATTGATCGCCGCCGCGTCCCCGTCGATCAGTGCGAACGAAGCCAGCAGATCCGCGCGCCCGAACCCCGGGTACGCCGTGCTCGTCAGCGAGTCGTAGAACGCCGATCGCGCCTTGACCACCGCGCGATCGAACACCGCCGGCGACGGTGGCGCTGCACGGAACGGCTCAACCGCAGCGTCGAACGCCTCCAGGATCGCGTCGGTATCGAAGGCCGGGTCGTGGATCGCCGAAGCCGTCCACAACAGCGGCGTCTGCGCGTTGTACATGTTGCCCAGGAAATTCATCCCGCCGTCCACGTCGCCGGTCATCCCGCGCTTGTTCACCAGCTCGTGGTGCAGCGCGCTGTCATCGCCCTGCAGCAACATCTGATCCAGCAGCCCCATCGCGAAATACTCCGGCGTGCCGTGCTCCGGCACCTGGTAGGACACCGCCACCGCTGGCTGGCTGGCCAGCGGATCGTCCTTCGTAAAACGCCGCTCCGCCGTCCACGCCGGCTCGGTCACGTCCGCCGGCTCCGGTCGCGGCTGCGCCGGGATGCCCTCGAAGTAGCGGCGGCTCATCGCCAGCGCCGCCGTCGGCTCGAAGTCGCCGACGACCACCAGCACCGCGTTCGCCGGTGAGTAGTAGCTATCGAAGAACTCGCGCGCGTCGTCCAGCGTCGCCGCGTCCAGATCCACCATGTCGCCGTAACCGTTGTGGGAGTTGTGCCAGTTCGCGTACGCTTGCTCCGCCATGTCGATCCACGGGAAGCCACCGTAGGGCTGGTTCAGAACGTTCACGCGGATCTCGTTCTTCACCACGTCGCGCTGGTTGTTCAGCTCCGCGTCCGTGATCTTCGGACCGCGCATCCGGTCCGCTTCCATCCACAGCACCAGCTCCAGCGTGTGCTTGGGCAACGCCTCGAAGTAGTTCGTGAAGTCGTACCGGGTCGAACCGTTCAGCGCGCCGCCGTTCTGCTGCACCCGCTGCACCAGCTCCATCTTTCCCAGGTGCTCTGACCCCTGGAACATCAGGTGCTCGAACAGGTGCGCGAAGCCGGTCCGGCCGCGCGGCTCCAACCGCATCCCCACGTGGTAGTACACCGCCACCAGCACCACCGGCGCGCTCGTGTCCCGTGACAGCACCACCCGCAGCCCGTTCGCCAGCGTGTGTTGCTCCACCGGGATGTCCAGCTGGAACGCGGTCGCTGCGGTCATCGGCACATCCTCATCTTCGGGCAATTCGCGTACTCGTTCGGCCGGTGCTGGCGGACACCCCGCCGTTACTCAATCGAGATCAGTTGCTCGCGTGCTTCCGCCACCGGCTCCGCGGGACCGAACAACAGCATTCGGTCGCCACGCTCCAACGCGGAGTTGGCGTGCGGGACCAGCTCTTCGCCATTCCGCTGAATCAGCACTACCAGTACTCGCTGTGGAAGCGCCAGATCGCGGACCCGCCGGCCGTGCAGACCGCTGCCTACCGGGACGCTCACCGTCGTTCGTTCACCACTGCCCGGTGCCAGTGCCTGGGTCAACAACGGCGCGCCAATCAGGTCCAGCAGCGCCTGTGCCTGGGCTTCGTAGGAACTCACCGTCTGGATACCCGCGGCGCGGAACGTCTCCGCCGCGCCTGTCTGGCTGACCCGGGCGTAAATCTCCGCCTCCGGGTTCGCCGTCCGCAGGTACTGACAGAAGAGCAGGTTCACCTGGTCACTGTCGGTCGCGCCAACCGCGATCTTCATCTCGCTCGCGCCAAGCCGCTCCAGCGTCCGCACGTCGGTCGCGTCGCCCTCGGCGACCTCCAGGCCGTCGGCGCGCGCGCGGGCGATCGCCTCCTGGTCCTGATCGATCAGCGTGACCTGATAGCCGTCGTTTGCCAGCTTGCTGCCAACGCGGCGTGAGACCGCGCCGGCGCCGGCGATGATCGCACGCATCGCTTTGACCCCCAGGAGATCCGCCATTGGACCCGCGTATGTCGACTGTACTGCCACCGTCATGAACACGGTCAGGAACACCAGCGCCGCCAGCACGTCCCCCGATTGCTCCGGACCCAGCGCGTCCCCCGCAAAGGCCGCCAGCGCCGCCGCCACCACCCCCCGAGGTCCAATCAGCCCGATATAAGTCCGCTCGCGCCAGTTCAGATCCGATCGGAACGCCGATACCCACACCGCGACCGGCCGCACCACCACCATCAGCCCGATGATCACCAGGAAGCCCTTTGGCCACAGCCCCCGCACCACCTCCAGATCCACGGTCGCCACTGCCAGGATGTAGATCGCTCCGACCAGCAGCTTCGACAGATCGTCCTCGAAGGCACGTACCTCCTCGGCGTGTGGGATCGGGCGTGCTGCCAGCGCAACGCCCATCACTGCCATCGCCGCTAGCCCGGAATCGTGCAGCAACTCCTCGGAGAGCGCGTACACCGCCACACTTATCCCCAGCAGCAGCAGCGTCGCCTCCGCCGGTGCCGGTGCGCGGTTCACGCGCAGCACCACTCGCACCACCAGCGCGCCAACCAGCCCCAGGATCGCGCCGCCCAGCAGCCGCGTCGGCACGAACAGGAACGGTTCGGCCTCGAAACCTGACAGCACGATGTCCAGTGTCACGATCGAGAACACCGCGCCCAGCGGATCGATCAGCACACCCTCGCCCAGCAGCACTGCGCGCACGTGATCGTTCAACCGCACCTGCCGCACCAGCGGCGAGATCACCGTCGGTCCCGTCACCGTCACCAGCGCGCCAAACAGGAACGCGACTCGCCACGGCAACACGTCCAGCAAGCCGGCCAGCAGCGCCGCCAGCCCGAACGTGATCAGCAAACCGACGGTCAGCAGGTTTCGCACCACCGATCCCACGCGCCGCAGATACGGCACGTCGATCGAGAACGCACCCTCGAACACGATGATCGCGACCAGCACCTCCAGCGTCACCGGGAAAATCTCGCCAAGCTCCTCCGGATCCACCAGGTGCAGGACCGATGGGCCGGCGATCGCCCCGATCACCAGGAAGAGCAGGATCGGAGGGAGCCGTACCCGCCGCGCGACCATCGTGGTCACCGACACGGCGAATCCGATCACGCCCAGCGCCGAGAGCGCCGCTGTTTCCATCGTCCTCCTCGTGGAGAAGACGGCGTCGGGCCGTCGTCGCTCCGCCTCCATGCGCCGTCGCGAGGTTGGATTCCAGCCTACTGGAGGGGATCGGCGGAGTCCTGCGACATCGCACCGGAGGGCCTCGCGGGTCGGTTCGTCGGGACCCGGTCTCCGCTGCGGGGCTAGCCGCCGCTGGTGTACGCGCCAAACGTCACCGCGAACAGCGAGAAGTTGCTGGATGTCGATCGCAGTCGCAGCTCCCGATCGCCTAGCATCGGCAGTTCCACCACCCGGTAGACCCGTGGGTCGTCCACCAGCACAACACTCCGACCCTGTTCGTCGAACGTCACGTCCGCCCCGGCCTCCTCCGGCAGCAGCGGCCACCCGTCGATCTCCACGATCACCGTGTACGGCTCCTTGGTTGCGGAGCGCAGCACCACGTTCACGCTCCGCGCGACGAATCGCAGCGCGACATAATCGTCGGGCTGCGCGGTGTCGCGCCCGTGCACCACCGCTTCACGCTCGTTGCGCCAGACCCCCTGCAGGTAGAACTGGTTGTGGTTCCGCTGCGTTTCCGGTTCCACGTCCTGGTATTCGAACGTCCGGTCCGGAGCCTCGTAATAGGCCGCCTGCGCGGCGTAGCGCCCATTCGAGGTGAAGTTGCGTTCGTACCCGCCGTACAGCTCGCGGGTGATGGCCGTCGCGTGCGGATCTAGACGCTGGGCATCCACCCCGCCGCGCGGGATGTCGGAGACGTTGTAACCCGCGTCGGTCAGTGCCCGCCGGATCTCGTCCTCGGTTTCGTCGTAGCTCCCCTCACCGAAGTGCTGGTAGCGCACCGATCCATCGACGCCGATCAGGTACTTCGCCGGCCAGAACGAATTATTGAACGCTCGCCACGTCGCCATCTCGTTGTCCTGGGCTACCGCGTACCGCAGGCCGTATTGGTCAACCGCGTTCACCACGTTGGGGCGGTACTCCTCGAAGTCGAACTCCGGCGAGTGCACCCCCACGATCGTGAGGCCACGGTCCGCGTACTTCTCGTGCCAGTCCGTGAGGAATGGCAGTGTCCGGATGCAGTTGATGCAGGTGTACGTCCAGAAATCGACGAGCACGACCCGCCGTTCCGCGGTCAGCCCGGCGACGGTCAGCTCGTTCGAATTGATCCAGCCGGTGAGCCCGACGAATTCCGGCGCCTTCGAGGGAATCACCAACCCCGCGCCCAGCGGCGACGGTTCCGGGGTTCGCTCGATTGGACCCGCCGAGGCGATCCCGCTGTTCGCCGCGACGCTCGTTCCGCTTCCCGCGCCCGCCGCGCTGCCCGCGGCGCGATCCGCGCTGCCACACGCGCTCACCAGCACGCCCAGCAGCACGCCCAGCAGCACGAGCAGCGGCGTCACCCGGCTGATATGCAAGAAGTTCCCCGGTCCGTGGTGGAGCACCATCGAGCCTATCATCGGTCGATCGCCGCCGCTCGTGCGACCCTGCTCCATTCGCGCCGCGCCGCCCCCGACCCACCCCGATAACATTCGTTGCCGCCCGCGCTGGCCGTCGCTACCGTGACGCCCCAGATCGGAACCCCATGACCGCCAGCGCGCCCGCTCCGCCAGACCTTCCCCCCGATCCCACCTCTGATCGCCCCGGTCGTCGTCGGGCGGGCGGTTCCCGCCGGCTCCCGCTTCCGTCCTTCACCGCCATGCGGTTCCGCGATTTCCGTTTCTACTGGGTCAGCACCGCCACGCTCTTCATCGACCAGGGCATGGCCAACGTCGCGCTCGGTTGGCTCATGCTCGATCTCACCGACTCCCCGGCCTGGGTCGCCATCGCCGTCGCCGTCCGCGGGCTCCCGCTGTTCTTCCTCACCATGCCCGCCGGTCTGCTCGCCGATCGCTGGGATCGACGGCGACTGCTCGTCATCACCCAGCTCGTCGCCGCCGCATCCGCGATCGCCTTCGCGCTGCTCGTCGCCTTCGGCACCGTCACCCCGACGCTGGCGCTCGTCTATGCCGTCATCCTCGGCAGCAGTACCGCGATCGGTCTGCCGACCCGACAGGCGATCATTCCCATGCTCGTGCCCCGTGAGCACCTGCTCAACGCCGTCGTCACCGGCGCGATGGCGCGCACCAGTTCGCAGCTCATCGGCCCCGGCCTCGCCGGCGCGCTGATCGGACTCTGGGGCGTCGAGGCCTCGTTCGTCGTCCAGGCGGTCTTCCTCGTGATCAGCACGCTCACCCTGCTGCCACTCAGCCCGCACTCGACCAGCGTCGTCGCTCAGCCCGGTCGCGCCGCCTTCTCGATCCTCGGCGATCTGAGCGAGGCCTGGCGGTTCCTCCGCTCCAACATGCCGTTGCTCGTCATCATCGGCCTGATGGTCAACACCGGGCTCTTCATGATCGGACCCAATCAGGCCCTCGTCCCGGTGATCGTCAAAGAGGAGCTCGGCGGCAGCGCCCAGGCCCTCGGCCTGATGTTCATGGCGATGGCGGCCGGCACGCTCACCACCTCGCTCTTTCTCACCTCACTCGGCGACATGCGGAACAAGGGCGGGTTCTTCGCCATGGCGCTGATCGGCGGCAGCATCTGCTTCGCCGGCATCGCCCTCTCGCCCGCGCTCTGGATCGCAATGCTGTTCTTCTATTCGTGGGGCGCGTTCGGCGGCTTCTTCGTGTCGATGAGCCAGTCGTTGCTGCAATCACACACCCCTCAGGACGTGATGGGGCGGGTCATGTCCGTCAACGCGCTGGCCTCGCAGGGCACCATGCCGCTCGGCGCGCTGATTGCCGGCCTGCTCGCCAGCCTCTTCGACGTCCGCACCGCCGTGCTCGTCCCCGCCTTCCTCTGCGCCGCGATCGCGACATCCGCACTTCTCTTCATTCCCCGTTTCCGCAGGCTCAGTTAGCCTCGTCTCTCGATGCTCTACGGAAAGTCCGTCACCAAGTCGTTCGGCAGCGACGAAGTCCTTGCCGGTGTCTCGTTCACCATCGGTGATGGCGAACGCGTGGGCTTGGTCGGCCCGAACGGTTCCGGGAAGTCGACCTTGATGCGCGTCGTCGCCGGCGACGAGCAGCCAGACACCGGCGAGGCCGGACACCGCGGCGGCGGCGATCTCGAGTTTCTTCGCCAGGAAGCCGGCCTCACCGCCACCAACACCGTGCTCGAAGAGATGTGGGAAGCGTTCCCCGAGGCGCGCTCGATCGAGCAGCAGCTCGAGGCACTCTCCGCGGAGATCGCCAGCGGCGAAGGCGATCTCGACGCCCTGATCACCCGCCAGGCGGAACTCTTCGAGCGCTTCGAGGCCCTCGATGGCTACCGCATCGACAAGCGCATCGGGCGCGTGCTTTCCGGCCTCCGCTTCGCCCCGGACGATCCGCAGAAACACTGTGGCGACTTCTCCGGTGGCTGGCAGATGCGCATCGCGCTCGCCAAGGTGCTCGTGCATCGTCCGCAGCATCTGCTGCTCGACGAGCCCACCAACCACCTCGATCAGGCGGCCCAGGACTGGCTCGGTGAGGAACTCTCCTCCTACCCCGGCACCATCCTCCTCGTGACCCACGACGGCACGTTCCATGACCGCGTCGTCAACCGCGTCCTCGATCTCCGCGACGGCGAGGTCACCAGCTACACCGGCAACTACACCGACTATCAGCGCCAGAAGGCCGCCAAACTCGCGGCCCAGGACTCCGCCGCCGCCCAGCAGGAGCGCCAGATCGGCCGCCAGGAGCGCTTCATCGAGCGGTTCCGCTCCAAGGCCACCAAGGCCACGCAGGTGCGCAGCCGCGAAAAGGCTCTCGATAAGATCGAGCGCGTCGAGCGCACCCGTACCGAGCGGGAAGTCCACTTCAAGCTCTCCGCCGCCGGTCGCACCGAGCGCGAAGTCCTCGCTGCCTCCAACGTCGGACACCAGTACGGCGACAACGTCGTCCTCATCGACTCCAATCTCCACGTCGAGCGCGGCGATCGGGTCGTGCTGATCGGTCCGAACGGCGGCGGGAAGTCGACGCTGCTGCGCATCCTTGCCGGCGAACTCGAACCCAGTCAGGGCGCGATCGAATGGGCGCCGCGCGCCCGCCTCGGCTACTACGACCAGCACCAGGACGAGGCGCTCGATCCCAAACGCACGGTCCTCGATGAGGTTCGCGCCGTCGCCGACTCACAGAGCGACGGTGCGCTCCGCGCCGTCCTCGGCCGCTTCCTCTTCACCGGCGACGACGTCTACAAGCCCGTCTCCGTGCTCTCCGGTGGCGAACGCAGCCGTGTCGCCCTCGCCAAGTTCCTGATCCGCCCCGCGAACGTGCTCCTCCTCGACGAACCCACCAACCACCTCGACCGCGCCACCCAGCGCAAGCTCGTCGAAGCCCTCGAGCGCTACGACGGCACCGTCGTCTGCGCCAGCCACGACCCCGAAATCCTCGATCGCGTCGCCACCCGCGTCTTCGAAGTCCGCGACGGCGAATGCCTCGAACTCGAAGAGCGCCGCAAACTCCCCGCCCCCCTCCGCTCCTAGCGCCCCCCTCCGCCACCCCGCGCTCCGCTCCGGCGCGCCTCCGCTCCCCGTCATACCCACGCCGGATCGCCGCCCGTGCGCGGAATCGGATCGACAGCCCGCGCGCCTTGGTTCGGCACCGCCCGGCGGCCCGCACGGTCGTCCCCTATAATCCCCGCATGGACTTCCGCTTCACCCCCCAGCAAGAAGCCTTCCGCGTGGAAGTGCGCGCCTTCCTCGACGAAACCCTCACCGAGGCGTTCTGGTCCCACCAGCGCGCCAATCGCCACCCCGGCTGGTCACCCGAGTTCAGCCGCGCCGCCGCCGATCGAGGTTGGCTCGGCATCGCCTGGCCCGTTGAGTTCGGTGGCCAGGCCCGCGGCAAGATCGACCAGATGATCTACATGGAGGAAATGGCCTACGCCGGTGCCCCCCAGGAACACCACCGCCGCGCCGTCCAGCAGGTCGGCCCCTCGCTGATCCTCCACGGCTCCGAGGCGCAGAAGCAGCGCTACCTCCCCGGCGTCGCCTCCGGCGAAATCTCCTTCGCGATGGGTCTCTCCGAACCAAACGCCGGATCCGATCTCGCCAACGTCGAAACCCAGGCCCTCCGCGACGGCGACGAATGGATCCTCAACGGCGAAAAGGTCTTCACCAGCGGCGCCCACTACTCCGACTACCTCTGGACCGTCGTCCGCACCGACCCCGAAGCCCCCAAACATCGAGGCATCTCGATGCTCGTCGTCCCCCTGACCGCCCCCGGCGTGCAGATCCAGCCGCTCATCGACCTCCAGGACCGCCACCACTTCAACCGCATCTTCCTCGAGGACGTCCACGTCCCCGCCGAAAACCTGATCGGCGAAGAGAACCGCGGCTGGTACATCAACGCCACCACCATGGACTTCGAGCGCTCCGGCATCGCGAGGATCGCCACCCTCGATCAGCTCTTCGATCGCCTCGCCAGCTCGCTCCGCGCCACCCCCGCCGCCGCCCGCCAGCTCCCGAGGTACCAGGCCGCCCGCCGTCGTCTCGCCGATCTCCTCCTCCCCGTGCGCGCTTCCCGCTACCTCGCCTACCGTGTCGTCTCCATGCAGAACGCCGGCCTGCTCCCCAACTACGAGGTCTCCATCGTCAAACTCCTCGCCAGCGAAACCAGCCAGGCGCTCCACAACCTCGGCGTCAACGCGCACGGCCTCCACGGCCTCCTCGCCTCCACCGAGGTCGAGTCCGCCCGCCGTGGCGGCGGCTGGGGCCCCGACTACCTCGCCGCCATTCCCGACACCATCGCCCAGGGCTCCTCCGAGGTGCAGCGCAACGTCATCGCCACCCGCGGCCTCGGCCTCCCCCGTGGCTAACCCACCGCGCCGCTCGGTGCCCCATGCCTGATCCCGCGCTCGCCCCCACCGAGGGCTACACCCCCGCGCGCATCCTCCAGCGCATCCAGACCTACGAGGACTTAGGCATCCACCACACCGGATGGCCCGCCGACGACGCCACCAGCGCCTGGCTCATCGAGGAACTCGCCGCCGCCGGCGTCACCGCCGCCGCCGATCGCTTCGCCTTCCCCCGCGTCGAAGTCCGCCGCGCCGAGGTCCGCGTCGGCCGCGACCGCATCGAGGGCGTTCCGCTCCACGACGGCGGCTTCACCGATCACGGCGGCATCGACGGCGAACTCTGCGAGGACGACGACGACGACGTCTTCGGCAAAATCGTCCTCGCCACCTCCGCCCTCCGCGGCCTACCCGATTGGACCGACCCCGCGCTCGGCGCCCGCTTCGAGGAACTCCTCGACCGCGGCTGCCTCGGCCTGATCCTCCCGAGGGGTGATCGCGACCGCCAGATCGTCCTCCGCAACGCCCACGCCATCGATCGCCCGCACCACCTCCCCGTGCTCCAGATCGCCCCGCGCGATGTCCCCGCGCTCCAGGCCCAGATCATGATCCGCGGCGAAGTCGTCCTCGAAGCCGACGGGGAGCGCCTCCGCTCCAACGCCACCAACGTGCTCGCCACCATCGAGGGCAGCGATCCCTCGCTGTCGCCCCTCGGCATCGTCACCCCGAAGTCCGGCTGGTACACCTGCTCCGCCGAGCGCGGCGGCGGCATCGCGATCTTCCTCGCGCTCGCCGAAAGCCTCGGCCACGCCCAGCGCCAGGGCCAACTCCCGAGGACCGTCCACCTGCTCGCCAGCTCCGGCCACGAGCTCGACTTCTACGGCGCCCGTGCCTACGCCCGCACCCACCGCGCCAACATCGCGGACGCCGCCGCCTGGCTACACCTCGGCGCCTCCATCGGCGCGCGCGAACCCCGTGCCGCCGCCGCCTCCAGCGATGACGCGCTCAACGCCGTCCTCACCGCCGCGCTTGCCACCGAGGAGATAGCGCTCGCCGAGCACCGCGCGCCCGGCCCCGCCCTCGGCGGCGAAGCCCTCGTGATCAGCGATCTCGGGACCCGCTACGTCAGCTTTCTCGGCGGCCACGCCTACTTCCACTCCCCGAGCGATACAGTCGCTAACGCCGTCGACGCCGATGCAGTCGCTCGCTGGGCGCGCAGTTCGCTCCAGGTGTTCAACGCCATGCTCGAATTACGAAGCTCGGATGACTAAATGGCCGTCATCCTGGACTGGCTCGGTTGCGCCACCTTCCGCATGACCGTCGATGACTACGTCATCTTCCTCGACGGCTACATCGATCGCGTCCCCAGCGCGCCCCCCGTCGGCATCACCGCCGCCGAGGTCGATCGCGCGGACGCCGTCCTCGTCGGCCACGCCCACTTCGATCACATCGCCGGCGCCGAGGTCATCGCCGCCAACACCGGCGCCAAGGTCGTCGGCTCCACCGAGAGCACCCGCCTGATCGCCGGCGCCGGCGTCTCCGCGGCCCAACTCCTCCCGTCGCAGGGCGGCGAACGCCACCGCCTCAGCGACAACATCGTCGTCACCGTCTACCCCAGCCTCCACTCCTGCGTCTGGGTCGGCGGCGTCGCCTCCGGTGGCACGGACACCGTCATCACCGGGCACGCCGGTCTCACCGAGGAAGAGCGTGCCGCCGTCCGCTCGGAGCGCCCGCTCGGTGGCCCGTCGCCCGATCCCGCGCTCATGGAGCAGCTCCGCGAGCACCGCGCCAACACGCTCCACAGCGATCACACCGGCGGGGCGCTCGCCTACATGATCGAAACCCCATACGGCTCCGTCTTCTATCACGACACCTCCGGCTGCTGGACCGGCGTCGTCAAGGACCTCCGTCCGGACTTCTCCATCGTCGCCATGGCCGGACGCGCCAACATCGATGGCGAACCGATCCAGGGGTCGCTCGCCCAGTTCGTCGGGCGCATGGGCGACATGCTCCGTCCCGCCGGCATGGTCCTCGGTCACCACGACGACTGGATGCCGCCCGTCACCGCCGACGGCACGACGGAGGAGGCCCTCGCACCCGTCCGCGCCGAACTCGCGCGCGTCGCACCCCGCGTCAACCTCCTCGAGGTTGGCTATCTCGAGGGAACGACGATCCTCGGCTGATGGGCACCACCCGATGAGCATCCCCGTATGAACGTCGTCTGGCTGCAGCTCGTCGTCATCGTGGTGCTCGTCGCCATCAATGCCCTCTTCGCCGGGGCGGAACTCGCGCTGATCTCGCTCACCCAGCGCGACATCGAACGCATGCAGCAACGCGGCGGAGCGGCCGCGCTTGCCGCCCGGCTCGCCCAGGACCCCACGCGGTTCCTCTCCACCATCCAGGTCGGGATCACCTTCGCCGGGTTCCTCGCCTCTGCCGTCGCCGCGGTCAGCCTCGCGGAACCGCTCATCCCGCCGCTGCGCGATCTGCTTGGTAGCGCCGCCCGGCCTGTTGCCGTCGTCGTCGTCACCGTCGCCCTCGCCTTCTTGACGCTCGTCTTCGGTGAACTCGCGCCAAAACGCATCGCCATGCAGCGCGCCGTCGGCTGGTCCACCGTCGCCGCCCGCCCGCTCAACGGCCTCGCCCTCTTCGCTCGGCCCGCCGTCTGGCTACTCTCCGCGTCCACCAACGTGCTCGTCCGCCTCGCCGGCGCCGACCCGCAAGTCGGCCGCGCCGTCATGACCGCCGACGAGATCCGCGATGTCATCGCCTCCAGCGCCGCCCTTGGTCCGGAACAGCGCCGCATGATCGGCGGCGCCTTCGAAAGCAGCGAACTCACCGTTCGCGATGTGATCGTGCCGCGCCGCGCGATCATCGCCCTCCGTGCCGATTCCACCGTCGCCGAGGGCATCGCCCGCCTTCGCGCCACCACCCACGTCCGCGCGCCAGTCATCCGCGAGGATCTCGATCACGTCGTGGGCATCGTCCACATCCTTGATCTCATCGATCAGTCGGGAACCATCGGCGACCACAGCCGCGAAACCATCGCCATCCCTGAATTCGTCCGCGTCATCGACGCGCTCAAGCAGATGCAGGCGCAGCGCGTCCAGATGGCGATGGTCGTCGATGAGCACGGCGGTATCGATGGCATGGTCACCGTCGAGGACCTCGTCGAGGAGATCGTCGGCGAGATCTTCGACGAGTTCGATCCCAAGGTCGTCGCTGTCCGCCATGAACCAGACGGCAGCGTCGAGGTCCGCGGCGAGTTCCCGCTCCACGATCTCGACGAACTCGGCGTCATGCTCTCCGTCGCTGGGCCCTACACCACGATCGGCGGCCTCGTCATGGCGCGGCTCGGCCGCGTCCCAGAGGTCGGCGGCTCCGTCGTCGAGGGCGGCTGGACGCTCGAGGTCACCTCGATGCGTGGACTCGCCGTCCGCACCGTGCGACTCCGCCCGACATCCTCGGATGCGACTGAGTCACCCGGGGCCACACCAGTCGACGAACGGTCCTGAGTCCCCGGGTACAGCGGTTCGCGAGCCTTCGGCGGTGCGCCTGGCGCTAGCTGGCGCGGCGGGCGGGGATGAGCTGCGCCTGCTCCAGCCAGCCCGTGATCACCGCCAGCGACTCCTCCACGGACTGCGTGCCGCTGTCCACCCGGATCTCCGGTGACTCTGGCGCCTCGTACGGGTCGGAGATGCCGGTGAACTGCGCGATCTCGCCGCGCCGCGCTCGCGCGTAGAGGCCCTTCACGTCGCGCGCTTCCACATGCTCCAGCGCGCAATCGACGTGTACCTCGACGAAGCGGTTGGCCATTCCTCGTACCCGCTCGCGGGCCGCGCGGTAGGGAGAGATCGCCGCGACGATCGCGATCACACCATGTCGGGCGAGCAGTGTCGCGACATAACCAATACGCAACACGTTCGTGTCCCGGTCCTCGCGTGTGAAGCCCAGGCCCTTCGACAGGAACTCACGCACCTCGTCGCCGTCCAGCAGTTCAACGGGCGTGGAGCGTTCCCGCAGGTCGGCCGCGATCAGCTCGGACAGCGTCGATTTCCCGGCGCCGGAGAGACCGGTCAACCACAGCACGAATCCCGCGCCGGCGGTGCTCGGAACGGCGGGAGCGCCGCGAAGCCCATCACGCGCCATCGCCGGCTCGCTGGACTCGGACGGCGTCTGTCCCTCGGTCGTCACGGCCATCAGGGACGCACCCCTCGTCAACGGGCCTCACGTTGAGCGCGACGCTCTCGCCGGCGCTCCCGCTGCGCTAGCTAACGGTGCGATCGCGCGAGTTGCGTTCCGCCAGCGGTCGTGGCTCGTCCACGCGCCAGTTGCCCTCGAAGGCCACGCGGTCCTCCGGGTAGGCGTGAAGCTGGCGGATGCTCCGCCCCTTCACCTGGTTCAGGACCACGCCGTGAATCGGGCGGCGGGCCTGCGACAGCGCGTCCACCGCGGCGCCCAGCTCCTCCACCTGCGTCTTGTTCGGCCGCAGCACCAGCAGCGATCCCGTTGCCACCCCGGCCAGCACCGTGCCGTCCGTCACGGACAACAGCGGCGGGCTGTCCAGCAGCACCACCTCGAACCGGCGGCGCAGCTCGTCGATCACCTGTCGCATCCGCAGCGAACCCAGCAATTCCGAGGGGTTCGTCGCGATCGGACCGGCCGGGAGCAGCGAAACGTTCGGCTGATCGGTCCGCTGGACCACGCGGTCCAGGTCGGCCGTCGGGGAGTTCAATGCCGTCGTCAGCCCCACGTCGTTGTTCGCGCCAAAGATCTCGTGCTGTCGTGGGTTGCGGAGGTCGGCGTCAACCAGCACCACGCTGCGACCGGCCAGCCCGAACACCACCGCCAGGTTGGCGGCCACCGTCGTCTTGCCATCGCCGCCCGTCGGGCTGGCGATCAGGATCACGGACGCGTCTTGTTCAAAGTCGATCCGCGTCGACAGGTTCGTCCGGATTGCCCGGAATTCTTCCGCCACCGGCGAGGTCGGGCGCATCACCACCTGCAACTGCCCGGGCGCACCGCCCGTCGTGCTGAACCGCTGCAGTTGACCCACTGTCGGCAGGCCCGTCCGGTTGAACACATCGGACGACAGCCGCACCCGGTGATCCAGGCTCTCAATCACCAGCACCACCGCGGTCGCGCCGACGAAGGCGACGAGTACGCCCAGCACGATGCTGACCGTGTTGGAGGGGGCGTGCTCATCGGCCGAGATCGCCTCTTCCACGATACTCACGGCACCAGCCGTCTCCGCGACCAGCACACCGTCCGAATCAACGAAGGTCTGCGCGGTTACGTTCGCGATCGAGACGGCTTCCTCCGCCGATCGCCCGGTTGCGGTGATGTCCAGGAAGAATGTCCCGGCGGGGCTTGAAACCTGCAGTCGGCTCTCAAGCTGGTTCGGCGTCAGCTCCCAGCCCCCGGTTTCGATCGCGCTCACCAGCACCGGCCGCAGCGTCACCATGTCCGCGAACGTTGCCGCCAGCAGGCGACTGATCGTCAGGTCGTTGACCCCGGTCACGCCGGGCGCCGCCTGCTGCAGTACCAGCATTCGCGTCGTCGCCTCGTAGGTCACCAGTCGGTCGGAGGTCAGGTAGCGTGCGTAACCGCCGCCAATCACCATCGCGATCACCATCACCCACCACCAGCGTCGAACGACCGCAAGCAGTTGTGTCAATTCCACCTGGAGACCTCCCGGTCACCCGAACGCGCATCGCGCTCAAGCAGGCCCCGCCCCCGCTCTCTGCTCGTCGCAGCGCGCGGTCACGGCCAATAGTTCATCGTGGTCTCAGTGTGCCATGGGTGCGCCAACACATGCGCCCCCATCTAGGGCAAGTGGTTCTTCGACTACGGTGCGAACCGCGTCTACATCGGCGGCAACCCCTCGGGTCGGCTGGTCGAGTTGAGCACGACGCTGACGGCGTTCAGCGGCTCGGCGAGCGACGTGACGATCACGGGTCTGACGATCGAGAAGTACGCCAACCGCGCCCAGACGGGAGCGATTGAGGCCGGATCCGGAAACCGCTGGATCATCAGCGGCAACGAGACGCGCCTCAACCATGGGTACGGGATCCGCGTGGGTAACCGCGCACAGGCGTTGAACAACTTCGTGCACCACAACGGCCAGCTCGGCATGGGTGGTGTTGGCGACGACATCCTGATCGAAGGGAATGAGATTTCGTACAACCACACCGGCGGGTTCCTGTTGGACTGGGAAGCCGGTGGGACGAAGTTCGCGAAGACCAACCGGCTGGTGGTGCGGAACAACTGGGTGCACCACAACGAGGGCCGCGGTCTCTGGACGGACATCGACAACATCAACGTGCTGATGGTCGGCAACCTGGTGGAGTACAACGCCAAGGGCGGCATCGTGCACGAGATTGGCTACAAGGCGGAGTTCCGCGACAACGTGTCCCGCTACAACGGGCACGGGTTCGGGGAGTGGGAGTGGGGTGCCCAGATCGTCATCCAGAACAGCTCCGACGTGCTGGTGACCGGGAATGACGTGACGGTGTCCGCAACGACCACCGGAAACGGGATCACCGTCATCAACCAGGAGCGTGGTTCAGGCCCCTATGGCCCCTACGTCTCGGAACGGGTGACGGTAACCGGCAATACGATCCGGCACCTGGGGGTCCGTGGTGTGAATGGTGCGAACCAGGGGTGTTCACGAGACATCACGTTCGACTACAACACCTACATCGCCCCGGCCGGCTGGTTCCAATATGCGATGTTCCACTGGTGTTCCGCGGAGAACTGGGCAGGGTTCCAGTCGAGGGGCCAGGAGGCCCATGGGACGAAGATCGTGAGCTAGGCGATTCGTCTCGCCGCACGGCGAACGACGTATTGAACTGGGAGGGGACCGCCCGTCGGGCGGTCCCCTCTTTGTCGTCCGGCGTTCATCGCGTGGCCCGACCGAATGCAGCGCACCTGGACGCGTGTAGATCGACCGGTGATCGACGGCTGCCGTCACTGCGTTGTTATGGAGTGAGTAGGGCCGGTATCCTGTTGCTCCGAGCTCGGCGGCGGGTAGAGGTGTGTGGGGTCATGAAGCGTCAGTACGAATCACAGCAACACTGCCCGATCGCCCGGTCGCTGGATCTGATCGGCGACCGGTGGACGATCCTGGTGCTGCGCGACCTGCACCGAGGGCGGACACGCTTCGCGGATCTGCTGCGGTCGCTGGATGGCGTCTCGCCGAACCTGCTGTCCGCACGGCTGAAGACGCTGGAGCGCGAGGGCCTGGTGGAGCGTCGTCTCTACTGCCAGCACCCGCCGCGCGCCGAGTACGTGCTGACCGAGCGCGGCGAAGCGTTCGGGCCGGTGCTGCGGGCAATGCTCGACTGGGGTCGCGAGATTCCGCAACCGGCGCTGACCTAGCACCCACTCGGTACGCGGCTCGGCGAGCCGCTCTTCACTCAACCGTCCGATTCGTCCGTCCTCGATGTGATCGCACGTGCTGTCGGGGCCTCCTGGAGCCGGTCCGGGCGCCGGGAGGCGGTGGTCTATCCTCGATCGTCGAGGGGCCGCGAGGCGATGGCGCGACGGGAGTACCGGATGGCGGCGACACGAGCGCGCGAAACGCCCTCGGGTGACGCCGTCTCGTCCGAGGTTCCGGCGATCGAGTTCCGAGCCCTGACAAAACATTACGGATCGCGAGTGGCGCTGCGGGGGATCGATCTTCGCGTCGGGCGCGGTCAACTCTTCGGGTTCCTGGGTCCGAACGGCGCCGGGAAGACGACGGCGATCCGGACGCTCCTTGATCTGATTCGCCCGAGCGCCGGGCAGGCGCTAGCACTGGGCCTTGATTCGCGCGCCGACAGCCTGGAGGTGCGACGCCGGATCGGCTACCTGCCTGCGGACGCGGAGTTCTACCACGACATGACGGGCGCGGAGCTGTTCCGCTACGTGGAGCGGATCCGCAAGGGCGTCGATCACCGCTACCTCGCACGACTGATCGACAGCCTGGAACTGGACGCGGCGCGGCCGATTGGCGCCCTGTCGCGTGGGAATCGCCAGAAGGTGGGGGTGGTGCAGGCGCTGATGACGCGCCCCGAGCTGGTGATGATGGACGAGCCGACGGCGAGCCTTGATCCGCTGATGCAGGACGTGGTGGCGGAGCTGCTTCGCGAGGTGGTGGCCGAGGGGCGAACGGTGTTCTTCTCCTCGCACGTGCTTGCGGAGGTGGAGCGGCTGTGCAGCCGCGCGGCGGTGCTCCGCGAGGGCGAGATTGTGCGGGTCGTGGATCTGGCGGAGGAGCGGCGACTGGCGCCGCGCCGCGTTCGCGTGCGGTTCGCGTCGGCGGTGCCCGCGGATGCATTCGTGGGACTGGACGGTGTGCGCGTGCTGCGCGTTGCCGACGGTGAGGCAGAGTTCGAGACACGCGAGAGCATCGATCCACTGCTGAAGGCGCTGGCGCAACACACCGTCGTGGAGCTGGAGTCGAGCGAGCCGACGCTGGAGGATCTGTTCCGGTCGTACTACGTGGATCCGACGCCCGAGGAGCAGGCAGTGGGTGGTGCGGGATGAGCAGGTTGCCGATCGCCACGCGGACACTGCGTGAGCTGCGCTGGCAGATCCTGGGCTACGGGCTGGGCCTGGGGTTCTGGGCGTTCCTGGTGGCGATCATCTATCCCTCGGTCAGCGAGGAGTTCGCGGGGATCGAGTTCCCGGACTTCTACGCGGCGATCTTTGGTGAGCAGATGCGCGACTTTTCGCGGCCCTCGACGTTCTTCACGCTGGAGTACCTGACGTGGGTGCCAATCGTGCTGGGGGTCTACGCGGTGGTCGGCGCGACGGGCCTGCTGGCCGGGGAGGAGAGTCGGGGGACGGTGGACTTTCTGCTGTCGCTCCCGGTATCGCGACGGCGCGTCTTCGCGGAGAAGGTGGCGGCGTGGCTCGCGGGTGCGGTGCTGGCAGTGCTACTGACGACGGTGGGTTTCGTGTTGGCGCTGCCGCTCGTCGACCTCGGCGGAGAGCACGGGATCAGCGTGCTGGACTTCCTGGGGGCGTCGTTCGTGACGCTGCCGCTGATCAGCTTCTACGCGGCGCTGGCCCTCGCGGTGAGCGCGGTGGCGCCATCGCGCGGGACGGCCTCGGGGGTGCTGACGGTCGCGCTGATCGCGGGCTACGTCTTTTCGTCATTCCCGCAGCTTGCGGAGGCGACGCAGTGGCTCCGCTACGTGAGTCCCTTCTACTACGGCGGGGTGTCCGACGCGTTGAGCGGCGGGGTTCACTGGGGGCACCAGGCGCTGCTGATCGTAGCTGCGCTGATCCTCGGAGGGTTCGCGCTCGTGGCGTTCGAGCGCCGGGAGATCGGCGTCGGTGGTTGGCAGCGGCCGTGGCAGGCGCGCCGCTAGCGAGCAGCGTGAGCAATCATCCCGGCACTACCATGCGGCGGCCAAGCAGCGCCGACCGACGGGACCCGCGATGACCACGACGATCACGAAGCTGACGCATTTCCTCGCGCATCCCGGACGTGGGAAGAACCTGCTGTTCGTGCGGCTCGAGACGTCCGATGGACGCCACGGCTGGGGCGAGTGCTATACGCAGGCCGATCGCGACACACAGGTGGTGGCACACCTCGATCAGCTCGAACGGTACGTGGTGGGCTGGGACGCGAGCCAGATCAAGCAGTTCACGGATGCCGCGTACAACGACTTCTCGGCGCGCCGCGGGGCGATGGACTACTACTCGGCGATCTCCGGCATCGAGCAGGCGATGTGGGACCTCACTGGGAAGCGCGCCGGGATGCCGGTGCACGAACTCCTCGGTGGGCGGTGTCGGGATCGGGTGCGGGTCTACGCGAACGGCTGGGCACGGTCGTCGAGCCACGAGGAGCTGGCGGCGAGCGCGCGGGAGACGGTGGCGCGCGGCTTCAGCGCGCTGAAGTTCGATCCGGTGCCGGGGCCGTGGCGCACGCTGATCTCCCGCGAGCAGGAGGCCGAGGCCGTCGAGCGCGTCCGGTTGGTGCGGGAAGCCGTCGGGCCGGACGTCGAGATCCTCGTGGAGATGCACCGGCGGCTGGCGCCGATGCAGGCGGTGCGGATTGCGAAGGCGATCGAGGAGTTCCGACCGTTCTGGTTCGAGGAGCCGGTGCTGGCGGAGAACCTGACGGCGCTGGCGGAGGTGCGGCGCGCGATCTCGATCCCGGTGGTGACCGGCGAAGAGCTGTACACGAAGTGGGAGTTCCGCGAGGTGTTCGAACAACGGGCGGCGGACATCCTCAATCCCGATGTGTGCAACGTGGGCGGGATCCTGGAACTGAAAGAGATCGCGGCGATGGCGGAGCCGCACCTGGTCGCGATGTCGCCGCACAACTACAACAGCACGACCGTCGGATTGGCGGCGACGGTGCAGGCCTCGGCGACGATGCCGAACTTCCTGATCACGGAGTACTTCGTGAACCTGGAGGAGTTCGGTCGCGCGGTTGCGGTAGAGCCCCTGCTGCAAGAGGACGGCTACGTGACGGTGCCGACAGCGCCGGGGCTGGGGATCGACCTCGATCCCGACGCACTCGCGCGGTTCCCGTACCAGCAGTTCCCACCTCGAACGATCGCACGCCTCGAGGGGTCTTCGACCCGCTCCTGACGCTTCGCGCCGTCCTCGGGAGTGGCGGGTGCTGGAGAGCGCGAGTGTGGCTGCGGGAAGGAGCTAGTCGCAGAGGGGGCGTCGGCACTCGGGACGGCTCCTCGCCCCGCTACTTCGATAGGCTCCGGTGCAGTGGCGGACGCGAGGGGGTGCGGGATGACCGAGGTGCTGGCGTACGGGGAGTGGCCTTCGCCGCTGGGCGCGGAGCAGGTGGCGAGCGCCGGGGTGCGGCTGCTGGCGCTGACGGCGCGGGACGGCGATCTGTACTGGGTCGAGGGGCGTCCCGCGGAGGGTGGGCGGCAGGCGATTGTGCGCCGCTCCGCCGACGGGACGGTCATCGAGGTGACGCCGTCCGACTTCAACGCGCGGACGCGTGTGCACGAGTACGGGGGCGGGGAGCACTGGGTGGCCGGCGGCGCGGTGTTCGCCACAGGGTTCAACGATCAGCGGCTGTATCGGATCGACGAGCCAGGAGTTGCGCGGGCGATTACCCCGGAGCCGGCGATCGCCTCGGGAGAGCGGTACGCGGACGGGGAACTGTCGGCGGACGGACGGTGGATCTACTGCGTGCGGGAGCGGCACGCCGAGGGCGCGGAGGCGACGAACGAGATCGTGGTGCTGGCAGCGGATGGCTTCGATGAGCCGCGGGTGGTCGCGAGCGGGTGGGACTTTGTGTCGTCGCCGCGGGTGTCGCCGGATGGGACGAGGCTGGCGTGGCTGAGCTGGGATCACCCTCGGATGCCGTGGGACGGCACGGAGTTGCGGGTGGCGCCGATCCTCGAGGGCGGCGCGCTGGGCGCGGCGGAGCTGGTCTGCGGCGGTGCCGAGGAAAGCGTGGTGCAGCCGCGCTGGAGCCCGGACGGGACGCTGCATTTCATCAGTGATCGATCGGGCTGGTGGAACCTCTACCGACGCGAATCGGACGGGAGTGAGACCGCGCTGGCGCCGATGGAGGCGGAATTCGCCGGGCCGGACTGGGTGTTCGGGCTGTCGGATTACGGGTTCCTCGATGACGGGACGCTGGTCTGCAAGTACGGATCCGACGAGGGGGCACGGCTGGCCGCGCTGCGGCCCGGCGGGAGCGGCCTGGAGCCGATCGCCTGCCCGTGGACCTCGATCTCCAGCCTGCAGGTGGACGGCGATCGGGTGGCGTTCCTCGGCGCTTCAGCCACGGAGGCGGCGGCGGTGATCGCGGGGCCGGCAGACGGATCGGACTGGCAGGTGCTGGCGCGAAGCCGGACGGACGAACTGGACGCCAGCTACGTGTCGGTGGCGGAGCAGATCACGTTCCCAACGACGAACGAGACGGTCGCGCATGCGCTGTTCTACGCGCCTCGGCACGCCGAGGTGAGCGGGCCGGAGGCGGAGCGGCCGCCGCTGGTGGTGATGAGCCACGGCGGTCCGACGAGCGCGACGTCCGGCGCCTACAACGCAGCGATCCAGTTCTGGACGACGCGCGGGATCGCGGTGGTGGACGTGAACTACCGAGGATCCTCGGGTTACGGGCGCCAGTACCGGCGTGGGCTGAACGGGACCTGGGGGATCATCGATACGGACGACTGCATCGCGGCGGCAAGCTACCTCGCCAGTCGCGGGGACGCGGACGGGGAGCGGCTGGCGATCCGCGGCGGGAGCGCGGGCGGGTACACAACGCTCTGTGCGCTGGCGTTCCACGACGTGTTCCAAGCGGGCGCGAGTTACTTCGGGGTCGCGGACGCGGAGACGCTGGCGACGGACACGCACAAGTTCGAATCGCGCTACCTCGATGGGTTGATCGGGCCGTACCCGGAAGCGGCGGCGACATACCACGAACGATCGCCGATCCACTTCGCGGATCGGATCAAGGCGGCGGTGATCCTCTTCCAGGGCCTGGAGGACGAGGTGGTGCCGCCCGCGCAGGCGGAACAGATGGTGGCGGCCCTCGATGCGAGTGGGCTACCGCATTCGTACCTGGCGTTCGAGGGCGAGCAGCACGGGTTTCGTCAGGCGAAGAACATCGTGGCGACACTGGAGGCGGAGCTGTCGTTCTACGGGCAGGTGATGGGGTTCGAGCCGGTAGGGGTGGAAGCGGTGTCGATCAAGAACCTCGATCGCTAGTTGGGCCTCGGCGAGAGCCAGGATTGCGTGCGTGTTACATAACGATGTGGATTCTTACAGAATCGCTATCGCCGCTGGACAAACGGTGTAGGATCTTGAACTGTACTTAGCTTCACCGTAACTCCAGGGCAGGGGGAGAGGTGTTCGAACTCTTCACCGCTCCGGCCGCGCTGCGCGCGGTCACCCCGCTGCTGATCATCCTCGTGGTGGCAGGCACGACGTGGGCCGTTGGACAGAAGCGCCGCGTGCGCTTCTTGCGTGAGGCTGCGCTGATCATCGGTGCGTACTTTGCCTACTTCGGTGTGCGCGCGATCAGCGAGGGCAGCTCCTCGATCGCGCTGCACAACGCGCGGTTTCTGATCGCGCTGGAGAAGCGGGCCGGGCTGTTCATCGAGCCGAGCGTTCAGGGCGTGCTGTTGAGCAGCCAGGCATTCATCGACATCGTGAACTGGATCTACGTCTGGGGTCACTGGCCGGTGATTGGCGCGGTGGCGATCTGGCTGTTCGCGCGGAAGCCGAACGCCTACCGGACCTACCGAAACGCGCTGCTGATCTCCGGTGGCATTGGGTTGATCTTCTACGTCAGCTTCCCGGCGGCGCCTCCGCGGTTCACGAACCTTGGGCTCGTCGATACGGTGTTTAGCCAGTCCACTATGGCGCAATTGATGCAGCCAACCAGTTTCACGAATCAGTATGCGGCGTTCCCCAGCCTCCACTTTGGCTGGAGTTTGCTGATGGCAACGGCGATCTTCCGCGAGGCGAAACGGCAACCGGTACGGGTCGTGGCGTGGCTGCTGCCGCTGGGAATGCTCGTGTCGATCGTGGCAACCGCGAATCACTTCGTGGTCGACGCGCTGGCCGGCGGGATCGTGGCGTTGGTCGGGCTGCGCGCGGCGCTGATGCTTGAGCGCCCAGGCGCCTTCTCCTGGCTGCACTGGCCGGTGCCGGCTGCCTCGATGCCGGTGGCGCTGCAGACGGAGCAGAACCACGCAGTGGCGGCGGTCGACGAGGTCGGCGCGCTCGACATCCCCGCCTAGGGGGTCTTCGACCCCTGTTCTGACCCTTCGGGTTCGTTTAACGGTCTGCTGGCGACGGCAGGCCGAAGTGTTCGTGCGCGCGCGTGGCTGCGGTCGCGGGGTCGAGCTGCGTGTTGTCGATCCTCAGGTGGTGTTTGGGCCAGGGGAACGGGTGTTCCCTGGTCGAATTGACGGCCGGCGGTCCGACGATGGCGACGAGCCAGGGGCTATTCATCGATTTCGTTCCTTACGCCGGGGACACAGACTATCGATCCTGAACGCAAGATCGATCGCTCGCTAAGCTGGGCCTGAAGCGCCGGGAGTGCGATGCGGATTTCGACGTGGAATGTGAATTCGATTCGGACGCGGGAGGACCGCGTGTTGTTGTGGCTCGACGAGCACGAGCCGGATGTGTTGTGCATGCAAGAGACGAAGGTCGTGGATGACGACTTTCCTCGGGAGGGGTTTGAGGCGCGGGGTTACGAGCTGTCGATCTTCGGACAGCGGACCTACAACGGGGTGGCGATCGCCTCGAGGTTGCCGATCACAGATGTGGCGCTGGGGTTGCCGCTCGACGGGGACGAGGAGGCGCGCGGGATCGCGGCGACGATAGGCGGAGTGCGGATCGTCGATCTCTACGTGCCGAACGGGCGGAAGCTGGGGACGGACAAGTTCGAGTACAAGCTCGCCTGGCTGGACGCGATGGCGCGATGGCTGGGGGAGCGATGTGACCCGGCGGAGCCGCTAGCAGTGGTGGGGGACTTCAACATCGCGCCGGACGATCGGGACCTTCACGATCCGGCCGCCTGGGCGGGCGGGGTGATGTGCAGCGACGCGGAGCGTGCGCGGCTGCAGGCGCTGCTGAACTGGGGGCTGTTCGACTCGCTGCGCGAGGTGACCGAGGAGGCTGGGGTGTTCACGTGGTGGGACTATCGAGGTGGAGCGTTCCGCTTCAACCAGGGGCTGCGCATCGATCTTGCGCTGGTCACGGAGCCGCTGCGCGCGCGAATCGAGTCGGTGACGTGCAGCCGGGACGATCGCAAGGTACGGGCGGGCGTGGAGAAGCCGTCCGATCACGTCCCGGTGACGCTGGAGCTACGCGACTGACGCTGGGTATACGACGCGGAATTGTCGAAACGGTGGATGAAGGGGTAGCGGGTGACCGACGACTACAGCTCGATGATGGAGCGGCTCGTTGAGCTGGCGGTGCGCGCTGGCGAGGAGATCCTGGAGGTGTACGCGCAGGATTTCGAGGTGCTGTCGAAGGCGGACGAGTCGCCGGTGACCGCCGCCGATGAGCGGGCGGAGCGAGTGATCCTCGACGGCCTCGCGGAGATCGCGCCGGGGGTTCCCGTGGTGGCGGAGGAGAGCGTGGCGGCGGGGCATGTGCCGGACGTGTCCGGCGGCCGCTTCTTCCTGGTGGATCCACTGGATGGGACGAAGCAGTTCATCGAGCGAAACGGGCAGTTCACGGTGAACATCGCACTGATCGAGGATGGCGTGCCGCTGTTGGGGGTGGTGCACCTGCCGGCCCTGGCGGAGACGTACTGGACCGACGGGCGCGGTGGGGCCCGCCGTCGCGTCGGTGGCCGTGCCGCTGAGTCGATCCATTGCCGAGCGCCGGAAGCGGGTGGACTGGTGGTGATGGCCAGCCGATCGCACCGGAACCAGGAGACCGAGGACTACCTGGCGACGCTGCCGATCAAGGAACTGGATGCGTCAGGATCGTCGTTGAAGTTCTGTCGAGTCGCCGAGGGGGCGGCGGATCTGTATCCGCGGCTGGGGCGGACGATGGAGTGGGACGTCGCGGCCGGGCATGCGGTGCTGGCGGCTGCCGGTGGGTCGATGACGACGTTCGATGGCGGGGTGTTCGGCTACGGGAAGCCGGGGTTCGAGAACCCGCATTTCATTGCTCGCGGGCTTGCCGCCGTCGAGTAGCGTCGGGTTCTGGAAAACCTCCACCCGCTGACGTCGATGGCGCGCGGGTTGGGTCCCCCGTCTCCCCTCCGCGATACCCAAGTCCCGTCTCGTTGGTCGTCCGCTGGGCGCGTTAGTCGAAGATGACCTCGACGAGGGGGGCGCCGTCGACCCAGGCGTCGAGCGGCGGCTGGTCGGCGTTGAGGCCGGCGACGATCGGCGCGAGCAGCTGGCGGCGTTCGGTTTCGTCGAGGATCGGGCGTGAGGTCGCCGAGAGATCGGCGTGGTGGCTGCCTTTGAGGTGGAAGGTGAACCGCGGCTGCGCGCGCAAGTTGGCGTACCAGGAGCGGCGACCGGGCCGTCCGGTGATGAAGGTGCGGCCTTCGAGGTGGTGGAACCAGATCTCGATACGCCGTGGGTCGCCGGACGTGCGGCCAGTGGTGGTGATGTCGATGACCTTGTCGGTCTGGAGGGCGGCGGCGGCGGCGGTGTCCATGGCTTCTCCTCGATCGCGGGTCGTGCCGCGCGTTGTTTCGTGGCGACGCGGCCAGATGAGGTGCGCAGGGTAGTGGTTTCCCCGCGGTCGGGGCCCGTCCGAATGGGCGGTCGATGGTGCTGCTGACCCTGATTCGGTGCCGAGCGGGGCTCTCTACACTCGCCTGATAGGCGTCCGCCTCGTGCGGAAGGGTGTGTCGTGAAGATTCCCGAGGTGCTGCGGATCGAGGTCGTGCATCGCGCCGGCAGCCTGGCGCGCGTGCTGGGCGTGGTTGCCGAAGCAGGACTGCTGGTTGAGGACCTCGTCGCCGTGGAGCGCGGTCCCGGCTGCACGATCTGGGAGCTGACAACGGAGCTGGACGAGGGCTTCGATCTGGCGCGCCTGGAGAAGATCAACGAGCTGCCAATCGCACGGCTGCTGGGCACCTCGGATCGGGTGTTCGCGCTGCATGAGGGTGGGAAGATCGAGACCCGTTCGCGGATGCCGATCGCGACGGATCAGCTCTTGCGTGACATCTACACGCCGGGCGTGGCGCGGGTCTGCCTCGCGATTCGCGACGACCCCTCGTTGCAGCGGGCGTACACGCGGATCGGGAACTCGGTCGCGATCGTGACGGATGGGACCGCGGTGCTCGGCCTGGGGAACATCGGGCCGGTTGCCGGGATGCCGGTGATGGAGGGCAAGGCCGCGCTCTTTCACGAGCTGGCCGGTATCTCGGGCACGCCGATCCTGCTGCAGCCCGGGAGCCCCGAGGAGCTGGTGGAGACGATCGTGCGGATCTCCCCGACCTTCGGCGCGATCCAGCTCGAGGATATCGGTGCGCCGGCCTGCTTCGAGATCGAGCGCGCGCTGGTGGAGCGGCTCGACCGGCCGGTGTTGCACGACGATCAGCACGGAACGGCGGTGGTGGCGCTGGCGGCGTTGCTGACCGCGACGCGCCGATTCGGCATCGATCTGAGCGAGTGCACGGTTGGGCAGGTAGGGCTGGGCGCCGCCGGGATCGGGATCGCGCGGCTGCTGTTGCATCGCGGAATCAGCCACCTGATTGGCTCTGATCTGCGGCCGGAGGCGATCGAGCTGTTCAGCGGCTTTGGCGGGCAGCCGGCGGACCTCGAGAGCGTGATGGCGAAGTCGGAGATCGTGATCGCGACCACCGGTGTGCGCGGGCTGATTCGCCCTGAACTGGTCCGCGAGGGCAAGCTCATCCTGGCGCTGACGAACCCCGATCCCGAGATCGAGCCGGCGGTCGCCCTCGAGCGTGGGGCGCGCTACGCCGCCGACGGGAAGTCGGTGAACAACGTCCTTGGCTTCCCGGGGCTGTTCCGAGGCGCGCTCGACGCGCAGGCGCGCGCGTTCTCGATGGAGATGCTCGACGCCGCGGCGAACCGCCTGTCCGAGCTGGCGACTGGCGAGCACCTGGTGCCGTCGCCACTCGATCGATCAGTGCACTCGCAGGTCGCCGAGGCGGTAGCCGAGGCCGCGCGCGGTGAGGTGCAGACCCCGCTGTACGAGGGATTGTCCTCGGAACGGGCGGAAGCGGCCGCTTAGTCGCGCGCGATCGAGGCGACGACGGCCTCGGTCAGTGTGGCGAGGTCGGCGGGTGCCAGCACGATCTCGAGGCCACGCCGTCCGGCGCTGACGTAGATCGTTTCGTGGTCGTTCGCTGAAGCGTCGAGCGCGGTCGCCAGGCGACGCTTCTGGCCGAGCGGGCTGATGCCGCCCACGACATAACCGGTGGAGCGTTCGGCCTCGGCGGGTGGTGCCATCTCGGCGCGCCGCGCACCGAGGGCACGCGCGAGCGCCTTCAGGTCGAGCTGCCGGTCAACGGGGACGATCGCGGTGGCCAGTCGCTGACCGTCCAGCTTCGCGACGAGTGTCTTGAAGACGCGTCCAGGCGCGATGCCGAGCACCTCGGCGGCTTCGAGGCCGTAGGCCGCGGCGCGCGGGTCGTGATCGTAGGTGGCGATCTCGTAGGGGATGCCAGCGGCGCGAGCGGCGTCGACGCCGGGGGTCATGGATCGCGATGCGCGTGCGGCCATGGGGGCGATGGTAGTGGCCGGGCGGATCGGGGTCACGACTTACTGATATCAGGACGGATGTTCTTGTAAATCAGAACGTGTGTTCTATATGATGACGGTCGCCTCTTGGCGGGGGTGTCCAAATGTCGATCGCCTGTCTCCTCGTTCCATCGCTTGCCCTCACCTGTGAGCTCGTCGAGCGCCCGCAACTGGTCGGTCGCGCGGTCGCGCTCGCTGACGAGGCGGGCCTGCGCGTGTTCGAAACCACGCCACAGGCGATGCAACGAGGCGTGCGCGTAGGGATGACGCTGCGCGAGGCGGTCGCGCTGTGCCCGGCGCTCGCAGTCCTCGAACAGCGCCCGGCGCGCATCGTGCAGGCGGCCGAACGGCTGATCGAGGCGGTCGGGCAGGTGAGCCCGCTGGTCGAAGAGGTCGAGCCGGGCGTCGTGCTTGCCGACCTCGTTGGTCTCGAAGGGCTGTACCCGGACACCGCGCGACTGGCGGAGGCGCTGCTGAAGTGGGCGCCTCGGGAGCTACGCCCGCGGCTCGGCATTGCCGAGGAGCGCTTCACGGCGATCGCGGCGGCGTATGCCGTCGAGTTGGAGCGCGCGCCGGACGTAGCGAAGCTGGGGCCGGGACTGTCTGCCCGCGGTGTCTTTGACATGACGCCGCCAACCGTAGGAGCGACAGCGCGTGTCGCCGTCCTCGATGCCCCGGCCCGCGAGGCACCGCGCTGGATCCGCGTCCCCCGAGGCGAGAGCGCCGCATTCCTCGCGGATCGTCCGGCGCGGCTGTTGCCGCTCGAACTGGCGGCGCTGGCGCAGCTCGCGCTGTTCGGCGTGCGTACCGTCGGCGAGTTCGCGGCGCTGCCGAGGCATGCCGTGGCGGCGCAGTTCGGGACGGCGGGCGATCGCGCCTGGCTTGCCGCTACCGGCACGGATCCGACGCCGGTGCGACCGCGGCCGTTCGCGGGGGAGCGGGTGATCGAACAGAGCCAGGCGGAGCCGCCGCTGGTCAGCCGCGAGTCGATGGCGCTGCACGCCCGCCAGCTGCTGCATCGGGCGATGCGCCAACCTCGGGCGTCACGCCGGTTCGTGCGCTTCGTGCGGCTGCGCGCGGTGACGGACGACGACCGGCTCTGGGAGAAGACGCAGACGCTGCGTGAGCCGACGGGCGACCGCGACCGGTTGCTGATCGTGCTGCACACGTTCATCGAGTACTCGGAGTTCCCGGGGCCGATCGCGCACCTGGAGCTGGCGCTGGGTGGGCTGACCTCGGAACAGGGGCGGCAGGGCGGGCTGTTCCTCGATCACGCGCGCCGGCGCGAACAACTGGACGAGATGGTGCGGCAACTGAAGGTGCGCTTCGGCCGCTCGCCGATGACGCAGGTCGTGGAGGTGGAACCGTGGAGTCGACTCCCCGAACGCCGGTTCGCGCTCATGGACTACGACCCCTAGGCCTCCCGCGTCCGGTCCGTGTCGAGGTGAACGCGCGCGGGATGCCGCAGCGGATCGATCTCGGGATCGCCGTCGGCCCTCGGGGTAAGCGGCGCGTCGCGCGCGACGCGCGCTGGATCGCGGTGCTCGACGTGGCCGAGGTGTGGCGTATCGGCGAGGAGTGGTGGCGCGAGCAGCCGATCCGGCGGACCTACTTCCACGTGGTGGTCGAGGGTGGTCGAGGCGTAACGGTCTTTCGCGACGAACTGGCAGTAGCGCTCGGCGGTCACGAAGCAGGCGGAGGCTGGTTTGAACAGCACTACTAAGGCCTTCGGCCTCGGTGTGACGCTTCGCGCCTGGTTGCTGGGGTGGGTGCTCGCATGAATCTCTGGCCGGGGAGTCAGTCGAACGATCACTTCTGCTCGGATCACGGGCCCAAGCATCAGCATGGACCCGATCGCTGGGAGTCGTTCGCCGCGCAGCGCGCCGAGGTCGACGCGCAGGTTGAGTACGACACGCCTCGGTCGCTCGCGACGCGCGATCCGACGGATCCGGTGCCGATCGAGGTCCTCGATGCGGTGCCGTACGTGGAGTTGCACGCGCACTCGAACTACTCGCTCCTCGAGGGCGCATCCAGCATCGAGGAGCTGGTGTGGGAGGCGCGCGAGCAGGGGCATGCGGCGCTGGCGCTGACGGATCACAACGGGATGTTCGGGTCGATGGAGTTCGCGCGCGCGGCAAAGGAAGCTGGCCTGCGCCCGATCACCGGCCTCGAACTCACGGTGGTGGAGCCCAATCCCGAGGATGGCCGCGCCTGGTACGAGCGCAGCCCCGCGGCGGGACGCAGCGACCGAGGGCGCAAACCCGTCCGAGGCGTCGCCGTCCAGCGAGAAGGCTTGCTGGCGCCGCGCGGGCGGTCGCACGTGACGCTGCTGGCGGAGACGAAGCAGGGCTACTCGAATCTCTGCCGGCTCTCCAGCATCGCGTTCGGGCTCCTCGAGGAGAGCGACGCGGCGAAGGAGGAGCGGCGGCTCGATCCGTGCATCGCGATCGCGCAGCTCGAGGCGCATAGCGAGGGGCTGATCCTGCTGACCGGCTGCCGCGACAGCTCGGTGGCGCGGCTGGCCGGGGAGGGGCAACTCGATCAGTCGGAGGCGGCGCTGCGGCGGTTCGTGGAGTGGTTTGGCCTCGAGAGTGTGTTCGTGGAGTTGCAGGACAACCTCGTATTTGGGGACCGGCCTCGGAACCGCGCGCTGGTGCAGGTGGCGGAGCGGGTCGGGGTGGGCGTCGTCGGCACGGGGAACGTGCACTACCACGACCGCAAGCGGCACCGACTGCAGGACGTGATGGTGGCGATCCGGTCGCGGAAGTCGCTCGATGAGTCGCACCAGGAGCGGCGGCCGAACGCGGAGTTCTACCTGCGCTCACCGGAGCGGCAGGCGCGTCGCTTCGAGGCGTATCACCCGGACGCGGCGGCCAACTCCGTGCGGATCGCCCGCCGCTGCGCGTTCGACCTGACCGAGGACCTCGGCTTCCGCCTGCCGTCGCCGGAGACGGAGAGCGGGCGCCCGCCGATCGAGGAGCTGGGCGCGATCTGTCGCGTGCGGCTGTACGAGCGCTACGCGACCGCGACGACGCAGGATCGTGAGGTGGCGGAGGCGCGGCTGGAGCACGAGCTGCGGCTGATCGAGATGAACGGACTGGCCGGGTTCTTCCTCGTCTACCACCAGATCTTCGAGCTGGCCTCGGAGGTGGCGGACGAGGTGCGCGGGACCGAGGCACGACGGCGCGCGAACATGCCGCCGGGGCGCGGGCGGGGGTCCTCGGTGGCGTCGATCGTCTGTTACCTGATCGGGCTGTCGCACATCGACCCGATCAAGAACAACCTGACCGTGGACCGCTTCCTCAACGAGGGCATGCGCACGTTCCCGGACATCGACCTGGATTTCGCGCGCGACATCCGCGCCGAGCTGATCGAGCGCGTCTACCGGGTGTGGGGCAAGGAGCACGCAGCGCTGGTCGCGATCTTTCCGACCTACCGCCTGAAGAGCGCCATCCGTGACATCGGCAAGGCGCTCGGACTGCCCTCGGCGGAGCTGGAGCGCCTGGCGAAGAAGTCCAACCCGCATGGCGGCATCGAAGATTTGCCCGAGGAACTCGCGCGCCTGCCCGAGTTCGCTGACCGGCTGGAGACGCAGGCGTGGCGCGACCTTCTGGAGCTGTCTCAGGAGCTGGCCGGCTTCCCGCGCCACCTCTCGCAGCACGTCGGCGGGATGGTGATCTCCTCGGAGCCGCTGATCGACTTCGTGCCCTGCCAGCCGGCCGCGTGGCCCAACCGCTACATCTGCCACTGGGACAAGGACAGCGTCGACGACGCGAAGATGGTCAAGATCGACTTCCTCGGCCTCGGCATGCTCTCCGTCGTCGAGGAGACCGCCGACCTGATCGCCGAGCAGGGCCACCGCCCGCTCGACCTCTCCCGCATCGCCTTCGACGACAGCGACGTCTACGACGACATCTGCCGAGGTGACACCGTCGGTGTCTTCCAGATCGAGTCGCGCGCCCAGATCGCGATGCTCCCTCGGACGCAGCCGCGCAACCTCGAGGACCTCACGGTGCAGGTGTCGATCGTGCGGCCGGGCCCGATCGTCGGTGGCGCGGTGAATCCGTACGTGCGCGAGCGGGAGAAGCAACGCCGCCTCGGAGACCGCTACACGCCGCCGAACGTGCACGAGTGCGTGAACGACGTGCTCGGCGAAACGCTCGGCGTCGTGCTGTTCCAGGAGCAGGTCGTGCAGGTCGCGCGCCAGATGGGCGGCTTCACCGCCGGGCAGGCGGAGCAGTTCCGCCGCGCGATGAGCCGCAAACGCTCGCTCGCCGCGATGCAGCGCTACGAGCAGGACTTCATGGACGGCGCCGCCTCGAGAGGTGTGCCGCCGGTGACGGCTGAGCGGATGTTCCAGAACCTGCTCGGCTTCGCCGAGTTCGGCTTCCCGAAGAGCCACGGCGCCGCGTTCGGCCTGCTCGCGTACCAGACGAGCTGGCTGAAGCGGTACCACCCGGCGCCGTTCACCTGCGCGCTCTTCAACAACCAGCCGATGGGCTTCTACCCGCCGCACGTCCTCACCAACGACGCCAAGCGCCACGAGATCGAGGTGCTGCGACCGGACATCAACGTGAGTAAGGCGCGCTGCTCGGTGGAGTTGCCATCCTCGGGAGGTGGTGCACGGGGGGCGGTGCGCGTCGGCCTCGGCTACGTGCGCGGCGTCGGCCAGGCGGCCAGCGAACGTATCGAGTACGAGCACATGCTCGGCGGCGACTTCGTCTCGCTGTTCGACTTCGTCCAACGCACCGGCGTCAGCCGCGAGGCGACCCAGAACCTGATCCGCATCGGCGCCTTCGACGACTTCGGCCTCAACCGCCGCGAGCTGATCTGGCAGCTCGGCCTCTTCTGGGGCGACATGCACCAGAGCAAGCTGTCCGTGAAACGGGAGCGCCAGCTCCGCATGCCGATGGCGACTTCACAGGACCAGGTGCAGCTCGCCGACTTCAGCGACTACCAGCGCATGACCGCCGACTACGAGCTGATGTCGCTCTCGCCCGACCGCCACCCGATGCAGTTCCTGCGCCCCGCCCTCGGCGAGGGCGTCGCCTCCAGCCGCCACCTCCGCGCGATGCCGGGCAACGCGAAGGTGGAGGTGGCCGGCCTCGTGGTCTGCCGTCAGCGCCCGATGACCGCCAAGGGCATCATCTTCCTGCTGCTGGAGGACGAGTTTGGCCTGATGAACATCCTCGTCAGCCGCGAGCTATCCGAGAAGTTCCGCGACCACATCCGCACCGAGCCGTTCATCCGCGCCACGGGCATCCTCGAAGAGCGCGCCGGCGAGCAGCGGACGCTGGTGGCGACTCACCTCGAGGCGCTCGTGCCCGCGGAGGTGTTTCGGACACCGGAGGGGAAGTCGTGGGGGTAGGAGGTGCGCGCTGCTTCGATCCCACGACGTCGGCGAGGATTCTATGGCGGCGGCAGAAAAACGTACGGCCTTCTCGATGCATTAGCGTCGTGGGCAACTTCGAGAGCAGACAAGAAGGCATCTTCTTGCCCTGGTGAAATAAGCGAGCCGTAAACGGTAGCGTCGCTCAGTTTGACGTCCTGGAGATTGAGCCCGCGAAAGTCGGCTCCCAACAGGTTGTTTCGACTGAAACGTGTGTGCTCAAGCCGCGCTCCTCGCCACACCGAATAGCTGAGGTTGGCACGCCGAAGGCGCGCTCGTTGGAGCTTGGAGTCGGAGAAGTCAGTCCTAGTGAGGTTTGCGCGCTTCAACTGAGCAAGATAGAGATCCGCACCACGGAGGTTCAGGCCCGGAGCGTATGCCTCGCGTAGATCCGCCCTCTGGAGGTCAGAATCCGAAAGGTCGACATCGAGCAGAACGGCCGCTTGGAGCTTGGCCCTAGTTAGCGTTGCTCCCGAGAGGTCGACCCGATAGAGGTATGCACCGGGCGGAACCGGCGCGCGTCGACCCGGACGAATGGCGGGTTGACGGGGGCGGTGCGGGTGCCGCCGGCGGGCGCTACTGGAGCACCCCGCCAGCGGCGAGTTCCGCGATCCGATCGGCGTCGTAGCCGAGCAGACAGTTGAGCACCTCGAAGTTGTGCTCGCCGAACGTGGGGCCGCCACGCTCCGTCCGCGCCGGCGTCCGTGACAGGCGGAACCGCGAGGCCTCGACGGTTGTCTCGCCGAGCGCGGAATGCGCGACGCGCGCGAAGTGGCCGCGGTGGATGAGCTGCGGGTCGGCGATCGCCTCGGTGCTGTTCTGCACCGCGTGCGCGGGGACGCCGGCGGCCTGGAGCGTGTGCTCGGCCTCGGACATGTCGCGCTCGGCAGTCCAGGCGGCGACCGCGGCATCGAGGGCCTCGGTGGCGCCGAGGCGCCCGGCGAGGGTGGAGAGCGCGGGGTCCGCCGCGAGGTCGGTGCGCCCGATCGCGGTGGCGAGCGCCGACCACTGGGCGTCGGTCTCGCAGGCGACGGCGACCCAGCGGTCGGTGCCGGTGGCGGGGTAGACGCCGTGCGGCGCCATCTGAGGGGCGCTGTCACCACGGCGTTCGAACTCGTGCCCATTGATCGAGTAATCGAGCATCGCCGGCGCGAGGTAGTGGATGCTCGACTCCGCCTGCGAGAAGTCGATGTACTGGCCCTCGCCTGTACGGTCGCGGTGTTCGAGGGCGGCCAGCACGGCCGCGAGGGTGAATCGCGGCGCGACATAATCGCTGTACGCGGCGACCATGGCGGGGTCGCGATCGGCCCAGCCGGCGAGCATGTTGAACCCCGCCGCGGCGGCCCCCATGGTGCCGAACCCGGCGATATCCGAATACGGCCCGCTCTGCCCGAACAGCGAGCTGCTGAGCATGATGACCCGCGGATTGACCTCGCGGATCTGCTCGTAGCTCAAGCCCCAGGCACGCATCGCGCGCGGCGAGAACGACTCGCCGACGACGTCGGCCCAGCGCACGAGATCGAGGACGACGGCGCGGCCTTCCTCGGAACCGAGGTCGAGTGTCAGTCCGAGCTTGCCGGCGTTCATGTTCTGGTAGAGGCCCGAGTTCTCGGGACCGGCGGCGCCGGTGTTCCACGGACCGAGGCCACGGGCCGTGTCGACGCGCGTCGTCGATTCGATCTTGACCACGGTGGCGCCGTAGTCGGCCATGACGCGGGTGGAGGTCGGGCCGGCGACCACCCACATGAAATCGAGGACCTTCAGATCGCTCAGCGGCAGGTCCGCGCCGCTGCTCTCTACCGGGGGAGGAGCCGAAGCTGTTCGCGTGAGTGCCGACTCGAACTCCGCGTCGTGCTGTCCGATTGCGGGCGCGGTGTCGCCGAGATCGAGCGGCGTAGCGCTCAATCGAGCGAACGCGCCGGGGTAGCGGACGCTTCGTCCGTCCTCGGCAGGCACGTCGTGCCAGTAGTCGCGGGCCGCGAACTGCGGCGAATCGTGCAGATCGCCGATCGCCGACAGCGGGACGATGAGCAGGCGGCGGGCCATCGCCTCGCGGAGCAGCTCTTCCTTCGTCTTTGACGCGACGAATGCGCCGACGGTCTGGAGGACGCGCTGGTACTCGGCCGGTGGTTCCTGTCCGCTGACGAGCAACCCGGTGTAGTTGAGCCAGTCCTTGTCGCGGGTGGCTTCGTCGCAGCCCCCCTCCTCGTAGATCCACTCCATGAGGCGGCGCGAGAAGGGCCCGATCGCCGCGCCGAAGAGGAAGGTGACCGAGGCGTAGCCGTCCTTCGCTTTCCAGACGAGCGGGATCGGTAGCCCGCTGAGGTTGACGCCACCGGTGAAGCGGCTGGTGTCGACATCGCCGACGGCGTGCGCGAGGGCGATCGACTGGGTCGCCTGCATGAGCGACGTCTGCGCGGACACGTCGATGTGCTGACCGAGGCCGGAGCGGGTGCGCTCGCGGAGCGCGATCAGGGCGGCCTGCGCCGCCTCGGCGCCGGCGTGCAACCCCGACTGGGGGAGGCCGATTCGCAGTGGTGCGCGGTCGTGGTCCCCGGTGATCGCCATCTCGACCGACGAGGCCGCGATGACGAGGTCGCTGGCGGCGTAGCCGGCTTTCGGTCCATCCGCGCCGAAGCCGCTGATCGACACATAGACGAGGCCCGGATTGCCCTCGGCAAGCGCGTCGTAACCGAGGCCGATTGCGTCCATCTGGCCGGGGCCGGCGGATTCGATCAGCACGTCAGCGGTGGCGGCGAGCTTGCGGAGGCGCTCCCGCCCGGCCTCGGAGGCGAGGTCCGCGGTCATGGATCGCTTGTTGCGGGCGTAGGACCACCAGTTGAGGGAGTGATCGCCGTCATCGATGTCGTGCGCGAACGGTCCGCGGCGGCGCGCCGGATTGCCCTCGGGCGGTTCGATCGCAATCACGTCGGCGCCGAGGTCGGCGAGGATCATCCCGCCAATCAGGCCTCGGTCGTCGGTGAGGTCGAGCACGCGGTAGTGGCTGAGCATCGTTTCCCCCATGCGGCAGGCGTATGCGGTGGGTTCGGCGAGCGCATCCTATCGCGATCGTCATCGGGCGTGTCAGGGCGGGGTGCGTTCGCCGCGAGGTTTCGGGACGGCTGCGGTCGGATATCGTGTCGGTGGCCCGCCCGGGCCGCGCACTACATCCAGGAGGATCCGATGGCCGATTCCGCGATGAACATCTCGATGCCGCCGATCCCGCGCACGACGGGCATCCGCCTCGAGGGCAAACGGGCGATCGTGACCGGCGCCGGATCGCGCGCGGCGGGGATTGGGAACGGACGGGCGGCCGCGACGCTGTTCGCCCTCGAGGGTGCGCGCGTGCTGCTGGTGGATCGCGAGCTGGAATCCGCGGAGCAGACGCGCGCGCTGATCCTGGAGCAGCGCCCCGAGGCCGAGGTCGAGGTCTTCGAGGGCGATGTGACCGACGAGGAGTCCTGCGCGGCGATGGTGCGGACCGCGGTCCAGGCGTGGGGCGGTCTCGATGTGCTGCAGAACAACGTCGGTGTTGGCCTCTCGGAGGGGAGCGTGGTCGACACCGACCTCGATCAGTGGGACATGGTGCAGGAGGTCAACGTCCGGAGCATGGTGCTGACCGGACGGCACGCGATCCCGGCGATGATCGCCTCGGGTGGCGGATCGATCATCAATATCTCCTCGGTGGCCGCGTTGCGGCCGCGCGGGATGACCGCCTATTCCACCTCGAAGGGCGCCGTGATCGCGCTGTCGCAGGCAATGGCGGCGGATCACGCGCGACAGGGCGTGCGGGTGAACTGCATCGCGCCCGGCCCGGTGTACACGCCGATGGTCTACGCGGGCGGGATGGACGAGGAGCGGCGCACGTCGCGTCGCGAGGCCTCGGCGCTGGGCATCGAGGGCACCGGATGGGACATCGGCCTCGCGGCGGTGTTCCTCGCCTCGGACGAGTCGCGCTACATCACGGGGCTGGTGCTGCCCGTCGAGGGCGGAATGTTGCTGCGGGGACCGAGCCGCTAGCGTGATCGGGTTTGGTCTGGCGCTGTTCGCCGCACTGATCGCCGAGGTGTTCGTGCTGATGCTCGGGCGCGATTCGATTTCGGTGCCGGACGCGGCGCGCTTCGGCCTCCACGGGTTGGTGATCGTCCTCGCGGTCGTCGTCCTCGCGGTCGTCGTCGCCGCGCTCGCCGTACGGGAGCTGCGTCGAACGCCTCGCTAGTCGGCCTTCGTCTGCTGCGCCTGTTCGCGGAGCGCGAGCACCTCGACGGGCGTGGTTTCGAGGACGCCCGTCGCGCGGAGGGCGGCGATCTCCGCTTCGCTCTTTCCGAGGACGTCTCGGAGTACGTAGTCCGTGTGCTGGCCGAGGGTCGGCGCGGCGCGGCGGATCTCGCCCGGGGTGCGGCTGAAGCGCCAGGGGATCCCGCTCACGAGGTGCGGACCGACGGACTTGTGGTCAACGATCGGCCAGAAGCCGCGGGCCTGGAGATGCGGGTCGTCGACGACACGTCGATTTTCGGCGACGACGCCGGCGGCGATGCCGGCGGATTGCAGCTCGGACATCGCGAGATCACGGTGGCGCGTCTCGGTCCACGCGGTGATCGCGGCGTCGATCTCGTCGTGGCGGGAACGGCGGCCGACGAGTGTCTGGAGCGCGGGCGCCGCAGCGAGGTCGGGTTGGCCGATCGCGACGGCAAGGGCACGCCACTCCTCGGTGGATCCGACCGCGAGGGCGACCCACGCGTCTTCGCCGGCGCAGCGGTAGACGCCGCTGGGGGCCATGAACTCGTCGCGGTTACCGATGCGCTGTGGCTCGTTGCCGGTCAGTTCGTACTCGACCACCTCGTCACCGAGCCAGCAGATCGCGGCCTCGCGCTGGGAGAGGTCGATGTAGCTGCCACGGCCGGTGCGGCGGCGGTGGTGGAGCGCGGTGAGGATGTAGCCGGTGGCATGGATCCCGGCGATCGGGTCGCCGTAGTTGATGCCTGACTTCATCGGGATGTCGCCGGGATAGCCGGTGCGACCGACGATGCCGCCGAGCTGTTCAATCGCGACGCCGTAGCCGACGTACTTGCCTTCCGGTCCGCCGTTGCCGCTGGGCGGCATGGAGATGAAGACGGTGTCCTCGCGGATGCTCTTGAGCACCTCGTAGCCGTAGCCCATGCGCTCGAAGACGCCTCCGCCGAAGTTCTCGACGACCACGTCCGCCTTCGCGATCAGTTCGTGGAGGATGGCGCGGCCCTCGGGAGCGAGGATGTTCATGCAGAGGTCGAACTTGCCGCGGTTCAGCTTGTTGAAGTAGCCGTTGCGGTTCCAAGGCTCGTCGCCCGGATCGTCGTTGGCGTACATCCCGATCGGGCTGTTCGGGATCGCGATCGCCGCGCCGCGGACGGAGTCGAGGTGGCTGTTGACCTCGACCTTGATGACGGTGGCTCCGAGGTCGCCCATCAGCTTGGTGGCGTAGGGGCCGGCCCAGACCATCGAGAGATCGAGGATCGTCACGTCCTCCAGCGGACCGGCGCAGGTCATGTCCTCGTTGAGCGGGTCGGTCGGGCCGGCCAACGGGAAGACCCCGTTGGTGACCGGGGGCGCCTGCACGGAGACCGGGTGCGGGCGGACCGGCGACTGCGCCTCGGGGGCCGGGGTGCCGTCGGTGGATGGCGGGCCGCCGGGGAGCGTCGCGAAGACCTCGGTGTCGTGCTCGCCGAGGAGGGGTGCGCGCCCAAGCGTCCAGAGGCCGTCGGTGAAGCGGGCGGCCATCGTGGGGTAGCGCGCGGGGCCGGCGACGGGGTGGTCGATCTCCTGGAAGAAGTCGCGGTACTGGAGCTGCTCGGACTTGAAGAAGTCGGCTGGCGTCGCCACGAAGCCGAAGGGCATGCCGAGCGCCTGGGCGCGGTGGTAGATGTCCTCCTTCTCGTGGGTGACGAGGAAGGGGAGCATCAGGGCGTCGATCTCGTCGCGCAGGAAGCTGGCGGCACCGGGCGCGGAGAAGCGAGCGTCCGCGAGGGCTTCGCTCTCGACGAGCTGCGGGATCATCGCCCAGCGCCTCGGTGGTCCCGAGACGACCCCGACATAACCATCGGCGGCGGGGTAGACGCCCCAGGCGGCGCGGGAGCCGTTCCCGGAGCGCGGCCAGATGTCCCCGCGGTAGATCCAGACCATGTCGGTGAACTCGAGCAGCGAGGCGACGCACTCGTGGATCGAGACGTCGACATGCTGGCCGCGTCCCGAGGTGGCGCGCTCCCAGAGCGCGACGAGCGTGGCATCGAAGGCGTTGTGCCCGGCGCCGTACGCGCCGAGGTAGCCGCCGTTCTTCAGCGGCTCGCGATCGGGCTCGCCGGTGGTGTGCATCAGGCCACCGAGGGCGTAAGTGGTGATCTCCCAGGCGGCGAGATCGCTGTAGGGACCGTCCTGTCCGAAGTCGGTGATGGAGACGCAGATCAGGTTCGGGAACGCCGAGTTGAGCTCGTCGTAACCGAGGCCCCAGCGCGCCAGCGTTCCGGGGCGGTAGCCCTCGACGAGCACGTCGGCGTCAGCGAGCAGCTCCCGCAGCGCGCGGCGCCCGTCCTCGCTCTCCAGCTCGAGCGTGACGGAACGCTTGCCCTGGTTGAGGTAGAGCTGGAACGCACCGACCTCGATGTTGCCGTCTTTGCCTTCGGGGAACGGACCCCAGTGGCGGATCGGATCGCCGCCAGGGCGTTCGACCTTGATCACGTCGGCGCCGAAACCCGCGAGCATACGCGTGCACCACGGGCCGGAGATGTAGCTGCTGAGATCGACAACCTTGAGGCCGGTGAGCGGACCGTCCACGGATCCTCCTCGGAGCCTGCACCCGGTGAACACCGCTGTGGCGGGGGGGGGAGGCGGGGACACGATAGCGGACCTGACGCCGGCGAGAGAGTGTTGACGCCGCCGGTTGGTGCTCCGCGCACACGGCGCTGCTCGCGGACTGGATTCGCACCCCTCGAAATGTCGATGCTGGATCACGGGACCGTCAGGTGACGGTGTACGGTCGGCACGAGAATCGGCCATGCATGAGGTGGGGCGATGAAACGACTGGTGGTTTGTTGCGATGGCACCTGGAACAGCGACGACGCGAAGAATCCAACGAATGTCGTCAAGCTATATCGAGCGATTGTGCTGCAGGACGGGAACGTCCCGCAGATTCCCTGGTACGACCCGGGGGTGGGCACTGAGAACCGACTGAGTCGTGCGATCGGTGGCGTCACCGGCCTCGGTCTGACGCAGAACGTCGAGGATGCGTACCGCTTCCTGATCCGGAACTACGAGCCCGGCGACGAGGTTTATCTGTTCGGCTTCAGCCGCGGGGCGTATACCGCGCGCAGCCTGGGTGGGCTGATCCGCAACAGCGGGATCTTGCGTCGCGACTACGAGGCGCGCGTCAGCCAGGCGATCAAGCTGTACCGCGACCGCAAACGCGATCCGTACCACCCGGCCGTGGTGCGGTTCCGCGGGGACTTTTCGCACCCGGACTTCCGGTTGAAGCTGATCGGTGTGTGGGACACCGTTGGTGCGCTGGGCATCCCCGGCAACGTTTTCACGAAGCTGAACCAACACTTGAACAGCTTCCACGACGTGAAGCTGAGCCGGAGCGTCGAGTTTGGGTACCAGGCGCTGGCGGTCGATGAGCATCGTCGGGCGTTCTCGGCAGCGCTCTGGGAGGTACAGGACGATCCGACGGCGACCGCGGGGAACATCGGGTCGCTTGGTGGATCGCAGGTCGTGGAGCAGGTCTGGTTCGCGGGGGCGCATTCGGACGTCGGTGGGGGGTACTCCGATCACCGGCTGTCGGACGCCGCGCTGACATGGATGTTGGAACGGGTCGCGGCAGCGGGGCTGGCGCTGAAATCGGATGCGATCCCCGGTGACGTCGGCGCCCACGACGCGCGCATCCACAACTCACGCAGCGGCATCTTCCAGTACCTCCCCGGGATCGACCGCGAGGTGGGCAAGCAGGCCGTCGAGGACGTGCACGAGACCGTACAGGAGCGTGTGCGCTCCTCGGACTATGCGCCGAAGGGGCTGCGGGAGTCGCGGTTCTGGGCGGCGCTGAGAGGCGGGAGTGATGGCACGCATTGAGGTGCTGAACCCGTTCCGCGCGGCGGCGACGGTGACGTCCTCGTCGCTGCAGGGTCACCACGTGCCGTACGGCGGGACGATGTCCTGCGACATGGACGTGGACACGCCGAGCCGCGGCACACCCGTCTTCTTCCGGCTGGCGACCAACGGCCCGGCGTTGCGGGGCCGGGTCGAAAGTGTGCGTCCCGCCTGCGCCAGCAAGCAGGCCGAGGACGGCGGGTTCGTGGTCGTGATCGCGCTGGAGCGCGATAGCGGCGAAGCGACCGGCCTGCGGATGGCTTACGCGCACCTCGATCCGCTAGCGGTCGCGGTGGGGGATCTGCTCGACGCGAGCGGGACGCTACTTGGCGCGCTCGGGCCGGATCAGCCTCAGGACTGGGGCCCCGAGCGCGGGCTGAGCGGGCACGAGCATCCGCCCGAGGATCCGCGGCGCGCCGAGTACCACTCGCGCTGCGCGCAGCACTCGCACCTCCACCTCGAGGGATTTGGTGCGGACGCGGTACTCCGCGCGCGCGGCCGGCCGGGCAACGACGAGGCGCTGGTGTCGTTCACCGCAGCGGGCGAGCTGACGGAGACCGAGGTGGTGGTCGAAGCGGCGTCCTCGATTGCGACGCATACCGAGGCGACGGCGTCCGTCGTCGTGGAAGCGCAGCCGGGGACCTACGTGGTGCAGGCGGGCGATTCGCTACTGGAGATCGCAGCCAAGCTCGGCATCCCGCTGGCCTCGCTGGTCGCGGCGAACGCAGGGTTGGTCGAGCCCGGCGACGAGCTGGTGGTACCGGGTCAGGTGTACGTCGTGCGGCCTCGGGACACGCTCGCGGAGATCGCGTCCCGTTTCAGCGTGGGGCTGGCGGCGCTGGTCGAGGTCAACGGGATCGTGAACGCGAACCTGATCGAGGTTGGCCAGGTGCTCGCGATTCCTCGGTCGTAGCGCCGCTCTCGAGGCGCGTGAGGGTCAATCGCGCGGCGCGGAGCATTCCGGTCCGCGAAAAGGCTCCGCGCGCCTTGTCGCTGGCTGCGACGGCGCCGAGGAACCACCCGGACACGGGAACGCCGCGGAACGCCGCGGCAAGCACGCTTGCGAAGCGCTCGGCGTCCGCTGGGAGCGCTGGGCGGATCAGGGTGGCCGGTCCGGCGGATGAAGACATTGGTAATCCTGGGAAGAGCCACCCGGGGGCCGGGGATCGTAGCTTAGGTGAGTCGCTCGCCCTCGGGCCGTGAGGTGCCGTCTGGCTTTGGCGCTGCGATCGTGGATCCGAGGGCTCGTCGCCGGGTGGTGGCGAGGGTAGCCGGCAGGCGGCTGACCAGTGTTGCAGATGCCACCGAAACGGCTGATTGTCGTCGGCGCGATCCTGCTCGTAGTGATCGTGATTGCGCAGACGCAGTTGCGGGTCTCGCTGGACGACATCCAGTCCGCGGTCGATCGCGCTGGTGTGCTTGCGCCGATCGTCTATGCCGTGGTGCTGTTCCTCGGACTCTCGGTGCCGTTCAACCCCGTCTCGGATGTGGCGACGGTCAACGTCGCGGCGCTGGTCTTCGAGCCGGAGGTCGCGATCGTCGCGACGATCGCTGCTCAGTCCGTTTCGCTGACTGTGAATTACTTCATCGCCCGCCGGTTCGGGCACGTGCTGCTGAGGTTGGCGACCGGGCGTGGCCGGATCGATATCGTCACACGCCTTGAGCAGCGAATCAGCTACCGCACGGTCTTCCTCACGCGCTTTCTGTTGCCACTGACCGCGATCGGTGTCGACTTCATCAGTTACCTGGCCGGGATGCGACGGCTCGGGTTCTGGTCGTTCTTCGTGGCCAGCATCGTGCCGTGGATCCTGCTCGATCTCGTCTACTTCTACTCGACGGCCTATCTGAAGGATCGGTCGCTGCTGTTGTTTTTCGTGCCCGCCGTCGCGTTGATCTTCGGGCCGGGCGCGCTGGTGCTGGCGTGGCGTCGGTGGCGCGGCCGCCGAGCGGCCGAAGGGGCCTGAGACCCTTCGCCAGCCCTCGTGGGGATCGCTAGTCTGCGGCGTGGGCGCGCGGCGCGGCCCGATGCGGACGAAACGAGCGAGGGGGACACGATGGTCGATGGACTGGGTGCGCTGGGTGGCGGGCTGGGGATGTTGCCGTTGCTGTCGAATGCGCGGACACGCTCGATTTCCGCCGAGAACCCCGATGGAGCGGCTGGCGGCGGCGGCCGCGCGGAACCGAACCCGGAGGGACCGGGGAGACGTCTCGGCAAGGGCTGGAAGTCGCGGCCGTACCTGACACTGCTGGCCGGCTCGACGACGACGCTGGCGGAGATCGACGGACCGGGCGTGATCCAGCACATCTGGATCACGGTGGAGAGCGCCGCCTTCCGGAGCTGCATCCTCCGCATGTACTGGGACGACGAGGAGACGCCATCCGTCGAGGTGCCAGTGGGGGACTTCTTCGCGAACAGCCACGGGCTGCGATATGACGTGTCGTCGATCCCGGTGGCCGTCAATCCGCAGGGCGGTTTCAACTGCTACTGGCCGATGCCGTTCCGCAAGAAGGCGCGCATCACGGTGGAAAACCAGCTCGGCTCCGAGATCCGGGCGTGGTTCTTCCAGATCGATTACGCGCTGGATGAGGTGCCGGCGGACGCGGCTTACTTCCACGCACAGTGGCGTCAGTCGATGACGACGCGGGAGCACCCGGAGCACACGATTCTGGATGGCGTCGAGGGCCGCGGTCACTACGTGGGCACCGCGCTCGGCTGGACGCAGATGTCCGATGGTTGGTGGGGCGATGGCGAGGTCAAGTTCTTCATGGACGGGGACGACGAGTACCCGACGATCTGCGGCACCGGGACGGAGGACTACTTCGGCGGCGCGTGGGCGTTCGGCGACACGTACTCCACGCCGTTCCTCGGCTACCCGTTGTGGAGCCGAGAGCCGGGGGAGGTGCCGAAGCACGGCCTGTACCGCTGGCACGTACTGGATCCGATCCGGTTCCAGGAAGAACTGCGGGTCACAATCCAGGCGCTCGGCTGGTACCCCGATCGGTCGTACCAACCGCTGACCGACGAACTGGCCTCGGTGGCGTACTGGTACCAACTCGAGCCGCATGGGGCGTTCCCACTGCTGCCCGCGGCCGAGCAGCGGTTATCCCGCATCAGCGCGGCGTTGGGACGGCGGGCGCCAGCGATCGAGGGCCGGCCCTCGGGACCGCCGCCGTGGGCACCTCGGTAGCGGCGCTAGGAGTCGGTGCCGTCCTGCGTGGCGTCGGCCGCAAGCAGGTTGGCGGCGGGGTAGCGCTGCTGGAAGAAGTCCCAGGTGGCCTTCGAGAGCTGCTGCCCCAGCAGGACGTCGCCGTACTTGGTCGGGACGTGCTGGGAGAAGAAGGAGACCGCGTAGGCACGTTGCTCGCCGTCCTGCTCAAAGCGGACGATACCGATGTCGTTGTCGACCCACTTCCCGGAGTCGGTCGGGAGGAATCCGTTCTTGTGGCTGACGGGGACCTCGGGACCGACGGCGAGCAGGTAGTTGAGGCCGTCCTTCACCCCCGTCATCTTCTCGAGGAGGTAGTCGCGCCACTCGTCGTCGAGGATGCCGTCGGCATAGCTGGCGCGCAGTGCCTCGTTCATCGCCGCGGCGGTGATGTAGTTGTTGCGGTCGACGCCCAGCGAGTCGTGCGCGTAAAGCGGCGGGTCGTCGAAGACCGCGCCGTCGCCGGCCAACCCCTCGATCAGTGCGGCGACGCGCTCGAGGCCGGCGATCACGTCGCCGTCGCCCGCGAGGCGGTACAGCTCACGGGCGGTCACCGGGTTGCTGGTGCGAATCGTCGCCGCGATCAGATCCCCGACCGCTGATTCCTCGATCCGTCCGTCCTGCACGTCGATCGTCGATTGCAGCAGCACGAAGTAGTTGACGGTGCAGCCAGTGAGCTGCGGCCGATCGAGGTTCACACCGACGCTTTCGCCGGTCTGCATGTCGGTGACAGCGAAGGCGAACTCGCCTGGACTCGCGTAGGCGTCGGCGAGCGTGTTGAGCGATTCTTCGAGCACCGACAGATCGAACCCGGGATCGAAGATCGGGAGCTCGGGGACGGGCATTGCCGTAGGGGAGGCGGCAGGCGCGGTGGGAGTAGGCGTTGCGACCGCCGGAGGCGCGGTCGCCGACGCACCGGCAGTCGAGGAAGCGCCGGCGGCGCTTGTGCCGTTGACCGGCGTCGGGCTGGCGTCGGGACTGCTGCACGCGATCAGGAATGCGCCGGCGACGAGCAGCGGCAGCAGCACAGAGAGAGTTCTGTGTGTCATGCGTTGAGCGTCGGCGCGAACAGCGGTGTAGTCCAGCAGGTGGTTCCCTCGAGCTTGCAGTCATAACGACCGAGCACGAGGGGGAGGTTCCCGAGGGGCCACGCCGGCGGCTGGCGCCCTCGGAAGTGGGTTGGCCCGGTCGGCGACGGGCGGGCGCTAGTGCTCCACGACCGTGCCGCCGTTGATGTTGATCGACTGGCCGTGGATCCAGGAAGCCGCTTCGGTGCAGAGGTAGGCGATGAAGTCGCCGACCTCCTCGTCAGTGCCGTTGCGGCCGATCGGCGTGCGTTCCGCCATCTGCTGCCACTGCTCGCCACGCCCGAGGTCGTCCATGCGGTGGGTGTCGACGGCGCCGGGGCAGACGCAGTTCACGTTGATCCCCATCGGACCCAGTTCCTTCGAGAGACCCTGGGTCATGCCGACGATGGCGAAATTGGCGGCGTTGTAGGCGAGAGTGTTGGGACTTCCTCGCTTGCCGGCGCTGGAGGAGATCATCACGATCTTGCCGCCGTGACCCTCGGCGACGACCTGCTCGACGAACGCCTTCGTCATCAGGTAGCTGCCCGTCACCTTGATATCGAGGACGCGCTGGAAGACCTCGGGATCGAGCTGCAAGAGCGGAGCGCGATCGGCGCCACGGGCGGCGGCGGCGTTGTTCACGAGGATGTCGACCCGCCCGAACTCCTCGACGGCGCGCAGCACCGTGTTCTGCGCGTCCTCGACGTTGCGCGCATCGGCGATCAACGGGAGCGCGCGCACGCCAAAGGAGCGGACCTCGTCGGCGGTGCTCTCGATATCGCGCCAGTTCGCGGCTTTCTCGTCGGCCGGGAAGGTGGAGGGATCGCGGCCCGTGCCGGTAATCACGACATCCGCCCCGAGGCGGGCGAAGGCGACGGCGGCGGCGCGGCCGATGCCGCGGAGGCGACCGGCCCCGGTGACGATGGCGACTTTGCCCTCGAGTTCTGGCATTCCTCGGAACCTCCGGATGCGGGGCGTCGGGCGCCCTCGGGTGATGCTGCGCGCACGGTACTCGGATCGGCGCGATGGTGTCGCGGCCGGCGGGAGGATGCGGCCTTCGAGGCGGGTGATTTGGAGTAGGCTTCGCCGCAACCGGAGGCACCAATGACATATCGACCCGCGCGTATGAAGTTCGGCATCTTCATGGCGCCGTTCCACCGCGCGTTTGAGAACCCGACGCTGGCACTGCAGCGAGACATCGATCTGCTTGCACACATCGATCACCTCGGGTACGATGAGGCGTGGATCGGGGAGCACCACAGCGCGGCGCGAGAGACGATCGCGGACCCGGCGCTGTTCATCGCGGCGGCGGCCGAGCGGACGAAGCGCATCCGCCTCGGAACCGGCGTGACGAGCCTGCCGTACCACCACCCACTGATGGTCGCGGACAAGATGGTGCTGCTCGATCACCTCACGCACGGGCGGGCGATGCTCGGAGTCGGACCGGGCGTGCTCGCCTCGGACGCGCACATGCTGGGGCTCGATCCGACGAACCAGCGGCGAATGATGAACGAGTCGTTCGACGCGATCGTGCGGCTCCTGCGCGGTGAAACCGTGACGATGGAAACGGATTGGTTCACGCTTCGCGATGCGCGGCTTCAGCTCGCGAGCTACACGAAGCCGCACCTGGAGCTGGCGGTCGCGACCACTTCGACACCGTCGGGGCCGGGCGCTGCAGGCCGGCATGGCACGAGCCTGCTCTCGGTGGCGGGCGCGAGCCACGATTCGTTCTCGCAGACGTGGAGCTGGGTCGAGGAAGCCGCCGCTGAGCACGGGCAGACGGTGAGCCGCGACAACTGGCGGGTGGTGACCACGATCCACGTCGCTGAGACGCGTGAGCAAGCGGTCGAGGACCTGCGGGTCGGTTACGCGACGCGGGCGTACCAGGGGGACCGGAAAGACCCAGAACGCGGTCTGCAGATCGGTGGACTCGCGCCCACGATCGAGGAAGAGATCGAGCAGAACGAGCACCTGATCGGGACGCCCGCGGACGTGATCCGCGGCATCGAGGTGATCCAGGAACGGTCCGGCGGGATCGGCGGGATCCTCACGGTGATGCACGAGTGGGCGGACACCGCCGCGACGATGAAGAGCTACGAACTCCTCGCGCGCTACGTGATGCCGCACTTCCAGGGACAGATCGAGGCGCTGACCGGCGCGCGCGACTGGTTCGAGGACAACCTGGGCGAGATCTTCGCGAAGGGCGGCGCCGGCCAGGTGCAGGCGTTCAAGGACGCAGGCAAGGAGATGCCGGCCGATCTCGCCGCGGCGCTCGAGCACGCGCAGGCATCACGCGGACGCACGGGCATCGACCCCCGCGGGATCTAGACGGGCGCGAACACAAGACACGAGACGAGTGAGCGAGGGAACCAATGTTCAGCGGCATCGACCACGTGGTGATTTCGGTGAAGGACATGACCGAGAGCCTGGCGAAGTACCAGGCGATCTTCGGTCGCGAGGTGAGCCGGACCGGCGAGCCACCCGGAGCGGGGTTCCTGACCGCGCACTTTGACTTCGAGCCGACGACGGTAGAGCTGGTGCAGCCGACCGACGAAACCGGCCCGGTGGCGCGTCACCTGGAGCGGACCGGCGGCGGCGTGTACCTGATGGCGATGGCCGTCGCGGACATCGACGCAACGCTGGTGGATCTGCGCGCCAAGGGCGTGCGGTTGATTGGCGATCCCGGCGAGGGGAATCCGGTCAAAGGGCAGGTGTTTGTCCACCCCTCGGAGACCGGTGGAGTGTTGATGCAGCTAGTACCTACGGGCTAAGGCGCTCGCGCCCCGAGGCTTAGTCCGACAGCGGGACGAAGGCGCAGAGGCCACCCTTGCGGATGGTGGAGGTGTGGCCGTGGCCGGTGGTGTCCTCGGCCTGGAGCACGTCGCCGGCCTCCATCAGCACCGAGGTCCCGTCGCCGAGGCCGATTTCGACGCTGGCCGTCAGGTAGAGGACGTACTGGCGCCTCGGCGCCGGGTGGAAGTCAATGAAGCCGCCATCCGGGCGCTGGATGAAGCTCACGCTGACCGCGTCCTGAGGGATCGTGCGGGTGCCGTCGCGCTCCGGGAATTCCGGGTGGATGACCTCGGTGTGGGATTCGTTGTCGGGTCCGGTGTAGACGCGGACGAATTTCATCGAGGGCTCCTCGTGGGCGGACCGTTCGCTCGGAGTGTGGAGCCTAAGCGAATCGTGTCGCGCGCGGGAGCCTGACTGGATACCGTGCGATCCGCGCGCAACGGGCCAATCGGGGAGCTGACGTGGACACGATCTCGAAGCTGACGCATGTGGAGTGCTCGATCTGCGGGGAGTGGCACGATCCCGAGGTGGTGCAGACGATCTGCAACGCGTGCGGGCGGGCGCTGGTGGCGCGCTATGACCTCGAGGCGGCGAAGGCGACGTTTACGCGGGAAGCGCTGGGGCGGCGTGTCGCCTCGATGTGGCGCTACGAGGAGCTGATGCCGGTCCGACAGGCCGAGCACGTGATCACGCTGGGCGAGGGGATGACGGCGCTGCTTCCCACGCCGCGCCTCGGTGGAACCGTGGGTGCCTCGGACCTGTGGGTGAAGGACGAGGGGTCGAACCCGACGGGGACGTTCAAAGCGCGCGGGATCTCTGCGGCGCTGTCGAAGGCGGTCGAGCTCGGGGTCACCGAGGTTGGCATGCCGACCGCGGGGAACGCCGGAGCGGCGACCGCGGCGTACGCGGCCCGCGCCGGGATCAAGGCGCACGTCGCGATGCCCTCGGACACGCCCGTCGCGATGATGGACGAGGTGCGGACCTACGGCGGGACGCTGAAGCTGGTCGACGGGCTGATCTCGGACGCCGGAGCGTGGATCGCGGCTCAGGCGGCGGAGCTGGGTTGGTTCGCGATGGCGACGTTGAAGGAGCCGTACCGCGTCGAGGGCAAGAAGACGATGGGCTTCGAGCTGTGGGAGCAGTTCGACGGCCAGTTGCCAGACGCGATTCTTTACCCGACCGGTGGCGGCACCGGCCTGATCGGCATGTGGAAGGCGTTCGCGGAGCTGGAGGCGATGGGGCTAATCGGCGCGGAGCGGCCTCGGATGATCGTCGTGCAGTCCGAGGGGTGTGCGCCGATCGTGCGGGCGTACGAAGCGGGCGCAGCGCGGGCGGAGCCGTGGGAGAACGCGACGACGATCGCACCCGGCATTCGGGTGCCCTCGGCGTTTGCGGACGACCTGATCTTGCAGTCGGTCCGCGAATCCGGCGGCGACGCGATCACGGTGAGCGATGACGAGATCCGGACGGCGATCCTGGAGATCACCCGTGCCGAGGGGATCGACGTGTGTCCGGAGGGCGCGGCGACATTCGCGGGGATGCGCAAGCTGATCGCCGGCGGGCGGCTGGATGCGGACTCGCGGATCGTGCTGTTCAACACCGGAACGGGCCTGAAGCACCCCGAGCTGCGCGTTACCTCGTAGCCACCGGGGGTTCGGCGAGGAGCGGCTCCGGCCGCCAACGCGCCGCGTCGCAACTGGGCTAAACGGTCACGACGCGGCGGTGAATCTCCGCGGTGAGCTGATGGATTGTTTCGGTCAGCGCTGCCACCTGGCGGGTGAGTTCGGTGTTCTGCTCCAGCAGTTGCAGGGTCGATGCGGCGATCGCTTCGCGGTGAGCGGCATCTGATTGTGACCGCGCGTGATCGCGATCAGCCTCGCGGGTTTCGGCCAGCAGGATCAGCGGCGCGGCGTAAGCGGCCTGAAAACTGAACGCGAGGTTCAACAGGATGAACGGGTACGGATCGAAGCTCGATCCGGCCGCGGCATTCCAGATGATCCAGCCCACGACCAGAAACGTCTGGCCGATCAGGAAATACGGCGTGCCGAAGGCGCGCGCGAACCACTCCGCGGAGACGCCGAAACGGTCAGCACCGAACGGGCTGGTGAGGCGCGGATGTGGCGGATGGAAACGAACGTGACTCATCGCTGACTCCTCGAATGCGGCTAGCCGGACGGTCGCTGCGTGACCGCAGGGTCGCGGCGGGTGCGGCGGCTCGATCGTGACACGCAAGGCGCTGTGGCATAGGGGCTGGCTCCGGGGGCAGCCACGCGAGGTGACGGGCGCTGGCGGCGGGCGTGCGCCATCCGTCAGAAACCTTGCGATTCGGCATGGTTGTGGCGACGGCGTCGCGGAGACGTTCCGGGGAGCCGATGGTCAGAGCGTGAGCTTTCACGTCGCGGCATGGACGGCGCGCGACGCTATGACGGGCGCAGGATGCGAAGAGGAATGTGCGCGCTTCGCAGCAGTGCGGGGCCATTGTGGTTCGCGCGATTCGCTTCCCGGGCGAACGTAGGCGAACACGCCCCGGGGCAGCCGTTCATACCCGACAGCCTTGCCCTGACAGTCCCCCTCGGGCGAGCGCCGCGCGCCCCACTGCCTCGCGAGCGGGCCGGCTGATGCACGACCGACTCGCTCGGCAATTGCGCGCGCTGGGTATCGAGCCCGAATCCGCGCGGCCGCCTGCCTCCGATCTGGCGGCGCTGCTGGCGGAGGTCGACGAGGCCTACGTCGCGGCGGATGAGGAACGAGCGGGGCTGCTCCGTGAGTTGAGCCGGGCAGCCGAGCAGATGCGCCTGCTCTACGTGGAGCAGCAGCAAGCGACCGAGCAACGCTACGAAGAGCTGTTCGAGAACGCCCACGACATCATCGTGACGATCGGCCTCGATGGCGCGGTTACCTCGGCGAACCGCGCGTGCGAACGGCTGACGGGCTATACGCGCACGGAGCTGATCGGGCGGCAGTGGCGCTCGCTGGTTGCCCGGGACGATCAGGGAGTCGCGGACGAGATGTTCGCGCGCCAGTTCGGACTGGACGACGGGGAGCTGCGCTACGAGCTGCGCATGGCAACTCGCCGTGGCCGGCGTGTCCCGATCGAGGTGATCAGCCGGCCGCTGGTCAGTAACGGCAATCCCTACGAGGTGCTGGCGGTTGGCCGCGATGTCAGCGAGCGACTGGAGCATGAACGACACCTGCAGCGAATGGCGACCCACGACATGCTCACCGGCCTCGCGAACCGGAGCTTGCTGGAAGAGGAGCTGTTTACGGCGGTTGCTTCCGCCGCGCGAGGCCAGCAAGCGGCGTTGATGCTGATCGACGTCGACAACTTCAAGGCCGTCAACGACACGCTGGGGCATGGCGCGGGTGACCAGGTGCTGGTGGTGGTGGCCGGGCTGTTGCGACGGAGCACGCCGGGCGCGCTGGTGGCTCGGCTTTCTGCGGACGAGTTCGCGGTCTTGATGCGAAATCGGACGGTGGACGAGGCGCTCACCAGCGCGGAACGGTTCCGAAACGCACTCCAGCAAACAGACCTGAGCGTCGAGGGCAAGCTGTGGTACCTCAGCGCCAGCGTGGGTGTCGCGACGATCGATGCCACCTCGACCGTCACCGGGGTGCTGGCGGAGGCTGACGCGGCGATGCAGGCGGCAAAGCAACAGGGCCGGAACCGGGTGATCTGGTCTGGAACGTTGGAGACGGATCGGACGCCGCATGACAGCGCGCACCGGCAAGCCTCGCTGGTACGGAACGCCCTGAGCGACGATCGTGTGGAGGTCTACTACCAGCCGATCGTCGACCTCGCGACCTCCGAGGTGAGCCACCATGAGGTGCTGGCGCGCATTCGTATGGCGAATGGGGAGCTGGCTCAGCCGGGGCTCTTCATGGCAGCGGCCGAGCAGTTTGGTCTGATTGCGCAGCTCGATGCGCGTGTCGCCCGGATCGCACTCGAGCGCCTGCGTCGAGAGCCGGATCTCCGGCTGTTCATCAACCTGTCATCGTTGAGTCTCCGCGATCAGCAACTGTTCGCGGATCTGGCAACGACGCTGGCGCAAGAGCCAGCGCTCGGCGCCCAACTCGGCATCGAGATCACCGAGACGGCGGCGGTGCAGGAGATCGGACTGGCGCAACGCTGGATCGAGATGCTGCGTGGCTACGGCTGCCGCGTCGCGCTCGATGACTTCGGGACCGGGTTCAACTCGCTGACCCTGGTGAAGGAGCTTCCGGTCACGGAGATCAAGATCGACGGATCGTTCGTGCGGTCGATCGCGACCGACCCGCACCAGCGCGCGGTCGTCGCCGCGATCAAGGTGCTGGCCGATGGGCTGGGGATGGAAACGGTCGCGGAACAGATCGAGACGGCGGAACAGCTCGCGATCGTGCGGGAGCTCGGGATTACATACGGGCAGGGCTTCCTGCTGGGTCGGCCGGTTCCGTGTGAACCGCCGGCGGACGCGGCCGCCGCCTAACCGGCGCTCGAGCCGGTGCTGGCAGCGCTGGCGCTTGCGGCCGGCTGTGACCACCTCGTGACCAGCAGCGCCGCCACCGCGGAGCCGATCGTGCCAAGCGCGAGATCGCCGAGGGTGTCCTCGTAAGCCGTCGCGAGTTCCGGTGAGTTGCGGATGAAGGCGACGTACTCCGCAAGCTCCCAGCCGATCGCGGTCACCGCACCAAACCCGATCACCAGGCCGGCGAGCTGCCAGCCGGCGAGGTTCGCTCGTGGCACGAGCAGGCCGGCGCAACCCGAGAGCAACGCCCAGTTGAAGAAGTGATTGGCGTCATCCCACCAGGCGAGGGTGTCGTAGAGATCGGCGGCATTGCCCGCGACATCGATCAGGAACGGCGCCGTAATCAGGATGTCGGACAGCGCCGGGAACGGTCGCCGTCCGGCAATCCGCCAGGCGACCGGGAGTACGAGGACGGCGACGGGGTAGGCGATCAGCCGGCCGCCGAACGCCTTGCCCTCGAACTGCTGTAGCCCGCTGAACGCTCCGACCGCCAGCAGCACGACGAGCGCGAGCTTGAGCGCGATATCGAGGGTGAGGAGCGGGCCGATGCGTGTCATCGGCGGAGTGTCGGCGGTGCGTGTTGATTGCGCCATCATGCCCGGTCGGAGGCTCGCCTGGGTTCAGGTCGGTTACTGGCGAAAACATCACACATCACACATAGCACGATGTTTTCAGCCGCGCAGACAGGCACCTGTGTGCATCGCAGGAATGGCGCCCGTTCAGGGTTTACGGGGCCTTTCGACACTCGGACTGCATGAGATGACCGTTTGAGGCGGGAGCACCTGAAACCGATCCTCCGATTTCCCCATGACCGTGGACACGCCGCCAATGCGATGGCGGCGAACGACGCGCGGTCTCGTCCGTACTTCGCACGGGAACGTGCTGCGCTCCCCGAATTCCTCGGTGGTCAGCGCCCCGCTCCGGAATCACGCGCGCGACAGACGCTGATCCGAGGGATGGCGTTGCTGACGCTGCTCGTCACGTTCTCGTACCTCACCTGGCGCATCAATTCGACCGTCGACCTCAGCGTGTGGTGGGTCTCAATCCCACTGCTGTTCGCAGAGATCCACAGCGCGATCGGGATGGTGCTGTACACAGTGAGCTTGTGGGACCTCGATGGCGGCCCGGCCTGGCGCGCCGTCGAGGAACCGCCCGGGCGTGTGGCGGTGCTGCTGCCGACCTACCAGGAACCGGTCGAGGTGCTGTTGCCCTCGATCGCCGCGGCGGTCGCGATGCCCGTCCTGCACGAGACCTGGGTCCTCGACGACGGCAATCGTCCCGAGGTGAAGCAGCTCGCCGAGGATCTGGGCGCGCGCTATATCGCACGTCCCGAGCACGTCCACGCCAAGGCGGGCAACCTCAACTACGCGATCGAGCGCATCCCGGCGGACTTCTACGCGTTCTTCGACGCGGATCACGTCGCGCAGCCGGACTTCCTGCGGCACACGCTCGCCTACTTCGATGATCCGCAGGTCTCGATGGTCCAGACGCCACAGGACTTCTACAACCTCGAGTCGTTCGAGCACCAGGGTGTGACGCAGTCGGATCGTCGTCCGTACAACGAGGAGTCGGTCTTCTACCGCGTGATCGCGCCTGGCAAGAACCGCTGGCAGGCGGCGTTCTGGTGTGGCACCGGTGCGGTGCTCCGCGCGACCGCCCTGCGCGAAGTGGGGCTGGTGGCGACGGATTCCGTCACCGAGGACATCCAGACGACGCTGCGGATGAACGCGCTTGGCTGGAAAGCGGTCTACCACAACGAGGTGTTGGCTCGCGGTCTGGCTCCGAATAACGCATCGCAGTACATGCTGCAGCGCCACCGCTGGGCAATCGGCGCGATGCAGGTGCTCCGCCAGGAGCGTCCGCTGACCGCACCGGGAATGACGCTCGCTCAGCGAGTGGCGTTCGCGACCACGCTGATGGGCTGGTTCGATTCCTGGCGCACCCTCGCGTTTATCGTGATCCCGATCGCGGTCGTGTTTACGGGCGCATCGCCGATCGCGGCCGAGGGTTGGGTCTACGGGCCGGCGTTCCTCACCACGTTCCTGCTGCAGTTCGTTACGCTGCGCCTGTTGGCGCGGGGCTACTACCCCCCGATCGCTTCGCTGATGTTCGAGATGTTGCGGCTGCCGGCCGTGCTGCCAGCCACGCTGGCGCTGATCACCGGCGGCCGAGGCGTGCGGTTCATGCCGACGCCGAAGGGTGCATCCGCGACGCGGGCGCGCACGCCGGTTCCGATGCTCCATCGCGTGCTGCTGGCCGGCTGCGCGCTCGGCATCGGTTGGTACCCGGCGACCGCGCTCGGCTGGACGCCAGTGAGCTACGCGGAGCTGCCGGCGGCGACGGGTGCGCTCTTCTTCCTGGGGATGAACACGGCGCTGCTGTTAATGGCGGTCCGACGAATCCGCGATCCGCGGTTCGCCGGAAACCGTCGGGCCTCGGTGCGCTTCTCGGTGCGGCTGTTCGGGGCCTACGGCGGGCTGCGCTGCGAGATCGAAGACCTGTCGCCGACAGGGGCACAGGCACTGCTGATGGACGCTGCCACCGCCGTGATCGCGCATGAGGCTGAGCTGGACGTCGTGCTTCCAGACGGTGCGGTGGCCCGCGTGACCTGCACCGTCAAGCGCCGTATTCAGCGCGCCGACGGCATCGAGCTGGGCCTTGAGTTCGACCCAACGCAGCGGTCGGCCGCCGCCGTGCTGGCGCTGTCGCTGCTACACCGCCGACAGACGGGCCAGGAGCTGGGCGTCGCGTTCCCGACGGCTGCCTAGCCGCCGTCCTAACTTCGGCCGGCAGCCGGGGGTTTGCGCCCTAGTAGCGACCCTCGGCGAGGTTGATGCGCCGCGGGTCGAGGTAGCGCAGCATCCGCAGCTCCTCCTCCGAGGGCGCCTCGATAGTTTCGAGGTCCTCCGCCACCAGTAACGGCCAGGGGAGGATCGCATCGATGACATCGGGCTCGATGCCAGGGAAGAGCTTGCGCAGCCGAAGCTGGCAACTCCCGGTGGCACCTCGATCGTCGGTGTCGAAGTCGAAGACGCCCATTGTCGTGACGACGAGGTTCGGCCCCTGCGGATCGAGGCCGGCGGCCGCGCGGGCGCCGGGGCCAGAGATGTAGCCGGGGCTGGTGAGGAACGAGACGCGCTCGGGGAACCGCCGCGGCTCGAGTGACATCACGGTCAGCACCCGCGGGGCGAGACAGGCCGCGTCCGTGTTGCCGCCAGTTCCTCGGAAGCGGGTCTCGGGGTGGAAGCGGTCGTCACCGATCATCAGCGCGTTGAGGTTGCCGTAGCGGTCGATCTGAGCGCCGCCCAAGATCGCGAGGTCGACACGACCGCCCATCAGGAGCGAGCAGAGAGTGTCGACCATGTCGCCGACGTAGGCGGCGCCACGGTTGAGGATCGGGTCGGCGATGCCGTTCGGGGCGTGATCGACCTCCGAGGCGGGCGGGTCCCAGTCCATCACGCCAACCTCGGTGCAGTAGATCAGCGCCGGGTCGTGGTGGAGCTTCGCGAGCGTGGTGGTGAAGACCGGAAGCCCGAGACCGACGAAAGCGACGCCCGCCCCTGCCGTCTCGCGCGCGGCCTGGATGCACATCAGCTCGACGAGGGAGTAGTCGGTCGCGCGCGGACTCGGGTGCGTGCTGGTCACTGCTGCGCCTTCCAGCCGTAGCGGATGTTTCGCTGCGGCTCCCAGGTCCGGTCCATGCGCAGGCCCTCGAGGGCCTGCGCGCCGTAGACCTCGGCGTGACGGGCGAGGAATCCGGCGTGGTCCTCGACGCCGTCGACCCAGCGGTCGATGAACTCGCGGACGCCTTGCTCCGTGCGCATCTTCAACAGGTAGTCGGCCTGCATCGGGCCGTGCGCGGTGTAGTAGCCGGGGAGGCCCCACGGGGCGGCGCCGAAGGGGAGGTGGACGACGGCGTTCACCATCAGGCCCGGGACGGTCGTACGGCCGGGATCGGAGCGAAGCACGCCGCGGGGGACGATCTCCTCGGCGGAGATGATGATCTTCTTCGAGGCCCAGAGGCCCCAGCGCACCTCGCCGTCGCCGCCCCAGAACGCGGCGTTGCCGTCCTCGTCGGCCCACTGCACGTGGATGCAACTCACGTCGGGCCGCACTGCCGGCAGCGCGACCACCGGCTCGCCGCCGAAGGGCGAATCGATCACCTTGAGCTTGTCTTCGCCGAGGAAGCCGCCCGGCTGCGGATAGAAGTCCTCGCGCAGGTAGTCGGTACCCAGGAATGAGCGGGTCGGGATGAACGGGATCCCCAGCGCGCCCGCCATGAACATCATGGCGACGGTCTGGTTCGTGTAGTCCTCGATCTGGAATTCGCCGGCGTGGTAGCGCTCCATGAACCACGGCGAGCCGGCGCCGAGGGCGTAGGCGGTGATCAGCTTGTTGGCGCAGCCAGCGAGCGGGAGCAGCAGCGATCCGACAGTTGCGATCGCCGTGAGGTCCCGCTTCCGCTGGCGGGCGATCTCGCGCTCGAAGGCGCCCGCCCAGCTCGTGTAGCCAAGGAAGACGCTGTCGCGATCCTCGACGAAGCGCGCGACCGCATCGTGCGCCGACATCAGCTTCGAGGGCCGCGCCGACTTGTCCGGGAGCGGGGGGAGTGTCACCTCGGTCATTGGCGGCTATGCCCGTCCGGGAGGGGGTGCGTCGCCGCGATCGAAACCGCGACCGATCATCAGCAGGTCCGGGTCACTCCAGGTCACCTGCTGCGGGACCATCATCTGGGCGAGCGCGGTGGTGGCGGCCTTGGTCGCGGCGATCGAGTACGGGTCCATCGCGAGCAGGCGGTCGGCGGTGGTGAGCACCCGCGACATCAGTTCGCCGTCCTCGACGACGTGGTTCACGAAGCCCCAGCGCTCGGCGTCTTCGGCGCTGAAGCGATCGCAGAGCATCACCATTTCCTTGGTGCGGGCGGGGCCGATCTCGCGCATCAATCGCGGCAGCGCGTTCCACGTAAGCGGGATGTCCAGCTCCACCTCGGGGATCGAAAACCAGGCCGATCGTGCCGCAAAGCGGAGATCGAGGCAGCTCGCGAAGACGACCGCGCCGCCGACGGTAAGGCCGTTGATCGCGCCGATCGTGACCTGCGGCAGGTTCTCGAGGGCGGCCGAGCTGCGATTGCCCATGGTGCTGGCAATGCGCGCGGCGGCCGCCTCCGCGACGGGGGTGCGGGTGCCGACGGCGCGTCGTGCCTCGCCGATGTTTGGCGCACTGCCGAGGTCCGCTCCGGCGGAGAAGGCGCGGCCGTTGCCGGTGAGGACCACCACGCGGGCATCGCCATCGGTCGTGAGCTGGTGGCAGAGGTCCTGCAGCTCCTGGTGCATCTGGTTGTTGATCGCGTTGAGCTTCTCGGGCCGGTTAAGCCGGATGATCACGAGGCCGGGGCGATCATCAGGTCGTTCGACCGCGAGCGTGTCCATGGCGTGTCCTCCCGCCGCCGTGGGGGCGACGGGCGAACTATACCGAGCGCCGCGCGGATGGTCGGCGAGCGCTAGCTGATCGGCCCGACGATGTGCGGATCGGGGCCCGGGTCGCGCCCTTCGGCGCGCACCGCCAGCCGCTCGATGTAGTGGAGCCAGCCGAAGCGGGTCTGCTCCTCCAGTTCGGGGATCTCGATGCGGTGCGTCAGGCGCAGGCGTGTGCCGCTGCCCTCGGGTGTCAGTTCGACCTCGACGGTGCTCGCGCCCGGCGGCACCGGGTAGGGCGCGTCGTCGCCGCCTTCCCAGCCCCAGGTGAAGACGAGCCGGCGGGGGGCGATCACCTCGATGAACTCGCCGGAGATCCAGCCATCACCTCGGATGTCGATGCGGAAGGCGCCGCCGGGATGCGCCTCGATGGTCGCGTCCACACCCTGCCAGCTCAGCCACGCTTCGCGGGTGTGGAACAGAGCGAAGACGGTCTCCGGGCGGGCCTCGATATATCGCTCGACGACGGCGGCGCCGTCCTCGCTCCGTGCACTGGTCATCAGCGTTGCTCCGGCGGCTGATCGCTGTGGCGTTCGGCGAGCTCGGCGATGCGGGCGAGCCGCTCGATGTCATCGGTCCACATCGACTGCAGGGCGCCCGTGATCTCGGCCAGCCGCTGGCGGTTGGTGCGGTAGAGGCGGCTGCGGCCGTCGCGGCGGACCTCGACGACCCCGATCTCAAGCAGGCGCGCGAGGTGCTGCGAGACTGCGGAGAAGGACACGCCGACCTGCGCGGCGATGTCGCCGGCGGCCAGTTCGGCATCGCCGAGGATGCTCAGGATTTCGCGACGACGAGGTTCGGTGACGGTCTGCAGGGGGTCCATGCGGACATTTTAGTCACGGTTGAAATGAATCCGCCAGTCACATACTCTTCAGTCATCACTAAAATGTTGTGTCATGAGGGGATGGTTGAGATGGCAGGGGAGATCTTGTTCACGGTGGACGTGAATGCGGAGCCGGTCGCGGTCCTTCGCGCGCTGACCAGCGTGCAGGGCATCCGGTCGTGGTGGACCGATCGCTGCGATGGCGACGGAGCGGCAGGCGGCACGATCAAGCCGGCGTTACCGGTGGCGCCGATGCCGTTCGAGCTGCACGTCGACGGCGCGACAGACTCGAGTGTGCGTTGGACCTCGACGGGTGGGTTTCCGCCACACTGGGCCGGATCGCAGGTGAGCTGGGACGTGGTGGCCAATCCGGATGGGCCTGGCGTGCTGGTGAACTTCAAGCACGCGGGCTTCCCGAGTGACGACGGGATCGGCATGGTCGCCTACACCTGGGGTCAGCTCATGACCTCGCTCAAGGCGTACGCGGAATCAGGCTCCGCCGCGCCGCTCTTCAAGCACTAGCGACGCGTTGCGTCGCCCCCGTTGCGTTGCCGGCGTCGCTAGGATGGCGCCGGTAGCGCGAGGGGGCGTGATGGAGATTCGAAACGACGCGGGCGTCAGCAAGCTGTTGGCCTCGACGGAGGAGACGCGGCTCTGCACCGGGTTCGGATTCACCGAGGGCCCGATCTGGATCGCGGCCGACAACTGCCTGCTGTTCAGCGACATCCCGGGCAACCGGATGCACCGCTGGCGCCCCGGGAGCGACATCGCCGAGGTCTATCGCGAGCCGAGCGGCCACGCGAACGGGCACACCCTCGACGCGTCGGGACGCCTCGTCAGCTGCGAGCACTCGGGGCGGCGGGTGTCGCGAGCGGGCTACAACGCGGCGGCGGAGACGCTGGTCGCGCAGTACGACGGGAAGACGTTCAACAGCCCGAACGACGTCGTGGTGCACAGCTCCGGCGCCATCTACTTCACCGATCCGACCTACGGCCTGCAGCCGGCGCGGCCCGGCCGCGAACCGTTTGGCGTGCCCGGCGCGCAGCAGGAGATCGACTTCCAGGGTGTCTACCGGATCGATCCCGACGGTGCGTTGACGCTGCTGGTCGACGATTTCAATCAGCCGAACGGCCTCGCCTTCACTCCCGACGAATCCGTCCTGTACATCGGCGACTCCGGCGACAAGACGATCCGTCGCTTCGATGTTGCCGCCGACGGCTCGATCAGCGGTGGTGAGCTATTCGTCGACATGCGTCCGGTCGATCTGGTGGGCGTCCCTGACGGGATGAAGGTCGACGCGGATGGCCGTCTCTGGACCACCGGCGCCGGCGGCGTCTGGGTGATCGAGGCCGATGGCACCGTCCTCGGCACCTTCGAGACCGCCGAACACGCGGCCAACCTCACCTTCGGCGGGCCGAACTTCTCGTCCCTCTTCCTGACCGCGCAGACCAGCGTCTATCGCGTGGAGACGAACGTTCGAGGCATCGTCCCCGAATCCCGCTGATGGCGGTCGACGCCGCGTTTCGGCAGGGGCTGCGCGCGCGCGTCGAGGAGGCGATGGCACGCCTCGCCGTACCCGGGGTGGTGGTCGGCATCCTCGAGGGCGGTCGCGAGACGGTCGAGTGCTTCGGCGCGACAAGCATCGAACACCCGCTCGCGGTCGACGAGCACACGCTCTTCCAGATCGGTTCCACGACCAAGACCTTCACCGCGACGCTGCTGATGCAGGATCTGGAAGCGGGACGGCTGGACCTCGATCTGCCGATTCGCCGCTACCTCCCGGAGCTGCGGCTCCAGCGCGAGGAGTGGAGCGACACGCTGACGACGCGCCAGTTGCTGACCCACACGGGCGGCTTCGACGGTGACTGGTTCCTCGTCCATCCGCGACCGGTCGACGACCGATTGGCCTCGACGGTCAGCACGCTCGCTGATGCTCCCTGTGACACCCCACCCGGTGCGGCCTACGCCTATTCGAACGCCGGCTTCGCCGTCCTCGGGCGGCTCGCCGAGGTGCTCGCCGGCGATCGACTGTCCTACGAGGAGTTGGTCGCCCAGCGGATCTTCGAGCCGCTCGGCCTGACGCACTCCGTGATTCGCCCGCACGACGTGCTGCTACACCGCTTCGTCGCGGGACACCTCGTGCGTGACGGCCAGATCGAGGTCGCGCGGCCCTGGCATCTCGCTCGCAGCGCGGCCGCGCACGGGGCGATTGCGTCGAATGTCCTCGATCAGTTGCGCTGGCTGCGGTTCCAGCTTGGGGACGGGACCGGTACGGACGCGGTTGGGCAGACGTCGCGGGTGCTCGGCGAGGCGACGCTGCGCTCGATGCAGACGCGCCAGGTCGACGGCGGTAGCAACTGCGAGGGCATCGGCTTCGCCTGGATGCGTGAGTTGCCCGGCGACACCGAGGTCTGGCGTCACGGCGGCGAGACCAACGGGCACATGTGCGGGTTCAAGTTCGTGCCGGCGCGCGACTTTGGCATCGTCGTGATGACGAACTCGTCGAGCGGGATCCGGCTGCACGAGGACCTGATCGAGTGGGTCTTCGACGAGTTGCTGGATCTGCGCCCCGTTGAACCGGCGATCGTGCCGGCGCCCGAGCTGGCGCCGATCCTCGGTCGCTACGGCGGGTCGCTGCGCGATCTGGTGCTGACGCAGCGAGACGGCGAGCTGTGGGTGGAGCTACAGATTCACCAGCGCGACGGGCGACCGAAGCCGCTGGTCACGCCGCCGACGCGCGGCGAGTTCGTCTCGCCCTCGACGTTCGTCACGCGTGGTCCGCTCCTCGGGGAGGGCAACATCCTCGCGCAGGCGGGCACCGAGGTCGGGCCGTTCGTCCGTTGGGACGGACGCATGCTGCGGAGGATCGGCGACGCGTAGCTGCCGCTTCACCTCGATGGTGGGCAGCCCTCGGAGGTCGCGCGGCTAGCGGCCGCGGAGCCGCGGATCGAGCTCGTCGCGGAGGGCGTCGCCAGCGAGGTTGAAGGCAAGCACGGCGATGGTGATCGCGGTGCCGGAGAAGACGGCTTCCCACGGGTTCAGGTCCAGCGCGTTTCGCCCGGAGTTCACCATCTTTCCCCAGGTCGTCTTGTCGGCCGGGCCGAGACCGAGGAACGAGAGCGACGCCTCAGCGAGAACGTACACCCCGATCGAGATCGAGAAGATGACGACGACCGGCGCCATGATGTTGGGGAGGACGTGGCGGAACATAATCCGGCGGTTGCTCGCCCCGTAGGACGCCGCTGCTTCGACGAAGGTGCTCGCGGAAACGGCGAGCACGGCGGATCGCACAATCCTCGTTGAAGCCGACCATCCGAGGAGCCCGAGCGCGAAGACCGTGATCGCGAGGTTTGGCTGGTCCATCACCGAGACGAGCAGCAGCAGCAGCACGAGCCCGGGGAACGCCTGCATCGCGTCGACGAGCCGCTGCACGATCAGGTCGACGCGCCCGCCGAAGTAGCGGGAGACGAGCCCGGTGACCGTCCCGCTCAGCACCGAGATCAGCGATGCGCCGATCCCGATGATCACCGCCAGCCGGGTGCCGACGATGATCCGCGCGTAGATATCCCGCCCGAACTGGTCGGTTCCGAGCCAGTGTGCCCCGCTCCCCGGCGACTCCCAGCGGTTGAGCGTGAAGGGCGCGCTGAGGTTCGGATTGCGGGCGATGTCGAGGGGGTTGGCCGTCGGGTTGAACTCCGGATTCTCCGTCTGAAACGCCACGTTCTCGTCGTAACGCTGAAGGATTGGGGAGAAGAGGGCGATCAGCAGGATGAGCATCATCAGCACGAAGCCGAACGCGCCCAGTTTGTTCCGGCGAGCGATCGCGCCGAGCCGCTGGAGGCGCGATCGCCCCTGGCGGCGCTGTACCTCGGGCAACAGCACGCCCTCGGCGATACGCCCGGCTACGTCGTCGAGTTGAGCCACGGACGCCCCTGTCCTAGGTGAACCGGATGCGCGGATCGAGCCATCCGTAGATGACGTCGACCACGAGGTTCGTCGTGACGATGACGAAGGCGATCACCAGGACAGCGCCCTGGAAGGGCGGAAAATCGCGCAGGATCAGCCGGGTGAAGAGGAACCGACCCACACCGTCGATGTTGAACATGTTCTCGAGGATGATCTGGCCGCTGACGACGTTCGCGATTGTCAGGCCCATCACCGTGAGCACCGGCAGCGCCGCGTTCTTCATCGCGTGGTTCACCCACACCGTGCGTTCGCGGAGGCCCTTCGCCCGCGCGGTGCGGATGTAGTCGTTCCGCATCACCTCGAGCATTTGCGAGCGAAGCAGCCGCATGATGCCGGCGCCACCGGCTACGCCGCCGGCGATCGTGGGGATCAGATAGAGCTTCGCGGCGCCGATCGGATCGGTCCAGAAATGCGGTTCGCCGACGATGTCGATCCGAAACAAGTCGAACTTGAGAACGACCAGCGTCATCAGGATCGCGATGAAGAACACCGGTGACGCGACGCCGAGGATGGAGAACCCGCGCAGCAGGTAATCGATCCAGGTGTCCTGTTTAACAGCGCTGACCACGCCGATCGGGATGCTCAGCGCGAACGACACGAAGATGATCAGCGTCCCGAGTTCGAGTGTCGTCGGCAGGCGCCGTCCGAGTTCGGACCAGGTGCTGCGACCGGTGTCGTACGACGTGCCGAGGTCCAGCGTCGCGGTGTCGGCCATGAAGTCGACGTAGCGACGCCAGAGCGGCTTGTCCAGACCGAGGATGTGGCGCGCCTCCTCGATTGCCTCGGAGTAGTCGGCCAGCTCGAGGTTCGTCGCCACCTGCCGCTGGGCGAAATCACCCGGCAGCAGGTTAGAGGCGAAGAACACGAGGGAGGCGACGAACCATAAGACGACGACGTTGAGCAGCAGTCGCCGCAGGATGTACTGGGACACGAACGCCTCCCCGGGCCCGCGACCTCGTGGTCAGGCTGGCCGGTTGCCTCGTTACAGCGTCACGGTGGCACGTCCCTGGAATGACGGATCGTTCTGATCCAGCCACACATTCTTGGAGGCGAGGTGCCCAGCGAAGATGTTGTAGCCCTGTCCCGGTTCGCCTCCGCTGGCGGCAATCTTGTTGTTGCCGTGGAAGTAGTTCCAGCTCGCGCTGCGGGAGATGTAGTTGTAGAGAATGACGTTCCCGTACTGTCCGTTCTCCAGAATCAGCCGCTGCGCTTGCCTTGAGAGTTCGACGGATTCCTCGTAGTCGACCGAGACGAGGGCCTGATCGAGAAGCGCGTCGATGTCCGGGTTGTCGACGTGCTGGAAGTTCGCCGTGCTCGTCGAGTGGAACGTCTGACGCAGCTCCGCCCGCGGGTCCGGGCTGCTCACCTGCGAGGTCCAGGCGAACCAGTTCGGGAACTGGCCGTTCGCCAGGTTCGGGATGATGTCGTCGTTGTAGGTGGTCCGCGTGGACTTGAACTGAGTGACGCCCATCGCCGTGTTCAGCATCTCCGGGATCACCTGCGTGGTGTCCGGCCATGGCCCCAACCAGGTGTCCGGGATCTGAATGTCGACGTCGCCCAACGCGTCGCCGCCGGCGGCGGCCCACAGATCGCGAGCGACCTTGAGGTCCTCGTCGCGGGTTGTGCGGTAGCCGTCCAGCGTCACCAGCTCGTCCGGGAGGAGGGCGTAGCCCTCCTGCAGCCAGGTGACGGGGCCGCTGACCTGGCCGAGTCCCTGGTGGAAGGTCTGGATCATCGCTCGCCGGTCGAAGGCCGCGTTCATCGCGCGGACGAGGCGTACGTCCTTGAACTGCTGGTTCATGTTCAGGTGCAGGTAGACGGTGTTTGCGACGCCGGTCAGGGTCTCGTACATCGAGTCGCTGTTCGCCTCGAGGATTGCCTTGGTGAGGCTGGGGTCCGGTGAGCTGAACGCGTCGATCTGCTTCTGCTCGAAGGCGACGCGGCTGGCGTTCGGGTCCTCGAAGAGCAGTGGGTAGATCCAGCCATCGAGGTGCGGCTCACCCGGCCGGAAGTTCTTCGGGTTCTTGAGGAAGATGATCTCCTCGTCGGAGCGCCACTGCTTCAGTGTGTACGCCCCGGTCGCGGGCATCGCGTCCTCGCTGAGGGTGCGGTGGTCGGCTTCGAACTTCTCGGTCGCTTCGCGGTTCGGCACCGTGGAGAAGTACGCGGCGAGGCGACCGAGGAAGGTCCCGTTCGGGGTGGCCAGCTTCGCGATGATCGTCGACTCGTCGGGTGTCTCGATGCTGGTGATGCCCTGGTAGAACGTCTGGTGGCGGAATGGCGATTCGGTGCCGTCCGCCAGCAGGCCGGCGGCCTGTCGTTCCCAGTGCCACTTGATGTCCTCCGAGGTCAGTTGGCGGCCGCCGGTGATCGGCGTGTCCTGCCAGAAGACATCGGGGCGGATGTTGAACGTGTAAGTCGCGGCGTCCGGGATCTCCCACGACTCGGCGAGATCCCCGCCGATTTCGCCGGTGTCCGGGTTGTCGTAGCGGACGACCTTGTTTAGTACGTAGTTCGAGAGCCACGAGGTGGGGTCGCCGAACGCACGGTGCACGTCGATCGAGTCGAAGACGTTGCCGCCGAGGAATACGCCACGCGCAGCGCCCCCGTCGACGGGCTCCATGCTCGATGGCTCTGCGGTCGCCGCCGCGGTGCCCCCGGCATCCGCGGTCGCGGCGGCCGTGCCTGTCCCGGCGGCGGCCGCGGTCGCCGTCGCGGTGCCGTCGTCGCTGTCACCACAGCCGATCAACGCCCAACCGGCGAGGCCAATGCCACCGGTGGCGGTACCTCGGAGCAGGCCCCGGCGCGAGAGCCGGCGTCGCGTGGTCTGTGTCCAGTAGTTGGTGTTGTTCGTGCTCACGGACGGGCTCCCTCTAGTCAAATCGCTCGGCATTACAAGCGGCATCGACAGAACGCGGTGAGATTGCGCTCGCAATAAGAGGGATGTCAAGGCGAGATCTATTTCTGACGATAAGAGATCGTCGGGATGCAGTCGTCAGAAATGAAGAACGTCATTGTCAGTGATTTAAATCACGGAATACGCAATCGTTTTCATCGCGTCTATTCTGCGATCCATTTGCGATCCGGGGGAACGGCGCGTGCTGGCGTCCGCCAACGAGGACGCGGCATGGACCTCGACTCCCCCGCGATCAGGTGCGGGGTGCCCACGCGGCCGGTCGTTCGGGTACCGTGCGCACGCGACGCACTGAGTTGGAGGGGACCGCATGGCTGACTACGAAACGTTGATCGTCGAGAAGGAGCGCGGACGCGCCCGGATCACCCTGAACCGCCCTGAGAAGCTGAACGCGCTGTCACGCCGCCTGCAATCGGAGCTGCGCGCGGCACTGTGGGACGCAGACCAGGACACGCGCGTGCACTCGGTGATCCTCCGCGGTGCCGGTCGGTCGTTCTGTGCGGGATACGACCTCACCCCTGACCGCGTTCGCGCCGGCGAAACCGTCGACACGACCGACAAGTACGCCGAGGTATACCGCGGCGCCACAACCTTCGACGATGACTCCTGGCGGATGGAGGACGCGCAGCGGGATCGGATGACGATCTTCGACATGCACAAGCCGGTGATCGGCCAGGTGCATGGCTACTGCGTCGCGGGCGGCACGGATCTGGTGCTGCTGTGCGACATGGTGATCGCCGCGGAGGACGCCCACATCGGATTCCCGCCGGTCCGCGCGATGGGCGGCCCGCCGGCGCAGATGTGGACCTACCTGGTTGGTCCGCAGCGCGCCAAGTACATGTTGCTGACCGGCGAATTCATGTCCGGTACCGAGGCAGCGGAGGCCGGCCTGGTGCTGAAGGCCGTGCCGTTCGATGAGCTGGAAGAGACCGTCGAGGAGATCGCCGACCGTCTGGCGATGGTCCATCCGGATCTGCTGGCGGGGAACAAGCGATCGGTGAACCTGGCACTGGAGCTGATGGGCGCACGCACCATGCAGCGGCTTGCCGCGGAGATGGACGCGCGCATGCACACCTCGCCCGGCATGGACGAGTGGCGCACGCGGAACCGCGAGCAGGGGCTGAAGGAAGCGCTAGCCTGGCGCGACGGTCGCTTCAGCGACCTGGAGCAGCGCCGCGCCTGGCAGCAGGAACACTGGCCGGAGGGCCCGCGCGACTAGCGGCCTCGAGGGCTGCGCAGCGGAACAGACGAGAAACGCCCGACAGCCACCGCTGCCGGGCGTTTCGCTTGTTTTGGCGGTTGGAGCACGGCCGGTGCTCGGGCGTACGATGGGCGAACCTCACGCGTACGTCAGGCTCCGTCTCGGGGTGCTTCGTTGCACGATTCCTTCGCCGCTCTGCGCGTTCGCAACTACGCGATCCTCTGGACCGGATCGCTTGCAACGTTCACGGCGTTCTTCATGTCGACGATCGTGCAGGCGATCGTCGCCTTCGACATCACCGGGAAGAACGGTTCGGTCGGGTTCGTCCTGCTCGGGCAGGGCATCTCGATGGCGCTGCTGGGTCCGCTCGGTGGCGCGGTCGCGGACCGGGCCTCGAAGCGCTTGATTTCGATCGTCGCATCGGTCGTGATCACCGGGGTGTTTCTCGTGACCGGTTTGCTGCTGGCCACCGATCAGATCGCGGTGTTCCACCTGGCTGCCGGCGCGTTCGTGATCGGGACAATGTTTGCGTTTATGGGCCCCGCGCGACAGGCGTGGGTCGCGGAGCTGGTTGGCGAAGACCTCCGAGGCAACGCGGTCGCGCTGAACCAGGTGGCGCTGAACGCCGCCCGCATCTGGGCGCCTGCGATCGGCGGACTGCTGGTCGCGGTGTCGTTCATCGGAGCGGCGGGCGCCTACTTCCTGATGGCTTTCCTCTACGGGCTGAGCGGGCTGTCGCTCTTGTTGCTGCCGGATTCGCGTCGTGCGCCGGGTGGGACGGGACGCTCGGTCTTCGGCGACATCGTGGATGGCTTCCAGTACGTGCAGTCGCAGCCGCGCCTGCGCTGGATGCTGATCCTCTTCTTTTCGATGATTGTGCTCGGCCTCACGCCGACGGCGGTAGTGCTGCCGGGTCTGCTGGAGAACGTGCTCGGCGAGGACGTGAACAAGTTCGGGTTGCTGCAGACGATCAGCGCCGTCGGCGGGCTGGCAGCGAGCCTCGCGGTGGCGGGAATCGCTTCGTCGCCACGCGCGCTGACGATTTACAGCGCCGGTGCGCTGCTCACCGGTGTCGCGCTTGTGTTCACGGGGTTGGCGCCGAGCCTCGCGATCTTGTTCGTGCCGATGTTCCTGACGGGCCTCGGTACCGGCGCCTTCCAGACGCTGAACAGCGCGGTGATTGTGATCGAATCGGAGCCCGCGTACTACGGCCGGGTGACCTCACTGACGGGGCTGGCGTTCGCCGGGTTCATGCTCGCCGGGTATCCGGTTGGGTTGGCCGCCGACGCGTTCGGCGAACGAGCGACCACGGTGGTGATGGGCATCGCCACCGTGGTCCTCGTGCTTCTGATCTCGCCGCTGATCGCGCGTTCGAAACCGATTCAATCCGCCGGCGAACGCCAGCGTGACCGCGAGGCCGCCGCCGCTGGTGGTGGTTAGCAGCCACCGAGGCGGGAGCTTGGAGGGACGACGATGCCGGGGACCGTGATCGCGGTACACCGCAGCTCCGGGCACACGATGGCGAAGCCAACGCAGCCGACGATCCGGCTGGTGGCGGGCGAGGGTGTCGAGGGCGACGCCCATCGCGGCGCGACCGTGAAGCACCGTTCGCACGTGCGGCGCGATCCGTCGCAGCCGAACCAGCGCCAGGTACACCTGATCCACGCGGAGTTGCACGAGGAGCTGCGCGCAGCGGGCTTCGCGATCACGTCGGGCGAGATGGGCGAGAACGTGACGACCAGCGGCATCGATTTGCTGGCGCTGTCGGCGGGGACGCGACTGCGCCTCGGAGGCGCCGCCGTCATCGAGGTGACCGGGCTGCGCAACCCGTGCTCCCAGCTCGACGACCTGTGCCCGGGCCTGATGGCCGCTGTCCTCGATCGCGACGACGCGGGCAACCTCGTGCGCAAGGCCGGCGTGATGGCCGTGGTGATCGAGGGCGGCGAGGTGCGTGCCGGCGACGCGATCGAGGTGGAACCGCCTCCGCAGCACCGCGCGCTTGAGGTGGTTTAGCGGCACTGGAAGGACGATCGAGATGACCGACACGGGTTTGCCGACACGGATGCTCGGACGCACCGGTCTCGAGGTGACGACGCTCGGATACGGGGCGATGTCGCTCGATAGCCGCTTCGGGCGCGAGGTGTCCGCCGAAGAGGCGCGCACGATGCTGCACGCCGTCCTCGACGCGGGGATCAACCTGATCGACACCTCGCCGGACTACGGGCCGAGCGAGGAGATGATCGGCGCTTCGATCGCCGAGCGTCGCGACGGGTACATCCTCGCGACGAAGGTGGGCTGCCCCGTCGCGGTCGAGACCCCGGCCGGGGAGCGCCCTCGGCACGTCTACACCCGCGAGAACGTGCGCGCGGCAATCGAGCAGAGCCTGCGGCGGCTGCGGACGGATCACCTCGATGTGGTGCAGTTCCACGGCAGCCCGTCGCGCGCGGAACTTGAGGAACACGGAGCGATCGAGGAGCTACGCGCGCAGCAGCAGGCGGGGAGCGTGCGGTTCCTCGGGATGTCGGGGACGATTCCCCACCTCGCGGATCACATCGCGATGGGCGTGTTCGACGAGTTCCAGATCCCGTACTCGGCGCTGCAACGCGAGCACGAAACGCTGATCGCGGATGCCGCCGGCGGCGGTGCCGGGACGGTGATCCGTGGCGGTGTCGCGCGCGGCGGACCGGCGGCGGACAAGCAGTGGGATGTGCGGCGGTTGCCCGAGGTGGAACCGGAGCGCCCGCGTGCGCTCTGGGAGTCGGCGGGCCTCGACGAGTTGCTCGACGGCATGGATCGGATGGAGTTCATGCTGCGCTTCACGCTCAGTTCCACCGACGTACACACGACGATCGTCGGCACGGCGGTTCCGGACCACCTCGCGGCAAACGTGGCGGCGGCGCGGCGCGGGCCGCTCCCCGCGGACGTGATTGCCGAGGCGAAGCGGCGCCTGGACGCAGCCAGCAGCTAGCAGGCACGGACGCGCGCCACATAGCCGTTGAGGCGGCGATGGGAGGTTTCATGTCCGAGGATCGCGAAGCCTTGTTGCAGTACTACGGGGCGAGCCGCGCGCGCCTGGTCGCGGCGATCGACGGGCTGGACGACACAGTGCTGGCGGAACCGTCGCTCGACGGCTGGTCGGTCAAGGACCACCTTGCGCACATCGCGAGCTGGGATGAACTGCGAGCGACCGAGGTCGATCGCATCTCCGCCGGATACGACTCGACCTGGCGAACGACCGAGGATCAGAGCGTGGCATTCGGGGCGATGTCCTACGAACTGCGACGCGGATTGTCGCTGGCGCAGGTGCGGTGGGAACTGACGACCTCGCGCGCTCGGCTGCTGGAGGCGATCGCGGCAGCGACGCCGCGCGGGCTGAACCCGGCGCTCTACGGCGAAGCGGGCCTGCGAAGCGGCCACGAGGACGAGCACTCCACGTGGATCGAGCGCCGGCGGGGCGAACAGCACGCGTAGTGGGCGATCGAGGACGCCGTCCTCGGAGTATCGTGACGCACTGCGGAGGGAGCGACGATGACGCGCGAGTACGAGGGTTTGAAGTTCGAGCAACAGGGCAGCGTGGCGACGATCACACTGAACCGCCCGGAACGGCTGAACGCGATCCTGTTCTCGATGATCGAGGGCATCACCGAGATCGTCGATGAGTGCGGCCGCGACGAGAGCGTGCGCGCAATCGTGATCACCGGCGAGGGCCGCGCGTTCTCCTCGGGAGACGACATCGTCGGCGGCATGGGCGATCTACCGGCGCGCTGGGAGCGCCCGGGATTGAACGCAAACCTGGGGCCGCACCACCTGATGACGAAGACGCTGATGTCGTGCCCGAAGCCGGTGATTGCCGCGCTCAATGGGCGCTGTCACGGCGCCGGCTGGGTGACCGCGCTGTCCTGCGACTTCCGCGTGGCGCGCGACGATGTGCTGATTGGCGACATCCGTGCGGAGAAGGCGATTTTCGCCGGGCAGGCCGTGCCGCTGCTGCTTCCGCGCCTGATCGGGCAGTCGAGGGCGATGGATCTGCTGATGACCGGGCGCGTCATCGACGCGGCCGAGGCGGAGCGCTACGGCATCCTGCAGCGCGTCTGGGCCGCCGAGGACTGGGATCAGGAGCTGAATGCGTTTGTCGGGGCACTGGCCGCTGGTCCGACCAAGACCTACGCCGCCTGGAAGCTGACCGTAAACCGGTCGGCGCTGCTGGAGTTGGACGGCTACACCGACTACGAGCGCCGGATCGCTGCGCTGGCGCGCGCGACCGATGACGCCGAGGAAGGGCCGAAGGCATTCCGTGAGAAGCGGGAACCGGTGTTCACCGGTCGCTGATACCGTCGTGACGACGATCAGTGGGAACGAATGGACGAAGGGGTTGGCGACGTGCGCATTGGCCTGATCAGCGACACCCATTTGCCCTCGTTGATTCACTCGCTCGACGAGCTGGGTCCGGAGGTGGGCGAGTTCCTCGCCTCGGTCGAGTTGATCCTGCACGGCGGCGACATCTCGCGACCGTCGGTCCTCGACTGGATGGAGGCATACGCTCCGGTGCGTGCCGCCCGAGGGAACCACGACGTCTTCGATGATCCTCGGGTGGAGGATCGCCAGTACCTGGAGATCGAGGGCTGGCGGATCGGCATGGTGCACGACCTGCGGCGCGAAGATCGCGACATGGCCGAGATTCTGCGCCGAGATTTCGCCGGCCTCGAGCCGGACATCGTGATCAGCGGGGACACGCACGTCGAGCGGCTGGAGTACCGCGACGGCGTGGTGCTGATCAACTCCGGCAGCCCGAACTTGCTGCACCACAAGGAAACTCGGCTCGGGACGGTCGCGTTCCTCGAGTTGGAGCCGGGCCGGCTCCACGCGGAGATCCTGACGCTGGGACAGAGCGAAGGCATGCCGAACCCGGGTACGCCACGGCACCTGGAGATCGTCGACCGCCAGCTGATTCGCGCGACCCACAATGGGGAAACGGTCGCGTTGCCGGAGGCGGCCGGCTAGCCACTGCTCGCCGTCAGAGATGGTCACAGGACTAAAGTCACATCGCGCTGGGACTTTGCGGATTGGTCGCGCGGGACCAGCGTTTCTACGCTGACGCGATGAACGCGGCGCCAGAGATCATTCTCGCTCGACTCGAGCCGATTCTGCTCGATATCGCGGAACTCGCACCGTTGGAGCAGGTGTCCGAACGGCTGGCTGCTGCGGCCAGTGATCTCACCTCGGCGCCCTTTGCGGCAATTGGCGTCTACGGCGCCCACGGTGCGCCCGGCGACCTGGCACGGTTCATCACCCACGGGATGGACGCGAACGCCGTGGCGCTCATGCCACATCTGCCACGCGGCGGTGGACTGCTCGGCGAGGTCGCCAAGCGAAGTGCGCCGGTGCGGGTCGACCTGATCAGCGATCACGCGGCCGCGAGTGGGGTCCCGGCGGGGCATCCGGTGATGGGCCCGTACCTGGGTGTGCCGGTCATGCGCGGGCGCGTCGTCATCGGCGCGTTCTACGTGACGCGACCGGTCGGTGGCGCACCATTCACCGAGGAAGATGAGCATCGCCTGCAAGCGCTCGCCCCCTACGCGGCGGTGGCGATGAGCAACGCGATGGTTCACGAACTGGAGCTGCGCCGCGCGGAGTGCGCGGAAGAGATCGTTCGGGCCTCGGTGGAACTGCAGGCCATCGAGGACGAACGCGCCTGCGCGAATGCGCTCTCGCGGAGCGTCGAGCGATTGTTTCCGAGTCAGCGGCACCTGGTGCTGATCTGGCCGGAGGGCGGCGCCGACCTCGACGGACCGCTCGTCTATCCGAACGACTCTTCGCTGGCGGATTCGATTGCCGAGGTGGCGGAGTCGCTGGGGACCGGGCAGCACTGGTTGGAAGACCTGGTGCCCGATCACCACGTGCTGGTCTGCGTTGCGGGACATGACCGTGCGACGATCCTGTCGCTTGCCTGCGACTACGAACAGCACCCAACCGAGGTCGACCAGCTCGCACTGACGCAGCTCGCGGACATCGGCACGATCGCGCTCTCCAGCGTGCGGCGGCAGGCGGCGGCGCGGGCGGTCGAGCGGTACCGCATCCGCGACGCGATCGCACGCGACCTGCACGACGATCTCATCCAGTCGATCTACTCGGTCGGGCTGGGTTTGCAGACGTCGCGCCACGACCCGAACGCCCTCGAAGGGGCACTGGACGGGGCCGTTGAGGCATTGGGCGAGGTGATTCGCGACTTGCGGGCCTACATCGCCCAGCTCGAGCGCGGGGTCGAAGGGCTGACCTCCACTGAACTGCTGGCGACGCGGATCGCCGGGCAACTGCGTAGCGACGATCGGATCCGCTGGTCGGAGCGGATCGAACTCGGCCCCGCATCGCTGGGGAAGCGGCGCGAGCGTCAGCTCTATCTGATCGTTCGCGAGGCGATCTCCAACATCCGGCGACACTCGCACGCCGAGCGTGCGTCGGTCACGCTGCTACGGCGAGGCGACGTGCTTGAACTGGAAGTCGCCGACGACGGGCAAGGCTTCGATCGCGATCGGGTCCCGGAGCGGTCGGTTGGTCTGCGCAGTATGGAGGAACGGGTCGCCGACATCGGCGGATCGATCATCATCGAATCCGCGCCCAACCAGGGCGCGATTCTCCGAGCCACGTTCCCACTCGACACGGAGGTGTCGTCATGAGCCAACAGATTCGCATTCTCCTGGTGGACGATCACGAGATCGTGCGCCGGGGCTTGAAGGCCGTGCTGGAGGAGGAAGGCGACCTGGTCGTCGTGGGCGAAGCCGGCACCGTGGAGGACGGGGTGCGTGAGGCGTTGCGCGTCGCGCCGGACGTGATCCTGATGGACCTGCGGCTACCGGACGGCTCCGGTGTCGAGGCGTGCCGTCGGATCAGGGAACAGGTGCCGGGCAGCAAGGTCGTAATCCTCACCTCCTACGCGGACGAGGATGCTCTCTACTCCGCGGTGATGGCGGGAGCGGCCGGCTACATCTTGAAGGACCTGGACTCGGGGAAGCTGCGGGACGCCCTTACGACCGTCGCCGCAGGTGGATCGCTCCTTGATCCGAAGATGACGACGACGGTGCTGGAACGCCTGCGCAGCGGCGCGGCACGCCACCCGGCGGACGATCCGTTCACGTCACTGACGCCACAGGAGGACCGGATCCTCTCGTTGATTGGCGACGGCCTGACGAACCGTGAGATCGCCGCGGAGCTCTCGTTGAGCGACAAGACGATCAAGAACTACGTGTCACAGATCTATTCGAAGCTCGATGTGGAGCGGCGCTCGCAAGCAGCGCGACTGGCCACGGAGCGGCGCATGCGTCGATCGCAACTCTAGGTAGTAGCCAGGCCGGGGCGATCCGGCGGGATGGGAGACAACAATGGACATGCTTTCGCTGATCGCCGGAGCGGTGCTGCTGACGCTTGGCACCGCGTTCGCGATCACCATCGGGACCGTCTCCGGCCGCGATGAGCACGATCGTGAGCACCGCGCCGGCTCGTAGCTGCGGCCCCGGCTCTAACCGATCGAGGGTGCCCGCCCGCGTGCGGGGCGCCCGTTCGTACGCCTACCTCGAAGGAAGCCGCGCGGATGAGCGCGCGGCTAGGCGCGCCGCTTGAACCACGAGCAGCGGGGCCTGTGGTGAGGCCGCCCTCGGTGAGTGGTGGCTAGGGAGAGTTTGGGCGGGTGTCGGTGTCGCCGGTCACCTGGCAGGCGGGGCAGCGGAGCCCCTGGAGGATCTCGTCACGGCGCTGGAGCAGCAGATCCGAGGAGACGCGGGCACCGTGCCCGCACGCGTACGTGACGATGACTCGGGACGGTGCGGCTTTCGGTCGGTGGATGGTCAACTGCGTGACTCACGATCGCCAGACGCGGAGATGGCTCTGCCTCACTCGCTGTGCTCGTACCGGTATCGCGAGCGACACCGGGGAACCGCGCGTGTCATAACTCCTGAATAAACAGATGATCGTTCTCTCAAGGGCGTTTGTCTAGTGCCGCGCAGTCGCTTTCTGACAGAAATCGCTCGGCTGCGGCACTTCGTGGCGTGACCGTGCACGGAGGCGCGCGATGGTTGCGCGTGATGCGATGGCTACCGGCCGGCGAGGGCGCGCAGACGCTGGGGGATGCGGACGCCAAAGGCATCGAGTTCGTGCAGCCCCGACGGTAGCTGCACCGCGACGTATGCCAGCAGTCCGGCGCCGCCGCCGGCAGCGATGGCGAGCCATGCCCCGAGGCGTGAGTCGACGAGGCTGTCGAGGCCGGTCGCAACCGCCCAAGCGGCGACTCCGGCGATGATTGCCCCGACGAGCTGGCGTGGGAGCCACTTGCGGAGCGTGCGTGACGGCGCCGCGGCCGCGCGGACGCGCCGATCGAGGTAGCCCGACGCGGCGGAGTCGGCGATGCCGCTGTTGAGCCCGAGGATCAGGATCATCGTCGCGCCACCGACCCATGCGGCGATCGCCAGACCGGGAATGATCGCGATGGCACGGATGATCGTCGCCTCGAACGTCGAGCGCGCGTCGCGCGCCGAATAGGCGACCTGCCAGGCGACCTCGAAGACCGCCCCGGGGACCACGCGCAGGGCGGCCCCGGCGATCCCCAGGCGCAGCAACTCGACACCATCGGGGGTCGCCATCGATCCGAAGGCCATCCCCTTCGCGAGCACGCCGCTGATCGCGACGAGGCCGAGCGCGGCCGGGAAGGCCATGAACAGCACGACACCCAGGGCGGTGCGGTACTCCTCGAAGAGACGCGCCGGGTCGCCCATTCGCAGCCGTGCGAGGCGCGGAAGCAGCGCGGTGCTGATGGGGCGGGTGATCAGCGCGCTCGGCAGCGTCGCGAACATCACGCCGGTCTGGAAGGCGACCACCCCACCGGGGACAATGCCGGCAACGATGATGCCGCTCCAGACGAGCAGGATGCCGATCGAGGCCGAGCCGATCGAGGGAATGGCGAGCCGGATCACCGAGCGGATCTCCGGATCGCGCCAGTGGACCGTCGGCCACAACGGGAGTCCGGCCCGCTGCGCGCCCACCCACTGGACGAGGGCGTGCGCGGCGACCGAGAGCGTCGTGCCGCCGCCGAGCAGGAGCAGTAGGCCGGTGTCGGCCTCGTCGACCTCGAACCCGGTGCCATGGAACCGGATCACGGCGAGGAGGGTAATCACGATGCCAAGGTTCTCGACGAGTGGAGCCGCGGCGGGGATCGCGAAGCGGCCGCGTGCCTGCTGCGCCGCCATCGCGACCGCGATCGTTCCGTAGAGCAAGGCCTGCGGGAGCATCAACAGGAGCAGCACCCAGGCGACCCGTCGTGCATCGCTGGAGAGTTCGTCGCCGACGCCGAGTGTGAGCAGGCGGACGAACAGCGGCCCGCCGACCAGGGCGAGCACGATCGTGACGGCGAACGTCGCGAGCACGAGTCCGAGGGCGGCGTTGGCGAATCGCCGCGCCTCGGCGTCCTGGTGCTTTTCGAAGTAGCGGACCAGCGGGGGGACGAGCACCGCGGCGATCAGCGGGCCGGCGAGCAACTCGTTCAGCAGGTTCGGGACGACGTTGGTGCTCTGGTAGATGTTCGTCAAGAAGGTGGGGCCGAGGATTGCGCCGGTCGCCACGAGGCGGGCCAGCCCGGTGACGCGGGTCGCCACGGCCCAGATGCCGATGGTCATCGAGTCTCGCGCGACGGTGGAGGCGCCCGGATCGCCTGTCATCTCGTCAGCCATGAACGCTCCGAGCAGGCTCGCCGGCGGTCAGCCGTTCGTGGTGTTGCGCGCAAGCAGCGGGGCGTGGGCAGGCCACGGTCCTCGCGCGTTCGATCATCGCCTGCCATGCCGCTTCCGGCTATCGTGAGTATTCCTGACGTTCCCGGGTGTGCCTGACGGCTTGAGGCGGCGACGTGACCGAACCTGAATCGATCTCCGATGTTTCGTGATGGTGCGGATGTGCCCTCCGGAGCGACGCTCGAGGCGGATCTGTGCGTCATCGGATCCGGTCCGGCCGGCCTAACGATTGCCCAGGAGCTGGCGAGTTCCGGCGCGCGCGTGCTTGTCCTGGAGAGCGGCGCCGTCGGGTATACGAAGTCGCTGCGCGAGCCATGGCGGATCTTGCGCCAGCACACGCGCGGCGCCCAGTCGTTGGCGTCCGGCTCGGTACATGGTCAGCCCTACACGCCGCTGCGCTTCGCGCGCGCGTGCCTTTGGTGGTTCGTCAAACGTGCTGCTGAGCCACGGCCTGCAGAACCGCCCGTTCGACGCCGTGGATTTCGAGGCGCGATCCGCCGTTGCCGAGTCCGGCTGGCCGATCGATGCCGCGACGCTGGCTCCCTACTACGAGCGTGCGCAGGTCGCCTGCGGGCTCTCGCTCGCGTCCTACGAGGCGGCGTCGTGGCTCGCGCACGAGCAGACCGTGGGCGTTCCATTGGACGAAGGCATCCTCGAGACGGTGGTCTTCCGCTACGCCCCGGCCGGCCACTTCTCGGGTTTGGCCGATCATTTCCGGGGTCTCGAACAGGTCGAGGTACTGACCGGCTCCTCGGTAGTGAATTTGCACCAGGGGCCCGGTGACGCGCTGGAGTCGGTCCAGGTACGCACGCTCGACGGCAACTCGTTCAGCGTCCGCGCGACGACCTTCGTGCTGGCGGCGGGGGCGATCGAGAACGCGCGGCTGATGCTTGCCTCGAAGGATCGAGATCCACGCGGCGTTGGCAACGAGCACGACTTGGTCGGCCGCTACTTCATGGAGCACCCGCAGGTCACCGTGGGCCGCTGGTACGCGCGCGAAGACGCGCTGGAGGCGATGCCGTTCTATGACTGGCACCGGCGCGAACCGGACGGCGAAACACTGCGCGGTCATCTCCGGATCGACGACGACGGGTTGCGCGAGCACGACCTGATGAACGCCGTCTTCGAGTTGTTCCCGATGCGACCGACCGCCACGTCCCCCGGTTGGCGCGCACTCAACCGCTTTCGGCGGGCGATTCAGCACAAGAACCGCGTCCACGGGACCGTGCGTTCGGTCGCCGAGATGGCGCGCCACGCGCCGGATCTCGTCGCGAACATGCGCGCGCGCCGCGGCGGGGTGCCGCGGAACGTGGTGATGGTCGACGCGATGGCGGAGCAGGAACCGAATCCGGAATCGCGCGTGCAGCTCGGGTCACGCCTCGATCGCCTCGGGATGCCCAGGACACGACTCGACTGGCGGCTCACCCACCGGGACTTCGACTCACTTCGTCGTTCGGCGGCGGTGCTGGGCGCCGACTTCGAGCGTCAGGGGCTCGGGACGTTCGAATCGCTGCTGGACGACCGCGACGATCGGATCCCGGTGTTCGGCAACTGGCACCACATGGGCACGACGCGGATGCACGACGATCCGCGATCGGGGGTTGTGGATGCGGACTGCCGGGTGCACGGCCTGTCGAATCTCTACGTTGGGGGGAGTTCCGTGTTCACCACCGGTGGCTCCTCGAACCCGACGCTCACGCTCGTGGCGCTCGCGCTACGGCTGGCGGACCATCTGCGGCCGCGCTGAGTAGCCCTCGAGGGCCGCGACCCGGCCGAGGCCTAGGCACGCCTGAAGATCGGCCGCAGCGCACCGCGCAACCGATCGAGGCCACGGATCAGCGGCGGTGGGAAGTACGAACCCACGAACGCGGCAACGACGAGCGGCGGTGATCGCATCAGCACCGTGCGATCGACGTGGAACGCGAACCGCGCCTGTTGCCGGGCGGCCTGGCCGTCCCCCGCCTTCGCGAGGTCCCACGCAAGCACGAGCTGTTGTTCGGCGAACGCCTCGAGCGCGCCTCGCAGCAGGAGTGCGCGACGCGCATTCGGAACGGGCAGCGTCGGGATCGTCTCCCAGAGCATCTGGTAGCGATCCTCGGCGAGCGAGGTGCCGGTGTCGCGGAACTCCTCGCTGAACTGCCCGCCATGGACGCGGTACACGCCGAGTTGCTCCGGGATCCAGCGCACGGGCCAGCGGGCGGCGAGCTGCAGCCAGACGGCCCAGTCCTTGTGGTACGGGAACGTCTCGCGGAAGCCGCCGATCTCCAACATGCATTCGCGCCGAATCATGATCGACGGCCAGCCGATCCAGGTGGTGCGGACGAGTTGCTCGAGGACGATTGGCGGTGGATCGAGTACCCCGACCTCCGTCAGTTCACGCGGAGCGTCACCGACGACCGCCCCCTGCTCGTCGACCGTTGCGTACGGCGCGAACACGAGGGCGGCGGTCGGGTCGATACGAAACTCAGCGACCGCACGCTCGAGGAACGTCGGGAGCCAGTAGTCGTCGTCGTGCAGCACGGCGACGTACTCGCCGCGTCCATGGACGTAGCCGTAGTTCCAGTTGGCGGCCATGCCGATGTTCGGATCGTGTCGGACGTAGCGGATCCGCGGGTCGGTGTAGCGGGCGACCAGTTCGCTGGTCCCGTCCGTCGAGGCGTCGTCGAGCACCAGGATTTCGATGTCGGTGAAGGTCTGGTTGATGGCGCTCTCAAGCGCGATGGCAAGGAGCGCGGCACGGTTCCGCGTCGCGATGGCGACCGTGACGAGCGGAGCGATGGGCGCGGTGGACATCAGTGGTGAGGACAGCTTCCGTTCGGTTGATCACGCGACTCGGATCGCACATGAGACACCCGACGACGGGCGGCGTCGAGTCGCCGGTGATTCGAAGCGGACGCCCCGAGCGTATCGCGCTCAGCGGGAATCGCCCTCAGGGTTGTTGCTCAGGCGCGGCCGGGCTTCGAAGGGGGAGCGATTCCCGACCTGCGCCGAAGCGCGGTCCGGCTAGCGGCCCTCGAACCGCGGCGTGCGCTTCTCGAGGAACGCCCGCCAGCCCTCCTGGAAGTCCGCGGTGTCATACGGCGAGACCGCGAGCGCCTGATCGGCCGCGGTCAGCCCGGCGAGCGACGGGTCCTCGAGGACCGTCGTGGCGATCTGCTTGTGGACGCGGTGCACGACCGGCGCCAGCGCGGCGATGCGCGAGGCCATGTCGTAGGCGAAGGCCTCGACGTCCTCGAGCGAGCGTACGTGGTTCACGAGACCGATGCGGTGCGCCTCCTCGGCCGGGATCAGGTCGGCGGTGAGCAGCAGTTCCATGGTCTTGGCGCGACCGATCAGGCGGATCATGCGGCGCATCTCGCGGTAGGCGATCGGCAGACCGAGGCGTGCGATCGGCACGCCAAAGCGCGCGTTGTCCGCGGCGATGCGGATATCCGTTGCCGCGGAGAACTCGCAGCCGCCGCCGACGCAGGCGCCCTTGATCAGGCAGATCGTCGGCTTGCCGACAGCCTCCGCTTCGTCCATCGCGGCGTCGAAGGCGGCGTTGTAGATGGTGGCCTGTGCGGCGTTCTTGCGGCGCGTCTCGAATTCGCTGATATCGGCGCCCGCCGAGAAGGCGACATCGCCGGCGCCGCGGAAGACGATCACGCGGACCGCGTCGTCATGCTTGATGTCGACGAGGACGCGGCGCAGCTCGTGCCACATCTCGAAGGTGATTGCGTTCCGGCGTTCCGGGTTGTTGAACGTCACCGTGGCGATAGCGTCGGCGGTCTCAAGCAAGATCTGATCGGTCATGGGGCCTCCAGTCGCGAAATCATAGGCGAGGTTTGGCTGAGGCCCGAATGGCTACCCAGTCCCGCGTAGGATGGCGCCCATGCCGAAGTTCGCCGCCAGTGTCTCGTGGTTGTTCCAGGAAGCGCCGCTGATTGAGCGCTTCGGGTTCGCTGCCGCCGCCGGCTTCCGCGCCGTCGAGGTGCAAGCACCTTACGAGGAGCCTGCCGAGGCGCTGGCCGCGGAGTTGGTGCGACACGACCTCGAGGCCGTGCTGATCAACGTACAGCCCGCGCTGGCGGCGCTACCGGGCCGCGAGGCGGACTTCCGGACCGCGCTGGAGCGCGCGCTGCGTTACGCGGAGGCGATGCGCTGCAGCCAGCTCCACTGCGTCGCCGGGGCCTCGGACGACCCGCGTGCCGAGGCGACGTTCATCGCCAATCTGCGCTGGGCCTCGCGCGTGGCGGAGTCCGCTGGCGTACGGCTGCTGCTGGAGCCGCTCAATACCACGGACAACCCGGGGTACGTGCTGACCGGCAGCGCGCAGGCGCGCCGGATCATCGAGGCGGTGGGCAGCGATCACGTCCGGATGCAGTTCGACTTCTACCACCTGCAGATCATGGAGGGCTCACTGACGGAGTCGCTGCGCAAGCAGTTGGACATCGTCGCGCACGTCCAGGCCGGGGGCGTGCCGGGGCGTCATGAGCCCGATGAGCGCCAGGAGATCAACTACCCCTACCTGTTCGCGCTGCTCGACGAGCTTGGCTACGACGGCTGGGTGGGCTGCGAGTACGGACCGACCAACGGAACGATCGAGGGCCTGCGCTGGGCGCATCGATATGGCCTCGGCCTAAGTAGCGACGAGGCGGCAGCGGCACGGGTAGGGGAGCAGGCATGACAACGAGTGACATAACAAGAATCGCGATCGTGACCGGCGGCGGCTCTGGCGTTGGTCGCGCCGCGACGCTTGCGCTGCTGGAGGCGGGCTGGACGGTCGTGATCGGCGGCAGGCGTGCCGAGGCCCTCGATGAAACCGTGTACCAGGCGGGGACGGCCGGGTCCCGCGTCCGGGCAGTGGTGACGGACGTCAGCGACCCGGCGGCGGTCGCGGCGCTGTTCGCGACGGCAAAGCGCGAGTTTGGACGCCTCGACCTGTTGTTCAACAACGCGGGGATGGGCGCGCCGGGGGTGCCGCTGGAGGACCTGACGGTCGATCAGTGGCGAGCGGTGGTGGACGTGAACCTCACCGGCTCGTTCCTCTGTACACAGGAGGCGTTCCGGCTGATGAAGGCGCAGGAGCCGATCGGCGGACGGATCATCAACAACGGGTCGATTTCGGCCGATCGGCCTCGGCCCAACTCGGCGCCCTATACCGCGACGAAGCACGCGATCACCGGGCTCACCAAGGCGACCTCGCTGGACGGGCGGAAGTACAACATCGCCTGTGGGCAGATCGATATCGGGAACGCGGCAACGGAGATGACCGCCCGGATGAGCGGCGGCGTGCCGCAGCCGAGCGGGGCGGTCGCCGTGGAGCCGACGATGGACGTGTCGGATGTCGGCGATGCGATCGTCTATATGGCGGGGCTGCCGCTGGGCGCGAACGTCCAGTTCATGACCGTGATGGCGACGAAGATGCCCTACATCGGGCGCGGGTAGTCGGTCGACCGGCGGGGAATCGAGGAGGCTCGGATGGCGCGCCCACCGATGGCTGTCGCCCGCATCCTGGCTGCCGAGTACGGAGACGTGCTCGAGCCGGCGAACTACGTCCGAGGGGTCGCGCTGAGCGGCCATCTCCGGCTGTTCGCGCTCGCGCCGGATGGCGCCCACCCGGCCCCGGCGATTGCCGCGCTGGTTGCCCCATCGATCGAGGCCGCTGCGTTCGACCGCGTCAGCGCGGCGGACGGCGCGGTGCACTCCGCCTACGTCTGGGCCGACGAACTCAGCGAGGCGACGGGCGATCCACGGTACGGGCAGTTCCTCGGACGGCTTGCCGATCGGTACCTTGAGCGCCGCCCGGACGAGCTGCCCAAGCCGGTCGACCCCGATGCCCGAGTGGAGGACATCTTCTTCGCCGGTGCGTTGCTCGGACGCGCGTACCGAATGACCGCGCGACCGGCGTACGCGGACGCGTTGTTCGCCTTCCTCGCTCGTGTCGCTCCGCAGTCGGAGAGTGGCCTCTGGCTCCACTGCGGCGCGTCACCGTTTAGCTGGGGCCGTGGGAACGCCTTCGCCGCGCTCGGCATCGCCGAGGCGCTGAGCTACCTCCCGACCGATGACGCGCGCCGTGAGCCGATCGAGGTGAAGCACCGCCGCCACCTCGATGCGCTGATAGCGCATCAGTCCGCGGCGGGCGCCTGGCGGCAGGTCATTGATCGCCCCGACTCGTACGAGGAGCTGACGGCGACGGCGATGATCGGATACGCCCTGGTGCGCGGGATGCAGCGGGGATGGCTGTCGCGCGACCTCGAACCAGTGGCCGCGAGGGCGTGGGCGGCGGTGGACGACCGCGTCGACGACGATGGGATGGTGCGCGATTCTTGCCCCGGCACGCCGCCCCTCCCGACGCTCGAGGACTACCTGACTCGGGAGCCGATCGGCGGACACGACGACCGCGCGGGTTCGATGGCCCTCTGGTTCGCGGTCGAATACGCGGAGTTCCTGGTGGGCACCGCGCGCGACTCGTAGTGCGCGAGGGCGGCGGTCAGTGCAGGCGCAGCGCCGGGGCCGGGCGCGCCCCCGTTCCCGTTGCGCGGCTGCCGAGGTTCGTCGAACCCTCGAGGTTGGCTAGCCGCGGCGGATGAGACGGCGGACCGCCGCGAGCACGCGTGCACCGCGGCTCTTGCCCGTCTCTGCGAGATCGACCGAACGCGCGCGGATCCGTTCGGTCGAGGTGGGCGTCGACTGGCGACGGCGCCAGAACGCGAGTACCCCGAGGAGTCCGAGTACTACACCTACGAACTTCTTCATGCGGTCAGGCCTTTCTCGGAATCGAGTGATCCCAGCGATCTGAATGTAGCGAGCACGCTCGCTGATCGCCACGAACGACAGGAGCGCGGGGGTAACGCGGCGGCCCGACGGTCAGGAGAGAGCGACCCCCGTAAGGCGGCGGCTCGCTATCGTGCTCGGGCGGTGGGATGCGGGACACCAGCCTCGGTTGGACGTAGACACGTGTTGAACGGCGACCGGATCTCCAGGCTCACCAGCGTCCGCGGCCTGCCGCGCCGCGCCCGGCTGGTGCCGCGATGATCGGCCGCGAAAGCCTGCGTGCCTTCCTGGAGGCGCCGCCGGGCTCCAACGACACAGAGCGACATAACTTCCACTTCGCGTTCCGCGAATCGGCGTTGATTGGCGTGATCAACGCCGGCGGCGTGTTCCTACCGGTGTTCCTGGTGCGCTTGGGCGCCTCCAACCTGGAGGTCAGTTTGCTCACCGCGCTGCCGGCGCTAGCGGGGGTGATGCTGGCGATCCCGATCGGCGCGTTCATGCAGAGCCGCCAGAACATCGTGCCCTGGTACAGCCGAGGCAGGATCGGCAGTCAGGCGGCGTTCGGGGCGGCGGCGCTCGCTTCGCTGCTGCTGCCGGATGACCTCGTGGTGCCAGGAATCCTCGTCACCTGGGGCGTCGCCACCGTGTTCTCGACGATGACGAATGTCTCGTTCAATGTCGTGATGGACGCGACGGCCGGGACGCGCGGTCGGTTCGAGCTGATGAGTCGCCGCTGGTCAATCATGGGTGTGACCACGGCGACGAGCCTGGCAACCGTGGGTTTCGTGCTGGGCCGGATCTCGTTCCCGCTCAACTTCCAGCTCGTGTTCCTCGGGTTCTCGCTGACCGGGCTCTGGGCCTACCGCTACGGCTCGCGAATCCTGGTGCCGGATCACACGCCGGAGCACCGCGGTGGGCACGGCCAGTCGCTGCGGGCGCGCGTTCGCGAGATGGCCGGCCTGGTACGCGCTCAGCCGGCGTTCCTGGCGTTCGAGGCCCGTCGCGTCGTCTACGCGATGGGAACCACCCTGGCCTTGCCATTGATCCCGCTCTACTACGTGCGGAGCCTGGAGGCTTCGAATAGCTGGATCGGGCTGATCGGTACCGCCCAGGCGCTGGTGCTGCTGGTTGGTTACGCGCTCTGGCGCTACCAGTCCCGTCGTCGTGGCGGGAAGTTCGTGCTGGTGGCGGCAACGCTGGGTGCGGCGCTGCATCCCGGCCTGCTCGCACTGACCGACGATGTCGCGCTGGCGGCGGTGCTCGCCGGGGTAGCCGCGATCTTCACCTCCGGGGTGAACCTGGCGATCTTCGATCGCCTGATGACGACGGTGCCCCGTGGGTTCGGCGTCACGTTCAACTCGATCGACAACACCCTGGTCAATCTGGCGGGGATGGCCGCACCGATACTGGGCGCGCTGCTCGCCGATCAGATTGGTCTGGATGGCGCCCTCGGGGTGGCATCGGTGATCGGGGTCTGTGGCGCGCTGCTCTTTGCCCTCGATGGCTCAGGATCGGCGAACGAGCCGCCCGAGGCGGCGACTGCGTAGTAGCGGTGCGGATGCCGGTCGTCGGCGCGGCTCAGGCGGTAATGACCATCCCGGCGCGCCCGGCCTCGGTGTTTGGGAAGCGCTTGCGCGCGATCGCCGTGAGCGCGTCTAGCTCGTCGTCGGTGCGAGTGGGCGCGTGGCTGATCGTGACGAGGCGCCCGACGCCAGCGGCGATCGCGGTGTCGACGGCACGGTGCCAGGTGCTGTGTCCCCAGCCACGGTGTGCCTCGTAGTCGTCGTCCGTGTACTGGGCGTCGTGGACGAGCACGTCCGCGCCGCGCGCCCAGTCGAGGAGTGCCGCGTCGATCGCCGGATCGCCTGCCTCGTGGTCGGTGGCGAAGGCGATCGATTTCCCAGCGCGGTCGAAGCGGTAGCCCAGCACGCCCTGTGGGTGGTTGAGCGCGCACGGGGTGACCTGCACGTCACCGATCGTGAAGGACTCGGTCTCGAGGCGCTGGTAGGTTTTCGCGGAGGGCGTATCGGAGAGCGCGATCGGGAACCACGGGGGGCAGAGCGCGCCCTCGAGCGCCTCGCGGACGGTCATGCCTTCCGGGTGGCCGTAGAAGCTGAAGTGATGCTGCTCCATGAAGATAGGCGCGAGGAATCCGAGTCCCTCGATGTGGTCCCAGTGGAAGTGGCTGAAGAGGATGTCAAAGTTGACGCCCGGGCCCGCGGGGTCGACATCGACGTGCCGGAGTCCGGTACCGCAGTCGATCAGGAGTCGCCGGGCAGGATGCGATCCGCCTGGCGGATGCAGCGACGAGTCCACATGCCGAGGTCCGTGTCGCCCTCGTACAGGACGTAGCGATGGCTCGCCTCCTGCTCGGCGAGCCAAGCGATCAGCTCGGGATCGGTGAAGACGGGCGGGCCCCCGCCCGCGTCCGGGTTCGCGTGCGCGGTGACCTGCTCCTGCGTGATCAGCGCGGTGGGGCCGATCCGCCCCATCGCGTCCGCGAGCTGACGCGCCACCTCGCGAACCGGCGCGCCGGGGCTGGCGGCGATGATTGCGTAGCTACTCGCCTCGGGCGCGACCGCGGTATTCGCCGTCGTGACGCGCAGCCGGGTAACCAGGTCGCGGTTGATCCGCAGCAGGATCTCCGGCGCCGACGCGGCGACCTGGAGGAGCAGCGCCTGCGCGATCCGGATCACCTCGCTGTCGCGCGCCGCAACGACCGCGGCGGAGCGTGGCTCGCCGGTCAGCGCGCCCATCTCGCCGACCACCTCGCCACGGCCGATCTCGGCGACGAAGTCGTCGCCCCGCCCGCCCGCTTGTAGGACGCGGAAGCGTCCGCTGATCACCAGGTACAGCGCATCACCGGGGTCCCCCGCCGCGAACAGTCGTTCGCCGCCCGGGACCGTGAGCCATTCCGCGCCATCCTCGACGGTGCGGAGTGCCGCATCGATGCCGCCTGTCGCATGGTCGCCGCTGGCCCCCGCCGCCACCGTCGAATCGGCCGCGTGCTCCGGTGTCGTCCCGAACGCTTCGAGGTAGCCCGCGCGAACCGCGGGGTCGTCCGCACCGAGCGCCGCCAGCGCCGCCGGTGCCGCTTCGGCGGTGAGCCCGAGCTGTGCTGCGAGCCTCCGCAACACTGCCGCCGCCAGCTCCGGCTCCGTCGGTACAAGCATCCGCCACTGCGGCGCGAATCGATCGAGGTCGCGCGCGAGCAGCGGGCTGTCGGAGGTGGCGCGCTGGCGAACGACGTCGAAGTAGTTGCGGTCGAGTCCGCGTTGGTAGTCGGAGAAGTCACCCAGGAAGTACGCGTTCAGTGCCCGCCGCGTCTCGTCCCGCATGTAGAGCACGCGGCTCTCGATCGCGCCCGCCGTGCGTCGCGCGCGGCGCTGCTGCGGGAGCCGCCCGGAGAGCAGTTCCTCGCGGCTAATCGACCCCGTCATGCCGGTTCGCCGTCGGGCGTTGCCGCCAGCTCCTCCGCGACCCGTCGCAGTTCGCGGGTGATCAGGTGATCCGGGTACCGCAGGGTGAAGACGGCGCTGCTGGCCAACTCCATCATCGTGTCGCTGTGCGGCAGCACCGCGCCAACGTGGCAGTGATAGGTCTCTTCGACCTGCCGCCGGATCTGGTCGCGGTCCAGGTCCGCTGGTGTCTTGTTCACCAGCAACGTCATCTGCGGCACCTCGAGCGACCGCGCGACCTCGACGGTGACCGCCGTGCCCTCGTAGTCCTGTTGGTCCGGGCGCATCACGATCAGCACGGCGTTCGAAATCGCCAGCGCGAACAGCGTCTCTTCGTTCAATCCGGGGTGCGTGTCGATGAAGAGGATGTCGAGGTTCAGGACCTCGATCAGCTCGCGGAACGCCGTCGTGAGCCGTCGGATGTCGTAGCCCTCGCGAAGCACGTGCACGATCTCGTCAGTTCGCATGCTGGAGGGAATCAGGAAGAGTTCGCCCGCGACCTCGTCCGCCAGCACGCGATGCGCGGTTTCGGCGATTGCCGCTTTGCCGGCGAGGTAGTCGTTCAGGGTGGAGGAGACCTCGCTGCCCTTGAGCCCGAAGATCACGTGGATGCCGGGGGACTGCACGTCCGTGTCGACGATCCCGACGCGTTTCCCCTGCGCTGCGAGCAGCGTGGCGATGCCCGCAGTCGCATTCGACTTCCCGGTGCCGCCGCGGAACGAGTGCACGGAGATGATTTTGGCCATGCCGCGTCTCCTCCATCGTCCCCGGGCCGCCTGGTGAGCGGAATGGTACAGCGGGCCGCGCGCACTTCCGAGGTGACAAAGTCACGGCAACCTCGCCCGGTCGTTGCGGACCGCGGCGCTACGCTCTGAGGCACTGAACGCGGTGATCACGGCGGAGGCTGAATGGGATCGCTCTCGCGCACACTGAAGGAACTCGTCACACCGACGCGACGGGCAGGGCTGCTGGTCGCTGGTGACGCGGCGGTCCTCGTGGTCTTCGCGATCCTCGGACGCCGCACCCACGACGAGGCGACGGGGTTCGCTGCCGCACTGGCGGTGCTCGGGACGGCGCTGCCGTTCGTCCTCGGATGGCTCGCCGTAGCTCCGTTGCTGGGCGCGCTGCGCGGCGAGCGGACGCGCTCGCTGCCGGCGATGGTCGAGCGCAGCGCACTGGCATGGCTCGGCGCGTTCCCGATCGCCGTCGCGATCCGGGCGCTGGCCCTCGGGCGGTTCAGCCCATGGACGTTCTATGTCGTCGCGTTCACCGTCCCGCTGCTGATGCTGCTGGCGTGGCGTACGGTCTTCACGCTGGTAGCGCCTCGATTCGCGACGCGCGCCCCGGCACCTCGATAGCCACGCCGCCAGCCCTCGTAGCCGCGCCACGCCGGCTGCTCACGTGGAGCAGGGCGGTCAACCCAGCGCGAGGACGATTAACGCGCCGATGAGACAGAGGAGCGTGCCGACCCCGATCGGAATCGTCGGACGCTCGTTCAGGAAGTACATCGAGAGCGGGACCACCATCAGCGGCGAGGTGGAGTTCAGGATCACCGCCCGTGCCGCGCCGGCCTCCGCGACGGCGTAGATGTAGAGCACGCTGCCGAGGGCGGTCCCGATCACGCCAATCGCGAACACGACCGGCAGGTCGGCCGGGACCGGCAACCGGTGGAGCACGTTGCCGCGCGACGTCGAGGTAGCGACGCAGGCAATCAGCAGCGCTCCCGCGGGGATGCGGACCGCGCTGACCGTGAGCACGCTGAGATCGCCCCGACCACCGGCGAGCAGCAGCGTTGCGGCCGCCCAGCACCCCGCGACGACCACGAGCGCTGCGATGGTCGCCTGGATACTGAATCGCTGTGGCTCACTGGGATCGGGAACGAGCTCGGCGCGTGCCGCCACCACCAGCGAGGTACCCGCGACGACCGCGACGCCGCCCACCAGCAGCGGCCACCCGGCCGGTTCGCCCAGCCAGAGCACGCCACCGGCAGCGCTGAGTGCGACGAACAATGCCGTGGTCGCCGGCGCCATGCGTTGCAGGCCGATCTTCGGCAACACCTGGACGTAGAGCGTGTCACCGAGGCCGTACCCGATGCAGGCGGACAGCACGATCGCGCCGATCGTGCGCGGAGCGGCGTCGCCCAACTGACTCGCGCCACCGGCCAGCAACATCAGCGCGATCACGATCGGAGAGGCGATGAGGCAGCTGAGGCCGCTGAGCACCGCGCCACCGTAGCGGCCACTCAGGCGGGCCATGCCGACGCTGGTTCCGGCCCAGCAGATCGCAGAGACGAGCGCGGCGGCTTCGCCCACCGGTGCTCCTTCGGAGATGGGCGAGGATGCGGAGTGAGGCTCACTCCACGACGGAGATGCTACGTCGAGTCGGGCTCAAGTTCTCGCTCGGCGCGGCGTCGAGATTCGGTACCTGATCGGCAGACACGGAAAGGTCTCGGCGCCGCCGTTGGGGTAGCTAGATCAGTCGGACGGGCTTGCCGGATTGGGATGGGGCCGTAGTGCCTTAGGCCACACCAGAGGGCGACTGCATCCCGGTCACCTCGGCGATCAATTCGTAGGACCGAACCCGATCGGCGTGGGCGTGTACCCCAGTGGTAATCATCAGTTCGTCGGCGGCCGTGCGGTCGACCAACGCCTGCAATTCGTTCCGTACCGTCTCAGGCGAGCCGATCACTTGCGAGCCGAACCGCTGGTCGAGAATCGCCCGTTCCTGCGGCGAATATTCGTAGGCTTCGGCCTCCTCGGGCGTGGGGAAGCGGCCGGGCCGGCCGCTCCGCAGCCGAACGAAGGACAGCGCGCCGGGGGCGGCGAGGCGACGCGCTTCCTCGTCGGTCTCGCCGCACACCACCGAGACCCCGAGCATCAGGTAGGGCTTGTCGATGCTGCCGCCCGGACGGAACGCCTCGCGATAGGTCTTCGCCGCCAGCATCGTGTTGGCGGAGGCGAAGTGGTGCGCGAAGGAGTACGGGAGGCCGAGCACACCTGCCGCCTGCGCTCCGTAGTCCGAGGAACCCAGCATCCATAGTGCCGGACGGTAGCCCCGCGCGGGCGTGGCGGTGATCGCACTGAAGGGGTGCTCCGGCGGCCAGGTGCCGTCGAAGTAGCCGGAGAGCTCGACCATCTGATTCGGGAAGTCCTCGGCGTTGGTGTTGGCGCGGCGGAGCGCATAGGCGGTCAGTTGATCGGTGCCGGGCGCCCGCCCGATCCCGAGGTCGACCCGGCCGGGATGCAGCGCCTCCAGCATCCCAAACTGCTCGGCGACAACGAGCGCCGAGTGGTTCGGCAGCATCACGCCGCCCGAGCCGATCCGGATCGTCGAGGTCACCGAGGCGACGTGCGCCAGCAGCACGGCCGGTGCCGACGACGCGATACCGGGCATGTTGTGGTGCTCGGCAACCCAGTAGCGCTTGAATCCGAGCTGCTCGACGCGAGGCGCCAGATCCAACGAGTTCCGGAGGGCATCGGCGGGCGTAAAGCCCTCGGAAACCGGGGCCAGATCGAGGACGGAGAGCGGGACGGCGAACTGGTTGCTCACCGCGCGAGCGTACAGCCCCGCGGCGTTCAGGGCTTGGACGCGACGAAACCCGCCGTGAGGCGGGTTTCGTGGTGGTGTGGTGGAGACGGGGGAGGCTCAACCTCTCGAGAGCCGACCAACCTCGTGGCTCGGATCGCCGGACGCACGCCGTGAGGTTCTGGCGGGGTAAGGCGAAGGCTGTGGGGGCACAGAATCCCATCCGGCTTGCTCGGGGGCGTTTTGTTGCCCCCAGCCGGAAGCTTCAGCACGCGGCAATTGATTGGCGGATCGGGTCGTGCCCACAGGGTGATCATGCCGGCCGAGTTCGTAGGCGGGCGGAAGAGGCTGGTCCGATCGCTCAGATCGGCGATTGGGCGCTTCAGGCAGTCATCTCGCAGCTCGTGCTTTGGCGTCGTTCCGGGTGAAGTGGATCTTCCTCGACAACCTCGGCCTGATCGCGACGGTTGTCGCGACGCGGACTCCACGGTGATGCTGAAGCCGGAGGTGCGAGGTCGTGATCAGCCACCGCTACCCACCTCGAACCGAGTCGAAGCTCGTTGGGGGATCGACCTTCATCCGATTGACGTGCGGGACGAAGTAGAAGGTCGGTGGCTACGCGCGCTCGTGTACCCGGAGCACACAGATCGACTCGAGGTCCTCAGGGGGCTCGCAGCGGCCAGCGATCTGGTTACCTCGCTCGAGGAGACGCATCGCTTCCACACCATGGGCGAGACAGAGCATGCTTTCGTGGCCTCTCTACTCGAGGAGCACTCCGCCTATCTCGAGTCGATGGACGCGCTGTTCGCGGCAGTAGATGCCGGCGACCATCAACTCGTAGAGGAAATCCATGAGAACCAGATCGACCCCGTGTTCCACGGTATCGAGGAGGGGGTCGGTGCGGCCGCCGCCACGCATCGCGCGACGGCCGAGCGCGCGCTAGCAGGCTGCTGAAAAAGGAGAGCGAGGGGTGGTGGCGAGGTAGGATGTGGTCGTGCGGTGGGGCCCGAGGAGGTGCCCTGTGCGTGGTGACGCCGACCGTCAGGCGAACATGCTGCTGGCGATCACGCCGGACCAGCTGGTTCCCGCCGATCATCCGATCCGCCGCATCAAGCCGCTCGTCGAAGCGGTACTGGCACGGCTCTCGCCGCTGTTCGACGAGATGTACGCTCGGCGCGGCCGTCCCTCGATCCCGCCGGAACATCTGCTGAAGGCGAGCCTGCTGATCGCGCTGTTCTCGGTGCGCAGCGAGCGGCAGTTCTGTGAGCGGCTTCAGTACGACCTGCTGTTCAAGTGGTTCCTCGACCTCAACGTGGGCGACCCGAGCTTCGACCCGACGACCTTCTCGAAGAACCGCGAGCGGCTGCTGCGGCACGCGGTGGCCGACGCCTTCTTCGCCGAGGTGGTGGCGGAGGCGAAGCGCCGCCGGCTGCTGTCGGCCGACCACTTCACGGTGGACGGCACGCTGCTGGAGGCGTGGGCCTCGCTCAAGAGCTACCGGCCGCGCGACGAGCAGGACCCGCCAGCCGCCGGTGGGCGCAACCCGGACGTGGACTTCCGCGGCCAGCGCCGCAAACGCGACACGCACGCCTCGCGCACCGATCCGCAGGCGCAGCTCTACACGAAGGGGTCAGCGCAAGCGGCGAAGCTCTGCTACCTGGGTCATCTGCTGACGGAAAACCGCAATGGACTGATCGTCGGCGTGGAGTTGACCGAGGCGAACGGCTTTGCCGAGCGGGAGGCGGCGCTGCGGATGCTAGACCGCTGCGTCTTGGGCCCGGCCACGCTGGGCGCCGACCGCGGCTACGACACGCGTGACTTCGTGGCCCGCTGCCGCCAGCGCGGCGTGACCCCGCACGTGGCGCAACACTCGACCGGGCGGCGCAGCGCGATCGACGGCCGCACCACCCGTCACCCGGGCTACCTCGTCAGCCAGCGGCTCCGCAAACGGGTCGAGGAGGTCTTCGGCTGGGGCAAGACGGTCGGCGGGCTGCGCAAGCTGCGCTACATCGGGCGGGCGCGGAACGAACTCAGCTTCACGATCGCGGCAGCAGCCTACAACTTGCTGCGCATCGCCAAGCTGGAGCTGGCCACAGCGTAGGCGCAGTGTGCCCTCCGGCCGGTCCGGGAGCGGCCAGCGGGCGACCCGGGCGCCGGGTCCGGGTGAGCACCATCACCGCAGAGGCGTCCCCGCACCCACTTGCTCGCCACTCCCGCATCAACAGCACTTCTTCAGCAGCCTGCTAGGTGACTGGTGTCAATCGAGGGCGGGCACCCTCTCGCCGCGGGGTAACCGGCGGTCCGAGCCGAGGTG
>JAQCIU010000020.1:0-58883 GCA_027593235.1 Chloroflexota bacterium
GGTGAGGCCCGCCGATCGGCGGGCCTCCTTCGTGTTCGGATTCGTGGACCATCTGCTTTCTTGGCAGAGGCTCTCCGACCGGATCGGATAACCAGCACCACCGGCTCGCACCCTCCTCAAATGGAGGGTCTCGGAACCTCCAGGGCCGGCAATCGCTGGGCGAATCGGTTATTCGTGCCACACAGGCCCAAAACGGGACCTGACTGGTCCTCGGATTGCAGATGCCTCACCGCTCCCTCTGAAAGCCGGGGTCGGTCTTGATATCAGCATCGCCAGGCTGCTAAGAAACCTGTCCAAGCGGCCGACAGCGACCTCGTAATCTCACCCGGCCTGTCGGACCGCGGCCAAGCAAGGAGCCTTGATGCCAGCATTCTATTCGACCCACGAGCGCCGAGAAGGAGCCGACCGCAACGATCTTGCACTGGCAGCGCTGCAGCTCTGCCGTCGTTGGCGTGCGCACCCGGGGATTACTAGCGCGAAGTATTACTGGATCAACCCGAGCAACATTTTGATGTTCGCGGAAGGCGCAGAAGGCGCCTTCAACATCGGCGAGTTCAACCGAGACCACGACAACGCCGCGGCGGTGTTCGCACTCGACGATCTCGCGCGAATGACGTCGAACCAGATGCTCGCGGATGCGGCCTCGGGCCAGGCGACTTACCAGACAGCGGGCAGCCCGACAGGCGCCAGCTAGCCGTGAACCGTTGGGGCGGCAGGTCGCCTCAACGATTCAACGTGACGCAGAGGGTCGAGGGTTCGAATCCCATCTCCCGCTCCAGAACGCGCATATATAGGGGAGGCCCGCCAATCGGCGGGGCTCCTTCGTGTCCGGAGATCTGGACCATCTGCTTACTGAGCAGGGAGGTCGCTCCAGTCGCCCAGCATGACGCGGACACAGGTACTGATCTTCGTGCGGATCGGGTTTTGCCACCCAGCGGCCGGTCGGATCAGGTCAAACGAGCGTCGGATGGATTATTGGCACTGAACAACGTCTTCGTCGTGGTCTCGCATGACCGCCGGCGCATCGAGCACATCAACGTCACGGCACACCCGACGGCGGCGTGGGTCTGGCAGCAGATGATCGAGTCCACACCCTGGGGTCGCAAGCCCGGTGTCCTGCTACGCGACCGCGACCGCTGTTACGGTGCCGACTTCATCGCACGTGCCGCGCGCATCGGGATCGAGACGGTGCTGACGCCAATCCACACGCCGCAGGCGAACGGCGTCGTCGAACGACTGATCGGGACACTGCGACGGGAGTGCGTCGCTCACATCATCCCGTTGAACGAGCGGCACCTGCGCCAGGTGATGCGGGAGTACGTCGTCTACTACAACGACACGCGGCCACACCGGACGCTCGCGCTCGAACCACCCGAAGGCGCGCGCATCCCGCAGCGGAACGGCCCCGTCATCGCAATCCCGATCCTCGGCGGCCTTCACCATCGCTACGAGCGGAAGGCCGCCTGATCGACGTTTTGACGCCCCACAGGGGTGAACCGGCCTCGGACGGACCAGCGGAGCAGCAGGCGCGGCCCGAATCAGCGAGACCGCGCAGCCCCGGGAGGCGGCGGCGGAGCACCGAACTCGCGGGTAAAGGCGCGCCGCTGCTCAACCGTTCCCAGCATCACGAGAAGAGCGTCCGCTGGCAGCACGGTCTCGCGATGCATGGAGCTGATGAGACCCTCTTTCGTTTCAAGCCCGACGATACACAACCCCGTGCGGGTACCGATCAGGCTGTCGTTGAGCGTCATCGAGGCCAGCGACGGGGGTACCGGGCGGGTGAAGAGATCGACGCCTTCGCCGATCGTGACCAGTTCGTGCCCGCGGAGTCGCGAGAAGATGGACTGGGCGCCGAGCGAGGAGTAACTCAGCGCGAAGTCCGCGCCGGCGCGGTGGATCGCCTCCACGTTCTGTTCATCGGTGACACGGCTGACGATGCGCAGCGACGGGTTGAGCCGCCGACAGTAGACGGCGAGGTAGATGTTCATCGCGTCGTCGTTGGTGGTCAGGACAACGGAGGATGCTTCCGCTATCCCGGCACGCTCGATCACGGCGCGGTCCGCGGCATCGCCAATCAGCACCTCGTCAGCGATGCCGAGCAGACGGGCCCGCTGGCCCTCGTCCCGGTCCAGGACGTGCGTCCGCACGCCCTGTCGCCTGAGGTGCGCAGCAGCCGCGCCGCCGACGCGGCCGGCGCCGATCACGAGTACTGGGCGGTCTGCACGGGGTGCGCGGGGTAGTCGCCGATCGATCGATTCGAGCGCCTCCACCGTGCCGGTGACCACGACCACGTCTGATTCGCGCACGACTGTCTCGGGGAACACCTGACGAAGCTGGCCACTGGACCAGACGCCAACGATATTGACGTCGTGGCGGTCGCGCAGATGCGTGTCCTTTACCTCGAGGCCGACGAGTCCTCCTTCTGCCGCCGGCAGCTCGGCAATGGAGAGATGCTTGTAGCTGCCAACGATGTGGGCCCCGGGCTGGATGTGCACGCGGCTTGCCAGCGCCTCGCCGAGCTGGCGCTTCAACGGCAGCACGTGGGTCGCACCACTGAGCTCGAGCACGTCGATCGAGTCGTCCTCTTCCACGATCGCGGTGATGGGCACCGTCTCGCTGACCTCCCGGACGGTCAGGATGATGTTCGTGTTGACGATGTCACCGGCGTTCGCGACAACCATGTACGCCCGATCCGCGCCGATCGCCCGGTAGGTCTCCGCGCTGTCGCGACGCCCGGTCACGACGCTGATTCCCTCCTCAAGGAGGCGATTCGCCTCGACCGGATCGGACTCGAGGAGGACGTAGCGATGCGAGACGGCATCGAGTCGCTTCACGAGGCCGGGAACGATGGGATCGTTGCTTGCGATGATGACGTGGCCGCTCAAGCCAGCGGGGACCGTTCGAGGCGTCCGCGAGCGGAGTCGTGCCTCGATCCATGGCGCGTAAAAGAGCCGGACGAACTGAAACGGCAACATGATCAGCAACAGGACGACGCCTGAACTGAGCACGACGATTGTGAAGACCCGTCCGAGATCGCTCTCGAAGGTGATGTCGCCGAAGCCGAGCGTCGTCATCACCACGAGCACCCAATAGAGGCCCGTCAGCCACGAATGCGACTGTCCTTCGCGCTCCATAATCACGTGAAAGATGACCGCGAACAGGAAGATCGCTCCGCCCAGGAAGGCGAGGTAGCGGAGGAGTGAGCCGACGCTCGTGCGCATTTCTCGTGTCGCCAAGAGCGCGACCAGAACGCTGGGCAGGTACTTCATTGAAACTCTCGGTTCCGCTTGTGTTGCGTGATGCCGCCCTGATCACCGGATCGCGAATGCCAACTACCGAGAGCGATCAAGGCCTTATCGTATACGGCCACGGTCAGCCCAAGGTGGCCGCGCGCGCGGCAACCCTGGACCGAGGAACTTGGCGAAGCGATCAGGTGCGCAGGTCGATCGAAGTCGACCGCCCTGCCGGCGGTCCGCAGCACCTGCCGCAACCCGCGACGCCCGTGGGAGTGCCGCAGTACCTCGGCAACGACGCTGGTTCGATGGGCTGTCATCGCGTGCTAGGTTGCGGCCTCGTTCGATCGCCTGACTGCCGTCGGTTGCCGGCGCGGCTCGAGCGGCCAGGGCGGGTGAGCGGGATGGCGGGTGCCGAGCGACCCCGGCGCCGGAGGAGGGGGGCATGGTGACCTCGGAGCTTGAGGATCGATTGCGCCTAGTCGAAGACGAGCAAGCGATCAGGCGACTGAAGGCGTTCTACGCGAAGTCGGCCGACTCGAAGTACACCGACGATCATCGGCGGAAGCCGCAGGCGGAGATCGATGCGATCACTCGGCGGCAGATCGACACAGTGTTCACCGAGGATGGCGTGTGGGACGGCGGCGGGCAGTTCGGTGAGATCCGCGGGCGGGATGCGATCTACGAGCATCTGCGGTTGGGCCGCTGGTCGTTCTCAATGCACTACTTCGTGAGCCCGCACATCGAGCTGGATGGCGATACGGCGCACGGCACGTGGATGCTCTGGCAGCCGTGCACGCTCGCCGAGGGCAACCGGTCGATGCTGATGTCCGCGACTACCGAGGATGACTACGTCCGAACGGAATCGGGCTGGCAGATGAGCCGCTACACCTTCAGGTTGAAGTTCCTGGTTCCCCACGACCAGCCCTGGTCCGTGAACCGGAATGCACCGTTCCGCGGGTGAGCTAGCGCGGAGCCCGGTCAATCGATCGCGGGCAGACGCACGAGGCGTGAGCGCAGCGAGCCCTGGAGCAGGGCTGCGAGAAAGAGCACGGTCCCGACGAGGACGACAGTGGCTCCCGAGGAGATGTCGGCGTACCAGCTCAGGTAGATGCCGATCAGGCCGCTGAGTGCGCCGACCGTGACCGACAGCAGGATCACGCGGTGGAACGAGTCGGTGAGCAGCCGCGCAACGATCGGCGGAATGACGATCGCGGCGGCAATCATCGTCACCCCGAGGATCTGCATCGAGACCACGACGGTACCGGCGAGGGCGAGCGAGAAGACGGCGTCGATCCAACCGGTTGGTACGCCGAAGACCGGCGCAACCTCGGGATCGAAGGTGGCGAACAGGAGCTGGCGGTAGCCGAGCGCGATCACGACAGCGACCGCAGTCGTCACGAGTGCGATCGCAACGAGGTCGTTGTTGTTGACACCGAGGATGTTGCCGAAGAGTGCTGCGTCGAAGTCGCGGGTGAAGGTGCGGAATCGCGAGATCAGCGCGATCCCGACAGCGAAACTGGCCGTGGTGATGATGCCGATGGCGGCGTCAGCGCCGATCGTTGGGCGGCGACGCGCGGTGAGGTTGATCAGCAGCGCGGCGACGAAGCCCCAGAGGCTCGCGCCGACGTAGAAGTTGATCGACATCACGAAGCTCACGACCGCGCCGCCGAAGACGGCGTGCGAGAGGCCGTGCCCGATGTAGCTCATCTGGCGCAGCACGATGTAGACGCCCATCAGTCCGCAGAGCGCGCCCACGAGCGTGGCGGCGATTAAGCCTCGGACGAAGAAGTCGTACTGAAGTGGCTCAAGCACCGGGCGCCGCCGGGATCGAGCCCACGGGGTGGGCGCTCGTTCGACGGCGCCCGGTCCCGAGGGTGTGCGGCCGTTCGGCGACCAGGGTCATGCCCTCGTACTGCAGGACCGGCATGTCGGCGTTGTAGGTGGCGCGGAGGGTGTCCGGGTTGAAGACCTCGGCGGGTGGCCCCTCGGCGATGACGGTCTCGTTGATGCAGACGACCCATGGCAGGTGCGCCGCGACGGCGTTCAGTTCGTGGGTGGTGAGGATGACCGTGATGCCCTCGTGGTTGAGGTCATCCAGCAGGTGGAGCACGTCGTCGCGGGTCTTGATGTCGACGCCGCTCGTCGGCTCATCGAGGAGGAGGACGTGGGGATCGCTGGCGAGCGCGCGCGCCAGGAACACGCGCTGCTGCTGACCGCCGGAGAGCTGCCGGATGTGGCGGCCAGCGAGATCGCCGAGGCCCAGACGATCCATTAGCTCGCGGGCGCGGTCGCGATCCTCGCGTGAAGGCCAGGGGAGCCAGCGCCGGCCGCGCGAGGCGCCCATGAGGACAACCTGCTCGGCGGTGACTGGAAAGTTCCAGTCGACGGTTTCGAGCTGTGGCACGTAGGCGATGCGCTGGCGGCCGGGCGCGGGGCGTTCGCCGCCGACGAGTACCTCGCCCCCATAGAGGCGGGCGGTACCGAGGAGCACCCGCAGCAGCGTTGTCTTCCCCGACCCGGACGGACCAACGAGCCCAACGAAGTCGCCCTGCGGGATCTCAAGATCGATGTGGTGGATGACAGGGCCGCGCTGGTACCCGGCCGAGACATCCCGCAGTTGGACAGCGGGGGCGCCATCGGGAGCGGGGAGATGCGGATGGGGGTGGAGCACGGGGACCTCCGAGGCGTCACTCTACTGCGGGTAGGAGGCGGTGCTGGTCCCGGCGAAGACCGGCGAGACATCGACCGCGGTCACGGCGGCCGCGTCGCCGCCGAGTGCCGAGACCATGATCTCGAGGTCAGTGACCATCAGGCCCAGATAGCCGTGACGCCCGTCCCCGGGCTCGCCGGGCAGGTCGTCATCGCGCAGTTCGTCGACGTAGCGCGCGCCGCTCTCGGCGGCGATCGTCGCGAGGACGTCGCTGGCGAACACCTCCGAGCCGAAGATGGCGGGCACACCAGACTCCTTGACCTGCTCGATCAGGCGAGCGACCTCGCGAGGGGATGGGTCGCTGAAGTTCGACGGCTGCATCGCCCCGATCACGGTGAACCCGTAGCGAGCGGCGAAGTACGGAAAGGAGTCGTGGTAGGTGAGAAGTTGGCGCCGCTCCGCGGGGATCGTGGCGACGGCCTCGTGGATCGCGGCGTCGAGGGCGGTGATGCGAGCGCGGAACGCCTCGAGGTTGGTGCGGTAGTAGTCGGCGTTGTCCGGATCGAGCGCGATCAGTTGTTCCGCGATCAGCTCCGCGTAGCGCAGCGACAGCAGCGGATCGGTCCAGAGGTGGGGGTTCGGCTTCCCGTCACTCTCGGGGAAGGAGAAGTCGAAGACCCAGTCGTCACGCGTGATCGCGCTGTCGCCGACTAGGAGAATCACGGCGTCTTCGCGACGGTTCGCCTCGGCGAGTTCGAGCGTCGGTTCCTCGAGGCGGAGTCCGTTGAGGACGATCAGATCGGCATCGGAGAGGGTGCGCGCCACCGAGGGCGCGGGCTCGAAGGTGTGGGAGTTGACGCCCTCGGGCACGATCCCGGTGAGGTCGATCCGCGTTCCGCCGATGTTCTCGGCGATGCTGGTCAGCGGCGACACGGTGGTGACAACGCGGAGGCGGCCGGTGGCGTCGCCGCCGCCGGCCGCGTCGTCGTCCGCCCCACCGCCACAGGCGACCGCAACGAGGGCGACCGCAGCGCCGAGGGCAGCGACGACCTTATTCATCGCCGCCTCCGGGCTGACGCCCGGGCTCAGCGCTGGACTCACCGCTGGGCTCACCGCTGGAGCTAGCGTCGGTAGTGGGGAGGCAGGCGGAACACAGCCCCGGGACGGCGAGATGGGAGATGAGCGGCTCGAAGCCGGTGCGCTCCCGGATCTCGGATTCGACGCCGGTCAGCGATGCAAGCTCGAGTTGGACGGTGCCGCCGCAGGCGCGGCAGATCAGGTGGTGATGCCGTTCGGCCTGCCCGGCCTCGTAGACGGTCTCGGCGCCGGCGGAGCGCAGCGCCGTGACGAGGTGGACCTCCTCGAGCGAGGCAAGCGTGCGGTAGACGGTGGAGAGGGCGACCTCGCTTCGCGGATCAGCCCGTTGGACGGCCTCAAAGATCTGGTCGGCGGTCTGGTGGGGCGGACCGTGATGCAGGGCGGCCATGACCAGACCGCGCTGAATGGTGTAGCGGCGCCCGGCAGCACGGATGACGCCAGCCAGTTCGTTCTCACAGCTCATGTTCGCTCCTGCAATTATTCGCAGGAGTATCGCGATCTCGATTCAAGCTGTCCAGCCCGGCGTGTGCCCGCGTCGCGCGCCTCGGGTTGGCCGGCCGACTGCGCCGTCCGATCCGGGCGAGCCGAGGGCGTGAGGGCTAGTGGAAGCTTCGCGGAACTTCCTTGCTCCAGCTACGGGTGCGCAGGCGGGTTCCGTTCTCGAACAGCTCGCGCGTGTACTCGTAGCGGAACGAACTGGCGTCGCTGACAAGCGAGAAGCTGCCACGCCACTCCACGGTCCGATCGCCGGCGAGTTCGTAGAACCTCGAGGTGTCGGCGACCACGGAGGCGTTCGCGGGACGGGCGTCGTCGACGCGGTAGCTGACGGTGGCACTCGTCGAGGTGCGCCCCCACGGGTGCGAGAGCCGGGCGCGGTTCCGCCACGTGACGACGGCCTCCCCGGTCAGCGGACCGATCGCCCTCGACCAGGGCGCCGGCACCGAGGCGGGCGCGTTGGTCGTAGGGATGGGTGGAAAAGCCATGGGTGACAGCGGGTATGGCAGGTCTGCCACCGGCTCCGGCTGTGGACCGGCGAGCGGCGCGGCGGCCTGATCGAGGACGGGAAGGGCGATCGTCGAGCCCGCGTGGACGCTGGTGCGCATCGGGTGCGGGGTGGGCCAGATCATCGGCCACTGCGCGTTCGCGATCGCGATTCGGACGCGGTGGCCGGGCGCGAACACCCACGAGGTGAAGTGCAGGTCGACAGCGAGTTCGAACGCGACACCCGCCTCGATAGCGACCGGGGCGCCTCCCGGCGTTCGATGCGCGCCGGATCGGCCGGCGCCGGTGACGAGGGTGACACGACCGTCCGGCGCGACATCGGAGAGCCGCACGAGCCAGTTGGCGGTATCGGCGTCGGCGGAGACCCGGAGCCGCGCGCCGGGGCGTCCGAGGATCGCAAGCGGCTGATCCAGCGGCGGCGAGTCGAAGACGATCGAGGCGTCGTCGAGCGGCGCCTGATCGGCGAGCAGATCACCCCACCAGGTGCCGGCCTCGAAACCGACGCTCGGGACATACGGCAGTGATTGGACGTGATCCTTCGGGGGCGCGATCGCGTAGAGAGCGGTCGGGGACGCAGGCGTCGGGGGTTCCGGGGAAAGCTCCAGCGACCAGCGGTGTGGGGCGACCTCGTCAGCGGGCCAGTGCGCGGCGGTGTGCCAGCGGCCGGGGACGGCGGGGAGCGTCGGCTCGGGTGGGTGGTACGTGCGGAGGTAGTAGCTGAGCGCTGGCTCGGCGAGGACGCCGTTCTCCTCGCCCTTCAGGAAGTGATCGAACCAGCGAACGGCGCGGTCTCGCCATTCGACGTTCGGACCGGGGACGGCGTCGTGCGGATAGCGATGCGGCCACGGGCCGACGAGCGCCTGAACGGGTACCTGCACGTGCTCGAGCATCCTCGGGATGCTGTCGCGATACCCGTCGTAGTAGCCGCCGAGGAGTAACGCCGGGACCTTGAGCCGCGCGTAGTCGGTCTTCAGCGACCCGCGCTGCCAGAACGGACCGTCTTGCGGGTGCTCGAGTTTGGCGATCATCCACGGCTCGCTATCGAAGCGCAGCGAGAGCGCCTCGTCATCGATCGGAAACGACGGCGATGCGGTGACGGCGTTCGCCAGATCCTGGCTGAGTTCGTAGTGGGCGACGTGCATCATCCCGTCCAGGTAGTGGACGTCATCGAAGAAGAGGTCGTCCGAGGCACAGGCGGCGGCGATCGCGCCGAGCGGCGCGGGCGCGCGCATCCCGAGCTGGATGGCGTTGAAGCCGCCCCAGGAGATGCCGAACATGCCGACGTTGCCGGAGCACCACCCCTGCTCGGCGAGCCAGTCGATCACGACGACAGCATCGTCGAGTTCCTGCTCCGAATATTCGTAAGCGGGGAGCCGTCCCTCGCTGCTGCTGGTGCCGCGGATGTCGACGCGGACGACCGCATAGCCGCGCTCGACGAAGTAGGCGTAGAGGCCGTAGCGGTACGCGCGGTCCTCTTCCTTGCGGTAGGGCAGCAGCTCCAGCAGAACCGGCACGGGCGCGGCGTCAGCGGCCGGAAGATAGAGGTCGGCGGCAAGCGATACGCCATCGGGCATGGGGATGGCGACCTGGCGGAAGGCGATAGCGTCACTGGAGAGCTGTTCTTCGAGCACGGGTCCAGACTTCCTCGGTGCAGGACGGCCGAGAGACCTCGGCGCGTGTGCTGGCGAAGATGCGCCGCGCGGCGGGCGCGGTCGAGGTATGGCGGCCCTCGGGAGAGTACGCGCCGCGAACCTGGCACCGAGGTGGTGCGGCGCGGAGGCGGAGACGGCGGGCCATCGGGCGCCGCGCGGGCGCTCCGCTCCTACCGTTCGTCGTGGTCGGGCGCGGCTGACACGATCAGGTCGCGCGGCGTCCGAGTTCCTGCCGCGCGTCGTCGCGAGCGCGATCGATAATCGTCAGCACTCGCTCGGGGTGGTGGATATTGCCGAGGACGAAGCGCTCTTGCTCGCCGGCCGTCTGCACCCTGAGGTCGCCGAAGTCGAGCATCGTCTGGAGCACCCCCGACCGAGACATCGAGACATCCTAGATATCGACGAGGTCGGCGGAGGCCACCTGGTGGTGGAACCAGTGCCGGCGGAGCGAGTCGATCAAGCGCTGATTCGTGATCAGCCAGACGTCGTGGTGGTAGCGGTACCAGCGAAAGTAGCCCCGGACCGCGAGGCTGAGCGCCCAGACGACGGCGACGCCGATGACAGCGAGTCGACCGCCATTGGCGTCGATCTTCGTCGCCAACCAGACCCCGACAAGCAATGGCACGAGGCCGAGCAGCGCATCCGCGGCGAGCCACGGGTAGAGGACGATCCAGTGCCGCCGCGAGAGGTGAACGACCTCTTCGCCGGGCTGTAGCTCTACCGGGGTCATCGCGTGCTCCCGCTCTCGAATGCCTGGCTGCCCTGGTGCGGCGTGATCGTAGTCGATCACCTGCCTTAGGCGTCGCCACCGGCCGGGCGCACGCCGCCCGCGCCGCCGGAAGCGACCGAGGCGCTTCTCGCAGGTGTTACGGCCAGCTCAGGATCTCGTCCGGGTACCGCGTCCCGACGATTCCCTTCGCCTCCAATGCCGCGAGTTCGTCCCGGCTGCAGCCCAGCAGGTCGAGGTAGATCTCCTCGTTGTGCTGCCCCAGCGTCGGCGGTGGCGTCCGCACGCTGTTCGGCGTGCGGGCCATGTTGATGGTGAAGCCCGGATAGCGATGCGTCCCCACGCCGGGCATCGTGATCTCCTGGAAGAATCCGCGCGCTTGGAGCTGTGGGTCCTCGAGCGCATCGAGGGCATCCTCGACAGGCGTCGCCACGACGCCGGCGCGTTGGAGCGCGTGAAACAGTTCGACCTTGTCCCATGCCGGGGTGATCGCGGCGAGGACGGCGTCCAGCTCAACGCGATGGTCGCGCCTGGCGCTCGCGGTGGCGAACCGCGCATCCGAGGCGAGTGCCGGGTTCCCGAGGACAGTCGCGAGCGCAGCGAACTCGTCGTCGGTTCCCACATCGATCGCGATCCACTGGTCATCACCCCGCACCGGGTAGACGTTGTGCGGGGCATGCCAGCGGTGGCGGTTCGCCTGCGGCGGCGTGTCGCGGCCATTCATCGTGTAGTCGAAGATGAACTCCCCGAACGTCGGGATGAAGCCCTCGGTCAGCGGCAATTCGATGAGCTGACCTTCGCCCGTCCGCTCTCGATGTCGGAGCGCCATCGCGATCGCGACGGCACCCTGCACGCCGGAGATGCCGTCGCTCGCAAGCGTCTCGCCGATGAACTCCGGGCCAACATCCTCGTAGCCTCGCAGGTGGGTGTGGCCGACCATCGCCTCAACGTGCAGGCCAAACGCGCGGTAGTTCCGGTAGTCGCCATCGAGCGAGAACGCGGGCATGCGCAGCATGATCAATCGCGGGTTGACCGCCCGCAGCTCGTCCCAACCGATCCGCGCCTTGTCGATCGTCTCGGGGACGTTGTTCTCGACGAAGATGTCGCTCTTCGCGATCAGCCGCAGAAACGCCTCGCGCCCTTCGGCGGACATCACATTGCAGGCCATCGACTTCTTGTTCCGCGCGTGCGAGTTAAACGCGGACGCTCGGTTCCAGGGATCCGCTCCGTGTTCCATGTCTGGATAGGGCGGCTGCAGCCCTTGCGCCGCCAGTGCCTCCGCCTGCGCCTTCGAGATGATGGTCTCGGCGCCTCGGGTGTTCGGTTGGATGCGGTCGATCGGCTCCACGCGGATCACCTCGGCGCCCCACTCGGCGAGGAGCTGCGTGACGTGCGGGCCCGCCCAGACGACCGTGATGTCGGTGACGCGCAGCCCCTCGAGCGGCAGCCGCGGCAGCTCGCCCGAGGCGCCGATCGGCGCGGTCGGCGTGCCACGTGCTCCCCACGGAACATCGAGGTCCGCGTCATGCTCGCCGAGCAGCGGCGCGCGCCGCGCCGCCGCGCGAGGTGAAGCGGACATCAGGAACGGCCGCCCCGGATAGAGCAGCGGTCCGGTCTCCGGGTGATCGATCTCCTCCCAGTAGCCACGATGCCGGTAGTGATCGTCAGCGAAGAGATCGGCGACGGTCATCACCGCGCCGGCGAGCAGACCGGCCGCCTGTGCCTCCCGCACGACCTGAAGCTTGGGCGTCCTCGCGAGGTACTCCGCGTACGAGCCCTCGACCTGATCGAACAACTCCCGCGGCACCGATGCCGGCGACGCACCGATGTTCGGGTGATCAAGCAGGTCCTCGCGTCCGATCAGCTTGAGGAACTTCGGGAGCCGGGGATTCGCGCCGGTGACGTTCACGTACCCATCGAGGCACGGTCGGATTCCCGCCGCCATTCGTCGCGTCGCCCCGGTCGCCCGCTTCGGCGACACCCCGGAATAGGCGGCGCCGGTCAGGTGAATCACTCGCCGATCGCGACAACCCGCCTGGCAGTCGTGGATCGACAGATCCACATAGTCGCCGCCACCGGGAGCGCCAGACTCCACGCGGCGTCGGATCAGCAGCGCGGCAAGGGCTGCGGTCAGGCCGGCGTGGTACTGGGCGTAGTGACCGGCCAGCTTGAGCGGCTCGCGATCGCGGTTCCCGGTCTGGTGCAGCGGTCCCCCGATCGCCTGGAGGGTGAGTTCGGATCCGCGGTAGTCCCGATACGGTCCCGTCTGCCCGAACGGCGTGATCGAGACCACGGCGAGCTGCGGGTTCTCATCGGCGAGCGCCTGCGGATCCCATCCCCACGAGGCCGCCTCGCCCGGTGCGTAGTCCTCGAGGACTATGTCGGCCTCCGCCGCGAGACGGCGGATCGTGGCGGCGCCGTCGGCGGTGGTTGGATCGACGATCGCCGAACGCTTGTTGGTGTTCAGGTGCAGGAAGAGCCCGGACCGCTCGAGGTGTGGTTCGTCACGCGGGAACGGCCCGAACTGTCGGGACGGATCTCCTCCGGGCGGCTCGAGCTTCAGGACGTCCGCGCCGTAGTCGGCCAGCAGCTTGCTGGCGAACGGACCAGCAACATCGCGGGTGAGGTCGAGTACCCGGATGCCCTCGAGGGGTGCGCTCATCTCCGCTCCGATCAGGCGCGGAGCGTACAGCACCTCCGCGTCGTCGGACCGATCCACAGCAGTCTCGCCGTCGCGGGGCAATCGCGGCTGCTGCTCGGTGGCTGCGCGCTGGCTGCGCAGGCGATCGTCCGACGTTACATTGCGGCGACCACGCGACACGATGGAGGAGACGCGGATGCGGCTCGGACTGCTGGCCCGGATGGGCGACGACTGGCGCGAGATGCTGGAGAAGATCCAGATCGCGGAGGATCTGGGCTACGAACGCGTGTCGGCCGCAGAATCGTAGACGCCATCACCACTGCCGTGGCTGGGCGTAATCGCGTCGCACACCTCGAAGATCGAGCTGGGGACCTCGATCCTCAACTGCTTCTCACGGACGCCGGCGACGCTGGCCCAGGAGTTCTCGACGCTGGACCAGATCTCCGAGGGACGCGCCGTCCTCGGACTGGGATCGTCGGGCGAGTTCGTGATCGAGCACTTCCACGGGCTGCCGTTTTCGAAGCCGCTGCGACGGCTCCGCGAGTACGTGGACATCTTCAACATGCTGATGTCTGGCGAGCCGCTCAACTACGAGGGTGAGATCTTCCAGATGGGCCGCGGCTTCCAGTTGCGGACCAACACCTTCCGGAAGCACGTCCCGGTCTACATCGCGGCGATCACGCCGCGGTCGATCCGCCAGACCGGCGAGATCGCCGACGGCATCATCCCGATCCACTGGCCGCAGCAGCACTTCGAGACGCTCCGCTCGCAGCTTGCCGAGGGCGCAGCGGTCGCCGGCCGTGACGTCAGCGCGCTGACAATCGCGGCGCAGGTGCACCTCCATGTGCTGGATGGGAGCAACGACGAGGAAGAGTGGCGGGCCGCGCGCCAGCCGCTGCAATACTACATCAACCGGATGGGCGTCTTCTACTGGCAGATGCTGAGCCGCAACGGCTTCGAGGCCGAGGTCGCGGCTTCGCGGGCGGCGTGGGCGGAGCGGGACGCCGAGGGTTCCTTCGCGGCGATCACCGACGAGATGGTTCGCGAGATCGAGGTGATTGGATCGCTCGAGGAGATCCACGAGCAGCTCCAACACCGATCGGAGCTGGGCGCCGATCTGCAGATGCTGCACATGCCAGAGGGATCGGTCGCCGACGTGGGCAAGACACTAGAGGCCTCGCCGTCGCGCTCGCGACGTGCACCGAAGATCGTGTCGTAGTTGTCGAAGCCCCAGCCCTCGCGCCGCTCCGGTTCACGGCCCATCCACGTGAGCCCGGAGCCCTCCGGATGACGCGCCGGCGTCGTGGCGCCCCACTGCGAAACCGCCGAGGTCGGTGCGCTGCATTCGAGGTCGATGACGCGGACCATGCGATGCCTCCTCGGTGGCGGTGCGTCGGGATTATCGCGCGTGAACCCGCGGAGCGCCGCCCGTCGCTTCGCGGCGTGGTTGCCGCGGCACCTCGCGAAGGTCATGCTGCGCGGGCCTCGACAGCCTCACCGTAACCTCCCGAGGAGTACCCGATGACCACCTCGACGCCCGCGACAGCACACCTCCGGTTCGGCATCTTCCTCGCCCCGTTCCACCCGCTCGAAGAAGACCCGACGGCCGCGATCGATCGCGACCTGGAGCTGGTCGAGCACCTCGATCACCTGGGCTACGACGAGGCGTGGATCGGCGAACACCACTCGGGTGGCTACGAGATCATCGCGTCACCAGAGCTGTTCATCGCAGCGGCGGCCGGTCGGACGAAGCAGATCCGGCTCGGCACCGGGGTGATGTCGCTCCCGTACCACCATCCGTTCATCGCGGCCGACCGCATGGTGCAGCTCGATCACATGACGCGCGGCCGCGCGATGTTCGGGGTCGGGCCGGGCGCCCTCGCCGGTGACGCGTACCGGATGGGGATCGACCCGCGCGACCAGCGACGGATGATGAACGAGGCGATCGATGCGATCGTCCCGCTGCTCGACGGCGAAACCGTGACCATGAAGACGGACTGGTTCGAGCTGCGCGATGCGCGGCTTCAACTGCCCTCGTACAGCCAGCCACGCATGGAGATGGCGGTCGCCTCCGCCGGATCGCCGGCGGGCGCGCTGGCCGCGGGCCGGCACGGCCTGGGGATGCTGTCGATCGGCGGCACCTCGGATGACGCGATGGCGCGCCACATCCACAACTGGGGCGTCTACGAGGAGGCGGCAGCCGAGCACGGGCAGGTCGCCAACCGCGCGGACTGGCGCCTCGTCAGCTTCGCCCACATCGCGGAGACGAGGGAGCAGGCGCGTGAGAACGTCCGCTTCGGCATCGAGCGGTGGGCGCAATACTTCCGAGACGTGGCGACGTTCCCCGTGGTCCCGCCGGAGATCGAAGACGCCGTCGAGTTCATGATCGACAACCGGATGGCGGCGATCGGCACGCCCGACGACGCGATCGCGCACATCGAGAAGCTCCTCGATGGCACCGGCGGCTTCGGCGCCTTCATGGAACTCGCGCACAACTGGGCCGACTTCGCCGCGACCAAGCGGCACTACGAGCTGATGGCGCGCTACGTCGTGCCGCACTTCAACCGCAAGAACGAGCTGCGCCGCGCGAGCTACGACTACAGCCACGAGAACCGCGACGCGTTCATCGGGATGGCGGTCGAGGCGGTGCAGGCGGAGATCGATCGGCTGGCGGCAAGACGCGCTGCCGAGGCGGGAACGATCGCCGGAGCCGACTAGCGCCCGGGCAACCCCCGGTACGCGATCAGGTCAGCGCGGCGTCGAGCTTCTCTTCCATCACGCCGAGGTCGATGCGGTTCAGCAGGTTCGAGTAGGCCATCCAGGCGGCGAGCGCGCTGATGTCCGCGAAGTGCGGCGGCAGATGCGCCGGCGCGCTGACGATGCCCTCCTCGGCGAGGTGAGCGAGGATGCCAAGCTCGCTGACCGTCATCTTGCCCACGAAGAGCAGCGGCAGCCGTTCGAGCAGGCCGCGACGCACGGCGAGGCGAATCACGTCGTACACCTCGATGAAGCCACGGCTGTACACGAGGTCCTTCGTGAACGGCCCCCCGTCCGGCGTGCTCCCTCGAAAGACACGCACCGAGGATGCCCAGGCCGCGGAGCGGTCCATGCCTTGCTCCCCGAACCAGCGGTAGACATCGAGGAAGGTCGCACCGTCCTGAGCCATACCGATGGCGGTCATCCGGCGGGTGACTTTGCGCAGCCGCTCCGGCGTGGACGAGAGCGTGGTGACCTCGGTGAAAACAGCGAGCCCTTCCTGGGTGACGGTGGTCGACGGGGTGCCCTTCGAGAGGAAGGTGCAGATCTCCTGGCGTTGGCCGTTCAACGACGTCGCGACGTGGACCCAGCCCTCGTGGACCTCGAGCACCCGCAGGTCGCGGTCGCTGAACATCGCGTCCTCGCGAAGCTTGATGTACCCGGCGCCCGCCGCGGCGTCGGCGACGATGCCGTCATCGAGGATCACGCGCACCGTGTTGTCGCCGAAGGTCGGAGTCAGCCGCTGGCTCAAAATCTCGACGGCGTCCGGGGCGTTGTGGGACTGCTCTTCGGGCGGATCCCAGGTGCCGGCATCGATGCTGGCGAGGGCCTCGGTCATCAGCTCGCCGAGGCTGGCAAGCGTCGGGCCACCGGCGTGCAGCGGGTCGGAGGGACTTCCGTAGAGTTCGCCGGCAATCGCGCTGAAGACGGGTGTCCCGCGTGCCTCGAGCATGTCGATCACGCGGATGTACTCGCGGACTCGACCGGTGAGCAACGTCGCGACCGGCGCCTCACCGAGGCGCTTGGCGATGCCGGATTCGAGGCGACGGAACCCACCGCGCAGCTCGTCCGGATCGAAACCGAGGGGCCGCTTTGTGCGGTAGTACTCAGCGTCGACGGCGGGTTGGCGCGTGGCCCCGTGATCGAAGAAGCCGCGCGCGACCTCATCGGTCCAGGCGACGGCGTCGAGGACGCGGATCGGGCGCTGGAGTCCGACCAGCTCCTCGGAGAGTTCGCGGATTACGTCGTGTTCGTTCATCAACCGACCTCGGTGCGCACGCGGCGCAACTCCACTCTAGAGTGCGCGCGGCGGCGGGATCACGGCGTGGTGTCGTGGTATCCCCTATCGGTGCACACCCGAGGCTGACTGGAACTGCGGAGGCGACGTGGGCGTGTGGGCGGACGACGGTCTGCGTGTGGTCGAACTCGGCGAGGGCATCGCCGCCGCCTTCGGCACGCGGCTGCTCGCGGATTACGGCGCGCAAGTAATTAAGGTGGAGCCGCCTCGAGGAGATGCGACGCGACGGAGCGGCCCCTTCGCCCGCGACGAACCCGATCCCGAGCGCAGCGGGATGTTCCTCTACCTCAACCACGGCAAGCGCGGCGTCACCCTCGACCTCGACACCTCCGAGGGCTGCGCACGCCTCGCGGCGCTAATCGCCGAGGCGGACGTGGTCCTCGAGAATGTCGGCGCCGGCGCGTGGGACACGCTGACAGCGCGGCTCGGCGATTTGCCGTCGCGGCTCGTGGTGTGCTCGGTCAGTCCGTACGGACAGGACGGGCCGAAGGCGGACCGGCTGGGCTCGGAGCTGAGCGCCTACGCCTCGAGCGGGATGATGTACATGACCGGGCTGGCCGACCGGCCGCCGGTGAAGCAGGGGCTGCATCAGGTCGAGCACCTCGCCGGGGTAAACGCCGCCGCAGCCGTCTTGGCCGCCGCGATGCTCACGCGGCGCAGCGGGGTCGGACAGCGGATCGACGTCTCGCTGCAGGAGACTGTCGCCCTCACCGGCTTCCCGGCGCTCAACGTCTACACGCACACCGGCGCCGTCGTGCAGCGCGCACCGTCGACGCTCGCGCAGCTCATGACCTCGCAGGCGATGCGCGCCCTCGACGGCTGGGTGATGCCCTCGGACGCCGGCATCGACGTCTGGTGGGACGCCTTCGCCGGCTACCTCGAGCGACCCGAACTCCTCGACCCGCCGTTCGACACCTCCGCCGGGCGACGCGCCCACCACGAGGAACTCGACCGCATCACCGGCGAGGCCTTCGCCCTGCGGACGAAGGCGGACCTGTTCCACACCGGCCAGGCCTTCGGCCTGACCATGAGCGCGATCCAGACGCCCGAGGAAATCGCCGCCTGCCCTCACCTCGAGGAGCGCGGGTTCTTCGAGGTGGAGTCGCATCCGGTGGCGGGCGACGTGCGGATGCCGGGCGCGGTGCCACAGACCGGCGGCGCGGTCGACCGCGCGATCCGGCGCCCGGCGCCTCGGCTCGGCGAGCACAACGACGAGGTCTTCGCGAACCTCGGAAGCAGCGCCGAACGCCGACCGACGGCTCCGACCGACAGCGACCCACCGCTGCCACTCGAAGGCGTGCGCATCCTCGAACTCGGGATGGTGTTCGTCTTGCCGCTGGCAATCACCCCGCTGGCGGCCCTCGGCGCCGACGTGATCAAGGTGGAGGCGGAGTCGCGGCCGGACAGCGTCCGCTGGGGACCGCAGCCCGGGAACGAGCTGCACCCGCAGTATTACAACGTCGGTGGCAACCTCCATCACCTCAACCGCAACAAGCGCGGCATCGCGATCGACCTGCGCAACCCTCGAGGTCGGGAGCTGCTGCTGGAACTGGTCGCCGAAAGCGACGTGGTCGCGGAGAACTTCACGCCGCGCGTGATCGCCAACCTCGGGCTGAGCTATGAGGAACTGAAGGCGGTCAACCCCAAGATCATCCTGCTGTCATCGAGCGGATTCGGACAGAGCGGCCCGTGGCAGAACTACAAGGCCTACGGCCCGATCACCGAGTCAGTCGACGGCCTGATGCACCTCACCGGCCACCCCGAACAGCCCCCCCTCCGAGGCGGTGCCGGCGGCTGGGGAACGGCGTTCACCGACGTCGCCGGCGCCTACTACGGCACCTACTCCATCCTTGCCGCGCTCGAACGCCGCGAGCGGACGGGCGAAGGCATGTGGCTCGACCTGTCGCACTACGAGGCAGGCGTCGCGACCGTGCCGGAAGCGATGCTGGAGTTCGAGCTGAACGGCCGCATCCTCGAACGAATCGGGAACCGCGATGCTGAGCGCTGCCCGCAGGGCGCGTACCCGTGTGCCGGCGACGACAACTGGATCGCGATCTCCGTCGCCTCCGACGACCAGTTCACCTCGATGTCCCGCCTCCTCGGGATCGAAGCCGGCGCCTTCGCGACCACCTCGGACCGGCGGGCGCGCGAGGACGAACTCGACGCCGCGATCGGTGTGGCGACGCGCGGCTGGGACGCGCACGCCCTCGAGGATGCGCTGCAGGCCGCGGGCGTCGAAGCGACGGTCGTCGCCAGCCCGAAGGACGTCTGGCTCGACCCACAGCTCCGCCATCGCGGCTTCGCGCAGATGACCGAGGCGCCCTCGTACGCCCCGGAGATCGGCCCGCGACCGTTCCCCCGCGCAGCCTGGCGAATGTCGGCGAGCCGGCCAAAGCCACGCCCGGCGCCCGCCTTCGGCGAGCACACGCGCGAGGTGCTGACCGGCGTCCTCGGAAAGAGCGAAGCGGCGATCGACGAGCTATACGAAGCGGTCGTCATCGCGCGCGCACCGCGCGAGGGGCTGGTCAATCCTCGAAAGTTGGAGCTGGCGGAGGCGCTGGCCGACGGCCGGCTCCGCGAAATCGACACTGGCTACCGAGGGCGCTTCGACAGCTAGTCGACCGGGCCAGCGATAGCTGCCTGGGTATCGGCGATAGCTGCCTAAGTACCGGCGATAGCTGCCTAAGTAAAGGTCGCCCAGCCCGCCGATGCGCCCGGGGGGGGTCCAGCTACCTTCATCGCGAAGGTCGCTCGGCGCGATACCGAACTCAGAACGGAACGCCTCCGCGAAGTGACTGTGCGTCGCGAAGCCAAGATCAAGCGCGAGGTTGCCGATGTGGCTCTCACCGTCGGCGAGGCGGCTGTAAGCGGTACGCAGCCGGAGCTGCCGCCGGTAACGGTGGATCGGGGAACCGGTGTGGCGACGGAAGACGCGACTGAGTTCGAAAGGCGACCAGCCAACCTCGGAAGCGACTTCGGTCAGCGGCAGGCGCTCGGAGATGCGGAGGGCGATCAGTTCCTTCACGGACTCGGTGAGTTCGTGATGCACCTGTTCGGTGGCGGCGCGGAGGATTCGGCTGGAGCGCCCCTGCGTCAGCGGGGTGTTCAACAGGCTGGTCGCGACACGCAACGCGTGCTCCTCGATGGCGAGCACGCGATCGGGGTCGCCGGGGTCCTCGGACATCTCGCGCAGCAACGCCCAGTGGTCGCGGTAGGCCAGGGCGCCAACAGTACGGACGGTCCACGGGATCTCCGGAACCTCGTCGCCCTCGGAGGTACCGGTGATTGCGCGGAGGCTCGCGTCCGGGACGCTGAAGACCGTGCAGGCTTCATTCTCGGGGCCAGGGTGGCGGGTCTCGAACTCCACACCGGGGCGCAGCAGCAGCACGCTGTTTGCATCCGCGATGTGCTCGCGACCACTTGCCTGGTAGCCGAAGAGGCCGCTGCGGACGAGGCAGAGTTGGACGCCGTCAACGACCGCCGGATGATCGTCGTGGCGACCGCCAGAACAGCGGTGGTCGCGGACGCCGATCGCCGCACTGTCGAAGATCTCGCGGTCTCGTACTCGCGCTGGCATCGCCTGCCCCTCGTCGTGAAGTCACAGTGTGACATGCGGCGAGGATCCGCGGGGTGTCGCGATCTTGCTCAGAGGGCGCTCAGCTACTACCCCGCGTCCCCACCGGAGCCCCTGCGCGCAGCCAGAACGAAGTGACCTCGGTTCGCTATGCTCCCCGCCATGCCGGACACACCCGAACCACGACCGCTCGCGGGTATCCGCGTCATCGAGGTCGCCGACGAATCGGCGGCCTACGGCACGCGCCTGCTCGCCGACCTCGGCGCCGAGGTACTGATGGTCGAACCGCCCGAGGGCGCATCGACTCGCCGGCTCGCGCCGTTCGTGGACGGGCGTGACGACGGCGCGCACGGCTACGAGCACCTGCAGCTCAACGCCAACAAGCGCTCGATCCGCCTCGACCTCGGGAGCGCCGAGGGGCAGTGCCGCTTCCTCGATCTCCTCGCCACCGCGGACGTGCTCGTCGACGCCGGGCCCGCGGACGTGCTGCCGGCCGCCTTGGGCGACACGGCGCTGCGAGGGGTGCGGCCGGATCTCGTGCGCGTCTCGGTGCGGCCCTACGGCCTCGAAGGACCGTGGGCGGAACGGACCGGCAACCACCTCACCGCGCTCGCCTCGGGCGGGTTGCTACACCTCACCGGCGACCCGGCCGATCCGCCGACGCAGGGGCCGGTCGACTGCGCCTACAAGCTCAGCGGGCACGCGGTCACCACCGCCGCGCTGATGGGACTGCACGCGCGAGACCGTGACGGCGTCGGCGCGCACTTCCACATCTCCGCGCAGGAGGCAGTGGTCTTCTCGATCACGCAGACCGCGAATCCGAACATGTACGCGCAGGCCGCCCACGTGCCGCCCCGCCCGGGCCTGACGAACGCGATCGCCTGCGGCGATGGCGGCTGGGTCGGCGCGAATGTCCGTCCCGATCGATTCGGCGACTTCCTGCGCCTGCTCACCGCAGCGGGTGTCGAGCACGATCTGACCGAGAACGACTGGGAGCGCGCCTCGCAGGGTCCGCACTCCCTGGAGAACTACAGCATCCAACTCGCGCGGCGGTACGCGGCGCTCGTCCCGCGCGACGAGTTCGTCGATTCGATGCGCGCCGCCGGCCAGGTGGCGATGCCGAACTACCACCTCGGGGATGTCGCCTCCGAGGAGCACTACCGCGAGTCCGAGCAGTTCGTGGCGGTCGCCCACCCGACGCTCGGCGAGACGCTGAGCCTGCCGCGGAGCCCCATGGGCGACTTCGGCATCCCGATGCCGCTCCACCCCGCGCCGGCCCTCGGCGCTGACGACGCGCTCCTCGCGCGGTTGCCCGCGGCGGCCGCACGCCCGTCGGTCCCGCTCGCCGCTGATCCGTCGCGGCTCCTCGAGGGTCTGCGCGTCGTCGAGCTGAGTTGGGTCCTCGCCGGCCCGATCGCCGGACGGATGCTCTCCAACTTCGGCGCCGAAGTGATCCGCATCGAGTCGCGCGTGCGCCCGGACGCGCTGCGCAACGCGCCGCTCACGGACGGGACACGGAACCCGGACCTCCCGGGGCTCTGGAACTGCGTGAACACGGGCAAGCGCTCGCTCACGCTCGACCTCCGGCAAGAGCGATCAAAAGAGCTGCTCCGCGAGGTGATGGCGACCGCCGATCTCGTGATCAACAACTACGCGCAGGGGTCGCTCGATCGAATGGGCTTCGACTTCGCCTCACTCGCCGCGCGCAATCCGAAGCTGGTGATGGTGCACATGCCCGGCTGCGGCACGCGCGGCCGCTGGGCGAAAGAGCGCACGCTCGGCAACCTCCTGATGGCCGCCTCCGGCATCAACTCGCTGATGGGCTTCGCGGGTCGCGACCCCCGAGGCGTGGGCATCGCCTACCCGGACTTCATCGCCCCGCACATGCTCGTCTCGCTCGCGCTGGCCGCGATCCGCGAGCGCGAACGCACCGGTCACGGCCGCGAGCTGACGATCGATCAACTCGGCGCCACGATGTCGCTGCTCGGCGCCGCGTGGATGCGCTACGACCACGAGGGCACACTGGCGCCGAAGCCCGGCAACCGCAGCGTCAACGCCGCACCGCACGGCGTGTACCCGACCAGCGGCGACGACCGCTGGATCGTGCTCGCCGCCCGCACTGACGAGGAGTGGCGTGTCCTCGCCGCTGCGATCGGACAGCCGGCGCTCGCCGCCGACACCCGCTTCGCGACCTTCGAGGCGCGCAAAGCGAACGAGGATGCGCTCGACGCGCTGATCGGAGCGTGGACCGCGCCACAGGATCGCTGGGCGCTCGCCGAACGATTGCAGGCCCTCGGGATTCCCGCTGCCGCCGTCGAAGACCTCGCGGACCTCGTCGCGCACGACCCGCAGCTCGTGGGGCACTACCAGCCCACGCGGCAGCCGTCCGCGCCGGACCTCGAAATTCTGGTCGACGCGGAGCCGATCCGGATCGTCGGTGCGACGCACACGTTGGAGCGCGCGCCGATGCTCGGCGAGCACAACGAATACGTGCTGCGGGATCTCCTCGGACTGCCGATGGACGAGTTCGATCAGCTCGTCATCGACGGGATCGTGAACTAGCTCGACGCCCGCCACGAGCGGCGCGGGTCGGACTTCGTGATGCCCGTCCCAAGCCGGCCGCGGCAGAGGGGTATCGTTCGCCGGGACCAGAGACGGGGTGCCCGATGGCAGAGGCAATTTCCGCGGCGGACCACTACCAGCGGAAACGCGTCGCCGTACTCGATTCGGAGATGGCGTACATCGACGTCGGAAGCGGCGACTCGATCGTCTTCCTCCACGGCAATCCGACGTCGTCTTACCTCTGGCGCAACATCATCCCCGCAGTCGAGTCGATGGGCCGCTGCCTCGCGCCGGACCTAATCGGGATGGGCGACTCCGCCGCGGAGCCGAATCGCTCCTACCGGCTCGCCGACCACATCCGCTACATCGACGCCTGGATGGATGCCGTCGAGGTAGGCGACCGGGTCACCCTCGTGATCCACGACTGGGGATCGGCGCTCGGGCTCCACTGGGCGTCGAAACACCCGGACCGGATCAAGGGCATCGCCTACATGGAGTCGATCGTGCAATCGATGGGCCCCGAGCCCACGACGATCTTCGCGCTGTCGCGCACACCCGAGGGCGAGCGGCAGATCCTCGAAGAGAACTTCTTCGTCGAGGGCATCCTCGGGAACACCGTGAAGTCCGAAGAGGCGATGAACGTCTACCGCAAGCCGTACCTCGAACCGGGTGCATCGCGGATGCCCACGTTGCAGTGGCCTCGCGAGATCCCGTTCGACAGCGGCCCAGCCGACAACCTCGCGCTGATCAACGAATACGCCGCGTGGATGCGGACCTCGGACGTCCCCAAGCTGTTCGTCAACGCCGAACCGGGCGCGATCCTCGTTGGCGATCGGCGCGACTTCGTGCGCTCGTTCCCCAACCAGACCGAGGTCACCGTCGAGGGCCGTCACTACATCCAGGAGGAGTCGCCTGCGGCGATCGCGGCGGCGTTGGCAGCCTGGTACGCGGGTCTGTAGTGGACAAAATCAAACGATGCCCCGACGAAAAACGCGCGCGGTCCGTTTTTATGTTCATGCAGCCACAGCCAAAACCAAACGGAGTAGACTGAAGGCGCGCCAGCGGAGGATGCACGCATGACCAAGGTGCGGGATCTCGACCAGCTCCTCGATGTTGCCGCTCGCCTCTTTGGCGAGCGGGGATACGAGGCGACGACGCTCGAGGAGATCGCCCAGGAATTGGGCATCCTCAAGGGCAGCCTCTACCACTACATCTCCAGCAAGGCGGAGCTACACCAACTCGTCACGCGACGGCGCTTGGACCAGCTCATCGACGATGTGGAGCTGATTGCCGCCCTCGATATCCCGGCCGACGTGAAGCTGACGCAGGCGTTGCGGAAACACCTCGGAACGATCCACGACTTCTATCCGGAGTCATCGCAGTGGTTCGTCCAGCCGGCGCCGCCCAAGAGCAGCACCGATGAAAGCGCACCGGCCGATCCGCCCAACCGCACTTACGAGCGAGTGATCCGTCAGATCGTCACGCAGGGTGTCCGCGACGGAATCTTCCGTGCCGACCTCGATCCGCAGGTGATGGTGCTCAGCGTCCTCGGGAGCTGTAACTGGCTGACCCTGTGGTACCAGCGCGGTGGGCGGCTCACGATCGACCAGGTCGGCGACACCATCATCGCGATGGCCCTCGATGGGCTCAGGGCCACCACCGGGTCCACGCCGCCGCGCCGCCGCGCCGCCGTGGCGGCACGCTAACAAGCCGTCGCTCCCTCTCTTCGGGCGCGGCCCCTCACGGATTCGACCTGACCGAGCGCCGTTTCGTTGCGGACGCGATGGCCCGTTGCTAGTGTCTGCCGGTCAGAAAAACAAACACCGGTCGAAAACGGCAACGGACCGCTGCCGACGCTCGCATCCAGCGATCGCGACGGCAGCGTGGGTTCACGGCAAGGGGCACGGCAGCGATGGACTTCCGATTCACGGATGAGCAGGAGACCTTCCGCGACGAGGTGCAGGCGTTCATCGCCACGCACGCACCCGAGGGCGGATCGTCGGGTGACGAGGAAGGCGGCAGCCGCGCCGATCACGAGGAAGTTCTGCAGTGGCAGAAAGAGCTCGGCAAGAAGCGCTGGCTCACCCTCGCGTGGCCCAGGGAGTACGGCGGCCTGGACGCGTCGCACTGGCAGCAGATGGTGCTGAAGGAAGAGATGGCACTGCAGGGCGCGCCCGCCGCGACGAACATGGGGACCAACTGGGTCGGCCCGGCGCTGATGATCGTCGGCTCTGACGAACAGAAGGAAACCCACCTCAGCCGCATCGCCGACGCCGCCGACGACTCCTGGTGGTGCACCCTCTATTCCGAGCCCGGCTCCGGCAGCGACCTCGCCTCCCTCCAGACGCGGGCAACCGAGGACGGCGATGAGTTCGTCGTGAACGGCCAGAAGATCTGGACCTCCGGCGCGCACGAGTCCGACTGGGGCTGGCTGGCCGCGCGGACCGATCCGGAAGCGCCGAAGCACCGCGGCATCTCGATGTTCGTGATGGACATGAAGACGCCCGGCGTCAGCGTCCGCCCACTCGTGAACATGGCGAATGACCACTCCTTCAACGAGGTCTACCTCGAGGACGTACGCATCCCGAAGTCCAACCTCGTGGGTGAGCAGAACCGCGGTTGGTACCACCTCGCGGTCGCGCTCGACTTCGAGCGATCGAGCATCGCCGGCTTCGCCGGCTCGAAGCGGATGGTCGACAAGTACATCGACGACGCGAAGACCCGCCCTGAGTGGATGCAGCAGCGCCCGACCGTGCGGCTCTCCCTCGGCGACCGCGTCACGGAGATCGAGGTCGGCACGCAGCTCGCCTACCGGATCGTGCACATGCAAACGACCGGCGTGATCCCGAACCACGAGGCGTCCGCCGCGAAGCTGTTCAGCTCCGAACTCGGCCAGCGCATCGCTGCGACAGCAATGTCGCAGCTCGGCCTCTACGGCCAACTCACCGCTGACCAGATGGACGTCCCCTTCGAGGGCAATGTCGGTCAGGGCTACGCGCGCTCCGTATCCGCGACGATCGCCGGCGGCACCTCCGAGGTGCAGCGCAACGTGATCGCCACCCGCGGACTCGGACTGCCACGCGGCTAGGCATCGGGTCGGAGATCAGTAGTATGTCCGGGCATCACGGAATGAGAGAGGCGAGGGCCGCGTGAGCGAACGCACCATTCGAGGAAAGACGGCGGTCGCCGGCATCGGCGAGACGACCTACTACAAGCGGGCACAGGCGCCCGATCCCGAGTTCAAGATGGGCCTCGAGGCGATCTTGCTCGCGGCGGAGGACGCCGGCATCGACGTCCGCGAGATCGACGGGTTCGCATCGTACTCCAACGACCGCAACACGCCGGAGCGGATCGCGAGCGCCCTCGGGATCCCGCACTACGGCTTCAGCAACATGTTCTGGGGCGGCGGAGGAGGCGGAGGGTCCGGAGCGATGGCGAATGCCGTCGCGGCGATCACGGCCGGCTACTCGGACGTCGTCGTCGTCTACCGCGCGCTCGCACAGGGCCAGTTCGGCCGCTTCGGCCAGGGCGCCGCAATCCCAACGGCACCGGGGGCGATGGCCTTCACTGCCCCGTACGGGCTGATGTCGCCGGCACAGACGTTCGCGATGCGCGTCCAGCGCTTCATGCACGACCACGACGTGAAGCAGGAGGCGCTGCGCGCTATCTCGCTCACCAGCTACGCCCACGCGCAGAACAACCCGCGTGCCGTCATGCAGGGCCGCGAGCTGACCGAGGAGATCTACGAGAACTCTCGCTGGATCGTGGAGCCGTTCCACCTCTTCGACTGCTGCATGGAGAACGACGGCGCGGCTGCTGTGATCGTCGTCTCCGCGGAGCGCGCGAAGGACCTCAAGCAAAAGCCGGCGTACATCCTCGGTGCCGCGCAGGGCTCGTTCCTCCGTCAGGGCGCGTCCGCGCACAACGCCCCGGACTACGGGACGTCGAACTTCAAGACGGTCGCACCGAAGCTCTACGCCCAGGCCGGCATCGGTCCGAAGGACGTCGACGTCCTCCAGAGCTACGAGAACTTCACCGGCGGCGTGCTGATGAGCATGGTCGAGCACGGCTTCTGCGAACCGGACGAGTGCAACGAGTTCTTCACCACGGAGAACTTCCGCGCGCCGAACGGCAAGCTCCCGCTGAACACCAGCGGCGGCAACCTCGCCGAGTGCTACATGCACGGCCTGGAGCTGATCACCGAGGCCGTCAAGCAGATCCGAGGCACCTCGCCGAACCAGGTCGAGAAGGTCGACGTATCGATGGTCACCTCTGGACCGATGGTCCAGCCGGTGTCCTCGATGATCCTCGCCAGCGAGCCGAACTAAGGGGCGTACCGATGACGACTGAACAGAAGTACGCCCTGCCCGAGGGCCTGCCCGCTCCGGCTGCGGACGTGGACGGCCTCGGCGCGGAGTTCTGGGAGGCGACCAAAGCCCACAAGCTGCTCGTGCAGCGCTGCAACGCCTGCGAGGGTTGGCAGTGGGGCCCGGAGCACATCTGCTACCAGTGCCACTCCTGGGATCTGCGCTACGACGAGGTCGCGCCGACCGGCGTCGTCTATAGCTGGGAACGGGTCTGGTACCCGGTCCACCAGGCGCTGGCCATGGGCCTGCCCTACATGACCGTGCTGATCGAGCTGCCGCAGGCGGGCAACGTCCGCATGGTCGGCAACCTCGTCGGCCAGGACCCCGAGGCAGAGATCAAGATCGGCCAGAAGGTCGAAGCGGTCTTCGAGGACCACGGCTCCGGCGAGGACGCCTACACCCTCGTCCAGTGGCGGCCTGCGGCCGGCTAACACCCCTTCGGGCCTCGCAGCGAGGCATCGAGGTAGACCAGACGGCCCCGTCGCTCACGCGCCGGGGCCGTTTTCGTTTGGCCACGGTCGTTACTCCATCACCCGCAACGTCGATGGGATGTTCATCCGCAGGAGCTTGCGGAAGGTGAGCAGCGGCGCGGCGGCGACCGCCACGATTCCGAGGGCAAGCACGATCCCCAGCGACGCAGGCGAGAGCGTCGCTTCGAGCGTGATGTCGGGGAGCGTCTGTGGCAGCAGCACCTCGACCGTCCAGACGACCATCAGATAGCCGCCGCCCAGCCCGAGGATCGTGCCCACCACCCCGATCGCGAAGCTCTCCACGACGGCCATCCGCAGCACCGTGCGGACGGGGATTCCAAACGCGAGCATCGTCGCGTTTTCCCGAGCGCGTTCGTCCTCGCTGATGCTCGCGGCGTTGAACGCGATCAGCAGCGCCAGGATCAGTGCAGCGCCCTCGATCACCCGGAAGATGCCGGTGAACTCGGCCATCGCGTCACGGATCGCGTCGGTCGTGGCAGTCACGCCCTGGACCGAGGCAACACCGGCCGACCCGAACAGCGCTCGCTGCACGCTCGCCTCGTCCTCACCGTCGGTCGGGCGCGCGGAGATGCCGTTCGTCACCCCCTCGACGCCCATGAGGTCCGCGTGGGCAATGTCGATGTAGGCGACAAAACGAAACGGGTGTCCGTGGATGCCGAGCACCGGAAGCTCTGACTCGACCAGCTCGAAGGCAGTCGGTCCGCTGCGCCGCGGATGACGCACCCGCACCATGTCGCCCGGACCGACGCCGAGGTCGCTCGCTGCACCGCTCGACAGCACGATGCCCGCCGTCCCCGGCTCAACCGCGCCGGCAACGACAGTTGGACGCCAGAGCGTGCTCTCGAGGTCGACGAACGTGACAAACAGATCCACGTCGTCGGCCGCGTCATCCCCGAGCAGCGTGACGCCCGGGATCTGGATCACCGGCTCCGCCTCCGTCAACACGGGAGACTCGAGGACCAACGCCGCCTGCGGCGAGCCGACCGGATAGAACTGGTCGAGCGTGATCTCGATGCGGTCGGGTGCGCCCGCCAACAACTCCTCATCGCTGCGATCGATCGTGCGGATCAGGGAATCGAGGATCCCGACAATCCCGACGAGCACGGAGAGAACCGCGGCGACGCCAAGGATCGTGAGGAACGCCCGTCGCGGCGACCGCAGCAGGTTGCGGAACGGGAGCTGCGCGAAGGTGTCGCCCGGGAGCGGAACGCGGTGGAGCAGCGAGATGAAGCGGTTGCCGCGGGCGTTGAGATGGGTCGTCTTGATCGCGTCGATCGGGTTGACGCGGACCGCGCGGAGAACCGGATACATGATGGCGAGCAGCGGCACGAGCAGGCCGATCACGCCGACGATCGCGAAGAGCTGGAACTGGAACGGCGTCTCGAACACCGGCACTGCCGGCTGGATCTGCTGAAGCAACCCGTGCATCGCCTGCGCAATCAGGACCCCAACGCCAATCCCGAACACGACGCCGAGCAATGCGATCTGGAGACCGAACAACAACGGCCGCATCGCGATCGACCACGGCGGGATGCCGATCGCCATCGCGATACCGATCTCACGCCGCTGCGCCTCGACCATGCGGGTCGTGAGGTTGAAAGCGGCAAAGACCGCGCCGCCGAAGATCGCGATCGCGAAGACGTTGTAGAGCTGCTGATCGCCCTCGGGGTCCTCGGTGATGATGCGGTAGGACGGATCGTCGAGCGGTTCCATGATGGTCGCGCCCACCGAGGCGAGCGCCGCGCGTAGCTCGGCAGCGGCGGCCGTCGCGTCGGCGTCGTCGGTCAACGTGAGTACGAGGTCGTTCACCGCGCCGGTCTGACCCGACAGCCGCTGTGCGGTCTCGAGCGACGTGAACACCGCAGCGAAGGTCGATTGCGCGAGGAAGCCGCCGCCCTCGGTGACGACGGTGAAGTACTCGGGCGTGGTGCCGTGCCCGACGTACTCGATCCTGCGGTCGCCGCCGAGCAGCACCTCGCCTTGAGCCGCCAGGTCGTAGTGCTCCGCGAAGTTCCGCTCGAGGAGGATCACGTCCTCCCCGGCGTCCGCCGCTGTCAGCCCGCGACCGAGGAGCGGAAGGACGCGGTTCACCTCGGGACCATCGCCGGCGACATCGATCCCGACGATCTGCCCGGTCACGAGGATCGTCTGGTCGCCCGTCGAGGCGTCGAGCTGGGTCGGCACGAGCAGACGCTCTTCGGAGGCCTCGATCCATTCGGGATGGTCGAGGTCGGCGAGCACAGCAGACAGCGAGCCCGCGTCGACGAAGCTGCCGGCCGGCAGGCGTCCACGCAGGTCATACATGCGGGTCAGCTCGAAGCTCTGTTCGCCCGACTGGACGCGCCAGACGGTGACGCTGGAGAGCCCGGCGTAGCTCCCGGTGCCCAGCGCGATCACGAGGGCAATCGCGCCGACCTGCACCCAGCGCGATCGAAGATCGCGCCACGACCAGCGGAGCCAGATGCGGAACATCGCGCCGCCTACCAGTGCAATTCGCTGATCGGGACGCGGCCGCCCTCGGGCGGGCCGTCGCTCACGATGCTGCCGCTGCTCAGCTCGATCACCCGATCCGCGACGCGCGAGATCTCCCGGTTGTGCGTGACGACAAGCACGCCCCGCCCCGGTCCGGCCTCGGCGCGCAGCAGTTCGAGGATCTGCGCACCGGTACGGAAGTCCAGCTCGCCGGTCGGCTCGTCCGCCAGCAGCACCGGGTTATCGGTCGCGAGGGCGCGCGCGATCGCCACGCGCTGCTGCTCCCCGCCCGACAGCTGGTGCGGGAAGTGGTCGATGCGCTCCCCGAGGCCGACCTCGGCCAGGACGTCAGCCGCCTCGGAACGGGCGCGCCGACCGGAGGCGTCAATGCCAAACTCGACATTCTCGCGCGCGGTGAGGCCGGGAAAGAGGTTGAAGCTCTGGAAGATGAACGAGACGGTCCGACGGCGGAAGGCGAACAGCTCCTTCCTCGATGCTCCCGTAATGTTCTGCCCGCCGACGACGATGGTGCCCGCGGTCGGCGTATCGAGCGCACCGACCATGTTCAGCAGCGTGGTCTTGCCGCACCCGGACGGCCCGAGCACAACGACGAACTCACCCTCGTCGACCTTGAGATCGACGCCAGCAAGTGCGGTCACCGTGACCGGGCCCACCTCGTAGCGTTTCGCGACGCCCGCGAGGGTGATCAGCGATCCGTCGCGGGTCGCGTTCGGGCCTCGGACGGCCGCCGGTATTGCGTCGGTCATCAGGCGCTCCCCTCGCTCGCCGGTATCGCGAACAGGCCGTTCGTGTGCAGGTCCAGCTCGGCGTCATGCCAGCGATTCATCACGGCGTCGGAGTAGAGATCGGCGGCGAAGAGGCGAGAGAGGAAAGGCTCCAGCATGATGATTCCTAGGTCTTCGGCGAGCAGCAGCATCAGCCGCGCGTCCTCGTCGCCACCGGCGGCTGGTCGGACGAGGCCCCGTTCCCCCAGCTGCGCCACCATCTCGCGACCGGCGACAAACAGCTCCTCGAAGAAGGCGTACCCCGTGTCGCCGCCCTCGATCAGGAGCTGACGGAGATAGCCGCCAAGCAGCGGCTCGCTGCGGAAGAACATGCGGATCTCGTGGCTCGTACCGTCGAGCAACTCCTCAGCCGAATCGGCCTCCGCGGCGCGGTTCATCCAGTCGTGGAAGGTGTCCAGCACCCAGCGATCGATCACCCGGCGAAGCTCGGCGACGGATCCGAAGTGATGGATCACCAGCGCGGCTGAGACGCCGGCTTCCTTCGCGATCGCGCGACCGGAGACCTCTTCGAAACCGCGGGTAGCGAAGAGGCGAAAGGCCGCCTCAAGGATCCGAGCGCGGCCACTCGCATCGGTAGAGGTTGGCGACACTGAACGCATGTTCAGTATATTGAACATCTGTTCAGTTCTAGTCAAGGGACCGTCGCGGGCAGCAGAGGGCGGCCATCAGGGGAAGCGAACGACAGTTGCGAACGACGGCGCAGGCCGTGGGTGACCGAGCTGCCGGGCGTTCACAACGCTGCCGGCCACGTCCCCACCGCTAGCCCGGCTCGGTCACCGGATACCCCGAAGAAGCGACGATCTCCTCGATCGGATTGAGGTGCGCGCGATCGTGGACGCGTTGGAACGCGAACCAGGCGCGCGCCGGCAGCGGCCCGAAGTACATGTGCGGGAACGTGCGCTCGAGGTCCGCATTCACGGGCAGCCGCCGTGGCAGCGCGGCGAACGCGATCGAGTCCTCGCGCAGCGCGCCAACCAGCGAGGCGAATGAGCCGTCGAAGTCCGGCGTCACCTCGTGCGCGGTCAGGTCGCCGGGGCTGTCGTATGGCGTGTCGGCTCCGGGATCGCGGCCGGCGGCAAGCGCCTCGATGATGCCGATCACACCCGCCGAGGATGGCAGCAGGTGGCGGACCGTTTCGGCAATCGACCACACATCGGCGGCGGGCTTCCACGCGGCCTGCGTCTCGGAGACGGGGGCGATCGCGGCAAGCAGCGAAGCGCGCATCGCAACGACCTCGGGCCAGAGTTCGGCCCAATCGAGGTCGGCCGCGCGGGTGAGCAGGCGCGTTCGGATCGCTGCTTGCCAGTCCGGGGGCGGTGATGAATCGCTCATTGCTGACGGATCAGGCACCGAAGGGTGCCCTTTCGTCAACTCGACGCCAGATCTTCAGTCTGGCCGGGCGGCAGATTCCGGTCGTAGATCAGAACGGGAACCTCACCGCGCCGGCTGTCGTACTGTCGATAGTGGGCGCGCGGACAACGGAAGGACACGGCGTGACGGTGGCCGAGCTGGAACGATCGAGGGCCCGGCGGCCGCGCTTCAGCGGCATCCGGCGCATCGTTGGTCGATCCGGCGGTTCGTTCTTCATGCTGGCGCTGGCGCCGATCGTGGTGCTGGCTGGCGTCGGTGGGTACCTGGCGCGCTCCTCGGAGCTCAGCAGCCTGGACAACCGAATCAGCGCGCTGACGACGCAGGTGACCGCGAACACCGAGGTCACCGAGCGGGCGACCGAGCGAGTGGTCACGCTCTCCGAGGAGAACCAGCGGCTCGCCGCGGACCTCGATGTGGCGCAGGACCTCAACGCCGATCTGACGACACGCCTCGCAAGCGTCGAGGCGGCGGTCCAGAGCACCACGGACCTGGAGACCAGCCTCGAAGCGCTGGTCGCGGAGCGCGACCAGCTTCGCGACGACCTCTCGACGGCGACAGGTTCGCTGACCGTCCAGGGCGAGCGGCTCGCGGCATTGCAGCCGATCCAGTCGTTTGGCCCGGCCGGCGACCCACTGCTCTTCGACGGCTCGACCGAGGCCTGGCTCGCGCAGCCGGTCTGTACCGGCAGCATGGAGCCGACGATCGACTGCGATGATGTGCTGGTCGTCTACCGAGCAGCGGTCACGGACCTCGATGTCGGCGACATCATCATCTTCCAGCGCCCCGCCGCGAGCTGTGAGGGCATCGTCGCGGGCTCCTACCTCCTGCACCGCATCACGCGCGTGGTCAGCTCCCCCACCGAAGGACTGATGTTCGAAACAAAGGGTGACGCCAACGAGTCCGTCGATCCGTGCCTGGCCCCGGTGACCAGCATCACCGGAAAGGTGCTCGCGATCGTCCAAAACTCGAAGGTTCCTGGATTGGGTGAGCACTGATCACGGCCAGAGCGGACGCTCGGATCCATGTCTCGTTATGTCCAAATATGACATCGCGAATATGGTATGATCCTTCTACGAAATACCGTCCAACCCTATTCCCAACCGGCGATCCGCAATGGATCTCTACTTCGCAGACGCTGCGTCGCAGCGTTGTCACCTCGATTTGCCGCCCCCGGGCGGCGATTCAGGGTGACGAGGAAGCATTGTTTGCCGTCGATACCGATCTGAGCTGACCGAAGGATTCAAGGAACATGACGCAGAAGACCTCCTTCGATACCGGCGGACGTGAGCTCGAAGAGCTGCTGAGCCGTCGATCGCGCGACCAGGCCGTAATTGCGGAAGCCCGCAAGGTCGCCGAGCAGGCCGGGATCGACGACCCGGTTCGCCAGTACCTGAACCGCATCGGCCAGGTCGCCCTGCTGACCGCCGCCGACGAGCGCCGTCTCGCCCGGCACATGGAAGAGTGGATCCACCTCGAGGCGATCGAGGCCGAGCTCCGCGAGTCCGAGGGCCGCGAGCCGACGCCCGCCGAGGTGCTGGTGCAGCTCTACCGCCAGTTCCGCCAGGAGCGCGATACCTACCGCTCCGTGAGCCGCTTCCTGGATCTCCCGCGACAGTCGGCGACCGAGCGCATCCAGGACGAGAAGTTCCGCGAGACGATCGACCGCGTCCTGGACGAGGGCGCGCACGCCGCGCTGATGAAGGACATGAGCTGGGACGAGGACCGCGCCAAAGAGGCCCTGGTTAAGCTCTCGATCATCACCAACGTCATGCGCCCCGAGCACATCGAGTGGGCGACGGAGATCACCGGGTCCGAGGCCAAGGTGTTCTCACCTCCGGCCGACCTGGCAGACAAGCTGGAAGCCGCTCACGGGCCGACGATCCGCTTCTACTTCGAGAAGATCCGTTACGACGGCGAGCGCTCCAAGCGGCACCTGACCGAGGCGAACCTGCGACTGGTCGTCGCCGTCGCGAAGAAGTACCTGGGCCGCGGCCTCTCCCTGCTGGACCTCATCCAGGAGGGCAACATTGGCCTGATGCGCGGCGTCGAGAAGTTCGACTACCGCCGTGGCTTCAAGTTCTCCACCTACGCGACGTGGTGGATTCGCCAGGGCATCACCCGTGCACTCGCCGACCAGGCCCGCACCATCCGTATCCCCGTCCACATGGTCGAGGTGATCAACAAGATGGTGCGGGTATCGCGCCGGCTTCAGCAGGAGCTGGGCCGCGAGCCCACCCCCGAGGAGATCGGCAAGGAGCTGGAGCTCCCCGCCCTCCGCGTCCAGGAACTGCGCAAGATCGCCCAGGAGACCGTTTCGCTCGACACGCCAGTCGGCGAGGACGAAGACTCGGACCTCGCGGACTTCGTCCCCGACGAGTCGGCGGAACTGCCGTTCGACCAGGCCTCGTACCAGCTCTTCCGCCAGCAGGTGGCGGACGTACTGTCCTCGCTGACGCCGCGTGAGCGGCGCGTGCTGGAGCTGCGCTTCGGCCTCGAGGACGGCAAGGCACGGACGCTCGAAGAGGTTGGCCGCGAGTTCAACGTCACCCGCGAGCGCATCCGCCAGATCGAGGGCAAGGCCCTGCGCAAGCTGCGCAGCCCCACGCGGTCACGCCAGCTTCGGGACTACCTCTCCTAGCCCCCGCTCGAGGTAACAAGACCAACGGGCCGCCTTCGGGCGGCCCGTGTTGTGTCCGGCGATCGGACCCCGCGACCCGAATCGTGACGCAACCGGCCTCGGCAGGTCGCGAGGCGACAGCGGTTCAGGCTATGCTCTCGCCGCACAGGAGTTGCCCCGTGAATGCACCCCTCCATGCCGGGACCGCCGTCAGCTAGCTGACCGCCCGCTCCCGGCTTCCGTCACTCGACCACTGCTTCCGTGACTGACGTCGCGCGGGCCGCGTCCCACGCGCTCGAGGGGTTTCATCCTTGTCATCCGACACACGTCCGACCATGTTGCCGGGCGGTCGCCCGATCCCGGCGCGCCCGCTCTACCTCTGGCTCAAGGCGGCCCTCGGCTTCCTAACGATGCTCGCCTTCGCAACCTACGGCCTCTACGTCGTGCGCGAAGCCGAGCTCAGCGCGCTCCAACTGATCCTCGCCGGCACCGCCCTCGAGGTCTCGGCATTCCTCTTCGAGGTGCCAACGGGCGTCGTCGCCGACGTCTACAGCCGGCGACTCTCCGTGATCCTCAGCGTGGCGATCAACGCGATCGCGTTCGTCGTGATGGGGTTGGTCGCCAACTTCTGGTTCATCGCCGGCGGGTCCTTTATCTGGGGCTTCGCGTTCACGTTCCGCAGCGGCGCCCTGGAGGCGTGGCTGGCAGACGAGATCGGCGAAGAGGAGGCGGCGCTGACCTACGGTCCGGCGCAACAGGTGACGCTGGCCGCGCGGCTCCTCGGAATCCCCTTCGGCGTGGCGCTCGCCACGATCGATCTGCAACTCCCGCTGCTGGTCAGCGGCGCGCTCTTCGCCGTGCTCGCCGTGGTGCTGATGGCATTGATGACGGAGCGCGGCTTCACACGCGGCGTGGTGACGGGCTGGAGCACCGTCGGCCGCACCGCGGCCGCCGGCATTCGCGAGGTGCGCGGCCGTCCGGCCTTGATCGCGATCATGGCGATCGCGGTGATCGGCGGTGCCTCGAGCGAGTCGCTCGACCGCCTGAACCCGCTGCTGTTCGTCGATGAGGTGGGACTCCCCGGCGGCGGCGGAGCGAACGAGGCGGTCTGGTTCGGCCTGATCCAGGCGGGCGCCCTGCTCGGCGGCATCGCACTGACCGGGCTCGGCGGCCGCTTCACCGATCCGCGGCGAGCACGTTCGCTAGTCACGGCGTTGCTGTTCTTCGAAGCTGTGCTGATCGCCGCGATGGTCGTGTTCGGGACCGCAACGTTGTTCGTACTCGCCCTCGGCGCCTACTGGGTCACCGACTGGGTGCGCGCCGCGTCCGAGCCGTTGACGCTCGCCTGGATCAACCGAGGGCTCGACCCACGTTCCCGCGCGACAGTGCTCTCGCTCTACGGCCAGGCGGACGCGCTGGGGCAGGGAGCGGGCGGGCCCTCGCTCGGCCTCGTGGCAACGGCGACCAACGTCCGCGTGGCGCTGGTCGCGGCCGGGCTGCTACTGGCGCCGGCGCTGCCAATCTTCGCCATCCAGCGGCGAGCGCCGGAAGAGCCGGCGCCTCCACCGAGGGGCGGCTGACCGGTCACTGGTCGCTGCCGGCTTCACTGCGGTGCTGGCATCCGAACAAGCGTCCGGCAAGCGAGCGAATCTCCGCCGGAGGATGATTGAGGGCGAATCCGGCCGATGGTTGAGCTAGCCTGGGAACCGCGGCGTTGGAGCTTGAGATACCCCAGTTGGAACAGGTCCTAGCCTTGCCTTCGCGGACCTGCGGCGGTAGATTTGGCAGGCTCTTACGTTGACGTTCACGTTAGATGATGGTTCTGTGACTGACACTCAAATTGGCTCCTCACTCAAGACCGTCGACGATGCCGCGATCGCGGGCGACCGTTCGTACAACGAATCGGTCGCCTCGACGCAGACGGAGTCCGGCGCGGATCCGACGATGACCCTCGCAGCGTCCGAGGCGGAGCCGACTCCCACCGTCACGAAAGAGGAACTGGTCGCGCATGTCGCGGCCCGGCTGCGTTCCTGGCGGATCCGGAGCGGCCTCTCCCAATCCGCGGTCGCCATGGGCACCGGGCTCGATCAGTCGAGCGTCTCGAACTACGAGAGCGGCAAACGCGACATACCGGTACCCGTGATCGTGCGTCTGATCGCAACCTTGAACGTGAGCCTCGGCGACCTGGTTGATCCCTCGCTCCTGCTAGGCGGTGATGACGAGGTCATCGTTGCGCGACACAGCCTGCTGGGCGAGGCCGTTTCGCGGCTGATCGTCGGTCGCGCGGATGTCGCACGAGCCCGGCGCGACCTGGAGCTGACCTGGGATGCGTCGCGACTGGCGCGCGCCATGATCGCGAGCGCTGCGGAGCAGGGCGCCGACCTGGTCGTGGCGGCGGTGCAGGCGGTCGATCGCGCACTCGCGATCGCCGACGAGCGACACCTCGATCGCACCGACCTGCTGCTGGCGGTTACGCAGAGCGCGGTCGTGGAGGCCTCGCTGGTGAGCGAGGCCGCGGCGCAGCGCGTCCAGCAGGCGCTCGAGGCCCGCCGCCTGGAGCAACTCCCCTACTAGCTCACCCCGCCTGACCCCGCCTGACCCCGCCTCACATCGAACGGCCGTCGGTCCTTCGACGCTACCCCCGAGGTAGATCGGCAAGCGCCTGGCGCGCCGCCTCGGCATCAAGTTCCCACTGTGCCTTGCGATAGTCCGGCGGCGGATAGCCACTCCACGCGAAGAGCGCCTCCGGCTCCCACAGCTCCGGGTTCGTGATGCAGTCCATGTCCGCGTAGTACTCGACGTGACCGCCTGAGGGGTTCCGGAAGTAGTAGAAGATGTTCGACCCGATGTAGTGGCGCCCGAGGCCCCAGCTCGGCTGCCAGCCGGCCTCCGTCATCACGCGATGCCCACCCATGATCTCGTCCAGGTTCTGGACGCCGAAGGAGATGTGATTAAGCCCGGCGCGGTGGTAGCGCAGCAGGAACAGGTTGTGGTGATCGGTTGAACAGCGGAGGAACGCACCCGCGCCGCGCAGCACGTCCGAGACCATGAAGCCGAGCCGCTCCACGTAGAAGTCGTACGCGGCGTCGTAGTCCGGTCAGTAGAGAACGATGTGGCCGATGTGTTGCGGCGCCGCCCGCTCGTAGAGCTGGAAGCGTTCGTTGCGGCGCACCGCCTCCCCGATCGTGTTCAGGGTCTGCGGTTCCAGCCGCACGGCGACACGCTGAGTCACGCGAAAGGCAATCGTGAAGCCCGAGGGATCGACGGTGCGGACCGTGCCGTCGCTGTCACGGCTCACCGGCCGATCGGCCTCGAGGTTCGCGGCGAGCGCATCGAGTGATCGCTGCGTATCCACGCCCCAGACGATCTCGCGGATCGAAGGCCCCGGCTCAACCGCCGGCGCCAGCGACGAGTCCTCGATCGCGCGGACGAGCACCGTGGTCTGTTCCGGCGTCCCAAACGTCGCTCCACTCGCGCCCCGCTCGAGGGCTTCGAGACCGAAGTCCTCGAAGAAGCGGGTGCTGCGTGCGACGTCCTCGACGCCATACGTGACGGACTCGATGCCGACGATGCCGGTGACGGTTCGATCGCCCGGCTGCGTGGCTCCCGGCTTGCTCATCTGGTCGCCCCTCACTGCTGCGGAGCGATGCTACTCGTTCGGCAGTGGCGTCGTGGCCGTCGTGGCCTCGCGAGCTAGCGAACGAACTCGCCGCTGATCCAGCCGTCGCGGCCGTCCGCCGTGCGAACGTTCACCCACTCGCCCTCGAGCGGTGACAGACGCTCGACGAGCGCGCCGTCGGCGATGCAGCGGAGCACCCGACCGGCCGAGGACCCTTCCGACCGAAGGTTCAGGCAGTCGCCCGCGCCGGCGTTGATCTCGGCGAAGGGGCCAAGTTGCACGGCGACGGCCCATCCGCCCTCGAGGTCGAAGCCGGCAAGATCGATCGGCGTGACGGCGTGGGCGGTGACATCGAGGATCAGCGGGATCCGTCGCCGGCCATCCGTGTCGACGACGTCGCCATTGACGAGGAGCGTCGAACTGCTCAGCCAGGCGGTGGGGATCATCTTGAACGGGGCGGCGAGCGTCGTCGACACGGCATAACTGGCGCCGAGGCGATCGTAGATCGACCAGCGCCACGCCTCGGCGTCGCCATCGGGCAGCGTCTCGATCCAGGTCACGGCGAGCCGCGTGGCATCGACGTTCGGCAGCACCGCGACACCATGCGCCCGCGATCCACCGCTGAGTTCCGCACCCAGATCGAGCAGCGTGCTCCCGGCGCCCGTGACCAGCGCGCCCTCGGTCGTCCACCAGGCCACCTCGGAATCGCCCAGCGTCCCGGCGCCGAGGGTGATCGGATCGCCGCCCGGGTCGCGCGTCGCGGGCGGATCGGCGATCAGCCCGCTCGGCCACCACTCGATGCGGCCCGTCCGCGAGTCGTCCGTGCGGGGGAGCCGTTCGAGGAGGAAGGAGTCGAGGCCGCGCCCGGCGACAACCGTGGCGATGCCGTCAAGGTCGCCCGCGGATTCCCAGGTGACGCCGCCGTCGTCAGAGCGAAAGAAGGTGACGACGGCATCGATCGATCCGCTGGCGCCGCTCCCCGGGCATTCGCCCGTCGTGCAGACAGCGATCACGAGCTGCCCCGGTGGGAGCGTGGCGCCGAGGTGGTTGGTGTCCTGGAAGGACAGGAGCTGGTTGCCGGCATAGGCGAACGGATCGAACAGCAGACGCTCTTCCAGTTCGCCGCCCACTCCGCGGTGAACGCGCCAGAGTTCGCCGTCGCGAGCGAGGATCAGCGCGACCGTGCCCGGGAGCGGCTCCGCTGCCGCCCGCACCTCGACGGTTGGAGCATCGCTGAGGACCGCCGCGGGCGTCGCCGACCCGTCAGGACCAACAGCCGGAGTAGCTGTCGGCGAGCCCGCGTCCGATCCACCACCGAGGCTGCAGGCGACGGTGCCGAGCAGAGCGCCCAACAGCATCGGGGTCAGCAGCAGCGTGCGGAGCGTGCGCATTGGATTCACAGATCGCTAACGCCGCAGCCGGCCGATCGGTTTCCTCGGACGCCCCGCGATCAGCGCGCCTGGTACGCGAGCACCCCGCCGGACACGACCGCGCGCACCCGCTGCAGCGCCGTGATGTCCTGCGTCGGATCACCTTCGACGACGAGCAGGTCGGCGCGCTGCCCCGTCGCGATCGTGCCGCGATCGGGTAGACCGAGGTGCTTCGCGGACGTGCTGGTAGCGAGCTTCATCGTGGCGATCGAGCTGAGCCCGGACAGCTCCTGGACGACCGCCATCGCCTGCGCGAGGTTCTCGTGTGGCGCGTTCGGGATGCCGGAGTCCGTGCTCATCAGCACGTTGCACCCGGCGGCGATCAGCGATTTGGTCAGCTCCGCGCGCATCTCCCAGCGCGGCTGGCCTCGGAAGTTCACGAATCCGCTGGTGATCGTCGGTGAGACGCCGATCCCCCGGCGCGCGATATCGAGGATCACCGAGTCGTCCTTCACGGATCCCTCGAGCGTCTGGAAAGAGCAATGCTCGATCATGTCGACGGGCGCGGCGACCGCGACCTTGATGCCCTCGATGCCATGTGCGTGGGCCGTGACCTTCATCTCCAGCCGATGCGCCTCCGCGACGATCGCGCGCAGCTCCTCGACGGTGAACTGGGCGGCGAAGACGTTGGTGCCGGGGGTCATGTTGCCGCCGGAAGCCATCACCTTGATCCAGTCGACGCCGGCCTTCTTGCGCTCGCGCACGGCGACCTTGACGCCATCGATGCCGTCGGCCTCGCCACCCATGAACCAGCAGTGACCGCCGGTCGGGGTGATCGGCGCGCCAGCGACAAGCAGATCCGGGCCGGCGACGAGACCGCTGCGGATCGCGTTGCGCAGCTCGACCGCGAGGTGCGTCGGGGCGCCGAGGTCCCGGACGGTCGTGATGCCAGCCTCGAGCATGCGGTGCGCCGCACCGGCCATCCGCAGCAGCATCTGCTCCGGAGTGTCCGAGTCGTAGACCTCGCGCCAGTCGGCGCCGGAGTTGAAGCAGAGGTGCGTGTGAGCCTCGATCAGACCGGGCACCACGGTGCATCCGGCAACATCGAGGACGGCCGCACCGGCGGCGGCGGAGCCGGAGATCAGACCGTCCGCCGAGAAGACCGTCGCGTCGCTGGCTGCGTCCGCGGTCCCGTCCCAGACGCGACCGCCGCGCAACTCCAGCGAAGTCGGTTCAGCCACCATCTAGGCAATCCCCAGCTCGGCCTCAAGGCCGCCGATCGCCTGGCTCAGTCCGTCCACCAGCGAGTCGATCTCCTCGCGGTTGATCACCAGCGGTGGAGCGACCTGGATCGAGGTGCCCGCGCGGCAAAGAATGCCGGCGTCGAGGAGCTGGCGCGTCAGGCGGCGCGGCAGCTCGTCAGCGTCGGCGAACTCCTCGCCGGTCTCGGGATTCCGCTTGAGGTCGACCGCGTGCATCAGGCCGATCCCGCGCGTCTCGGCGATCACCTTGTGCTTCGCCTTGAGCGCCTCGAGCTGCTCGCCGAGGTACGCGCCGGTGCTGGCGCTGTTCTCGGGCAGCCGCTCACGTTCGATGATGTCGAGGTTTGCGAGCGCGACGGCGCAGCTCACGGGGTTGGCGCCCCAGGTGCTGCCGCCGACGAAGGATTCCTTCTTCCCACCGACGAACGCCTCGGCGACCTTGTCGGACGCACCGACCGCCGCGATTGGGGCGTACCCCGAGGAGATCTGCTTCGCCATCGTGAGCAGGTCCGGCTCGATCCCGAAGTGCTCGGAGGCGAACCACGTGCCGGTACGCCCGAAGCCATCGATGACCTCGTCGTGGATCAGCAGGATGCCGTGCTCCTCGGTGACCTTGCGCAGGTGCTGCCAGTACTCCTTCGAGGGAACGCGGCTACCGTTCGCGGTGGAGATCGGCTCGGCGATGAAGGCGGCGATGGTCTCCGGCTTCTCGAACTTGATCATCTCCTCGATGTAGCGCGCCCAGAACATGTCATCGAGCCCGGTCTTGTCGTTGGTGAGCGCACCGAAGCCGTTGGTGTTCGGTACCGGGATCACGCCGGGGAGCAGCGGCTCGAACGGCGCGCGGTTCATCGCCGGCGAGCCATTCACGCTCAGCGCGCCGAGCGTGGTGCCGTGGTACGAGCCGATCCGCGAGATCACCTTGTACCGCTTCGTGTCGCCGCGGTTGTAGTGGTACTGCTTGGCCATCCGGATCGCCGTCTCGACGGCCTCGGATCCGGAGTTCACGAAGTAGAACTTGTTGATCGTCGACGGTGTCAGCTCGGCGAGCTTCGACGCCAGATCGACCGCCGGCGGCGTCGCGTAGGCGAACGGGTTGGCGAAGGAGAGCTTGGACATCTGCTCGGCGGCGACGTTCGCCAACTCCTGCCGGCCGTGACCGACGGCGACGACCCAGAGCCCCGACATCGCGTCGATGTAGCGGCGTCCGCCCATCTCCTCGAGGTAGATGCCCTCGCCGCGATCGATGACGACGAAGCCGTCCTCCTGCGCAAGGTCGTTGTACTGCTGCGTGTGCACCCAGAGGTGCTCAAGACCGCGATCGACGTAGTCGCTCGTCGGCGCCGCGGTTCGTTCGATGGTGTCTGTCATCTAGGTGTCCTCCGCCCGGTATCGAGGGAGCCCGATGCTACACCTGCGCGCCGCGTCGCGACTGTCCAGGCAGCTGGTTCGGGGCGTTCCCGGACAGCTAGTTCTCAGCCACGCAGTGCCTATCCTCGGATCCGCCTCGAATCAACGTCACGCCGACTCAAAGGACCCTCCATGCTTCCCGATCTCAGCCGCCTGTCACCGGGGCCAGACGCGCCGCGTGTGGTTACGGCCGTGATCGAAATCGAGCAATCGGGGGCGAACAAGTACGAGTACGACCTGGAGAGCGGCAGTTTCAAGCTGAATCGGGTGCTCTCCTCGGCGATTCGCTATCCCGCCGACTACGGCTTCATCCCCAGCACGCTCTCCGGCGACGGCGACCCCACCGACATCCTTGTCCTCACCACCGAGCCCACCTTCCCCGGCTGCCTGGTGGACGCCCGCCCCGTCGGCCTCCTGCTGATGCGCGACGAGCACGGCGAGGACGAGAAGGTGCTGTCGGTCCCGCTGGTCGATGAGCGCTTCGCCGAGGTCCAAGAACTCGAAGACCTCCCCGCCCACCTCCTCCGCGAAATCGAGCACTTCTTCACCATCTACAAGCAGCTCACCGGCCTCCCCGTCGAAACCTTCGGCTGGCGCCCCCGCACCGAGGCCTACACCTACATCGAGCGCGCCATGGCAAACGCACCAAAGTAGCGTCCACCTCGGTCGCGCTCGGCAGCCGCCCGCTCCGTTTTCCCCCACCGGCGGATTTCCCATCACCGCCCCCGGCCCTACGATCCGACAATGACCACGCCGACCATCCGCCCCGCCGTGGAGTCCGACCTCGCCGCGATCAACGCGCTCTACAACCGCGAGGTCCTCGAGGGCGTCGCAACCTGGGAGCTGGACGAGTGGCCGGCAGAGCGTCGTGCCGCCTGGTTCCACGCGCGCGACGCCGAGGAGCCCGTGCTCGTGGCCGAATGCGACGGACGGCTGGCCGGCTTCGCCTATCTCACCCGCTACCGAGGTCGTCGCGGCTACCGCTTCACGCGCGAGAACACCGTCTTCGTTGATCCGGACTTCCAGCGCCAGGGCGTGGGACGGCTCCTGCTGGGCGCAATCATCGAGGCCGCGCGCGCCCTTGGCCTGCGCACGATCCTCGCCTTCATCGACGCCGACAACGCGGGGAGCATCGCACTGCACCGCGCGTTCGGGTACGAGCAGATCGGCCTCGAGGCGGAGACGGGCTACAAGTTCGAGGCGTGGCGCTCCGCGCTGGAGCTGCAGCTCATGCTCGATCGGCCCCTCGTCTCGGCCCCTCGTCCCGGACTAGCGTCTCGGACTGGCGCCTCGCCGCGACCGGCCCTGCTGTCTACCCTGTTCTCCCGCGCGTCGCCCGTTCACGCGCAGCTCCCGAGGATGCCATGGCAATCGCGATCGGCCTCTCCCGTGTCTCGAAGCATCACGCCGCGAACGTGGTGTTGGACAACGTCTCGCTAGAGATCCAGGACGGCGAAGTCATCGGCCTCGTCGGCCCAAACGGCGCGGGCAAGTCGACGTTGTTCAAGCTGCTCAAAGGCGAGTACGAGCCGGACGAGGGCGCGATCACGCTGCGCCGCGACCTCCGCGTGGGCTACCTGCCCCAGGACCCCGAACTGGGAACGAGCACCGTGATCGCCGAGGTGCTCGGCGCCCACGCGGAACTCGGCGCGGCGGACGCGGAGCTGCACCGCCTGGAGCAGCGCATGGCCGACCCCACGGTGGTCGCCGATGCCGACGCATTCGACCGCGTGATGGAGCAACACGCCGCCGCGCTCGAGCGCTTCGACCGCCTCGGCGGCCACTCCTTCCGAGGCCGCGTCGAAGGCACCCTCAGGCGCGTCGGCTTCGAGGAGTCCGACTTCGAGACACCCGTCGAGGTGCTGAGCGGCGGCCAGAAGAAGCTGCTCGGCCTCGCGAAGATGCTCGTCACCGAGCCCGACGTGCTGCTGCTCGACGAGCCGGACAACCACCTCGACATCGAGGGTAAGCGACTCCTCGAACGCGTGATTGTCGATCATCGCGGCGGCGTCGTCATCATTTCCCACGACCGCTACCTCCTCGACATCGTCTGTGACTCGATCGCCGAGCTGGAGATGGCCGGTCAGCATCCCGGCCGGCCGCAGCTCGTCGTCTTCCCCGGCAACTACTCGGAGTTCGCCTACCAGAAGCGCATGGAACTGGAGGCGCAGCAGCACGACTTCTCGGTCCAGCAGGTGGAACTGACCCGCCTCGAACGCTCCATCGCGCGCCTCAAGGTCTACAGCGCTGGTGGCGCGAACCAGAAATTCGTCCGCCGCTGGCAGAGCATGCAGAAGCGCCTCGACAAGGTGGAGCGCGTCGAGGCCCCGCAGATGGAGCCGAAGCGGATGCGCCTCCAGCTCGCCTCCGAACGAGGCAGCAAGAAGGTCCTCGAACTCGCCGGCCTCTGGAAGCAGTTCGACGACCAGGTCGTCCTCGGCGGCCTCGACCTGCTGATCTGGGCCGGCGAGCGCGTCGCGCTGATCGGCCCGAACGGCGCCGGGAAGTCCATGCTCTTTCGCATCGTCCTCGGCCAGGACGAGCCCACCGAGGGCGTCGCCAAGCTCGGCCCGAGCATCGAGGTGGCCTACTACTCCCAGCAACACGAAACGTTGGACTACGACTCGACGCCCGTCGACGAGATCCGGCGCCTGAAGCCGATGCGCGAGGAGGCGGCCTTCGCCGTGCTCAGCGCGTTCCTCTTCGACCAGCCGCGAGCACGGCGCAAGGTCGGCCTGCTCAGCGGCGGCGAGAAGAGCCGCCTCAAGCTCGCCAAGCTCATGCTCGCCGAAGGCAACCTGCTCCTCCTCGACGAGCCGACCAACAACCTCGATATCCCCAGCGCCGAGGTCCTCGAGGACGCCATCGACCGCTACGCCGGAACGGTGCTGGCGATCTCCCACGACCGCTACTTCCTGGAGCGAATCGCCGATCGCGTGATCGAGCTCCGCGACGGCGAGCTGACGGAGTACCTCGGCGGCTACACCGCCTACCTCGAAGGCTCCGCCACCGAGGCCTCGACCGTGTAGCTTCCGAGGTCTCAACAGCCTCAAACGGGAGCACCGGATGACCTTCGCCACCTACCCAAGCCTCGAAGGGACGATCGTCGCGGTGACAGGCGGCGCGTCCGGAATCGGCGCGCAGATCGTCCGCGCCTTCGCGGCGCAACAGTCGCGCGTCGGGTTCATCGACTTCGATGTCCCACGCGGCGAGGCGCTCGCCTCGGAGCTGCGCGACGACGGCGCCGACGTGCGGTTCGAGGCGTGCGACCTGCGCGACATCGACGCGCTACGCCAGGCCTTCGCCAACCTCGAGGCCGCGCTCGGTGCGCCCACGGTGCTGGTGAACAACGCGGCGCGCGACGACCGCCACGACTGGAGCGAAGTAACGCCGGAGTACTACGACGAGCGCATCGCCACGAACCTTCGCCACCAGTACTTCGCAATCCAGGCGGTCGCCCGCGGGATGATCGCCGCCGGCAAAGGCTCGATCATCAACTTCGGATCGGCATCGTGGTGGAACGCGGTCGGCGGCATGCCGGTCTACACCACCGCGAAGGCCGGCGTGCACGGAATGACCCGTTCGTTCGCGCGTGACCTCGGCCGGCACCGGATCCGCGTGAACACCATCGTCCCGGGCTGGATCATGACCGAACGCCAGCGAGAGCTCTGGGCAACGCCGGAGGCGCTGGAGCGAACGAGGGAGAACCAGTGCCTGCCGGATCTGATCGATCCGGTCTACCCCGCGCGGATGGCGCTGTTCCTCGCCTCGGACGACGCGGCGATGTGCACCGCCAACAACTACATGGTCGAGGCCGGCTCGATCTAACCGCCGGCGGCGACGCCGGACGGCTCGGAGTCTTCGAGGGTCGCGCCGGCTGCAGGCAGCCCGACCGGACGTGCCAGCAGCACCACGAACGCCGCACCGTAGGTGACGAGCGCCGCCACGGTGAACGGCAGGTCGTACCCACCACTGCGATCCTCGAGGAACCCCACCACGAACGGACCGAGCCCGCTCCCCGCCTGACCCGCGAGGGCAATGATCCCGAACACCGCACCGAACGAGACCATCCCGAAGATTTCGCTGACCAGCAGCGATTGCATCATGTAGATGTTGCCGATCGTGAAGCCGAACGTCAGCGTGAGCGCATAGGTGAGCGCGACGTTGTCCGTGCGCAGCACCAGCAACACCGCCGACGCCTGGACGACGAACAGCACTACTGTGAGCCAGCGCTTGTCGATCGCGTCGGCGAAGATCCCGACGACCAGCCGCGCCACGATGCTGCCGAAGGCCGTCGTACTGAGCGCAAAGGCGGCGGCACTCCGCGATCCGAGACGGTCCTCGAGGAACGCGATCTGGTGGATCACGAAGCCGGTCTGCGAGACCAGCACGAGCGTGAACGCGACGAGCACCGCCCAGAACGAGACAGTGCGCATCGCCTCGCAGATCGTCCAGCGGCGGAGCTGCGACGCCGCGTCCATCCGCGCTCGCGTCTGCGCCAGGCTCACCGTCGGATCGATGCCGTCCGGGTGCAGTCCCATCTGCCGAGGATCAAAGGCGATCACACCCCAGAGCACCGGCAACGCGACGAGGACGACCATCGCGCCCATCACGGGCGCGGCGAGTTCGAGCCCACCTCGATCGACCAGCCACGCGCCGGCCGGCGCCAGGATCACGCCGCCGAGCGAGATGCCGGTGGAAGAGACGCTCATCGCGCGCGCTCGGCGCACCATGAACCAGCGCGTCATGATGGCGTTGACCGCGACATTCGAGGACATCCCGAACCCGAGCGCGAGCAGCACGTAAACGGCGTAGAGCTGCCACAGCTCCTGCACGAAACCAATCAGCGCGGCGGCCCCACCAACCAGCAGGAAGCCGACGGTCATGAAGCCCATCGGCCCGCGCCGGTCCACGTGCGGCCCGAAGAATGCCGCCGTCACCCCCGAGGTCAAGAAGTAGACGCTCGCCGCCCCGCTCACCGCGGAGTTCGACCAGCCATGCTCCTCCTGCAGCGGCTCCAGGAACACGGCCAGCCCGTAGTACCCGATGCCCGCCACAAACATCATCAACGTCGCAACGGCGATCGCGATCGCCCAGCCGTAGAAGATGCCCTGCGGGAAGATGCGCGCGGCCGGCGGACGGCGCGGCGGTAGCGACGACGTGGGGGTGCCTTCAGTTCCTGTACTCACGGTCTCGCGATGCTAGGCAGCGCAGCCGTTACCGTCCTCCGAGCGGGAATCGGTACCAGTACCCGGTCCTTCCGAGATCAGTCGCACCCAGCCACCTTCGGGTTTGCGCCCCCCGCGCGCTACGCCTCTGGTGATTCCCGCCGCACCCAGCGGCTCGTCGTTGCCGCGTCCTCAATCGTCTCGTCGGCCTGCTTCCAGCCGCCGAAGCCGTCCTCGAGGTGGGCCACGTTCGTGAACCCCAGCTCCTGCATCGCCACTGTCGCCAGCGCGGAACGCCCGCCCGCCGCGCAGAACAGCACCGTTCGCCGGTCCTCCGTGAACCAGTCCCGACCGTAGGGGCTGTCCGGATCCGCCCAGAACTCCAGCATCCCCCGCGGCGCGTGTACCGCGCCCGGGATCGTCCCGGAGTCGACCCGCTCCTGGATCTCGCGGATGTCCACCACCAGCAGATCCGGGTTCGCAGCCATCTCCGCCTTCAGCTCTTCGATGCTGAGGTTCTCAATCCGCTCCTTCGCCGCATCCACCGCCGCCATGATCGACTTGATCGCCATCGCCGGTCGCCTCCCCGCCTGCGGCGCGCTAGCTTCGCCGCAGCTCCCGCTGCGACGGCGCGCTAACTTCGCCGCGTCCACCGCCGCTCGTGTCCACGCGGAGTCTAGCGGCCGCGCCTCGCCCGCATGCTCCCCCCGAGGATCCGCCATGCCCGACTTCCTCGACCGCTACCCCGCCCTCCGCGACATGCAGGCCGTCCCCCTGTTCGCCAGCCTCGGCTTCGCCTTCACCGACGCCGGCGACGGCTGGGCCGAGATCGGCTTCACCGCCTCCGAGGCCACGCACAACCTCTACGGCATCGTCCACGGCGGCGTCTGGCTCGTGCTCGCCGACTCGGCCATGGGCGCCGCCCTCGCGACCGTCGCGACCCCCGAGGAGCGCGTGATCACCGCGCAGTCGGAGTTCCGCTGGCTGCGTGGCCTGCGTGGCGACACGATCCGCATCCGCGGTTCGGTGCTCCGTCGCGGTCGGACGCTCAGCCACGCCGTCGCCGACCTCTACGACGCCGACGGCGAAGCGATCGGCCGCGCGACCGGGACCTACGTCATCCTCCCACCGCAGTGAGTACGCGGTACGAGCCCGTGACCGTTCGTCTATCATCACGCCCGATATGACCCAACCCTACTCAGGCATTCGCATCATCGAGGTCGGCGGCACCATTGCGGCCGCCGGCGCCACCAAGACGTTCGCCGATTTCGGCGCCGACGTGATCAAGGTGGAGCCGCCGGCCGGCGGCGAGGTGCGTCGCGTGCCCCCGTTCCCCGGTGACCTGCCGCACATCGACCGCGGTGCCTACCACCTCGCCCTCGACACCGGGAAGCGATCGATCGTCCTCGATCTCGGGACAACCTCAGGCGTGCAGGTGCTGCTGGACCTCGCGCGTCGGGCGGATCTCGTGGTGCTGCAACTGCCACCGTCCGAGGCCCGTCCGCTCCTCGCCGCGATCGAGACCCTCGGCGCTGACGCACCGTCGACAGTGACGATGACGCCGCACGGCCTCGAGGGCCCGACCGCCGATCACGAGGAAGACGACATCTCGATCTTCGCGCGCACGACGCGGATGCTGCGCCATTCGTTCACGGAAGAAGAACCGCTGCGCTACGCGCCGTTCGTCCCGACGATGCAGTGGGCGTCGACCGCGACCTCGGTCGGGGCGGCGACGATCTGGTCGCGCCGGCACGGCGGTGAACGACGAACCGTGGAGGTCGCGGCGGTCGAGGCGCTCAGCGGTAACGTCGACACGTGGTACCTGCCGTGGGCGTTCACCGGCGTCGATCTGCCACGCGATCCAAACTCGCGGCTCGGCTACCCGAATGGCTACTTCGAATGCAGCGACGGCTACCTCGCCTTCTCGGCTGGCACGCAGCCCTTCTTCACCCGCCTCTGCGGAGCAATCGGCAAACCCGAGTTCGCGACTGACCCCCGGTTCCTCGATCCGCTGGTGAAGCCCCTCCACTACGACGAGTTCATGAGTCACCTCGCCCCCTACCTCGCCTCGCGCACCCGCTACCAGGCGTTCCACGACCTCCAGGAGCACGGCGTGATGTGCGCGCCCTTGCTGGATGTGCGCGAGGCGATGGCCGACCCACAGGCGGTCGCGCGCGGATCGTTCGTCGAGGTGGACCAACCCGCCGGCGTCGGCACCACCACCATCGCCGGACCGCCCTTCCGCCTCCGCACGGGCGACACGGGCGACACGGCCGCCTCGGCGGCGTGGGCGGTGCGCCCGGCGCCGACACTCGGGCAGCACACGGCCGAATTGCTGAGCGAAGCCGGCTACAGCGGCGACGAGCAGATCGCGCTCTTCCGCGCCGGAGTCACGGGATGAGCAGCACGCTGCTCCAGGGCATCCGCGTGGTCGACATGACCGAGGTATGGGCCGGGCCGATGGGCGCCTCGCTGCTGGGCGACCTGGGCGCGGACGTCGTCAAGGTGGAGTCGTTCCCGCGACCATCCTCGATCACCCGCACCGCGCCGGCCGCGCCCGGCGGTGACGGCGATCCGCCCTGGGAACGGATCTCGATCCACCACATCGCGAACCGCAATAAGCGGAACCTGACGCTGAACGTCCGCCTCGAGGACGGCGCGGCCGCGCTGCGGAAGCTGATCGCCGAGGCGGACATCTTCATCGAGGCCTACTCCGCCGGGACCGTCGAACGCTTGGGGTTCGGCTGGGAGGCGGTGCACGCGCTCAACCCGCGGCTCGTAATGCTCTCGATGCCCGGTTGGGGCGTCGACGGCCCGTACCAGAGCTACGTGACGCTCGGGTCCGGCCTCGACTCGACCATGGGCCACGCGTCGTTGCGCGGCTATCCGGAACGCTCGCAGGGACAGACGCCCCCGATCTTTCACACCGACGCGACCGGCGCGCTGAGCCTGGTGCAGGCGGTGCTCTCCGGCCTGTTCCAGCGCGAACACATCGGCGCGGGCCTGCACATCGATATGTCTCAATCCGAGGCGTTCACCTGGCAACTGCCCGGCGCCTTCGCCGAAGCCACGCTCAACAACCGGCTGCCGGAGCGCCTCGGCAATCGCGACCCCCACATCGTGCCCCATGGCTGCTACCGCGCGGACGGCGGCGAAGCGGGCGCGGAGTCCTGGGTGGTCATCGAGGCACGCACCGACGCCCAGTGGCGCGGCGTCGCCACCGCCGCCGGCCACCCCGATTGGGCCAACATCGGACACCCCTGGGCGACAATCGTCGACCGCCTCCGCGCGCGCGAAGCCATCGACGCCGCCCTCGCCTCGTACGCCGCAACAGACACCGCCGAGGCGATCGCCGCCGCCGTATCCGGCGCCGGCGGCATCGCGGCACCCGTGGTGCAGAGCGCCTCATTCCTCGCCGACCCGCAGTTCGCCGCACGAAACTGGCTGCTCCCCATCGAGCACCGCTACATGGGCCTACAAATGCTTCCGGGCTTCCTCTGGTCGATCGCCCCCGACGCCCCCGCGGTCGAGTACCCCTGCGGCCTCCTCGGAGAGCACAACACCGAGATCCTCACCGAGCTGGGCTACACCGCGGACCAGATCGCCGCGCTCGAAGCCGCCGGCGTCATCGGCAACGCCTACCCCGGCTAGCGAACGGTCACGCCCTCCCGCCCGGCGGCGCGTTCCGCCAGCGCTAACCCTCGTCTCGGCAGACCCGAAGAGAACCGAAGGCGCAATGACGCGTCCGGTCCTGACTTCCTTACGCGCCGTTGCCCACGACACGATCGATCGCGTTGGTCAGCCGTTCCCGCTCCCGGTTGATCCACTGACCCTCCGAGTAGTTCTCGAGAAACGTCTCCGCGAACTCCACGGGGTCCTCCCCGACGACCGCGCGGATCGGGGTCTCGTTCGCCGCACTCTGCTCGAACAGATCGGCGAGATCCTCGAGCATCGAGGCCAGAGTCTCGCCTTTCGTGATCGCCCCGAAATACATCAGGTACCGATCCACCGCATCGATCGCCGTGCGGTAGTTCGCGGGAAGCCGCCCCGTGCGCGCCTTGTAATCCCGGTAGCGCCTCTTCTGCTCGATCGACCCTGTGATCTTCTCGATCCACCGTGCTGCCATGCTTAGTCGCCCCCTTCGCGGAGCCGTTCGAGCCGTTCTGCGAGGAAGCTCCAGGTCCTCCAGAACTCTTCGAGGTATTCCCGTCCCTCGGCGTTCAGCGAATACACCTTGCGCGGCGGCCCCTTCTCGGACGGGGTCTTCACCACCTCGACAAGGCCGCGTTGTTCGATCCTGACGAGCAAGGCATAGACGGTGCCTTCGGCGATGTCCGAGAAGCCCTGCTCCCGCAACCGCGCGGTGATCTCGTAGCCGTACGCGGGGCACACCGACAGGATCGCGAGGACGATCCCCTCCAGGGTGCCCTTGAGCATCTCCGTACTCTGCTTGCCCATCGAACACCCCGCTCGCAGTACCTGACTCGCCGTACCTAGCGACACTGACTACCGGTAAATAGTAACAATGACTAGCGGGATCGCAAGCTCCACGCGGCAGCGGACGCTGTCCACTCTTGCCGTCTGAAGTCCCGAACAGCGGGAACCGCCAGGCGATGAACGAGGGCTGAACAAGACGCCCGGGCGGCCTGCGCTCAAGCCGCCACCCCGGACGAGACACTCGACCGCGACCGTTGCGCCGACCTGATCAAGAAGGTGGAGCTATCGAGCGGCGCGCTCCCAGGAGCGGGCCGCTACCAACCACGGTCAGACGTCCCCCGAAGACGCCGACACCCAATCGAAGGTCAGGTGCTCATCGGGCACCGAACCAGAGCGGGCCGCTCGAAGCCGCCGGCGCCACAAACAACACCTACCCCGGCGAAGCGAGGACCACCCGCCCGACCCCACCACACCCCGTCTGCCTACCCCAAAACACCACGCCCCCGCGCCAACCCCACTCTCGGCAGACGCAAAGAGGGCGGAACGCCCCTAGCGACCGGTCCAGTCCGGGTCTCGGCGTTCGGCGAAGGAGCGGATGCCCTCGCCGGCGTCGGCGGCGAGCTGGCCACGCGTGGCGGCCCACGCCTCGTTCTGGAGCTGAGCATCGAGGCCATCGCGGGTGATGTCGTTCACCAGGCGCTTCGTCAACTCGAGGGCAATCGTCGGTCCGCCGGCGAGCCGCTTGGCGAGGGCGAGCGCCTCCGGGATCAGCTGATCCGGCGCGACCACGCGGTTGACCAGGCCCCAGCGATCCGCCGTCTCGGCGTCCACGTCATCGCCCGAAAGCATCATCTCGATCGCGCGCCCGCGTCCGATGAGCTGCGGCAGGTGCCAGCTCGTCCCCGTGTCCGGGACGAGCCCGCGGCGAATGAAGATCGAGATGAACTTCGCCTCGGTGGACGCGATACGGATATCCGAGGCCAGGGCGAGCGAGAGGCCGGCGCCGGCGGCGATGCCGTTGACCGCGGCGATGATCGGCTTCGGATAGTGCCCCAGCGCGGAGTAGAGCACGCCCCAGTGACCGATCGGCCCCTGGAGCATGCGCCGGTATCCGTCGCGCTCGTCGAGATCCTTGTCGGCTTCGCGCTCCTCGTGGGAGGCGAGCACGTCGGCGCCCGCGCAGAACGCGCGACCGGCCCCGGTGAACACCAGCACCTTCACCGCGTCGTCGCGCTCCGTCGTCTCCACGACGTGCAGCAACTCATGGACGAGGCCGGGACTGATCGCGTTCAGGCGCTCGGGGCGGTTCAAGGTGACAAGCGCCACCCCGTCCGTGAGGTCGAAGGTCAGGTTCGCGTAGTCCACAGCATCTCCTCATCCAACACGGTGTTGGTATCGCCACAAGATCAAACCGAGTTCGATTTCGGCATCCTACTGCGAACCGCGCGAGAGCGGGGCAGCCGAGGCCCTCGACGCGCTACGATGCCGCGCGTGGGATGAGGCGACCCATGTTCAAGCTTCCCGCGCTGCCCGACTACAGCGACCAGTTCCGCTTCTTCCGGGTGCTCGATCGCGCCCATCGACCCTTGTCGGCGGTGTGGTGGTTCATGTTGCTGCTGCAGGCGGTCATCGCCCCGGCGACGGCGGTCACGATGGGCCTCCTCATCGCCGCGGTCCAATCCGGTGACGATCTGACCGTCCCGCTCGTCGCCGTCGGCATCACCTTCTTCATCGCCCTTTCCGGCGGCCCCTTCGCCCAGGCCGTGGCGCAGGCCCTCGGCAGCCACACCGCCGGCTGGATGCGCCGCGAACTCACGAGGATCAGCATGGCGCCGGTCGGCATCGCCCATCTCGAACATCCCGAGCTGAAGAGCGACCTCACAATCGCCCAGGACTTCGACCGCGGGATCTCCGGTCCGCCGCTCTCCATCTCCATGACCTTCATCGGCGGCGGTCTCGGCACCATGCTCGGCGGCCTCGTCGCCTCCATCCTGCTGTTCGGCTTTGCCTGGTGGGCGCCATTCCTGCTGGCCGGCGGCTGGCTCGCCACCCAGTACATGCTCCGCGAGAGCGGCATCTGGAAGGACCGCCTCACCAACGAGGTCCGCGAGGCCCAGCGTCAGGCCGACTACACCTACCGCCTCGCCGTTGACCCGCCCGCCGCCAAGGAGTTGCGGCTGTTCGGTCTCTCCGAGTGGACGCTCGACCGCTTCGCCCAGCGCCGTCGGCGCCTCTTCGACCTGCAATGGAAGGCCACGAGGATGCGCGAGCGCCCCGTCGTCTGGAGCCTGCTCTTCACCCTCGCCGCGAACCTGATCTTCTTCTGGGTGCTCGCTGGCCGCCTCGCCGGCGGCTCAATCGAGCTGGGCGCGGCCGTCACCTATGCCGCCGCTGCCGGCATGACCTCACAGCTCGCCTTCAGCAACTTCCAGTGGGCGCTCGATGCCGCCGCCGCCCCCGCCAGCGCCGTCCTCCGCCTCGCCGCGACGATGCCGAGGTACGGCGAGCTGCCGCGCGGATCGAGGGGCGCCGACGGCCTGCCCGCCTCCGAGATCCGCTTCCGCGACGTCACCTTTACCTACCCGACGGGCGACACGCCCGTCCTCGAGGGCTTCGATCTCACGATCCCCGCGGGCTCGTCGCTCGCCATCGTCGGCCAGAACGGTGCCGGTAAGACCACCCTCGCCAAGCTGCTCTGCCGCTTCTACGACCCCGACTCCGGCAGCATCGAGGTCGATGGCGTCGACCTCCGCGAACTCGACGTCGAATCGTGGCGTCGCCGCCTCGCCGCCACCTTCCAGGACTTCGTCCGCTTCGAGCTGCCGCTCCGCGACAACGTCGCCCCCCTCGGCGCGACCGACGAGGACGTGCTCGCCGCCCTCGAGGCCGCCGGAGGCGCCGGTCTCGCCGACCTCGACACGATCCTCTCGAAGGGCTACGCCGGCGGCACCGATCTCTCCGGCGGCCAGTGGCAACGCGTCGCCCTCGCCCGCTCGGTCTGCGCGGTCACCCTCGGCGCCGGTGTCGTCATCCTCGACGAACCCACCGCACAGCTCGACGTCCGAGGCGAGTCCGAAATCTTCGAACGCCTCCTCCGTGCGACCGACGACGCCACCACCATCCTCGTCTCCCACCGTTTCTCCACCGTCCGCCACGCCGACCGCATCTGCGTCATCGAGGGCGGCCGCGTCGTCGAACTCGGCTCGCACGAGGAGCTGATCGCCCGCCGTGGTCGCTACTTCACGATGTTCGACCTCCAGGCCAGTCGCTTCGGCGAGCCGGAAGAAGAGGGGGTCGCCTATGAGCTCCTCACCTGACGCGCCCGTCGAGGCACCCGCCGCCCGGCCCGCCGACACTCCCGAGGAGCTGCCCCCCGCGCTCCCCGCGATGTGGCGCATGTTCGTCCTCGGCCTGCGCGAACAGCCCACGCTGCTCTTCGTTTCGTTCGCCCTCACGCTGGTCGCGTCGTTGCCCGCCGTGCTCGGCCCCTTCTGGATGCGGATGCTCAGCGATGGCGCCGTCGATGGTGATCGGCGGCTGATCGAGATCGCTGCCGTCGGTCTTGCCGTCGCCGCCGTCGGTACCTGGTTCCTGCGGACCCTCAGCGATCGGATCCAGCGCCGCTTCCGCGACCGCATGACGATCGCCCTCGAACGCCACGTCGCCGGCCTCCAGTCCAACGCCGCCACCATCGAGCTCCACGAGCGCCCGGAGTACCTCGACCGCCTCGAGGTGCTCCGCAACCAGGTCTTCGTCCTCGATCACCTCTACATGTCGATCTTCATGACCACCGGCTGGCTGTTCCAGCTTCTCCTCCTCGTCGCGCTCCTCACCACCGTCCACCCCGCGCTCGTCCTGCTCCTCGTCGCCGCCATCCCCACCTTCTACGCGTCGGGTTGGCGGGCCGCGGTTGAGCGCGACGCCGAGGAAGCGTCGGCTTCGGACAGCCGCTTCTCGCGTCACATCTTCGAGACCGCGACCGACGTCTCCGCCAGCAAGGAGATCCGCGTCATGGGCGCCGGCGCGCGCCTCGTCGAGCGCCGCGAGGACGCCTGGCAGCGCTGGTACGACACCGTCTCCGCCGCCCGCTGGGGCAGCGCGGTCTGGTACTCGCTCGGCTGGGCGATCTTCGCGGGCTCGTTCATCGCGGCCGCCGTCTTCGTCTCCGCCGGCATCAACGGCACACCTGGCGAGGTCGTGCTCGTCCTCTCGTCCGGCATCCTGCTCGCCAGCTACATCGGCGCCGCCGTCGGCGAGATCGGCTTCCTCCGCGGCATCTGGCTCGACGGCGCACGCCGCCTCGTCTGGCTCGAACGCTACGTCGAGGCCAAACAGTCCATCGGCGACGTCCCCGCGCCCGACACCCTCACCGAGGGCATCCGCCTCCGCGACGTCTCGTTCGCCTACCCCGGCACCGACCGCCTCGTCCTCGACCACGTCGACCTCGAACTCCCCGCCGGCGCGGTCGTCGCCATCGTCGGCGAGAACGGCGCCGGCAAGACCACCCTCGTGAAGCTCCTCGCGAGGATGTACGAGCCGACCAGCGGCCGGATCGAAATCGACGGCCACGACCTCTCGCGCATGTCCGCCGAGGAATGGCGCGAACGCCTCGCCGGCGCGTTCCAGGACTTCTTCCGCTTCGAGTTCCTCGCCCACGAGACCGTCGGCCTCGGCGACGTCCCCCGCATCGAGGACCGCGTCGCCGTTGGCGCAGCAGTCGGGCGCGCCGGCGCTGACGACGTCGTGTCGCGACTCCGCGAGGGCCTCGACACCCAGCTCGGCCCCACCTGGCCGGGGGGTGTAGAGATGTCGTTCGGCCAGTGGCAACGCCTCGCCCTCGCCCGTGGCTTCATGCGCGACGACCCGCTGCTCCTGATCCTCGATGAGCCGACCGCCGCCCTCGACGCCGAGACCGAGCACGCCCTCTTCGAGCGCTATGCGTCGGCAGCACGAGGCGGCCACAGCGACGCCGCGAACGGCCGCATAACCCTCCTCGTCTCCCACCGCTTCTCGACGGTGCGCATGGCCGACCTGATCGTGGTGATGGACGGCGCGCACGTCGTCGAGGTGGGAACCCACAGCGCGCTCGTTGCCCGCGGCGGCAAGTACGCGGAGCTCTACGAGATCCAGGCCGCTTCCTACCGTTAGCCTACCGACAGGATCAAACGTCGTTCGATTTCGGCTATGCTAGGGCCCAAGGCGCATCGCCGGTCCCGGCCGGACGACTGCGAGGCCAACGAAACACGCCCCCCGGTTCCGGTCTCAGCCGGCTCAGCCCATTCCGCTCGAAGCCCCTTCGAGCGTCCTCCCTCCGCCCGGCGGTACGCCCCCGCCGGGCGGAGCACAACATCAGAGGCTCCCGACACCTCGCCCCCCGCCCTCGCGACGCCCCCACACCCCCGACCACCACAAGACAGCGTCCCCAGCACGCCCCGAAGGTCAACGAGGGCCGAAGGCCCCTCAGTCCGGGAGGCGCGTCGTCTGCACCGCCGCCAACTGCCAGCTCTCCCCGTTCGCCACCAGCGTCGCCGTCAGCCGCACATCGAGGTTCACCGGCTGTTCCGAGGTGCCAGCCGTCAGGTGCGCCACCCCGTTCAGCACCGCGCACCCCGAGTACTGGCGCTCCGCCAGATCCTCGATCTCCCAGCGCGCATAGCGTCGCCCGCCCTCGAACGCCGCCAGCAGCTCCGGCTTCGTCTCGATGTTCGAGCGCGAGTGCACGTACGTGAAGTCGTCAGCGACCAGCGGGCTCCATGCCCCCATGTCGGCCGCGACATTCGCCGCCGCCCAGGCGCGAAAAACCTCGGATGGTGTGGTCATAGCGTCTCCTTGTAGCACTTGGGTTCTCTAGCACCTGGGCGGAAGTCTAACGCCGCCCGATACCGTCACGGCTCGCGCCCCCTGCCGGAACGCCGTCATCCCGCACCCTCCGACTCCCCGCTCGACCCCGCGCCACCGAGACCGGTTCGGACGAACCGGCAGCCATCATGTCCGTCGTGCCCAGAAACCTCGTCTGGCGAGAAGAAGCGACACGTTCTGCCGGGCGGGTCGCGATCCCGCGCCGCTCCCGAGGGCGCACGCGTCGCGACGCTCTATTGCGCCCCCCACCCCCCACTCGCTCCGGTCGCCCCGCGACCGGGCAGCACAGCGCTCGAACCCCCGAGGTCAAACGACCTCAGCAGCATGGGGACGCGGGCCAGTAGAACGCGACGACCCACAGCACCCAGCCACGGGCCCGTTTTGGTAGGGGGCGTTGGGGGGCGACCAGGAGCCCCCCGGCCGGGGGCGCGGGGGCGG
>JAQCIU010000059.1:0-12774 GCA_027593235.1 Chloroflexota bacterium
CATTCCTGTTCAGTCCAGCTGTAGGTGCGCTGGTAGATCGGAATCCTGAACTGGGGCGATTTCTTGAGGAAGTCGAGGAGCTTCGCTTCGGTGGCCTTCATCGCACGGGTGCGGGGCAGCGTCCGCCCCCCGGCATCCGGGCTCTGCACCGAGAGGGCTCGTCGGTTCCGAAGGTCATGATTCGTCGAGCTTCCCGGCAGCCACCGGCGGAGTCTAACTGGGGCGGGAGCGTGTTGGCCAAGCATCTCTGAGGCGGTGCGAAGCCGCCCACGGCGCCGAAGACCCGGGGAGGCGCAGCGATGCCAAAACCGCCCCATCAACATCCCGATAGCCTATGGGTCGTTCGCTGGAGGGGACGGATGAACCCATCCCTGGTCTGGGTGAGGCCATCAGCGGCGGATTGGTGACGCCGAGCAATTTGCGGCGTTCAGGCGTTTCTGCGCCCCCCTCCGCCGCGGGGTTACGCGCGGGGTTACCGGGAGTCGCAGAGAGTCGCAACCAGTCGCAACCGACCGGGGAAAGTGCCCGCGATCATTGAGTTCTGTCGCGTCAGGTCGCAACCCTGCGCGGTCGCGAGCGAATTATGAATCCCCTGCTCTGGCCTCTGAGCTACCCTGCCACGGCCCATGGACGCTGGCGATTCTCGCCGCTCACCCTGTGTGCGATTGCCCTCGATGGGCTACGCAGGGGTTCACGGGATGCGTTGCCAGCGCACGAGCGGCCGTCATCTTATCGGCCGGTTCCCGCTTGATCGACTGCACCGGCGTGCTCGCGCTGGCGGATACGGGGCGAACACGGAAACGGCCACCAGGCGGTGGCCGTTTCGACGGAATGGACTCTGGACGCTAGAGCTCGATGACGGCGCCGCCGCACAACTGCTTCGGATCGCTACAGGGCGACGTTGCATTCATCAGACCGACGATCGGTCGCCGATCGAGCTGCGGCTTCGTGTAGGTCATGTCACCTCCAGGTACGGCGTCGATCCGCCGGACGGTTTGCATCCGCGGAAGTGTAGCGGGTAGCGCGGGAAGCGCGAGCAGTGGGCGCGAATGCGGTTCAGAGCGCAGCGGCGCGCGAGGCGTGGGCCTGATCGCGGCGGAGACGGCGGTGGAGGTGGCGTGCGTACCAGACCTCGACGGCGATGACGAGGAAGACGAGGAGTGCCCAGCCGGGGGCGGCGCCTTCCGCGGGGGCGATCAGGACGATGTCGTAGAGGCCGTGGAAGATGACGGGAGAGAGGTAGGCGGCGAGGAGCAGCGTGCGGCGGCGGCGGTGCTCGAAATGGGCGAGGCCGAAGTAGAAGCCCGTCATGACGCCGGCGAGCGCGTGGCCGGGAACCGCCGTGAAGGCGCGAACGATCGCGACCCCGATGCCGCCGTCGGCGACATAGAGCACGTTCTCGAAGGTGGCGAACCCGAGCGAGGCGGCCACCCCGTAGACGATGCCGTCGAGCGGTTCGTCGAAGTCGCTCAGGCGGCGGCAATAGAGGAACAGCACGGCGAACTTGCCCAGCTCCTCCGGCAGCGACGCACCGAAGAACGAAATAGCCGCGCCACGGAGCCACGGATTCGTGACGGAGTCGCCGAACGCCCCGTCGAGGAGGGCGATCAGGGTCACGGCGAGGATGACGGCAGGCACGATCGATGCGACGCCCCAGGCGAAGGTGATGGCGATCGCTCGCGTTGGCTCCGGGAATGCGTCGCGGCGGACGAAATAGCGCAGGATCAGCGCGGACGGCACGACGGCGAGGACGAGCGCGATGACAGTGAGCATGGCGGCAGCTTTCGAGTTCGGCCCGGGCGCCCGCACGCTAATGATCCCGGCGACGTGCGACAACTCCGTCGGCCGCGCGTAGCGTGACGCGGCGCGGCGCCAGTTGCCGATCAGGCGGTTGGCCCGAAACCAGGGTGAGCGGGCCTGGGTCCGGTGCTCCGCCGCGTCGCTCGTCCGTGAGTTGAGCGAGGTTGCCGATGTGGCAGGCTGAACCTCGAAGATAGAACGGGGCGACCGACGACCGTCGGTCGCGGCGCCGGGGAGGCGTGCAACGTGAGGGATTCCGAGACACCGCGACGATCGGACGACGAGGCGCCGCGTCGCTTCGATGTCGATGGCGCGGGCGCGCGCCAGGTTGCTTACGAGTGGGACGGGGTCGGACCGCCGTTGCTGTTCGCACACGCGACCAGCTTCCACGCGCGCTGCTGGGACGAGGTGATCCGCGCGCTGCCGGGGCGCCACGCATACGCACTGGATCTGCGCGGGCACGGGGCGGCGGAGCAGCTACCGGTGGGTGAGGACGGCGACGCGTACCGCTGGTCTCACTTCGGCCGCGACGTGACGGTCGCCGCGCACGAGCTGGGGTTGTCAGGGGCGATCGGCATCGGGCACTCGATGGGTGGGAATTCGATCGTGCGAGCGGCGGCCGCCGAGCCCGAGCGATTCGGCGCGTTACTGCTGGTCGATCCGGTGATCTCGAAGCGATTGGAGATGCCGGGCGGTGGCGGCGGGCCGCCGACGTTCGTGTCGAAGCGGCGCGACGAGTGGGCCTCGGCCGACGAGATGTACGAGCGGTTCAGCCAGCGTGAGCCGCACAGCCGCTGGGATCCTCGGGTGCTGCGGGACTACTGCGAGTACGGGCTGGTGCCTGATGCCGCTGGCGCAGGGTTCCGCCTCGCCTGCCCACCGCTGGTGGAGGCGATGACATACGCCCGAGGTGAGCACGACCTGACGGAGGAGGCGGCGCGGCTGGAGATCCCGGTGCGCGTGTTGCGGGCACGGCCCCGCGATCCGGCTGATCCTGCGTCGGCATTTAGCGGATCGCCGGCGGCGGTAGACCTGGCCTCGTGGTTCCAACACGGCGAAGACGTCTACCTGCCTCAGTACACGCACTTCATCCCGATGGAGGCGCCGGGATTGATCGCACAACATGTGACGGAGTTGCTGGCGCTGGTCGGGTAAACTAGCGGGGTGAAACGCCCGCCGCGCGCGGTTCGCGCGGTTTGTTTGGAGACGACCATGGTTGCAGCCGAGACCGAGAAGATCCCGACGATCACGCTGACCGACACGTGCCGCACGAAGCTTCACGAGGTGATCGACGGTCACCCGAATGACGTCGCAGGCCTCCGCCTGCAGATCCTGCGCCGAACGGCGGAGGGTGGTCTCCAGCACGTGCTGAGCATGGTCGAGGAGGGCGCGCAGGAGCGGATCTCCGACGACCTGGTGACCGAGGTTGATGGCATCACGGTCTACGTCCAGTTGCGCGACGCGCGCTACGTAAACGGCATCGAGATTGACTACCTCGATCGCGGGCCGAGCGAGTCGGGGCTGGAGTTCAACAACCCGAACCCGCAGTGGTTCGACGAGCGCGAACTGGCGCTGCAGCAGCTGTTTGATTCGCAGATCAACCCGGCGATTGCCGGGCACGGCGGGATGGTGAGCCTGCTGGGCGTAGACGGCGAGGACGCCTACATCGAGTTCTCGGGCGGCTGCCAGGGCTGCGGCCAGGCGAACGTGACGCTGGGACAGGGCATCGAGACGACGGTGAAGAAGTTCGTTCCGGGGATTGCGCGGATGGTGGACGTGACTAATCACGAGGACGGCACGAACCCGTACTTCAAGCCAAGCCAGCCGTCCGGCGGCGGTCACAGCCACGGACACAGCCACTAGCACGGATGTCGATTCCCGCCGCGCGTGTGCGTAAGGGCGGATGCGCGTAGGTCGCGTGGGTGCAAACAAACAACAGGCCGGTCCCGTACGGGACCGGCCTGTTTCGTTAATCCGACGAGTGGGCTTCGGAGCAGCGCCTAGTGGGCGCCGCCACCGCAGCCGCAGGTACCGCCGCCACCGAGGATCTCGGCAGCCAGCGGCGCGCTGATCGAGAAGCCCTGCTGCATGACGTCCTCGATGTAGTCGATCGAGGCGCCTTCGAGGGCCTGCGCGGCGGTGGGGTCCGCGATGAACTTGAGGGTGCCGAATTCGATAACGGCATCGGTGGCCTGTGGATCGTCGAGGCCCATCCCGAAGGACGGGCCGCTGCAGCCGCAGCCGCCGCTCTGGGCGAATACGCGGATAGCCTGCGCGCCGGCGTCGTGCTCTGAGATCAGGGTCGACAAGCGCTGCTGGGCGATATCCGTGACGGTGAGATTCATCGGAGCTTCCTCGCTTCGTGGGGAATTGCACACGTTTCGGTGCAACTATATTGCCAAATAGTGACTGGCGTGGGAAATCGGGAGGATTTGGCCCGCCGCGAGGGCGTTTTTTGGCGAGCGTGGTCGTTGGCCGAGGCGTCAGGTGGCGTGGGATTCGAGGGCGGCGGTGCCTGGCTTCGCCGGTGGTGGGCGGGTTGGCTGCCTGACCCACCCACCCGCCCAGTTTCTTTTCGGGGCGGCTCTTCCCGTGAGCGCCCTACGGGCGTGGCCCCCGCAGCCCCCGACCGCGACGCGCTGGGCGGTCGAGAGGGATTGGGGACCTCGGTCGGGGTGACGGTGCCCGGCACCGCGCGGGCCCTGAATGAGCGACTAGCCGTTCGGTGTGGCGGCGATGACCTGGAGCAGTTCGACGCCGAAGCGGTCGACGCGGGATTCACCGAGACCCCAGGTGTTGAGGAGGGAGCTGCGGTTGGAGGGGCGGTTGGCGACGAGTTCGCGGAGGGTGCGGTCGGAGAAGAGGGTGTAGGCGGGGACGCCATCGGCGCGCGCGCGTTCGGAGCGCCAGGCGCGGAGCGCTTCGATGAGCGGGTCGTCGGCATCGACGGCGGGGCCGAGGTCGGTGCGTGACCGGAGTGGGCGCTGGGTGGCGAGGGTGTCGGGGAGTGGCGGTGGCTCGGAGTCGGGGTGGCCGGCGCACCATTCCTCGATGACGGCGAGCAGTTCGGCGCCAAGCCAGTCGACGCGGGTTTCGCCGATGCCCCACATCTGGAGGAGGCCGTCGCGGGTGCGCGGACGGTAGGTGGCGATTTCGCGGGCGGTCCGGTTTTCGAAGACGCGGAAGGGATCGCGGTTGGTCGTGCGGGCGATGCGATCGCGGAGTTCGAGCAGTTCGTCGAAGAGTTCGGCGGGGTACGCCGCGTCGTCATCGACGGCGGTACCGAGGCAGTTGTCGCAGTTGCCGCACTGCGCGGGCGGCTGTTCACCGAAGTAGCGGAGCACGAGGGCGCGCCGGCATGACTTCGTCTCGGCGTATTCGGTCATTTCGCGGAGGCGCGCTTCCGCGTAGGCGCGGTGCTGCGCGACGGCGTGAGTGTCGATCGGCGCGTCGGCGTCGAGCGAGCGGAGCCGGAGTTCGACTGGATCGAGGAGGCCGGAGTCGCGGAGCGCGGAGACGATCAGGCCGAACTGATCGGGATCGGCGTTGCCGATGTCGAACGGGAGGCGTCCGGACTCGCGGTTCGCGAGGCCGATCCAGCGCTGCCAGGCCTCGCGGACTGTCTCGTCATCGGGATGCTGCATGTCGATGAATCGCTGTTGCGCGGCGCGATCGCGGCGCGCGTAGAGGAGGGTGCATTCGGCGGGATCGCCGTCACGACCGGCGCGGCCGGCTTCCTGGTAGTAGGCCTCGATGCGTGCGGGCATCTGGAGGTGGATGACGAAGCGGACATCCGGCTTGTCGATGCCCATGCCGAAGGCGTTGGTGGCGACGATGACCGAGGTCTCGCCAACGGTGAACCGGCGCTGCACCGAGGAGCGGAGGTTCCGATCGAGGCCGGCGTGGTACGCCTCCGCGCTGAGGCCGGCGCGCTGCAGCGCTTCCGCCAGTTCCTCGACGTTGCGGCGGGTGCGGGCGTAGACGATGCCGCTTTTGCCACGGCGCTCGCGGACATAATCCACGAGCCATTGCCGGCGCTCCGGCATGCCGGCAATCGGGACGACGGCGAAGGTGAGGCTGGGGCGGTCGACGGTGGTGATCACCTCGCGGGCGGCGCCGCTGAGGCCGAGGCGTTCGAGGATGTCGCGGCGGACCTGCGGGTTGGCGGTGGCCGTCAGTGCGAGCGTCCGCGGGCGGCCAAGCCGCTCCCGGATTTCGCCGAGCTGCAGGTAGTCGGGGCGGAAGTTGTGGCCCCATTCGGAAATGCAGTGAGCCTCGTCGACGGCGAACAGTTCGACGCCGGCGCGGGCGATGCCGGCGGTGAAGAGGGGGTTGGCGAATCGCTCGGGAGCGACATAAAGAAGATTGGTTTCACCGCGCACGAAGGCCTGGTAGCGCTGATTCTGTTCGCCGCGATTGAGGTTCGAGTTGATGAAGGTGGCGGAGACGCCGGCGGCCTCCAGCGCCTCGACCTGATCCTGCATCAGCGCGATCAGCGGCGAGACGACGATGGTGCGGCCGACGGCGAGGGCGGGAAGGACATAACAGAGGCTCTTGCCGCTGCCGGTGGGCATCACGGCGAGCACGTCATCGGCGCGCAGCGCGTCGAGGACGGCGGCTTGACCGCCTCGGAGTTGCGGGTAGCCGAACACCTCGCGGAGCGAGCCGAGGTACCCCTCCGAGGACGGGAGCGCGCCACGCGGCGCGGCCGCTACCTCGGGAGTTGGCGTGGAGGCGCCGTTGGTGAACGGCCGCGGCTGCTCGTTGAGGCCGGCGGGCGTCGGCGGGCGGGTCGAGGCGACCGAGGCGGCACGGGGCGTCGGCGTGGTGCTGCCGGGTCCGCTGATCCGAGAGGCAACGGTCGGTGCGGCCTCGGAGGCGGCGGTGAACATCGGAGCGGTCGCGGCAGGGTGCGGGGAGCGCTCGGCATCGAGGCGTTCGCCGCAGTCGTTGCAGAACGCGGCGCCGGGCGCGGCCGGGGCGTCGCAACGCGGGCAGGCGGGAGTGCTGCTAGGCACCGATCGAGACTCCGATCGCGCGCCCGATTGCGAAGGTGACGCCAGCGGCGGTGAGGCCGAACAAGAGCTGTCTGGAGCCGGAATAGAGGAGGCTGCGTCCGGTCATCAACGTGATCCCGGCGCCGATCGTGAAGAGCCCGATCGCGCTCACGACGAGGCTGACGGCGACCGCGGTCAGGCCGGAGAAGATCGCGAACGGCGCGACCGGTCCGATTGCGCCGAGGGCGAAGAGGAAGAACGAGGTGAAGGCGGCGACCCAGGCGGAACCGCCGAGGTCCCCCGGCTCCACGCCCAACTCCTCGCGGGCCATGGTGTGGAGCGCCGTCTCCTCGTTCGACATGAGCTGGTGGGCGATGCGGCGCGCGTCGGCTTCAGGGAAGCCCTTCGACTGGTAGATCAGCGCCAGTTCCTCGGCTTCCTCTTCGGGCATCAGGCGGATCTCTTCGGCCTCGACCGCGATCTGCTGCTCGTAGAGTTCGCGCGAACTCTGGACGGAGATCCACTCGCCGAGGGCCATCGAGATCGCGCCGGCGAGGAGGCCGGCGAGGCCGGTGATGAAGACGGTGCGGTTGTCGAGATCGGCGCCGGAGACACCCATGACAAGGCTGAGGTTGGAGACGAGTCCGTCGTTCGCACCAAGCACGGCGGCGCGGAGAGCGTTGCCGCCGACCTGGCGGTGGCGGCCTTCGAGGCGGCCGATCAGGCCGCCTTCGACACCGCCGCTGGTGCCGGAGAGGACCCCGAGGACGCGCGCGTGCGAGCGCTCGTCGCCGGGCAACTCGGTGCCGGCAGCCTCGGGAGCATCGTCGTACATCCCCTGGCCGGCCTGCTCCTGGGCGGTAATGGTGGGGAGCACGGTGCCGGGGCCGAAGCGCCTGGTGATCCAGACGAGCACCCGTGAGCGCCAACTGGGGCGACGCGCGCCGACGGCGTGTCCGGCCGCTTCGAGGTGTTGCTCCCAGAGGGCGGCGTGGCGGTCCTCGGCGGCGGCGAGTCGGAGGTAGAGCTCGGCGATTTCGGCGCGATCCTCGTTGTCGGCCATGGCGCGATAGAGGTTGGCGGCGTCGACCTCGTCCTGGCGGAAGCCGCGGTAGCGGGCGATATCGGCCGGGCTGCGATCGTCTGCCATTGCCATCCTCGAGGGACCGAAGCGCAGCCGCGTGGTTCGCGGGAAGCGAATCACGACAGCGACATTGATGGAGAACGGCCGGGGGCAGGCATCGTATCAGCAGATGACGGAGCGGGCGGCAGCGATGGGCACGGACGTGATGCTGGTCCGCCGGCCTGATGGGCGTTGACCGCGCTGAGACGGGCGTTGACGATGGGGGTGCGGGGGCGAAGGTGAATACGATGCGTCGCGCCCTTCTCCTTGCCATCAGCTCCGCCCTGGTTGCGACCGTGGTTGCATGCGGCGACGGCGACCTGCCCGCGACAGCCACGCGATCGCCGAGCCCGACCGCGAGCCCAACGGCACTACCGAGCGCAACGGTTCGCGGCGCGGTCGCTTCGCTGCGCGAGGTGGACTTCACCGACTCCTCGATCGCTGGCCCGCTGATCGATGCCGCGGGCGGTGGCGAGGTGCCGGCGGAGCGGGTGCAGTTCCGCGACGTGGTGGCGCACGACGGCGTGGACGAGGCCATCGTGATCGTCGAATCCGGCGGGACGATGGGCGACCTCGGAGCTGGCGTGTTCACGCTGGTGGAGGGCCAACCGACGTTGGTGCAGTTCATCGCGACGGCGGGTCGGATCGAGCTTCGGCTCGACCTCGTCGTGGCGATCGAGGGCGTGTGGGCGGCGAACGATCCGCAGTGCTGTCCGTCGCAGCTTCACGAGGTGAGCTACCAGTGGGACGGAGCGCGGTTTACCGCGATCACCGATCAGGTGGTGCCAAACCCGGATCCGTAGCTGGCTCGACGGGCCTCGGCGGTGGGCCGGGCTCCCTGGTTGCTGCGGCGTCCGAGTCCGGGAGTCAGGGCCGGCCGGTCGGCGGGCGTCGTGAGGCGATCGCGACGGCGACCTCGCGCAACGACAGCACCATGAGCACGACCGAGGCGACGGCCGGGGCGATCAGCAGCACGGACCAGTAGTCGCCGTGGGCGGCGTGCCAGACCGTGAGCAACGACGCGGCCGTACTGAGGCGCGCCATTTCCCAACCGATGAGGGCGAAGAAGGCTGTGCGAAGTGCGATCCCAAGTCCTGGCCCCATACCGTCCTCGCTTCACGTGCTGGGATTCGCGGGGACGCTATCAAGCCAAACGTAAGAAACGCATATGAATGGGGAGGCACTGGGGAGATTCCGTTTTTGTTGCCGGATCGTCCGGCGGTGTACCGGCCAGGATCGCGAGCTGCTGCTCCAGTGCCTGCGCGTGGCGCGCGGGCTCCTCGATGGCGTGCCGGATCACGAGGTCGCGCGCGGTCAGGTCGCCCCAGGCGGTGCGGTGGCGTTCGTCGAGGCGGGGCTCGAGGTGACGAGCGAGGGAGGCGAGGGCACGCCGATCCTGTTCGAGGCGTGCGAGCAGACCGGCGAGCGTTGGCGCTCCGTAGATGAGCGCGGCGATGACAGCGGGGGCGCGGTCGAGGCGGTCGCGGGGGGCCTCGAGGGATCCGGCAATCGCGCCAAGGGTGGCGGTGACCAGCTCGGTGGCGGCGATCAGCTCGGCGACGCGGCGGCGGGGGCTGACGCCCTCGAAATCCGGATCGTCTGCCTGCGCTTCGCCGATGGCGCGGAGCGCGGCGCCGGCGCGACGCAGCAGTTCGCCGGCAACCTCTTCGAGCTGATCGAGGGGCAGTTGTCCGAAGACAGACGCGGTCGACATCGCGCTCCTCGCGGGTTGCGCAGCTGCCTCGGTAGGGGCTGCGGCTGGTGACGGCGGCGAGCCGGATCGCAGCGTAGGGTAGGACGATGAACGGGCTGTCGCTGACTACACACGTCGCCGCGCTGATCGCGTTGATCGCGAATCTGTGGATTGGCGGCGACTACATCGAGGGCTGGTTGGGGCACACCGCGCGCAGTGGCGCGGAGTTGCTGCTGATGCTCGGGTACGCGGTCTTTGTGCTCGGGGTGCGGGTGCCGCTGTTGTTCTGGCGGCGGCCGCAGGAGCCGCCGGATGGGCGGCCACGGGACGACGAACGCGAATGAGGGTGCTGCCGATCGCGAGCGGGCGCGCTTTGTGCTTGGATCAGGACGCGGGCGATTAGCTCAGTTGGTCAGAGCGTCCGGTTTACACCCGGAAGGTCGGAGGTTCGAACCCTCCATCGCCCACCAACACCACAGCCATCGGGACCGACGAGTTGCAGGCGCGATTCGGCCATCGTTTCGAGGACGCCTTCGAGCATCAGGCGGTATTCGGGCTGGGGGACGATCGCGGCGATCTCCCCTCGTTCGATATCGATGTACGCGTCCTGCACGAGTGTTGAGATCGCCCGCCGCCGCTCGTCGGCGGTCAGCTCGGGCCAAAGTACCTCGAGGGAATCGAGCAGGTCGACAATCTCCGTAAGCCGCCCTTCGTTCTGCGGGATGGCCGCCGCAATCTGAGAATCGAGCTCGGTAATCCGTTGGCGGTATGCCGCCCGAGGGAGTCCGCCATCGGCGTACGCTTCGGCGGTCCGCTGCTTCCGATCCTTGAGCGAGCCGACGTCAACGGGGCTTTGCTGGCGCATGGCGATCCGTATTGCTTCGTCGCGATCCCGTGCCGGTAGTCGCATACCCCCGAAGATCTCGGCGATCTGGTCGTCCACTCCCGCCGCGAGACACGATCGCCGCTTTCCGTCGTGCTGAAACGGCTTGCGCTCGCGGTAACGGGGGCGACCCTGATTCGAGTCGGCGTACAGCGCGCCGTGGCAGACGACGCATCGAGCGCGACCACCGAGAACCGCCACAGTCTGCGCGTACCGTCGCGGCGCGGGCTTCCCGACGCGGAGTTGGACGCGCTCGAACAGTTCGTCGCTTACGAGTCGCTCGTGTTGGCCGGGGTGCTCCTCCCCGTCGTATGAAACGACGCCGAGGTAGGTTCGCGTTGCCAGGAGTTCACGCACGGTCTCGAAGCGGAACGGCTTGCCGCGGTGCGTCGCAAACCCCTGCTCGTTGAGCCAGTCGGCAAGTTCCTGGTAACTCGCGCCATCGGCTCGGCGCTCGAAGACGTGGACAACAGCTGGCCCGTGCTGCGGATGAACTGCCGGCGCCTTCGCGGCTGCCGGGACGTGGTACCCAAATGGCATCTGGCCGTGCGGGAGACCGAGCTCGACGCGGTAGGTATGCCCGCGCTTCGTCTTCTTCGAGAGTTGAGCCGAGAAGTACTCGGCGAATCCAGAGTGCTGGGTGAACATCAGCTTGCCCTCGGCCGTGCTGATGTCCATCGGTTGTTGTGTCGGGATCAGCTCGACGCCGGCGCGACGCAGCAGCTTTTCGGTTTCGAGAGCGATGCCAGCGTCGCGCGCCCAACGGTCCACCATGTCGGTCAAGACAGCCTTGAAGTCCCCCGCCTGGGCGTCGGTTAGTAGCTGTCGGAAGGCAGGGCGCTTGTCGATGTTGTCCGAATAGGCCGACTTCGCCTCGTCAACGTAGATGTGCCCGAGTTCATAGCCCTCGGCGGCTGCGTAGCGATGCAGTGAGGCCTTTTGCGAGGCGATGGAGTCGCCCTGCTCGACTTGCATCCGCGACGAGACGCGGGCGTAGCCAACTGCTCTCATGCGGCCTCCACGTGTTCCCCTCGGCGGCGCGCCAGCACGGCAGAGATCAACTCACCGAGCACCCGGCCGAGCTGCCCGTCGCCGATAGTAGCGACTGACGAATCGGACAGCCCTACGAGGTTCGCATTCGGGCTCCCACTCGACATGCCTGTTATGCCGCTGCGCCATTCTGTCGCGCGAGCGTCCTCCAGAAGCGCAATACTTCCCGCTCGAGGTCAACGGCGGCTGCGGACTTGATGCGCTCCGTCCTGGTCCCGACGCCCGCGCCTCGGGCTACGGGGTCGACGGAGACCACATCGAGCGCCTTGAGGAATCGCACTCGGTGGTTCTGACCGGCGGCGACTGGCCATTCGCCGAAGGAGTGATCAATCACCCGAAAGACGTAGGACCACTCCGTGAGTGTCCCGAGGTTTCGGATCGTGCGGTAGGCGGCCTCACCGCGTGGGGTGTCGAGGAAGAACGCCCCTTCGACGCGGACTGTGTTCCCGTGCTCGCGAATCACACCCTTGCCAACGGGCAGGGATCCGTTGGCATGGTTCCATGCGCCAATGAGGACCCCTGCGCCGTCCGAAAAAGCGCCCGGCAGAGTTACATCGCCATCGAGGTCGACGACGTTCAGCGTGGCGAAGACCGCCGTGAACTGACCGCTGCCCCCCGCTTTCAGCTCCAGCGATAGCGACTTGGCTTCAAGGCTCATGGTTGCACCCCCTTCGTCGGGCAATGACTCCTCGCCGTCGTCGGCCGACAGGTCAAATACGATCTGGCCGGCGGCCATTAGGAGGCCCCAAGGAGGTGGCGCGGATCGGGGCCTGGCTTCATCTCGTAGACGGGGCGGACCGGCCGCTCGTCCTCAGGCCGCTTGAGAGCCGGCATGCGGAGTCTGGCCGCCGGGCTGAATCCGAGCTGCTGGGCGAGGCTGATCAGCAGCTGGCTCAGCTCTCGGTGGGTCTTGTAGATCGGCGACTGCACCTGGTTGCCGTTCGAGCCCGCGGCCACTAGGTCGTCGACGTCATCGAGCTTGGCGTCGAGTTCCCGCCAGCGGGCGACTGCGCTGCACCAGGATTCGAGCAGAGGCAGGTCTGCTGCCGTGACGAGCCCTTCCTCGTATGCCCACGGCATGACGCGGTGCCACTCGTCGAGCGCGGTGCCCGTCAGTGTGTCGGGTGGGTCCGGCTCGATGCGTCGAATCGTGTCAGCCGCGGTGGGCTTGCTACGGCGACTGCCGGCGCGGGGCGGGAATCCTGGTTGGGCCATCAGTGGCCTCCTT
>JAQCIU010000060.1:0-12303 GCA_027593235.1 Chloroflexota bacterium
GCAGACCCCATGGCTCGCTCGGTGGCCGCCCACCCATCAGCCGTGTCTCACATGTCCGTGGTCAGTACACCTAGCCGTGTCCTCGGAGCGAGGAAACAGGAAGATGGGAACATGAACATGATCGTGAAAAATCTCATGTTCCTCGAGGCACGAAAACGTGCCGTTCGTCGCCCTTCCGGTCCATCCACCACCCGAGGCATCAGCGTCCCCCCGATGCGGTAGACCCGCCGTCCTGCCTATACTCGACGTTCGAGCACTGACTCCCTGTATCCCCCCGGAGCCCGCCCGTGATGGGCCGCGACCTTACTTCGATTCTTGACCTCTCCTCGGAGGAACTGGCGCACGTCCTGGACGTGTCGCTGGGTATGAAGCGCGACGGCGCCGGCCCGATGCTGGCCGGCAAAACGCTGGCGCTCGTCTTCGAGAAGCCCTCCCTCCGGACCCGCGTGTCCTTCGAGATGGCGATGCAGCGCCTCGGCGGCAACGCGATCACGCTCCCGGCGCACGAAATCCAGATGGGCGATCGCGAGCCGGTAAAGGACGTGGCGCGCGTCCTCTCGAGGATGGTCCACGGCATCGCCGCCCGCACCTACGCCCACGAGACCGTCCTCGAACTCGTCGAGTACGCCACCGTCCCGGTGATCAACGCACTCTCCGAGGCCGAACATCCCTGCCAGGCACTGGCCGATCTGCTGACCCTCCGCGAGCGTTTCGGCGACCTGCGAGGCGTCCGCTGGACCTACGTCGGCGACGGAAATAACATCGCTCGCTCGCTGGCCTACGCCTCGGTGATGGCGGGCCTGCACCTCACGATCGCGACCCCTCCGGACTTCGGCCTGTCGACCGAGGACCTCGCCCGCGCGAACGCGCTGGCCGGCGGCGGCACCGTCGCTCAGACCACGGACGCCCACGCCGCCGTCCGCGATGCCGCGGTCGTCTACACGGACGTCTGGGCCTCGATGGGCTTCGAGCACGAACTCGAGGACCGCAAGGAGCACTTCCAGTCCTACCAGTTAAACGCGGAACTACTAGCGTCCGCGCCGCCCGGTACCCTTGTGATGCACGACCTCCCCGCACATCGCGGCGAAGAGATCAGCAACGACGTCATCGAATCGGAACGGTCGATCGTGTTCGATCAGGCGGAAAACCGCATGCACGCCCAGCAAGCGCTGCTGGCACTACTGTTGGCGGACGGCCCACCGCAGCCCTGAACGAACGCGCTGAGGCCGGCGTCCGGATGACCCGGACGCGATCTGCGCAGACGGCAGATCGAACGGAGCGACCCCCAGATGCCTGATGGCATGAGCGATGTGATCGCGCGACTCGACGTCGCCGCGGTGATCGATATCGTCATCGTCTCCCTGGCGATCTACTGGCTGCTGCTCCTGATCCAGGGCACCACCGCAATGACGGTGCTCCGAGGCGCGGCGGTGCTGCTGCTTGGCGCCTTCGTCCTCAGCCGTGTCTTTGATCTGCGGATGCTGAACTGGATTCTCCGCAACTCGCTGACCGGTCTTGTGATCGCCGTGCTCGTCATCTTCCAGCCGGAGATCCGGCGCGCGCTCGAACGTCTCGGGCGTACCGGGCTGCGCTCCGTGCTCGGTCGGAAGGAGCATCGCGACGCGATCGATATCGTCGTGCGTGCCGCCACCCGCCTCGCGCGTTCGCACACCGGGGCGTTGATCATCCTCGAGCGAGAGACCGGGCTGCAGGACGTCATCGACACCGGGATTCCGACGAACGCGACCCTCAGTGTCGAGCTCCTCGCGACGATCTTCCACCACAACTCGCCACTCCATGACGGCGCCGTCGTCGTTCGCGACGATCGGATCATCGCCGCCGGCTGCACCCTGCCACTCTCCGAGGCCGATCTCCCCGCCGACTACGGCATGCGCCACCGCGCCGCCGTCGGCATGGCGGAGCGCACCGACGCCGTCGTGGTCGTCGTCTCCGAGGAGCGCGGCACCACCTCGCTCGCCTCGAACGGGCGCATGGCTCCCGACATGGACGAAGTGCGGCTCAATCGCCAGCTCCACCGCCTCTTCGGCCTCGAGTTCGAGTTGCCGTCGGACGACGGCACCGTCGCCGTGCCGGCAGCGACTGATAGCGGAGGCCGCCGGTGAGCCAAATCAACGGCACCGAGAACCGTTTTCGCGACGCCTGGGAGCTGACCGTTGACGCCTGGCAACGCTCGGTCCGCACGATTCGCAATACCCCCAGCCTGCTGATGCTCTCGGGCCTCCTCGGGGTCAGCCTCTGGATCTTCGTGACCGAGGAACAGAACCCGACGCTGGTCGATGAACTCACGGCGCCGATCCTTGTCCAGAGCGTGAACGTCGAGACCGGTCTTGCCGTTGCGAATCAGCTCCCGAGCGTGCAGATCGTGCTCGCCGCCCCACAGGAGCGCTGGGACGATATCGCCGCCGGCCTCGGAGCCTTTACTGCCTTTGTCGACCTCAACGGTTTGACCGGGCGGGAGCAGCAGGTCCAGGTGCAGATCGACATCGAGGGCATCCGCGGCGTGCGTGTCGTCGAGATCATTCCTGAGCGCGTAACCGTGAACCTGGAAGATCTCACCTCGGTGGAGGTCCCCGTGCGTGTACGCGCCGTCGGGCCCTTGCCGCTCGGCTACGAACAGGGTGAGACCACGGTAAATCAGCGCTCTGTGATCGTGACTGGCCCCGCATCGTTGGTCAGTCGCGTCAGCGACGCCGTCGCCGATATCAACGTCACCGGGTTGAACCTCGGAATCGAGCAGACGGTCACGATCGTGCCGCGCGGCGCCGGAGGCGGTGAGATCCGCGGTGTCACCCTGGAACCGAGCACGGCGCGTGTCGGCGTCGAGATCCGGCAGAGCACCCTGGTGCGCACCCTGCCATTCCGGATCGAGGTGAAAGGGGCCCCGGCGCCGGGCTTCCGGATCGCCAACCTCGTGATCTCCCCGGCCACGATCACGGTCGAGGGAACACTGGAGACGTTGCAACAGGTGGACTCAATCGATCTCGGTGAAGTCGACGTCACCGGCGAGCGCACCGACGTCACGCGCGCGATCACGGTTGAGCTCCCGCCCGGTCTGAGCGTCACCGAACGCCGTGTCGTCACCGTCGTCGTGCAGATCGCACCGATCGATGGCGACTTTAGCTTCGCGATTGTTCCGACTCTCGTCGGCGTCGGCTCTGGGCTGACCGCAACCCTCTCCGAACCGACCGTCGAGCTCATACTGAACGGCCCGTTGCCGTTGCTGAACGAACTGACCACCGAGGATCTGCAAGTGACCCTGGATCTGACCGGATTGGGCGTTGGAACGCACGAGGTTCCCGCCACCACCACGACGCCGGAGGGTGTCATCGTCACTTCGCTGCAACCAGAAACAGTCTCGGTTACGCTGGCCGCCGGATGAACGAGACTCGCGCTGCTGCACCGCAACCGCATGTCCCGCTCATCGCAGTCGTGGGTCGACCGAACGTGGGCAAATCCGCCCTCTTCAATCGCCTGACCCGCACCCGCGCCGCCCTCGTCGAGGATCTTCCCGGTACCACCCGCGATCGCAACTACGGCGACCTCGAATGGCGCGGGCGCCGGCTCCGTGTCGTCGATACCGCCGGCCTGCTCGGCGATGAGCCCGAGGAGTTGGGGCCGCTGGTCCGCGAAGCCGTCGAGCGTGCGATCACCGAGGCGGACGCGGTGCTCTTCATCGTCGACGGCGTCGACGGCCCGACCGAACCCGATCATGAGATCGCGAAGCTGCTCCGCCGCGCCGCTCAGCCCGTGCTCGTCGTCGCCAACAAGTCCGATGTCGGGCGCGCCTCCGATCGGCTTGATGAGTTCTATCGCTTCGGCTTTGGCAAGCCGCATCCCGTCTCCGCGATCCACGGAAACGGCGTCGCCGACCTCCTCGATGACGTGCTTGAGGTCGTGGGTGGCGTACCTGTCGAGGACGAAGAGCCGAGAGGCAAAATCCGCGTCGCGATCGTCGGACGTCCCAACGTCGGCAAGTCGTCGCTGGTCAACGCCATCCTCGGCGAGCAGCGCACGATCGTGTCCTCGATTCCCGGCACGACGCGTGACTCGATCGATACGGAGTTCGCGTTCGAAGGCCACGATCTTCTGCTCGTCGATACCGCCGGAATCCGTCGGCGCGGTCGCATCGAGCGCGGCGTCGAGCGGCACTCCGTGCAACGCGCCGAACGGGCAATCGACCGTGCTGACGTTGTTATTTGCGTGATCGATCAGACCGAGTTGCTGACGGCTCAGGACACCCACATTGCGGGGTACGTCCAGAACGAGGCGCGTGGGCTGATCATCGTCGTCAACAAGTGGGATCTCGCCGAGGATCGCGCCGCTCGCCCGGACGTCGCCCGCCAGATCGATCAGCGCTACCGCTTCGTGCCGTGGGCGCCGGTGATCTTCACCTCCGCGCTGAGTGGCGAGGGCATCCGCGATCTCCTGGAACTGACCGTGCACGTCGCCAGCGTGCGCGAACGACGTGTCCAGACCTCCGAACTCAACCGCGCCATCCAGCGGGCGATGACGGCGCACGGACCGCCCACGATCCGGCACCGCCGGCTCAAGGTGCTTTACGCGACCCAGGCGGAGATCTCGCCGCCGACGTTCGTACTCTTCGTGAACGATCCCGCGCTCGTCCACTTCTCCTACCGACGCTATCTCGAGAACCAGATCCGCTCCGCCTTCGACTTCGAGGGAACGGGAATCCGGATCGTCTTCCGGAAACGGTCCGAGGATCGAGCGGAGGCATCGGGTTGACCATCATCGCGACGGCCGTGATCGGCTACCTGCTTGGATCGATTCCCACCGGGGTGCTGGTCGGACGCCTCGCCGGCGTGCGCGATCTGCGCGACTACGGTTCCGGGAAGACCGGGTTCACCAACTCGCTGCGAACACTCGGCATTCGCTGGGCACTGCTGGTCGTCTTCGTGGACGTCGCGAAGGGCAGCGTGCCTGTGCTGCTCGGGCGCTTCGTCTTCGATGAGCCAATGGCTGCCGCACTCGGCGGCGTCGCCGCCGTCATTGGGCACACGTTTCCGGTGTTCGCGGGATTCCGCGGAGGCCGTGGCGTTGCGACGGCGTTCGGCGCCTTCCTCGCGGTCTCGCCGCTCGCGGCGTTGGCCTGCCTCCTCTTTGCGCTGATCGTGCTCGCGATCTTCCGCTATGCGTCCGTCATGTCGATCGTCGGTGTCTTCGCCGGGTTCGTGGTCCTCGTCGTACTCGTGATCGTGGGTCGGGCCGCGCAGCCGTACCTGCTCTTTGGCGCGCTCACCATGCTCGCGGTCGAGTTCAACCACCTCGCCAACATCAAGCGCCTGCTCGCGGGCACCGAACCGAAGCTTGGGCAGGGCGGTCAGCGCCGCGACCCTAGCGGCGCCTGACCCGCTTCCGATGGCAGGTGGAGTCCAACGCGCAGCGGTCGTAGGCACGACCGCCTGGGGCACCACATTGGCCGTTCAGCTCGCTCGCAACGGCATTGCCGTCGCGCTCGGCGCACGCACCGCCGAGGAGGCAGCCGCCCTCGAGGCCGCGCGCGAGCACCGTACGCGGCTCCCCGGCGTCGCCTTCCCGCCGTCGCTTCATGCCACCACCGCCGCCGCCGCGGTCGCCGGCGCGGACCTCGTGTGCTTCGTCACTCCCTCCAGCGCGCTCCCGGCCAACCTCGACGCCGTCGGCGATGCCGTCGAGGCCGACGCGATCCTCCTGAGCGCGACGAAGGGCATCGCGCTCGACAGCGGCAAGCGCATGTCGCAGCTCATCGCGGACGCGCTGCCGGGCCGCCAGATCGCCGTGCTCTCCGGGCCCAACCTCTCGCGGGAGGTTGCGACCGGGCTGCCCAGCAGCACGGTGATCGCCTCCGCTGGCGACACCGGCGCGCTGCGCGATGCCTTTCATTCACGGGCGTTCCGGGTCTACACGAGCCGGGACGTGGTCGGCGTCGAACTCGGCGGCGCGCTGAAGAACGTTGTCGCGATCGCCGGCGGGATTGTCGACCACTTCGAGTTTGGACATAACGCGAAGGCCGCCGTGCTCACGCGTGGGCTCGCCGAGATCACGCGTCTTGCCGTTGCCGCGGGCGCTGACCCGCTCACCCTGCAGGGGCTTGCCGGCGTCGGCGACCTGATGGCGACGGCTTATAGCCCGCTCTCGCGCAACCGCCGCCTCGGCGAGTTACTGGCGAGCGGGGTCTCGCTGGCGGCTGCCCTTGAGGCGATCGGCGAGACCGCCGAGGGCGCGCACACGGTCCCGGCGGCGCTGCGCCTCGCGAGCCGCCTCGGTGTCGACATGCCGGTGACGGCGGGCCTGGATGCGATCATGCACCGCGGCGTGACGCCTGCCGCCGCCATCGAGGCGCTGCTCTCGCGCGAGCCAACGGCCGAGCTTCGCTAGCCGCCGTTACCCCGTCCGTCCCCGCTGCTGTGTCGAATGCCCACATCAGGGGAGCGGGTACAATGGCGATTGTGACCGATCCCGATCCCAACCTGCCCCCGGACGACGACGACGAGGCGCCCGAGCAGCCGTCGGCTGATGACGTCCTCGATCAACTCGAAGCCGGTGGTGACAACTACGGCGCGCTGCGCGCGCTAAGCGACATCGGCGACGGACAACTCGCACGCCTGATGGGGCTCTGGCCGCAGTTCGAGCCTGAACGCCGTCGCGAACTGCTCGCGAAACTCGACCAACTCGCCAACGAGGAAGCACTCCTCGACTTCCACCGCGTCCACCTCTCCGCGCTCCATGACTCCGACGTCGCGACGCGCATCCTCGCGGTGCGCGGCATCGCGATCGAGGAGCGCCCCGACTACCTGCGGTTGCTCTGCCACCAGCTTGAGCACGACGAGGCCGCCTCCGTCCGCGCCGAGATCGCTGACGTCCTCGGCAAGTGGGTCGTCAGCATGGAGTTCGGTCTGCTCGCCGACGAAGACGCTGAGGAACTGACCGTCTCCCTCACCAATCGCATCCACGACGAAGAGGAGGAGGACGAAGTCCGCGCCCGTTGCCTCGAGGCCCTCGGCGCCTCCTCGGAGGAGACGGTCGGCGAGCTGATCGGCGAGACGTACGAGCTGGGCTCACACCGCATGCGTGTCGCGGCGCTGAAGGCGATGGGGCGCAGCGCGTCCGAGACCTGGCTCCAGATCCTCATCTTCAACTTCGATGATGACGACGCCGACATTCGTGCCGCGGCGGCGACCGCCGCCGGTACGCTCCTCGTCGACGACGCCGTCACCCCGCTTGGCATGCTGCTCGAAGACCGCGAGATCGAGGTTCAGCTCGCGGCGATCGCGGCGCTGGGCGAGATCGGTGGCGAGGAAGCGGAGCGCATCCTCACCCGGCTGCAGCGGGAATCGTTGACGCCAGAGGTTCGCGACGCCGCGCAGGATTCGCTCGCGCAGTCGCAGCTGCTGAGCGTGCCGCTGCGCGACGACGGGTCGGAAGAACCCGACTTCAGCGACGGCGAGAGTGACGATGCCGGTTTCTAGCACGTCGGCGGGTGGCAGCGCCGTCGGGACAGCCGTCGCCGCTGGCGGCGTCGTGTTCCGCATCGGCGATGCCGGTCCGGAGATCGTCCTCGTCGCTCGACGCCGCGAACAGCTCTGGGCACTGCCCAAAGGCACGCCGGAACCCGCCGAAACCATCGAGGAGACCGCGCTCCGCGAGGTCCGCGAGGAAACAGGCCTGGAGACGGAGATTGTCGAGCGCCTCGGTACGGTGCGCTACTCGTTCACCAGCCGCGGCGGCGATCGCGTCGACAAGACCGTCCATCACTTTCTGCTCGAGCCGACCGGCGGCAGTTTCGACGCACACGACGACGAGTTCGATCACGTCGATTGGTATGACATCCACGAGGCCCAGCGGCGCCTGACCCACCGCAACCAGCTCCACATCCTGGAGCGGGCCGGCGAGCTGATCGCAGCGCGCAACGCCGAGGCCTGATCGACTCCGAACGCTGAAAGCAGATCGCGACTCTTCGGATGAGCGGATAGGATGTCGGCGATGACTGCCGTCGAATCCGATGTGATCCGTACGAGCGAGCTTGTTCGGCTCCGCGTGAAGCACGTGGATGACGCCGAGCGGGACTTCGAGTGGCGCCGCGACCCGGAGCTGGCCGCCTACGACGCTGCACGTCCGCTGCGCGTCTCGTTCAACACCTTCCGCTCGACGATGACCGAGGAACTGCGCTACCCGACGTCGCACCGCCGCACGTTCGCCATCGAGGACATCGACACCGACACCCACATCGGCAACGTCATGTACTACGGCTACGATCCGCGCGAGAACGAGGCGGAGCTGGGCATCACCATCGGCAACCGCGACTTCTGGTCGCGCGGCTACGGTGCGGACGCTGTCCGCACGCTGGTTGACTACCTCTTCGAAGAATTGGACTTACGCCGCGTCTACCTGCACACGCTGTCTTGGAACTACCGCGCTCAGCGCTGCTTCGAGCACGCGGGCTTCCAGCGCGTTCGCGAGGTCAACCGCGGGGGCCACGAGTTCATTCTGATGGAGATCAGCTCGGACACCACTCCCACGAGCTAGACCCGCTGCAGGTCCTTCCCGATCAACTTGCCGGTTCCGTGCGCTGCCCTGCGTCGTCGTACCAGCACGTTCGGTGAGCCGCATCCGTGGAGATCAAAACGGGCGGTCACCGTATGGTGACCGCCCGTCGTTCGGTGCGCTTGGGCCGCTGTTAGGCGGTGGCGCGGCCGGGGATGTCCAGGTCGTCCGGTGGCGGCGCCGGGTTCCGCAGACCGGCCAGCAGGACGCTGGGAACCAGGTCGCGAAGCTCGTCGATCGTCCAGCGGTCCGGCTTGTGGATCTCGCGGTAGGACTCCACCTCGTGCGAGACGGACACCTGTCCGCCTGACACGTTGAAGACCTTGCCGTTGACGTCCCATGCCTGATCGGTCATCAGGTACACGGTCATCGGTGCAACGTACTTCGGCTCGCGAAGCTCGCTCACCGCGCTCGTGCGACGGACAGCGCCCTCGATGCCTGCCTGGGCACGCAGCTCGCGCGAGGCGTCCGGAACGGTCGCCGTCATGCGGGTCGCGGCACCGGGAGCGATCGCGTTCGCGGTCACGCCGTAACGGCCGAGGTCACGCGCCAGACAGCGCGTCGCGCCGGCGATGCCGGCCTTCGCTGCCGCGTAGTTGCCCTGCCCGGTGTTGCCTCGGAGGCCCGAACCGGACGAGAACCCGACGATCCGGCCGTGGCGCTGCTGGCGCATCAGGACGGACGCCGGCTTTGCGACGTTGAAGTAGCCGGTGAGGTGAACGGCGATGACGTCGTCCCACTCCTCCTCGGTCATGTTGAAAATCATCCGGTCGCGGAGGATGCCCGCCACGTGGATGACGCCGTCGATCCGCCCGTAAGCGTCCACGGCCTGCTTAATCATGTTCTCGCCACCCGCTTCGGTGGCGACAGTGTCGAAGTTCGCAGCGGCGTTGCCGCCCGCGTCCGTGATCTCCTTGGCGATCGTCGCGGCCGGACCGTCGTCGTGACCGGTCCCGTCTACGTTCACGCCCGGGTCGTTCACGATCACGTTCGCGCCGAGGCTTCCGGCGAGCTTCGCGACTTCGCTGCCGATGCCGCGACCGGCGCCGGTGACGAGGATCGTTCGACCCTCAAGTGGGGTTGCCATAGGTGTGTCTCTCCCTCTCGGCTCGCGTTACGCCAGTGGCTTCGCGGCGACGTCGCGCCCCGCGATTTCCATGTCGTCACGCGGCGGTGCGGGGTTGTTCTTGTTCTTCAGCATCACGTTGTGAACTGCGTCATCCAGCTCGGCCATCGTCCAGAGCCCGGGCTTGAACACGCCGTCCTGCGGCACCGGGTGGTTCGTGAGACCGACGCGACCGCCGTTCACGTAGAAGACCTGCCCGTTGATGTTCCACGCGTCGTCGGAGGCGAGGTAACCCGCCATCGGCGCCACGTCGTCCGGGTCGCGGCGAGCGAACTTGCTCTCCTGCACCGGTGCGGCGCTGGCGGCGCCTGAGACGCCCGCCTGTGCGCGCAGGTCACGCGCGGCATCCGGCACGGTGGCCGTCATGCGCGTGGCGGCGCCCGGCGAAATCGCGTTCACCGTGATGCCGTAGCGACCGAGGTCGCGCGCGATGCCTCGGGTCAGACCGGCGATTCCGGCCTTTGCCGCGCCGTAGTTCACCTGACCGGTGTTGCCGATCAGTCCCGAACTGGAGCTGAAGTTGATGATCCGGCCGAAGCGCTGCTGACGCATCAGCACGGACGCCGGCTTGATCGTGTTGAAGTGACCCTTGAGGTGGACCGCAATCACGTCGTCCCATTCCTGGTGCGACATGTTGAAGACCATGCGGTCTCGCAGAATCCCCGCGACATTCACGAGGATGTCGATGCGACCGTAGGTGTCCACGGCCTGCTTGACCATGTTCTCGCCGCCCGAGAACTCGGCGACCGAGTCAAAGTTCGGGGAGGCTTCGCCACCGGCTGCTTTGATCTCGTTCGCTACCTGGGCCGCGGGCCCTTCATCGTGACCGGAGCCATCCACGGCGACGCCGGGGTCATTGACGATGACCTTGGCTCCCTCCGCCGCGTACAGCATTGCGATTCCTCGGCCGATTCCTCGACCGGATCCGGTGACGACGGCTACCTTGCCGTCCAGCACGCCCATCTGGTTGTCCTTCCTGAGTCAGGAAACGCGCGCATGCGCCTCGCTGACCGCTGGGTGGTCGTCGATCTCAAGCGGTGCGGCGGTCAAGGACCGGGCGCCGTGCACAACCGACGAAAAAACTAGCTGTCCCCGCGCGTGAGGTCTTCGTGACGAGCGGGACAGATAAAGCCTGGTTCCGCTTCCCGGCTACCTCCTCGACACGAGTGAAATGCCGTTGCGGACTGTGGGTGATGCCGCGCCGCCGCACGATCGAGCTGACGATAGCGGCGCGTCCGATTCACTGTCAATAACGGGGCGCCACGCCTGCCTCACCAACGGGACATCAGGAGCAACCTGCGGCGATGGCGAGGCGACCCGGACGAGGTGCTTGGTTCAATCGCCGCTCGTGGCGCCCTCGAGCAGCCCGCGCCGCGCGTCGGCGAGTGTCGCCCAGCGTGCCTCCACGTCCGCGGGAACGTCGTAGTACTGCGGGTCCGCGGTGAGCTTGCCCTTCGTCAGATCGAGTGGCCAGAACCGTCCGGAGCGCAGCGCGGCGATCAACTGCGCTTCGTCGCGGACGTCGGCTTCGAAGTACGTGGCCGATCGGCCCATCTGCTGGTCCTTGTCGTCGTGTTGGTGGGTGTCGCTGGCTCCGGTACCGGGGAAGTGCATCTGGTCGCGTAGGCGCAGCGAGAAGTCGTTCTCAGCCAGGGCGCCGCGCCCGTTGAGCACCTCGATCGCCAGGACGAAGCGGTAAGCCGGGTTGCGGCGCGCGCGCTGCAGCGCATCCGCGTACTCCTCGGGCTCGTCGGGCTTCCACGGCATCTGCCGGCGGTACGGGTGCGCCGCGATCATCACCCCGCCCGCGGCCTCGACAAACCCCGCCAACTCGTGGCTGCGGTGCATGCCGAACTTGTACTCGTGTAGGCCGAACACGAGGATGTGGCCATCCTCGGTGTTGATCTCCATCGCGCGGATCACGGTGAACTCGTGGCGCTTCGCGAGGTCGGCGACCTCGTCCGCCTCCCACGCCCAGTCGTGCTCCGCGAGGACCATCGCGTCCAGCCCAGCCTCTTTCGCCAGATCCACCATCTCGTCGGGCGTGATGAACGAATCCCACGATCGGGGCTTGGTGTGCGTGTGGAGGTCGATCAGCATGCGCGCGTGGTATCCGTTCTCAACTCATCCGGAAACGCGAAACGGGGGCGGTCGTCGCCGCCCCCGCCTCGCGATCGATCGAGTGGAACCTCGATCGATCTCAGCTCCGTTAGACGTCCGAGGTCAGCACCAGCGTGCCCGTCACGGACAGGCTACCGCCCGTGCCGTTGACGATCGCCGAGCGTGCGCTCGTCTGCTTGCCGGGCAGGCCGTGGATGCCATCCTCGGCGGTACCGGACAACTGCCGGTACGCCTCGATGAGCAGCATCATCCCGTACATGCCGGAGTGGCTGAACGAGAGGCCGCCGCCGTTGGTGTTCACCGGGAACTTGCCGCCGGGGCTGGCGTTGCCATTGGCCCACAGCGACGGTCCCTCACCTCGAGGGGTGAGGCCGAGCATTTCGGCCGTGATCCCCGCGGTGACGGTGAACGAGTCGTAGATCATCGCCATTTCCATGTCGTTCGGACCCATACCGGCCATCCGGTAGGCAGCTTCGCTCGACGCCTTCGCCGAG
>JAQCIU010000061.1:0-12122 GCA_027593235.1 Chloroflexota bacterium
ACTCCTGTTCGTTCGACGAGATGGTGCGTTGATCAGTTGAGACCACCCCACATCGTGTGCGCGGAACGATGGCGGGACCGACGCGGTGGTGTGGCGGGAGGCGTGGGGCCTCGTGCGCGGCCGTGTGATGCTGGTTGTGGGTGCGTCGCGCCGGGTGGGGGTGTGGTAGCAGGGGGCGGATTCGAACCGCCGACCAAGGGCTTATGAATTCTGAAAGATCGCTCTTGGGTCATCCCGCCCAGTGTGGCCTCAGCCTGTGTCTTCAGGCTCTTCTGGGCTCGTCGGTCGCTCAGGGTCATGCCCTGGCCGCGGCCGTACCGGTGAGTTGATCCACAATTGATCCCCAACTGCTGACTGCTTAAGCAATTGCGAGGAGCGAGAGGGCACTCAGGTATTGGCGCCTCGTCGGAGGGCGAGATTCTCCAGGACGAGATCTCATCGCATCGCCCCGCTCGAGTCGGTCGCTCGGAGCGATCCGCCAGGCCGCGCTGCTCACGCCCGACGACCTCCCTCCCGCAGAAGGAGGCACGGAGCCGGTCGCGCAACAGGTCTTCGTCGTGAAATGCCTCGGCCGCCTCGACGTGCGGCTCGGAGCGACGCCGATCGAACGCTGGCCCGCTCGAGAAGTCCCGAGAGTTCCTCGCGTTCCCGGCTACACAAGGCGGAGCCGCCGTACCGCGCGAGTCCGTGGCTGAGGCGATGTGGGCGGAGTACCCGTGGGACGCGAGCCTCGGGCACCTGGTCGCGAATGCCGTGAGCGGCCGAAACCGGAGCTCCGATCGCCAGGTTCTCGCAGTCGATGAAGAGGGCGATTCATTCTTCGTCTGCAGCCATCGGTAGACCCTATCGTGCGGCGACGGCCGATCGTGGGCGGGCGCGGCCGAGCGTTCGAGTCGCTCAGCTAGATGTGCGGGCCGGCCGGCGGTGGGGCTCCGTGCTAGGAGACGGTTCGTTCGGCCTCGTCTTGCTGGCCGCGCCGCCGGCGTTGCGAGACGACGAGGTCGGCGACCGTGGCGACCGCGCTGACGAGCGCCGCGATACCGAGCCAGCGGCGCAGGCGGCCGGCGATCGTGGCGCCGAGGAGTGACGCTGCGGTGACGCCGTGACTGATCTGGGGATGCCCGAGGTAACGACGCGCCACTCCGGCGGGCGTAGCGAGCGGAGCCAGCCAGCGGGTGCGGCGGGACTCAGGCTGATCGCCCGGGCCCAAGCGAGGCCGCGTGGTCGTGTCATCCTGCGGGGCGTCGTTTGCTGGCGGCGCCATCTCCGAGGTTGCGGCATGCGCCGCGGTGCCGGAGCTGGCGCGCCGCAACGCCGCGGCGATCGCGTCACGCTCGGGCTCCACCTGGCGGACGTCCGCCGGACCATCGGCGATCGCGAGGATCGGCGAGGTGACGCCGCTGACCTCGTAGAGACGGATGGGCGAAGACATGGCGTCGACTGCGAGGGCGGAGCGACCGTCCCGCATGAAGGCGGCGATCGCCTCGGCGAGTTCATCGCTGGTCGCTGACCCGGCGAGGACGAGTTCGTGCAGGTCTTCGGCGGGTGTGATCTGCTCCTGATCGAAGTAGATCCCGGTCGCCCGGAGGAGCTCCAGCGCGGCAGAGTCGACCGGGCTGCTCACTAGGTGGTTCGACTCGACGTGTGCATGTAGACCTTGAAGCGGCTCAGGCAGGCGGCCATCGAGAGCCTGCACCGACCACTCAAATGCGCGCGGCGACTCTGGCTGCTGCTCACCATCTGCTCGATCGGTGTCATGCGCGGCGTTCGCGTGTTCGTCAGTGGCGTGGCGTTGAATCATCCGGTTCCTTCCGTTCTTCGCTTCCGGCGGTCGGAGCGAGGTCGTTGCGCGGGCAACCGGCCCCGTGGCTGGCAGCCGGTTGCCGCGCGACGTTCGAGGTCGAGACACGTTTTGATCGCATCCAGCGATCCGCCCGGCGATGCGAGTACTGCCTCCGACTGTTCCGACTCCAAGATTCCGAGCTGGTCCATTCCGTCATGAGGGCCGGAGGTCACGGAGCGCCGGCCCGATCGGGCGTGAATCGCGGCACACCGACCCAACCCGCGAATCCCGAACGCAGGCGTCGTGCCAAACGGCTCCTCGCTCTCCGGCAAACGCCAGTTTTGAACTGAACACAGACTTCGGGCGACGGGGGGCACGCGCGACGAGTCAAAGCTCGACAAGCTCGTCCGGCAACGCCTCGGCGAGCGTCGGCTGGGCAAACTCCCACCCGCCATCGGTGAGTCGCTGCGGCACCACCCGCTGGCTCACCAGCCCGGTCTCCTCCGCCTTCTCGCCACCCATGATCAGCTTCAGCGCGAAGGCGGGCAGCGGGAACAGGGTCGGTCGGCTGATCGCACGGCCGAGGTCTTTCGTGAAGGTGTTGTTAGTCGCCTCTTCGGGCGCCACTGCGTTCAGCGGGCCTGACACGTCCCCGGTCACCGCGTGCTCGTAGATCCGCACGAGGTCCTCCAGGCCGACCCACGGGAAGTACTGCTTCCCGCTGCCGAGCTTGCCTCCGAGGCCGAACTTGAACGGGGTGATCAGCGCCGGGAGCATGCTCCGCGGCACGATGCCGCTGCGCACCATCGCCACCCGCAGTCCGAGTTGCTCGGCCGGCTGCGCCGCGGCCTCCCAATCGACCACGAGGTCGGCGAGGAACCCGCTGCCGCGAGCCGCCTCCTCGGTCAGTCGCTCGTCGCCGCGGTCGCCGTAGAACCCGACGGCCGAAGACGTCACGAACGCCTGTGGTCGGTCGCTCATCCCTCGGATCGTGTCCACCAGCAGGGTCGCGCCGTCGATCCGACTGCTGCGCATCTCCTTCTTGTAGGAGTCGCTCCAGCGCCCGTCGCCGATCGACGCGCCGGCGAGGTGCAGCACCACGTCGACGCCATCGAGGATGCCCTCGCGCACCCAGCGGTCCGCCGGGCTCCATTCCGCGTTGGGGTTCGAGGCGTCGCCGTGCCTGAGCCGGATGACGTCGTGGCCAGCCGCCTCGAGCCTGGGCCGCAGCGCAGAGCCGACCATTCCAGAGCTGCCCGTGATCGCGATTCGCATCAGTCCACCTCCCGGTGGCCTCGATGGAGCGGGATGGGAGCGCTGCCTGTCAGCTTTCTCTCTCCGCCGCTTCCAGTCAACGTTTCGATCATGACGTTCGCGGCGTCGCCGATGGCGGCGGGTAACCGCACGCCAGGGATGTCCGAGGAGTCCCCCGCCGCGTCCAGGGCGGGCCCCCCGACGAAGATGCGCGCGCGCACCTTCCCCGCGACCAGCGCCCGTGCGGTCAGTCCCATCACCGGAAGCGTGGTCGGCGCGGTCGCCGAGAGCGACACTGCGTCGGCATTCGTGCGGCGCAGCGCTGACAGCAAGTCGACACCCGGCACGTCTGCACCGAGGAAGATCACCCGCAGGCCGGCTTCGCGCAGGAGCAGCCACAGCGCGCTCACCCCCAGGTCGTGACGCTCATCCTCGGGACAGGCCAGCACGACCGTCGGCGCATCGGCTGGCGACATTGGGAGCACGGCTACCGTCGCGAGCAGCTCACGGCGCACGATCGATGACGCGAAGTGCTCCGAGCTCAGCGCCAGCTCGCCACGTTCCCAACGCTCGCCGATCACCCGCAGCGAGGGGAAGAGGACCTCGGCAAGAGCGCCCCGCCAACCAAGCGACTCCACGGCCTCTTCGATTGCCGCCTGCAGCTCGGGCTCGTCGTAGCGTTCCGCCGCATCCACGATCGCGAAGGCGAGTGAGTGCACCTCGGCCGGTGGCGCCGCCGGGAGCTCGACGACCGTGCCGCGTTCGGCCTCGGAGAAGGCCGCCTCGGCCGCCTGGGCTGCCGGCACTCCCGCATCGACCAGCGCGGCCATGCGCCGGATAACGGCGAGGTCGTCCTCCTCGTAGAGCCGGCGCCCGGTATCCGAGCGGTCAGGGTGGGGGACCCCGTAGCGGCGTTCCCACGTTCGTAGTCGTGCCGAGCTCACGCCAGTGGCCTTCGAAGCGGCCTGAACTGTGTACTTCATGACGAGAGGATAGAAGTTTTGCAGTTCTTTTGCAATATGGACTTGCATCATCTTCAATTCTGCGCCACTATCCGATCACGGTGACGCAGTTCTGAACAACTTCGTCACGGACATCGGCATCAACGGGAGGGAGGACCCGACGACGCAACAGCAGCCGGAACGGCCAGATCGAGGTGCCCATACCGAGTGGGCCGGTAACAAGACCTGAACAATGAAGAGACCAATGAAGAACGCATTCGCAGCCATCGGCGCTGCACTGATTGCGCTGGCGCTCGTATCTTCGAGCTCCGCCGCACAACTTCTGCCTCAGAACAGCGACGATGCGGAGATCGCCCAGAGCGGTCCGGAGGACATCGTGGACACCGCCGTTGGGGCGGGGAATTTCGACACGCTGGCGGCGGCACTCACCGCAGCTGGCCTCGTAGACACGCTCAAGGGTGACGGACCGTTCACGGTCTTCGCGCCGACCGACGACGCCTTCGCGGCGCTGCCAGCCGGGACGCTTGACGCCCTGCTGGCCGACATCCCGGCGCTGACCGACATCCTGCTCTACCACGTGGTGGCAGGCTCGGTGCCGGCCGCTGACGTCGTGACGCTCAGCTCGGCGACCACCGTGCAGGGCTCGGATGTCAGCATCGCGATCGTCGACGGTGGCGTCGTGCTGAACGACTCCGTGAACGTCACCGCGACCGACGTGTTCGCCTCGAACGGCGTCATCCACGTGATCGACACCGTGCTCCTGCCCCCGTCCCCGATGGAGGACGCGACGCCGTCGATGGACATCGTTGACACGGCGGTCGCAGCGGGGAGCTTCACGACGCTGGCCGCAGCGCTCGAGGCGGCTGACCTGATTGGCACCCTCTAGGGTGAGGGCCCGTTCACCGTCTTCGCCCCGACCGACGACGCCTTCGCGGCGCTGCCGGCCGGTACGGTTGACGCTCTGCTGGCCGACACCCCGGCGCTGACGGACGTGCTGCTGTACCACGTGGTGAGCGGTTCGGTGCTCGCCGAGACCGTGGTCGGTCTCGACACTGCGACGACTGTCCAGGGTTCGCAGATCACGATCGAGGTCGTGGACGGCAAGGTCATCCTTAACGGCAACATCGAGGTCCTGACCACCGACATCCTCGCCTCGAACGGCGTCATCCACGTCATCGACGGCGTGCTCCTGCCGTCGGCCGGGGTAGCCGCCCCCGCCCCCGCCCTGGCCCCGGCCGCGGCTGGCAACGCTGGCCTCGGCAGTGGCTCAGGCATCGGTGCCGGATGGCTCGCTGCCATCGGGGTCATCGCGGCCGCCGGTCTGCTCGGTGGCGCTCGCCTCGCGACCAACGCGCGCCGTAACTAGGCGCGGGTTGGCCTCCCTCGCGCAGGGAAGCGACACCCGGCACCGCCCTCGGCTTCGGCCGGGGGCGGTGTCGTTAACCAAACGAAAGCCCACGCGCTTCGCGGCCCGCGACTCGACGAATGCGAGCAGCACCCTGACTATCTGGATATCGTGACGATGGAAACCGATTCGAGACGACCTCCGCGCTGCTGGATAGCGATCACTCCGGGTGAGCCGAACCGCCGTACGGCCAAGCTGGCAGGCCAGCGCGGCGCTGATGCCGCTACTTGCTCGGATCAGCCGGACACACTGCCCCGGCAGTTCCATGCATTCGCCCAGGTGGTTTCGAGATGAAGATCGCCGTGATCGGCGCAGGCGTCAGCGGACTGACGGCCGCCTATCTCTTGGACCGTGAACACGACGTTGAGTTGTTCGAGCGCAACACCTACGCGGGCGGACACGCGAACACGGTGATCGTACCGGGCCTCGATGGCGCGGACGTCCCACTCGATGTCGGCTTCATCGTCTACAACGAGCGGACATATCCCGGGCTGACCCGCCTGCTCGCCGAGCTCGATGTCGCCACTCGGCAGAGCGAGATGTCGTTCAGCGTCGCCTGCGAGGAAGACGACTTCGAGTTCAGCAGCCGCGGCATCCGCGGCTACCTGGCGCAGCCCCGCAACGCGCTGAGGCCATCGCACCTGCGGATGGTCCTCGACCTGTTGCGCTTCCATCGCGACGCGAAGCGCGTGCTAGCGGAAGACACGATGCACGACGTCAGTTTCGAGGCGTACCTCGACCAACGAGGGTTTGGAGACGCCTTCCGTGAACGGCTGATCGTGCCGTTGATCGCCTCAACCTGGTCTAACTCGCCGGAGAACATCATCAAGTTCCCGGCGAACTACCTGCTCCGCTTCCTCCGCCAGCACGGCGTGCTCGACCGGAACGCGATCCCGGAGTGGCGCTGGATCGAGGGCGGCTCGCGCAGCTATGTGAACCGCATCCTCGAGTCGCTGCCCGAGGGGTCCGTCCACCTGGACAGCGAGATCCGCGGGATCTCGAGGGCCGGTGGACCCTGCATCGCGTTCGCGAACGGAGAACGGCGTCCGTTCGATGCACTGGTGATCGCCACGCACCCGGACCAGGCGCTCCGCCTGCTGTCAGATCCCACCGCCGAGGAGCGCGCCGCGCTTGAGGGCTTCACCTACGCGCCGAATCACGTCGTGCTGCACACCGATGACCGGCTGCTGCCGAAGCGCGAGGCGGCACGCGCCGCCTGGAACTATCAGCGCCACGAGTGCTCAGGCTTCCCGAAGACGCTCACGATGACCTATGACCTGGCACGCCTGCAGCGCCTGCCCGGCGAGCATCCCTACTGCGTCTCGGTGAACCCTGGCGACCGCGTCGATCCGTCGAAGGTGCTGGCCAAATTCGACTACATGCACCCCGTCTACTCGATGGACACGCTCGAGGCGCAGCATCGCCTCGAGGCGATCAACGGTAAGCGCGACACCCACTTCGCCGGCGCCTACCTCGGCTACGGTTTCCACGAGGACGGCCTGCAGGCTGGCGTGCGCGCCGCGAAGAGATTGAGTGCCTCGACCACCTGATCGTGCTCAACGAGTCGCAGCTCCGCCGGGTGCTGAGTGAGTACGTCACCCACTACAACAACGCGCGTCCGCATCGATCATTGGCGCTTGAGCCGCCGGCTGGTCCTCGAGCGCTAACGCCATTCCCGCAGCGGTCTCGCGTCTTTGGGGCACCGGTCCTCGGCGGCCTCCACCACGATTACGACTGGGCGGCCTGACCGCGGATGGGGTTTTCGCGCCCTATACGTCGAAGCCGGTGGCACTCGGGTCCGGGTAGCCGGATAGAGTGACGCTGGCCGGCCCCCGCTGGGAGCGCCTTTTCGTGCCTGCCGACCGAACGGCCTCTGTGGGAGATGCGCCCCAGCGGGGTAGCCGCGGTACGAACGTCCACAAAGATGTCGCGCCGCGAGCGCCAGTATAGGGCTGACGATGTAGCGCGGCCGCCGGTCGAACCGTTCTCCCCGTGAGGAAAGGTCGACATGGACTCGTACCAGCACATGGTTGGCATCGATTGGGGTTCGCAGACGCACCAGGTCTGCCTCGTCTCGCCGCGACGCGCACCCGAGCAGCGTCAGTTCGCGCATCGTGCGGAGGGCCTCGCTGCACTCGTGGCCTGGTTGACCGAGTCGTGCGGTGACGTCGCGACCGTCGCCGTCGGGATCGAGGTACCACACGGCGCGGTGGTCGAGACGCTGCTGGAGCACGGCTTCGCCGTCTACGCCATCAACCCGAAGCAGCTCGATCGCTTTCGTGACCGACACAGCGTGGCCGGTGCCAAGGACGACCGGCTCGACGCCTTCGTGCTGGCGGACGCGCTACGCACCGACCAGGAGAAGTTCAGACGACTCTCCGTCCCAGACGAGACGACGCTGGCGCTGCGTGAGGTCTCGCGCTGCCACGACACGCTGAAGGCGGACCTCAACCGCCTCGCCAATCTCCTGCGCGAGCAGCTGCAGCGCTACTTCCCGCAGCTTCTCGAGCTGTGTCCGGCCGCCAACGAGCCCTGGCTCTGGGAGCTGCTCGAGGTCGCCGCCGATCCTGCACAGGCGGCGCGGCTGCCGAAACGGCGAGTGAGTGCCCTGCTCGCGCGACACCGCAAGCGCGCGGTGACCGCAGACGCCGTCCTGGCCGTGCTGCGACGCGAACCGCTGACACTCGCCCCCGGTTCGCTGGAAGCCGTGCTCTTTCACGTGTCGTCGCTACTGCCGCAGCTGCAGGCCACCCATGTCGAGCATCAACGCTGCCGACGCCGACTGGCGGAGCTGTGCCGGCAAGCGGGACGCACCGCCGAGATCGTGGACTCGCACCGCGGCGCAGACGTGATCGTCACGGCGAAGCTGCTCGCCGAGGCACCCCAGGCGCTCGCTGAGCTGGACCTACAGATGCTCCGCATCTTGGCCGGGACCGCGCCCGTCACCAGACAGAGCGGGAAGTCACATCGGGTCGTGATGCGCCGCGCCTGCAACACGCGGCTGCGTGATGCAGTCCGGCACTGGGTTCGCTCGAACATGGCCAGCGACCCGTACGGTCGGTCGCTCTACCTGTCGATGCGTGCGCGCGGCCTCCGTCACGAGCGCGCACTGCGCGGCCTCGCCGACCGGCTGCTTGCCTGTCTCATCGCCACGCTCCGCAACGACGAGCTCTACGACTCGCAGCGACGTGCCCGCCGTGTCCCGGAAGCGCTCGCCGCTTGACGAACGACCAAAGATGTCCCACAGGCGTTCACTTCCGACCACCCAAGACACGGAACGCACGAAGAACGATCGAACTCTCGGCCGCGACGATCGCGCTACTGCGGAGCCATCGGCGAGCACAGCGGGAAGCTCGGTTGAGGCTTGGGCCGTCGTGGAGCGACGGTGGGCTGGTCTTCCCGTCGCTGGTCGGAACGCCGTGGCTCCCGCGCAACTTCTACCGCGGCTACAAGACGCTGGTGCTCCGGTCCGAGATCGCCAAGCCGGACGGAGTCGTGTGGCACACCCTGCGGCACACCGCTACGACCCACTGGATCAAAGCTGGAGCTGAACTCCATGTGGTGAGTCGCAGACTCGGCCATGCCTCTGCAGCGTTCACGATGGATACGTACGGGCACTTGTTGCCCGGCATGCAGCGCCAGGCGGCCGAGGCGTTCGATCATCTGATCGCGACGTAACACGAGGAGTTACGAGCGGGCGGGAACTCCACCGCGACCGCGCCGGCTTCCCTGAGGAGCGAAATACTCAGTGTGCGGTGTATGAGCAGCGCAGTTATTCGTGCGGGCTGGTGGTGACGTCGTCGCCAGGACGCCCTGCGCCGAGTTCGCGCAGCCAAATCTCTCGGCGTGGCGCATCGGCGCGCCGGCTGAAGATCTCAGGGGCGAGAGCCGGAAGCCCGTTTGCTCGGTCCCAACTGCCAGCACGCCAGTCGTTGCGAGTAGATCCCCAGTTGATCCCCAATTGATAGTTTTGCTGACCAATTGCGGTCGGGATCTGGTACGGAACAGACCGGAAACATTGGGAAACGTGGTAGCAGGGGGCGGATTCGAACCGCCGACCAAGGGCTTATGAATCCCCTGCTCTGGCCTCTGAGCTACCCTGCCACGGCCCATGATTGCTGACTTTTCTAGCCTCCGGCCCCGGTCTCCACAACCCTCAAGGGGTTACGGGCGGGGTTACGCGGGCGAGTCGAGCGCGCACGAGCGGTCGCCATCTTATCGGCCGCTTCCCGCTTGATCGACTCCGCGAGGTGCCCGTACGTGTTTTTGGTCAGGTGAAAGTCCGCGTGCCCCACAACGTCCTGGATGGTCGTCAGTGCCACGCCCTGCTCGAGCATGATGCTCACGGCGGTGTGGCGGAGGTCGTGGAACCGACGACGGGGGAGCCCAAGCCGTGCCAGTAGCCGCTGGAAGTCCTTGACGAGTGTCGTCGCGTGGATCGGCAGGCCACCCGGACGCGTGAAGACAAGATCGCGTTCGACGTAGTGCCGGCCGATCTCGGCGCGCTCCCCATTCTGTCGCGTGCGGTGCCGGTGGAGCGCCTCCACAGCGGGTAGCGGCAGGGCGACGGCTCGACGCCCGGCCGCGGTCTTCGGCGCGATGAATAGCCACTCGCCGCCGATGCGCTGCAACTGATGCTCGACCTGCAGCCTGGACGCCTCGAGGTCAACGTCCCGCCAACGGAGGCCGAGCAACTCGCCCGAGCGCATGCCAGTCATCACGGCGAGCGTGTAGAGGGCCTCGAGCGGTTCTCCTTCCAGTGCGTCGAGCAGCCCCCACGCCTGGTCGGCGGTGAGTGGCTCGACGGTTCGGTCTGGGAGGGGTGCCGGCTCCACAAGAGCGGCCACGTTGCGCGTGACGAGTTCCCAGCGTTGAGCCTGCCCGAGCATGGCTCGCAGCACGGTCCGGATGTAGTTGACCGAGCGTGGGGCGAGTCCGGTGCTTTGGTCCATCAAGTCGCGCACGTCACGGGGGCTGATATCGCTGAGGCGTTGGTCGCCAAACGCCGGGAGCAAGTGTCGGCGGACGATCGCTTCCTGGCGCTTGTACGTCCCAGGCGCCCAGATCTTCCGCTTCGCCTGCAACCACTCATCGGCGAACGCGGCGAAGCGGGCATCGGTCCGGACGCCCGCCTGCAGTTCGCGGACGAGCTGGGCTCGCAGTCGGATCGCGTCGCGCTGGCTGACGGCCCGCCGGCGTCGCTTCCGCTGCCGACCGGTGGCGTCGATGAACGACACCTGGGCGACCCACCGATCGCCTTCTCGGTAAACCGATCCTTCGCTGTTCGCACGTCGCGCCATTTTGGTGCCCCCACCCCGGACGGTGACCGCCCACCGTCGATTCGCACTTTACGCGGTCATTCGCGCTCCACGAGCGCCCGCAGGTCGGTCGCTGTGACGAGCCGGCGGCGCCCGATGCGGACCGACCTCAGGCTCCCGTCGCGGATCAACCGCTCGATGGTTTTGCGACTGACGGAGAGTTGCTCGGCCGCCTCGGACAGGCCGTAGGTGATTCTCTCGGCTGTCATCGTTCACTCGCTCTCATGGTCCAGCAGGCCGCCTACGCGGCGCCGTATTGGCGCGCGATGGTGCGGTAAAAGCGGAGGGACTCCCGCTCGACATCGATGCCGTGGGCTGCCTTGATGCGCTCAGTACGGGTGCCGATCCCCGCGCCGCGGGCAACCGGTTCGACTGAAATCACGTCGAGCGCCTTGAGGAATCGGACCGGCTGGTTTCGCCCTGCGCCAACTGGCCAAGTGCCGAAACTATGGTCCAGTACGCGGAAGACGTACGACCACTCGGCGAGCTTCCCGAGATTCCTCACGGTCCGGAAGGCGGCGTCGCCGTGCGGCGTGTCGAGGAAGAACGAACCCTCGATGCGTACGAGCCTGCCGTCCTCGCGTAGGACCCCGCTGCCTACCGGCAGCGGGCCGCTCGCGTGGTTCCACGCGCCGACGAGGGCGCCGGCGCCGTTCTCGAAGGCTCCGGGCAGGGTCACGTCGCCGTCGTGGTCGACGACGTTCAGCGTGGCGAAGACTGCCGTGAACTGGCCGCCGCTCCCTGCTTTGAGCTCCAGCGATAGCGACTTAGTTTCAAGGCTCATGGTTGTACCCCTTCGTCGGGCAATGGCGCCTCGATGTCGAGGTCTCGCAGCAGTCGGTGGGCGCGGGTGTCGTCGAAAGGCCGTGTTGATCAGCTCCTCAGTGATGATTCGAGAGAGGGGGCCAACGTTGATTTGCAGGTCGGGCCGGCTTAGGGTGCCCGACGTGCCTGCCTCAATCGGGCCGAGGTCAAAGACGATTTGCCCGGCGGCCATTAGTTGACCCTAAAGAGGTCGCGCGGATCGGGGCCGTCAGGCTTCATCTCGTAGACAGCACGAGGCGGCCGTTCGTCCTCGGGCCGCTTGAGGGCCGGCATGCGGAGCCGAGCGGCGGGGCTGAACCCGAGTTGCTGTGCGAGGCTGATCAAGAGCTGGCTCAGCTCGCGATGGCTCTTGTAGATCGGCGACTGCACCTGATTGCCGGTCGAGCCCTCGCTCACGAGGTCGTCGACGCTGTTGAGCTTCGCGTCGAGCTCGCGCCAGCGTGCGACGGCGCTGCACCAGGACTCGAGCAAGGGCAGATCGGCGGCGGTGACGAGCCCCTCGTCGTACGCCCACGGCATCACGCTCCGCCACGCGTCCAGCGTGGCGCCGGTCAGCGAGTCCGGGGGTTCCGGCT
>JAQCIU010000062.1:0-11868 GCA_027593235.1 Chloroflexota bacterium
TCGACAGACGCTCGGCTTCCATACACCATCAGAGAAGTTCGCCGAGGCTGTTGCGATGACCGCTTGAGTCCGCAACGGTTCGGTCTCGGTCTCTGGCGGATCGACCTCGAACGGCGCGCTCGGCAACGCGGTCGCGGCGGCGGCCGGTGGATCGCTGCAGGTCTGGCTCCAGGTCGCCTGTCAGGGCGAATCCAACGACTGTGGCGCGGCGATCGACTTCGTGCGGCTCAACGTCCAGCTCGAGGATCTGCCGGCCAGCGTTTCGCTGCTGGTCAGCGGGGCGACGAACCGCTCGAACCCGCAGGCGCTCGCGGGCGCCCAGCTCCAGGGCAACGCCTACATCTTCATCTCGCCGGACAGCGGCATCAGCCAGGTGCGCTTCTACCTCGATGACCCATCACGCACGACGCCGGTACGCGTCGAGAGCGCGGCGCCGTTCGACTTCGGCGGCACTGGCGCCTCGGGTGCTGGTGCGTGGAACGCGGATGGCGTGTCCGCCGGATCGCACACCGTTTCGGCGGAGGTCGATTTCGGCAACGGCTCAAGCAGTGTGGTGAGCGCGACCTTCAACACGGGCACGGTCGCCCCAAGCGGGCCGACGCTGATGGTCAGCGGCAGTTCCAACCGATCGAACAGCGTGGCGCTCAGCGGCGCGTCACTGACCCAGAACGCGTACATCCATGTGTCGCCTGATAGCGGCGTCAGCCAGGTGCGCTTCTTCCTTGATGACCCGACCCGCAGTTCGGCCGTGACGACCGAGTTCACGGCGCCGTACGACTTCCAGGGCACCGCCACCGGCGGAGCCGCGGCGCCGTGGAACCCGGGGTCCGTCTCGGCCGGCAGCCACACGATTTCCGCGGAGGTCAGCTTCTCCAACGGATCCAGCAGCGTGCTGAACGAGGCGTTCAGCACGGGTGGCGGCGGTACGCCGACGGCAACGCCGTCGGCGACGGCGACCAGCACGGCGCCAGCAGGCAACTACGACGTGTACGTCAGCGCGAACTCCAACCGCTCGAGTCCGGCGCTGCTGAACGGGCAGACGCTGTCCGGGAGCCAGTACGTCTTCATCCTCGATGACAGCGGTATCCAGCAGGCCCGCTTCTGGATCGACAACCGCAACCGCAACGGCGCGGCCGATCGCGTGGAAAACGTCACCCCCTTCGACCTGATGGGCGGCAGCGCGACGCAGGCAGGCGCACTGAATACCAGCAACCTGAGCACCGGCACCCACTGGGTGACCGTTGAACTGGACACCGCCGGCGGCACGCAGGTGGTCGAGGGTTCCTTCGATGTCGCCTCGGGCGGCAGCGGCGGTGGTGGCGGCGGCGGCGGGGTCCCGATCCCGGCCGGCGCGATCCGGATCAACCCCGGTCAATCGATCCAGTCGGTGGTGAACGCGAACCCCTCGGGAACGACGTTCGTCATCGGTAGTGGTGTGCACCGGATGCAGACGGTGGTGCCGAAGAACAACAACACGTTCATCGGCGAAGCCGGCACGATCCTCAACGGATCGCGGGTGCTAACCAGCTGGAACGACGCGTGCAGCGGCCAGTACTACGCACCGAACCAGACGCAACAGGAAGGCCTCATCGGCGGCTGTAACTGGCGCGTCTCCGGACCCGGCGCGAACCGCTGCCAGTACGCGGAGCAGGTCTTCGTCAACGGCAACTCGCTGATGCAGGTGCTCAACCGGTCGCAAGTGACCGCGTCGACGTTCTACTTCGACTACGGAGCGGACCGGATCTACATCGGTCAGAACCCGAGCGGGAAGCAAATCGAGGCCAGCGTCTCGCAGCGGGCCTTCGGTGGCTCGGCCACCAACGTGACGATCTCCGGGCTGTTGGTCGAGAAGTACTCGACGCCAGCGCAGATGGGCGCGATCCAGACCTACAACGGTTGGACGGTGACCAACAACGAGGTGCGGCTGAACCACGGTTACGGGATCCGCGGCACCAACAACACCAGCATCCTGAACAACTACGTCCATCACAACGGTGAGATGGGCATCGGCGGCTCCGGGAGTGACCTGCTGCTGCAGGGCAACGAGATCGCCTACAACCACACCGAGGACTTCAACCTCGACTGGGAAGCCGGCGGCGTGAAGTTCACGACCGGTCGCAACCAGGTATTCCGTGACAACTACATCCATCACAACGATGGACGCGGTATCTGGACCGACCTGAACGTGATCGACGCGCTGGTCGAAGACAACGTGATCGAGAACAACGATTACGAGGGCATCAAGCACGAAATCGGATACGACATCGTGATCCGAAACAACACGGTGCGTTTCAACGGTATCCCCCACGATGACTGGATCTGGGGCGCCCAGATCATGATTCAGAACAGCCGCAACGCGCAGGTCTACGGCAACAAGGTCTGGGTCTCCGCCAGCGGCGGTGACGGGATCGCGATCGCGGATCAGACGGGACGCGGCAGCGGCCAGTACGGCGCCCACGTGTCCAGCGGCAACATCATCCGCAACAACGAGCTGCACATGCTCGGCACGGTCGGTGATACCGGCCAGAACTGCGGCGCGGTGGGACAGGGCAACGTGTTCAACAACAACACGTACTACGGCTCGAGCCAGTACTTCAGCAGCGTTCGCCGGTTCATGACCTGCGACTGGAACAACTGGAACGAGTGGCGCCAGGAAGGCTACGAGGCCAACGGGTCGATCGTGATCACGAACTAGCCAGCGAGGTCATTCGACCGAACCGACACGAACGGGCGCCCCCAGGGGCGCCCGTTTTGTTGTGTGCACTGGGGCCCATGAGCGCCCGGGTACCAAGGCCGCGTGTGGCGCCGGAGCGCGGGGCGTTCGCCTCACTTGCCTACCTCACGTATCGGGGTGCATCGGGCAGGCCGCGGATGGTTAGCTGCTGGCCTCGGTGGAGAGGATCATCCCGGCGCCGACGGTGCTGTTCGTCTGCTCATCGATCAGGATGAAGCTGCCGGTCCCGCGGTTCCGTCGGTACTCGTCCGCGAACAGCGGGAGCGTCGTCCGGAACTGGATCCGCCCGATCTCGTTGAGCTGCAGCTCGCTGGCCTGCTGGTCGCGGTGCAGCGTGTTCACGTCGATGCGGTAGCGCACGTCGCGCACGAGCGCGCGGGCCACCCGCGAGGTCTGCTTGATCACGTACTTCGCGCCCTCGCGCAGCGCGGTCTGGTCGGTCATCCAGCAGACCATCGCATCCACGTCCTGCGAGGCGTGTGGCCGGTTCCCGGGGCGGCAGATCATTTCGCCGCGTGAGACGTCCAGGTCGTCCGTCAGGCGGATCGTGACCGCCATCGGTGGGTAGGCCTCGGCGACGGGGCCGTCGTAGCTGTCGATCGCCTCGATGGTGGTGGTGAACCCGGAGGGGAGTACGACCACCTCGTCGCCGGGGCGCATCACGCCGCCAGTGACGGTGCCGGCATAGCCGCGATAGTCGTGGTGCTCGCCGCTCATCGGACGGATCACGTATTGCACCGGGAACCGCGCGTCGATCAGGTTGCGGTCGGAGGCGATGTGCACCTCCTCCAGGTGGTGAAGCAGCGTCGCGCCCTGGTACCAGGGGGTGTTCGTCGAGCGATCGACGACGTTGTCGCCCTTCAGCGCGGAGACCGGGATGAAGGTGATATCGGCGACGTGGAAGCGGCTGGCGAAGGCCGTGAACTCCGCGCGGATCCGTTCGAAGACCGCCTCGTCCCAGTCGACGAGGTCCATCTTGTTCACGCAGACCACGAAGTGCGGAATCCCCAGCAACGATGCGATGAAGGCGTGCCGGCGCGACTGCTCCACCATGCCGTGGCGGGCGTCGATCAGGATCAGCGCGAGGTCGGCGGTGGACGCACCGGTGACCATGTTGCGGGTGTACTGAATGTGGCCGGGCGTGTCCGCGATGATGAACTTCCGACGTGGCGTCGAGAAGTAGCGGTAGGCGACGTCGATCGTGATGCCCTGCTCGCGCTCGGCGCGCAGGCCGTCGGTCAGCAGCGCGAGGTCCGTGTACTCGTCACCGCGGTTGGAGCTGGCCAGCTCCACGGCGTCCCACTGATCCTGGAAGATCGATTTGGCGTCGTAGAGCATCCGGCCGATCAACGTGCTCTTGCCGTCGTCCACTGAGCCGACGGTGCAGAAGCGGAGCATCTCCACTAGAAGTATCCCTCGCGCTTGCGGTCTTCCATCGCCGCCTCGGAGAACCGATCGTCGGCGCGGGTCTCCCCGCGCTCGGTGATGCGGGTGGCCGCGATCTCCGCGATCACCGTCTCCAGCGTGGCCGCCTCGGAGGCGACGGCAGCGGTACAGGTCATGTCACCAACGGTGCGGAACCGCACCCGCGCGTCGAAGACCGGTTCGTCCGCGTTCGGGGTGAGGAACGGGCTGACCGGCATCAGCATCCCATCGCGTTTGAAGACCGGGCGTTCGTGCGCCAGGTAGATCGAGGGGATCTCGAAGCCTTCTTCCTGGATGTATTGCCAGATGTCCAGCTCGGTCCAGTTGGAGATCGGGAACACGCGGATGTTTTCGCCCTGGCGGTGCCGGCCGTTGTAGAGGTTCCACAGCTCCGGACGCTGGTTCTTTGGATCCCATTGCCCGAACTCGTCGCGGAAGGAGTACACGCGCTCCTTGGCGCGCGCCTTCTCCTCGTCACGGCGGGCGCCACCGAAGGCTGCATCGATCTTGTGCTGCGCGATCGTCTCCAGCAGGATCGGCGTCTGCAGCCGGTTGCGGGTCGCGCGCGGTCCGGTCTCGTCGACCAGCCGGCCCTCGTCGATCGCCTGCTGCACCGAGCCGACGATCAAGCGCAGGCCCAACTCTTCCGCGCGGCGATCGCGAAATTCGAGAACCTCGGGGAAGTTATGTCCGGTGTCGACGTGCACGACCGGGAACGGGATGCGGCCGGGCCAGAAGGCCTTTTCAGCGAGCCGCAGCATCACGATCGAGTCTTTGCCGCCGGAGAACAGCAGCCCGGGGCGTTCGAACTCGGCGACCACTTCACGAAAGATGTGGATCGATTCGGACTCAAGCTGGCGCAGATGGCTCAGCTCATACGTCTGCAAGGACGGTGACGGCTCGCTCACGTTGATCCTGATCTACACAATCGAGTGATGGTGGGCGGCAGGGCGAGCACGGCACGCCTCGGTGTTCGTCAGATCCTCGACGGTTCGACAGGCACCGACAACCCGCGCCGTGCGAGTGCACCAATCTTACCCACTGTGCGCGGGGGCCCGACACCGCGGCCGACCGGCCGCTCCGATGCCGCGCCCAACATCGCGCGCCGCCGGCAGGTCTCCGAGGTTGTTCTTCCGCTGCTCATACCTGACGGCAACCCGCTGCTTCCTACGATCCGATCACGCCGGCAGCACCCGCTGACCGCGCCGAGAGGACGCTGCGTGACCGAGCCATCCGTCCACGCCACACGCCCGCGGATCGGCACGCGCACGACCGCGTACCGCAGCCCTCGCGGGCGCTCGATCGTCGGACGGCGAGGGCCGTCGGCACGTGGCGAGTGGCGGTCGCTCCGATCCTTGCCGATGATTGTTCGGTCCACGCCCAGCGGCGATACGCGGTCGAGTACCGTGATTCGACCCGCGCTCCGGTGGCAATACACCCTGCCAATGTCTAACGGTGACTACACCATGACCAGCCCGCAGCAGCGAACGACGGAACGGTCCGCGCGATGATGCGACGAGGCCGCGTACCCGTAACCCCGCGCTGGGGATCGACCCTCCGCGGCATGGGCCGTGTCTTCCGTCCCTACCGCTGGCAGATCGCGGCGATGATGTCGCTCACGCTGGTCTCGGTCGCCCTCGAGCTGGCGCCCACGCTGCTGATCGGCCTGCTGATCGGCGACACCGTCGAGGAGGTCGCCGCCGGTGAGATCCCGGATCAGACGCGTCTGTTCCTGCTCTTCGGCATCATCGTCGCGCTCTACGTCCTGTCGGCGCTGCTCAGCGTGCTCTCCTCCTACGTGGAAACGACCACGGGCAACGGCGTCATGTTCGACGTGCGCCAGCAGATGTACGACCACCTGAACCGGCTCTCGATCCACTTCTTCACCTCCACCCGCACCGGCGAGATCCTGTCGCGGGTGTCCACGGACGTGAACGGGGTGCAGGGCGTAATTACGCTCGCCTTCGCCGGCTGGGTCAGCAGTTTCGCGACCCTGGCGACGGCGCTCGGGATCATGATCTACCTGGACTGGCGACTCTCGATCATCGCCGCAATCGTGCTGGTGGTCTGGATCGTGCCGATGTGGCGGGTTGGCCAGCACATGCGCGGGCTGCAGCGGCAGTGGCAAGAAGAAGCCGCCGACATGCAGGCACACCTGCAGGAGACGCTCTCTGTCTCCGGCATGATGATGGTCCGCTCCTTTGGCCGCCGCGAGCACGAGCAGAGGCGCTTCGACGAGACCAACCAACTGCTGCGGACGCTGGCGATCCGACGCTTGATGTCGAGCCGCTGGTTCTACCTCGCGACCCGACTGTTCGGGGCGGTCTCGCTCGCTCTCGTCTACTGGTGGGGCGCGCGCGGCATCAGCGATGGATCGCTTGGCCTCGCCGAGGTGATCACCTTCGCGCTGCTGACCCAACGGGTGTTCGGCCCGTTCTCGCAGCTTTCGCAGATCAACACGCAGCTCATCTCCTCGGTCGCGCTGTTCCAGCGCATCTTCGAGTACCTCGATATGTCCGTGGAGATCGACGAACGACCGGACGCGGTGGAACTGACCAACGCACGCGGGGTGGTCGCGTTCGAGGGCGTGACTTTCGCTTACGACGAGGAAGCGGTCCCAGCACTCCAGAACGTCAGCTTCCGGCTCGAGCCCGGCCAAATGGCGGCGATCGTCGGTCCGTCCGGCGCGGGCAAGACCACGATCACGTACATGCTCCAGCGGTTCTACGACCCGAATGAGGGTCGCGTCACGCTGGATGGACACGACCTGCGCGACCTGACGATGGCCTCCATCTCGGGTGCGGTTGGTGTCGTTGCGCAGGACACGACGCTCTTCTTCAGCTCGCTGCGCGACAACATTCGCTACGGACGGCTCGACGCAACCGACGAGGAGATCGAGCTGGCGGCGCGAGCCGCCGGTCTCGGCGACCTGATGGACGACCTGCCGGCGGGGCTCGACACAGTCGTCGGCGAACGCGGCTACCGGCTCTCCGGTGGTGAGAAGCAGCGCGTCTCGATCGCCCGCGCGATCCTCAAGGACCCGCCGGTGCTGATCATGGACGAGGCAACCGCCTCGCTGGACTCGCGATTGGAAGCGGAGATTCGCCGCGCGACGGAACGGCTGGCGAAGGGCCGCACGACGCTGGTGATCGCCCACCGGCTCTCCACCGTGATCGCGGCGGACGTGATCCTCGTCGTCGAGGGCGGCCAGGTCGTGGAACGCGGGACGCACGCGGAGCTGCTCAAGCAGGAAGGGCTCTACGCCACGCTCTACCGATCGCAGTTCGCGCGCTCGGACGACGCGATCGCGGTCAACCAGTAGCGCGGCGCCGCCATTCACCGGATGCGCAGCCGACCCCTCAAACGCTCGCGGCCCGGCGAGGGCACGCCACTGTCCGGCCGCGATGCGCGAACCCCTCGGGAGCGCTCGCCTCGGCAGCGGATGTGCGGTTCGAACGGATGAGTACGCCGGCCGTGTTGCTGATCCGCACGTTGCCGCACCAGCAGAACCGATCGATGGATCGCTACGCCGATGAGCTGGGCGACGCGCTGCGACAGCGCGACGACCTGAGCTTTCGCGAGACCACGCTGCAGCCGGCCGGCTGGGCACGCTCCGGCTTCGCGCGCGCCATGGACCGGCGGATTGCGCGCTTCGTGCGCTACCGCCGTCACGTCGGCCGGCAGCGCGCGGACATCTATCACCTGATGGATCACACCCAGGCCGACCTGATCGGCGCGCTGCCGGCGGAGCGCACCGTGGTGACCTGCCACGATCTGATGCTGTTGCGCGCGGAGCACGAGGCGTTCGGGTTTCGCGGCAGCCGCGCCGCGGTGCGGCTGTTCCGCTGGCGTGTCGGGCACCTCCGGCAGGTGGCGCACGTGGCCTGCATCAGCGAGCAGACGCGGCAGGACCTGATTGAGCTGGTGGGTGTCGACCCGGAGCGCACCAGCGTCATTCCCAACGGCGTCGACCCGCGTTTCCTGCCGTTCGCCGCTGATCGCCGCGCCGCGCTGCGGAGCGCCGTCGCGTCACCCGGGGCAACGATCCTGCTGCACGTGTCCACCGGCGACGCCTACAAGAACGTGGAGGGCACCCTGCGCACGCTGGCCGCGCTGCGGGCGGACGGCCGCGCGGTGCGGTTGCTGCGCGCGGGGCGGCCGCTGACGCCCGCTCAGGCGATGCTGGCGGGCGAGCTGGGCGTCATCGGGGCGATCAGCGACCTGGGACGGGTCCCGGACGAGCGATTGGTCGAGCTGTACAACCTGGCGGACGTGCTGCTGTTCCCGTCGCACTACGAGGGTTTCGGCTGGCCGCCGCTGGAGGCGATGGCCTGCGGCACGCCGGTGGTGACCTCGCGCGCCGCGGCGCTGCTCGAGGTCAGCGGCGACGCCGCCCTGCACGCGCCCGCGGACGATCCGACGGCGTTGGCCGCCGCGGTACGCTCGATCCTCGATGACCGTGGCCTCGCGGAACGGCTCGCTGCCGCGGGCCTCGCGCGCGCGGCTGGGTACCGCTGGGCGGACACGGCAGCGGCGTTTGCGGCGGTCTACCAGCGCGTGCTGGCCGCCGACCCGACGCGATATCGTTTGCCTGACTGAACATTTCGCCTGACTGACCATTACGAATGGCCATGAGGGTTCACGATGACTGGCGAATACCCCGGCTGTCACCGAACATCAGAGGACGGGCGGACACGGCCTTGAACACGCCGGATGGGACGTTATAAAGATCCTGCTCTTGGGCGCTGGCGGATTCATTGGATCGCACCTGGTCGAGTTCCTGCTCGAGCGCGGTGAGCATTCCATTGTTGGCGTCGACATCACGGCCGAAAAACTCGAGGGGATCGAAGGATCCGCTTTCACGTTCCACGAGCTGGATGTCAACGAGGTCCCGGACGAGCTGGTACGCGACGCGGATGTCGTGGTCGACCTGATCGCCTACGCGAACCCCAGCATCTACGTGGAAGCGCCGCTCTCCGTCTACCAGCTCAACTTCGAAGAGAACATGAAGATCGTGGATCACTGCGTGCGCCACGGAAAGCGCCTGGTCCAGTACTCCACCTCCGAGGTCTACGGAAAGGCCGGCAACTCCGCCGAGGCCTACCGCGAGGACGAGAGCGATCTGGTGATGGGCCCCGTCACCAAGCAGCGCTGGATCTACGCCGCCGCCAAGCAGCTCCTGGAGCGCGTGATCCACGCGTACAGCCTGCAGGGCGACCTGGAGTACACGATCATCCGGCCGTTCAACTTCATCGGCCCGCGCATCGACTACCTGGTCCCCGCGGGGACGATGGGTGGCCCGCGCGTCTTCGCGCACTTTATGTCCGCTTTGCTCGAGGGCGGCCCGATGCACCTCGTCGACGGCGGCCACGTGCATCGCACGTTCCTCAGCATCTTCGACGCCAACGAGGCGTTTCAGACGGTGCTCGATCACCCGCTGGCGCGGAACGAGATCTACAACTTCGGCAATCCCGGCAACAACACGACGATCCGCGAACTCGCGTCGGTGATGACGGACATCTACACCAAGATGGCCGGCCAGGCACCGCGCTGCGAGGTGGTCGAGGTCAGCGGCGAGACCTTCTACGGCCAGGGCTACGAGGACATGGACCGCGTGCCCCCGGATATCTCCAAGCTGATGGCGCTGGGCTGGGAGCCGAAGCACGACCTGCGGACGACGCTTGAGTCGACGATTGGCTACTACCTCACCGAGGCTGGCCGCGCCGCCGGGAGCGCATAGCGCTCGCTGGCCTCAGCGCTTCGGCGACCTCGACGCCTCGGTGACCGCGATGTGCCGCGGCGGGTCTGGGGCGCACGCACCCGCTGAACGCTGAACGGCGATGCTCCGCTTACTTAGGAGCGGGTCACGGCGGTGCCGTTCCGTTCCTGGCCCGCACCGCGGAACTCGTCCAGGCGCAGACCGCCGCCGCACCAGAAGATCCGGTCCTGCTTGAACCAGTTCGCCGGCGCCTCGTAGACGTTGCGATCGAAGACGTTGCCCTGCGGGCATTCGTACTTCGGCGCCCCGGACCAGCCGGCCATGCCGAGGTGGCGGATCACGTTGTCGGTCACGATCACCCGCTCACTGCGGTAGGGGCCGCGTGGCCCGTTGCCGCGTGGCTGATCGACGACCGTGATGCCGTTTCCACCCTCGGCGGCGACGGTGACGGAGTTGCCCGTGACGCGCACGTCCGCGCTGTTCTGGACGAGGATCTGCGCGCCCCAGGCCCAGTTGTCGAACCCGAGTCCGTTGAACCGCGCGACGTTGTCGCGGATCACCGCGTCGTACGAAATCTCGTGGACGATCCCGCCGCGGGTGTTCCATTCCGCCAGGTTGTTCGCGATCAGCACGTTGACGTTGTCGATGTCCGTCCAGATGCCGCGCCCGGCGTTGTGGTGCACCCAGTTCCCGCGGAACACCAGGTTGCGGGTCACCGCGAACTTCGTGCCGCCGGCCTCCCACTCCTCCAGGAATCCGGCGGTGTGGTTGTAGGCGATCTCATTCCCGGTCACGAGCAGGTCGTTGCCGACGCCGCCGACCCCGAGCTGACCGTTGTGGTGCACGTAGTTGTTCAGCACGTGCATCCGCTGTCCGGTGCGCAGTCCGTAGCCGTGGTTCAGCCGCAACTCGTTCGCCTCGACGACCCAGCCGTCGCCGTCTGAGCCATCCAGTGCACCCATCTGCGCGCGGCTGGCGTAGCGCTCGATCACGAGTCCGGCGATCCGCACGTCGCGGGCCTTGCCTCTGAACGCCTGCGGCGTCGTGCTGAGCTCGATCGTGCGACCGGCCGGGTTCGCGCCGACGTAGACGCGGTCGCGCCCGTAGTCGAAGTACCAGCGGCCCGCGGCGAGCTGACCGAGGCTGGACACCTGACGCCAGGTCGCGCCGTCCACGAAGAGCTGTTCCGGATGCCCGCAGCTGTCGTAGCGCGTCCCGTTGGCGAGGTACTCGCAGCCGCCGTGCGGGGCCAGCTCCGAGGTCTGTCCGCCGACCGCCCAGTAGCCGTCGCGTGCCGCGAAGCCAGTGAGCAGGCTGGCGCCGTTCAGCACGGCGCCCGGGCGGCCGAGGTAGCGATCGCCGTTGCGCGGGCGGATCGAGACGCCTCGATGCGTGCCGGGCGCGAAGACGAAGGTGGTGCCGGCTGGGTGTTTCGCGACGACGGCGGCGGCGTTCTGATCCGGCGCGATCGAAACCGCACCATCCGGGATCGACTGCGCGCGCACGCCCGCGTCGAATCCGCCGGTCGCGGGTTCGTCACCCGCGGACGGAGTGGGCGTTGGCGTCGGGGTTGGTGTCGGGGTCGGAGCTGGCGTTGGCGCCGGTGTTGGCTGCGGCGTCGGACTCGGTGTCGGCGCTGGCAACGGAGCCGGCTGAGGCGTCGGTGACGGTGTGGGCGTCGGTGGCGGACCGGCGATCACCGGCGGCGTCGCGGTCGGCGACGGGGTGGGTACCGGCGTGACCGCCAGCGGCGGTAGCAGTATCGGGACGGGCGGCGGAACCGGCGTGAACTGGACGGGCGGAACCAGCAGCAGTTGCTGCGGCGCCGGCGTCGCAGTCGGCACGGGGGTTGGGACCGGGGTCGGCACGGGGGTGCGCGCAGGCAGCGGCGTTGGTGTCGCGGTCGCGGTCGGCCGCGGTGTTGCCGTCGGCCGAGGTGTCGCGGTCGCGGTCGGCTGCGGTGTTGCCGTCGGCCGAGGTGTCGCCGTCG
>JAQCIU010000063.1:0-11627 GCA_027593235.1 Chloroflexota bacterium
GCGAGGAGCTTCTTCGCCTCTTCCGGGGAGTAGTTGAACCACTTGCCGGAATCGCCGTGATCGGGGCTCTGCGGGTCGAGCCACCAACGGTCACCCCAACCGGCGGGGATGATGTTGTTCCAGCTGGTGCTGGCCGGCAGGCCGGCGTCACTCAGCGCGAAGGTGTTGTACCCGAGGTCGGTGAGGCCGTCCCGGTCGAGCGACATGGAGACGGCCTGGCGGAACCGCTCGTCGCCGTAGGGGGCGTCCGTCGTGAGGATGTTGTCCCAGTAGAAGATCGACTGGAGCTGCGAGACCTGACCGAGCCACTGGAACTCGGGGTGGTCGGCACGCAGCGAGAGGATGTCTTCCGAGTTGACGTCGATCTGGCTCAGGTTCCCGGCAAGGAACTGCGCGAGTCGGTTCGCGTACTCCGGAATGATCGGCCGCTCGAGCTTGTCGACGTACGGCAGCGATTCGCCGTCTTCGCCGAGCTCGTAGTAGGTGGGGTTGCGGTCGTAGGAGAACCCACCGGACGGTCGGTACTCGTTGAGGATGTACGGACCGGCACCGATCATGGTGGTGGCCGGGTCGAAACCGCCGTCAGCTTCCTTCGGGAAGACCCAGAGCAGGTTCGCGTCGGCGATCTGCTCAAGGAAGGTGGGGGACGGGGCGTCGAGCGTGAAGACCACGGTCTCGGCGTCGGGGGCCTCAACCTTGAGCCAGTTGAGAACCGCGTCGCGGTTCGGGCTCTCTTCGCGCTGGAGCAGGCTGGCGGAGAAGACGACGTCTTCCGCTTCGACCTTGCGGCCGCTGACCGGCGCTACGTCCTGGAAGCTGTGGTCACGGAGCTTGACGGTCCAGGTCTGACCGTCCTCGGACTCGGCGCTGATCGCAGCGTCCGGGCCGGGGAGGGTCTCGCCACCGTCGCTGCCCGGGAAGGTCTCGCGCTTGAAGAGGCGGTTGTAGGTGAAGGCCGCGGCGACCTTGCCCTCGAAGCTTGCGTTATCGTAAGGGTTGATCGTCGGCGGGTCGCCGGCGAGCCAGTGGGTGTAGGTACCACCGCGCTTGATGACGTTGGTCGTTGGCGTGGTCGTCTGTCGGACCTGGGTGGCCTCGGCAGTAGCGGTGCCGCTACCCGCGTCCGCGGTCGCCGTGGGGTCTTCGCTGTCGCTGTCGCCACAGCCGATCAGGACGGCACCCGCAACACCTGCGGTTGCAACGCCGGCGCCACGCAGTGCAGCACGGCGGCTGACACGACGACGCATCCAGTAGTTTCCAGAGTCGGTCAAGTCGTTCTCCCTCCGGGTCTCGAATGTCGAGCCCGTGTACTGTCGCCAATCGCAGCGGCGACCGGCCCGAATCCACGCACACTCTTCAGAGTGCACTCCGTCACGGAAGCATACGTTGAGTGTGAGCGCTATAGATTCGCGGATTTACTGAAAAACATACGTAATAGGATGAACGTAATATGGAATCCAGTTCGTATGTTTTCCCCGGGAACGTCGGTCAACGTCGCGTTCAATGTCTTTTGTGATATTCGTGTTCAACCGCGAGCTTAGTCACGACAATCGAGGACGGCACGTTGGGTTTCGGGGCTGAGGAGATCTTCAACACGTACGTTGAGGGCATTGGCGATGCGGATCAGGGTGGCCACCCTGAGATCGCGCTTGCCTGCTTCGTAGTTGGAGATTGACGCCTGGTCGATCCCGGCGGCGCGGGCGAGGCCTGACTGCGAGATGTGCCGGTGGAGACGCCAGACGCGAATCTGGCGACCGATGATCTCGCGTGCTCGTACTGGTTCGTCCGAGCGGTTGGTTTCCGATGTGGGGGTCGTGGACTCAGGGTCGGCGGGCCTGTCCACGATGGAGCGCCGTTCCGGCTTCCTGTCCCGGTCCATCACGAGATGCGGTCCACGGCGCGGTCGATGCGATGGATGATCGCGGGATCGAGGGGCCCAGCCGCTTCAGCGGCGAGGCAGTCGCGGAGTTCCTCGCGATTCTTGACCCCGAGCACCACGGTGTCGACACCCTCGATGGCGAGCGCGTAGCGGTGCGCGAGGTGTGCGGCGCCAACGTCGAGGTCAGCAGCGATGGCGCGGAAGGGCGCCGCGCGCCGGTAGTCGGCCCAGTCCGGGTGATCCGGGGGCAGTTCGCGATCAAAGGCCTCGGTGAGGGCGCCGGCCTGAACGGCGCGGATACCCATGACGCCGACGCCGCGCGAGCGTGCGAGCTGGATCGACTGGCGCGGGGCGAGGGGCTCATCGGCGCGGTGGAGCGCGCCGGTGGAATCGAGGAGGTTCGCGATGCACTGCACGACGTCAGGGGGCGGCTCATCCGCGAGGGCGGTGCGGACGATGCTGGGCCAGCCGATCCCGCTGATCCCCCAGGCACGCGTACGGCCTTCGGCTACGAGCCGCTGGAAGGCGGGCCGGACAGCCTCGCGGAAGAGCGTGAGCGAGGTGCCGCGAGCACTGCCGGCACCATCGGCGACGAGGTTTGCGTGCAGCAGGAAGACATCGACGTGGTCGAGTCGCATCCGATCGAGGCTTTCGGACAGGCTGGCGGCGAGGTTGGCGTAGACCTCGGCGGCAGGCGGGTCGCCGAGGCGGCACTTGGTGGTGACGCGAACGCCTGCGGGGAGCGCGCCCTGGAACGCTTCACCGATGACGCGCTCGGCCTCGCCGTCGCCGTACGAGGGCGCCATGTCGAGGAGGGTGATGCCAGCGTCGACAGCCTCGATGACGGTGGCGACCGCCTCGGCGCGCGTGGTGCCGCCCCAGACCGCGCCGATCCCGCCGCCGCCGAGGGAGAGGGCGCTGACTGGCCCGGTGTGGCCGAGTGTGCGTGTTTCCATCCCGCCTCCAGGGACAATCTAGCGGAGTTCCCGTCAGATTTCGCTTGTCATAGCGCGGCGTCGGCTGCGGCGACCCCTTCCGGGAGTAGATCGCCGAAGACGGGGCCGAAGCTGATCCGCCGCAGGATGCCCGCACGATCAATAAAGAAGGTGGCGGGAAGCCCACGGACTCCGTAGCGGAGCGCGACGTCGCCGGTGGGGGTGTCGGTCACCACGGGGAAGGTGAGGGCGAACTCCTGGACGAAGGCGGTCGCGGCCTCGGTGGTGTCCTGTGCGAGGAAGTCGACGCCGAGGACGACGAGATCGTCGCGCGACTGTCGCTCGTCCCAGAGCGCCTGCAGATCCGGCATCTCGGCGCGGCAGGGTGGGCACCAACTGGCCCAGAAGTTGAGGACAAGCGTCTTACCTCGGAAGTCACTGCTGCGGATCGGCTGGCCGGCGAGCGAGGGGAGGACGAACTCCGGCATCGGCAGGCCGACCTCGGCGCGACGATCGTCGAGCAGTCCGTGGACGGCGGAGCCTGGAGCGTCGTCGGCGATGAACTCCCGCGCGACGAAGGCGCCGCCGACCGAGAGGACGAGGCCGGCGGCAGCGGCGCGACGGATCAGCGTGCGGCGGTCAAGTCGCGCGGGCATTAGTCGGTGATCACGCGGGTGCCGGGCGCGAAGACCGCCCAGGCGAACCAGAAGTGGTTCGCGGAGATCACGGGATCTAGCTGGGTTCCGGTCAGCGGACCGGCGACGGCGAGGCCGAGGACATTCCACTGACTCCCGGTAGCGGCATCGAGGATCAGCCCGTCGCGGACCTCGAACGTGGCGGGGGCGCCGTCGATGACGGGGCGGAAGGCAGCGGCGGCGCCGATATTGCGGCCGGCGACGATGAAGGCGCCGTCCAGCGGGGAGAGCGCGCCGGACTGCCAGAAGGCGACGACGGCGGTTCCCGCCGATTCGCCCTCGAGGACGATCGCCTGGGTGAGGGCGCTGAAGGGGAAGGCGATCGGATCGTTGCCGAGGTCGACGGTGAGGACGCGCTCCTTGGCATCGAGCCGCTTGTCGTCGAATTCGTCGATGTGAAAGAGGGTGGAGCTGCCGGGCTGATCGTAGAGCGGGTAGGGGTTGTCCCCGTAGGGGAGGCCGCTGCCGGTGTCCCGGTTGAGGACGAGCGCTTCCGGGAAGGAGTCCCGGAAGTCGCCCCACGATGCGATCTGCGCTGGTAGGAAGTCGAGGCGCGTGCCGGCGGCGTCACCGACGATCGCCTCGCCGGTGATCTGTTGCCACAGGGTCTCTGTCTGGCGGTCGTACATGATCAGATCGTTTCGCCGCAGCGCGCCGGAGACGCCGAACTCGCGGACGCTGCCGTCGACGGTACGGCGGAAGGCGATGGCGGTGTTGCAGAGCGGGCAGTAGGTGACGATCACCGGTTCACCGGCGACCTCGTCATTGACGATTTCGTGCCAGGTGAGGATGCGCAGTGGATAGGCGCGGGCTTCGCCGTTGAGCTGGAAGGCGATCACGGGTTCACGCTCGTCGAGCCACTCGTTGGCGGTGGCGACGTCATCGAACTTCGGGTTGTCGATCGACTGGATGCCGTCGCGGGGGAGTACCGGGATGATTTCGTGCAGCTCGACGGTGGCGACGCTGGAGTTGTTGAGCGGGTAGTCCGTGGCGATGAAGTCGCGGGTGCGGGTCGCGGCGCGCCGGAGCGCCTCCTCGGCGGCTTCCTCGGCGGTGAGCGTGGCGGTCGGTTCCGGGGTGGCGGTCAGTTCCGCCGTTGCGGCAGGCGAGCTGGCGTCGGAAGCGGCCGTCGTCGCCGTGGGCGCTGCATCGTCCCCGCCGCCGCAGGCCGCGAGCAGCAGGAGGCAGGGGGAGATGAGCGCGGGGGCAATCCGTGAACGGAGCATGCGCACTCCCGAGTGGTTGGCGTGGCGGCGGGATGTTCGGTCGGCGTTGGGCCGGAGGTGAGCGCTGACGGCGATCCTGGTGATCCGACGGTATCGATCGCAGCGGCGGACGCTGGTGACGCGGATCACTGCGGAACCTCGACGCCTCCATATCCGCCAACGCGGGCGGGCCAGACCAGGCGCGACATGGCATAGTCAAACCCCGTTTGGCAGGGTGAACGATTGATTCGGAAGGCAGGGTAGCGATGCGCCTGGGTGTACTGGCCGGCATTTCCTCGGACTGGGAAGCGGATCTGGAGAAGGTCAAGATCGCGGAAGATCTGGGCTACGAGTTCGTGGGGACGGGCGAGGCATGGGGCCCGTCATCGATTCCGTGGCTGACGGCGATCGCGCTGAACACGTCCAAGGTGCAGATCGGGACGACGATCCTGAATGTGTTCTCGCGCACGCCGGCGGCGATCGCGCAGGACTTCGCGGTACTGGATCAGCTTTCGAACGGGCGGATGGTGCTGGGCCTGGGGTCATCGGGCCAACTGGTGATCGAGCAGTTCCACGGGGTGCCGTTCAAGAAGCCGTTGCGGCGGCTACGTGAGTACACGGAGATCTTCAATTCGCTGATCGCGGGCGAGAAGCTGAACTACGCGGGCGAGGTCTTCGCGATGGATCGCGGATTCCGGCTGAACTACCCGAGCCGGCGCGATCACATCCCGGTCTGGATCGCGGCGATCACGCCGAAATCGATCGAGCAGACCGGCGAGATCGCGGACGGCATTTATCCGATCCACTGGCCGAAGCGGTTGTTCGCGGATCTGCGCGCGCAACTGGCTGCCGCGGCGACGGCGGTGGGCCGAGGGACCGCGGAGATGACGATCGCGCCGTTCACGCGTGTGTACGTGTTGGACGGGACGGACGACGAGGCGCAATGGGCCGACGCACGCGAGCCGCTGCACTACTACGTGAACCGGATGGGCGTCTTCTACTACCAGATGCTGGAGCGCAACGGCTTCGAGTCGGAGGTGGCGGAGTCACGCGAGCACTGGTCGGCGCGTGAAGCGGAGGCTTCGAAGGCGGCGATCTCCGAGGCGATGGTGCGCGAGATCCAGGTGATCGGCACCATCGAGGAGGTGCGCGAGCAGCTCGCGGAGCGGTCCGCGCTGGGAGCCGATCTGCAGCTCATTCAGATGCCGCACGGCAGTCCGGCCGAGGCGGGGCGGACGTTGGAGTCATACCTCAGGGGGTAGCTGGCGACGGCGGGTGTGCCGGGGCCTCGGCGCACCCGCGTGGTTGTCGCGAGGCCCGCCGTTCCGCCGTCAGCTCCGTTGCCGTCGCGGCCGGGAGCTTGTGCGGGAAGCGGCCTCGGCCGTCCACTGGTGGTGCGGGCGGTGCTCAGGCCGTCCGGGGGCGGAGACAGGTGAGCGGGTTGAAGCGCACGATGCGGAACACGCCGTTCTTGATCGCGTTCGCGCTGCTGGGGCTGGCGGCGACCGGTTGCCGGACCTCGGCGGCCGATGGCGCGGGGACGCCGACAGCGACGGTGGAGTCCACCGCGGAGCCCTCGCAGACCGCGGTGCCCTCGCAGACCGCGGTGCCCAACACGCCACGGCCCACGGCGACAGCGCTGGCGGCGTACGCGGTGTGCCTGTCGGATCGCGTGCGCCGACCGGAGCTGACGTGGGTGGTGGATAAGACGCGACCGCTGCCGGACGGCTACGTGCCGGACGATCTGGTGTTCCTCCCCGACGCGGTCGTGCCCCCCGGATTCGAGGGGCGACAGCTCGACGCTGAGGCAGCAGAGCATTTCGTTGAACTCGTGGCGGCTGCCGCAGTGGAGGGCTACGACCTGCGCGCGCGTTCGACCTACCGCTCGTACGACGAACAGGTGTGGACGTTCGCCTACTGGATCGAGCAGCTTGGCCAAACGGAGGCGGAACGGATCAGCGCGAAGCCGGGGCACAGCGAGCATCAGCTCGGGATGACGGCGGATGTGACGAGCCCCTCGGTCGGTTGGACGCTGAGCGAGGCGTTCGGCGAGACGCCGGAGGGCGTCTGGTTGCTGGAGCACGCTTACCGCTTCGGGTTCGGCGAGAGTTACTCGATCGATGGCGAGGAGACGACGGGGTACGCGTACGAGCCCTGGCACATCCGATACGTCGGGGTGGGCTGCGCGGAGTCCTGGCGCGAGAGCGATCTGACGTTGGTGGAGTTCCTCGAGATCCTCGACCTCGCGACGTAGCGGGATGCCCGCGGCGTCACGGTCTGATCCAGTGCTGCGGAAGTCTTAATGTCCTCGCAATCCTCGCCTGCTCACGATGGTGGTTGGCGATCTAGTATTTGGCCTCAGAGACGGGGCGGGGGGCATCGATGGACAGTCGACGAGTCGCCGAGGTGCGTGACCGACCGATCCGCGAGGTGCGGATCGAGCCATACGCCTCGGAAGACGGCGAGCCTCGAAGGAATGCGGTGCCGCTGAAGGCGAGTGGGACGAAGCCACCGCTGTTCATGCTGCCGGGCGAAGTGGGGCAGGTGTTCCACTTCAAGCGGGTCGCCGAGCGACTCCGCGAGGACATCCCGTTGATCGGTATGGAGGCGCCCGGCCTCTACGGCGATCAAGAACCGTTCGAGGACATCGACGAGCTGGCGGCGCACTTCATCCGTGAGATGCGCCGGATCCAACCGGAAGGGCCCTACCTGATCGGTGGGTTCTCGGCCGGGGTGATCACCGCCTACGCGATGGGGGTGCAACTCGAGGCCGCAGGCGAACGTGCCCACCTGGTGATGTTCGACTACGGGCCGGAGTTCAACGAGGCGCGGACGGGGCTCTGGGCGAAGCTGATGGGTCCGCTGCACGAGTGGCGGTTCCACTGGTTGAACTACCAGGGTATGGAGGGCCAGCGCCGCGAGGCCTATCGCCGCGGGGTGATCACCCAGCAGATCCGACGCAAGTCAAAGTGGATCGGGATGAGCCCGAACGGCTAATTTTACCAGAAGTGGACGGCGCGTCACACGAGCGCGGATCCGAAGCGGACCGAGTTACCGGGGCACGGCACGGTTCGCGAGGGATTGCGAACCGGACGACGGAAATGGGAGTGGGGCGATCGCGTCTTCCATCAGCCGTTCACGCTGTTCCGGGCAAAGATTCAGCGGCCGTGGAGCATCCGGAACCCAACGCACGGGTTCGACCCGGTGACGGCGCCGGGCGGTATCACCGTCTGCGATGTCCCCGGGATGCACGAGTACATGTTCCTGGAACCGCACCTCTTCACGCTGATTCCGGAGCTGGAGGATTGGGTCGATCGGGTGACGGCGGAGTTGCCGCCGGTATCTCGAGTACCCGGGGTGGCTCCGGTATCCGAGGCGGCGGCTGCCTCGGAAGGGGCGAGCGCGCGGGCGTAGCCGCCCGACGGCGGGCCTCGGGTGCTGCGGTCTCGCGGGGTTGCGGAGCGCCGGTGCGGTTGGGAGCAGCGTCCGGTTGCCCGGCGCCAAATGGGGCAACTGATCTCGCCGGGCGCTGCCGGACGAGCCGCCGTTTATCGGAGTCAACCGCCCCGCGATGAATCCGGCGTCGTTGAAGGTGAGATGGGGCGATCGTCTACGCGATCGCGCCCGGCGCTCCGACTCGACGAGCGACTAGGCGTGTAACCGTCTATCGGGCGAGCGGCAGGTTGTCGCCGATGGATCCTAATTCGTGTGCTGAATTCGTGTTCTGACGAGTCGAACGATCTCGCGCTGCGCGACCAGTCGCCAGCTCAAACCACTTGCGTATGTAGCGCGACAAGACGGCGTGCGGCTTCGTCGTGCAAATCCGCGATATCGCGGACGGAGTGGTCATGGAGGCGATGGTCGCCGGGTTGAAGCACCGGACGACCACCGCGTCGAGTCGTGTCTCAGTCGAGAGCGGCTGCGCAGGCAGCGATGTTGTCTACATTTCCGCCGACCGTCTTGTCGACGATGACCGGTGACACGCCATTCTTGTTCAGCGGGCCATCCGGACCGCCTGCACCTTGATGCACGTTCACATGGAAGCGGTGGTAGCCACCATTCTGATCCAGTGCGATTGCGGTCTGCCCCCTGGCGATGTTCTCAACGCAAGTACCGGGGGTTACGAGGAAATGGTCGTGGCTTGCACTGGCCGTCCCGCTATCGAGTGCGAGGCCACCACCGATTCCGCCAAGAACCATCGCAAGCCCGAACCCACCAGACAACAACTTCCTTCTCATTGGTTCGCCTCCCGAGTTCCGTTGCTGGCAACTCCCACGTCCATGCGATTGAGCGAGCTGTAGGTCGCGCCTCCTGCGCTCGTGGCAGCGTATGCCGAGATATCGGCCGATAGTCGGGGCGAGACTTGCCCCGGGCTGGCCCGATCCTCACGCCATGAGAACCTAGCCGGACGACACCGGCCTGCCGCGGCCGACGCGCGGAGAAGCCCGGCGCCGGCGAGCTGAGCTACCAGCGCGTTGAACAACACTATGCGGTGAGCTCGGAACCCTCAGGCCCGGGAAGGTCATCGGGCGAGCATCGCTGGACGGCCACCAGGGGTTCGCGCAAGAAGCAGGCTCCAGCCACGCTCGCCTACGCGATGGCCTGCGGACTCAAGCGGTCATCGCAACAGCCTCGGCGAACTTCTCTGATGGTGTATGGAAGCCGAGCGTCTGTCGAGGGCGTCCGTTCAGCTCATCGGCCACGGCGTCGAGCTGCTCCTGGCTGACGTTCGCGAGGCTGGTGCCCTTCGGGAAGTACTGGCGGAGCAGCCCGTTGGTGTTCTCGTTCGAGCCCCGCTGCCAGGGACTGCTCGGATCACAGACGTAGATTTGCAGTCCGGTGTCGAGCGTGAACCGGGCGTGCTGCGCCATCTCCTTGCCCTGGTCCCAGGTCAGCGAGCAAACCAGCTGCTGTGGGATCGTGGCGATCCGCTCCTTCAGCGCGTCGAACACCGCCTCGGAGGTACGACCGTTCGGCAGCTGCACCAGCACCGTGAAGCGGCTGCTGCGCTCGACCAGCGTCGCGATTGCGCTGTTGGCCTTGCCGAGCAGCAGATCGCCCTCCCAGTGTCCGGGCACCGCTCGGTCCTCAGCCTCCGCTGGACGCTCGCTGATGTGGACCGCGTCGCGCAGCTGACCTTGCCCGTTCACCGTGTGCGGCGTGCGCGGACTGCGTACCTTCCGCCGCGAGCGGAGGTACTGCGTGAGCTCTTTGCGCAGCGTGCCGCGGGGCTGGATGAACATCGAGAGGTAGATCGTCTCGTGCGACACGCGGAACTCCCGGTCGCGGCAGGCGCGGGCGAGCCAGCCAGCAATCTGCTGCGGCGACCAGCGTAGTTGCAGCAGGGCTTCGACCGCGTGTCGCAGCTGAGGGTGGCTTCCGAGCTTGGTCGGCTTCGGTCGGCGGGCGCGTGCGAACGCCGCACGCTCGGCCTCGCTGGCGCGGTACTGGCCACGCCCACCGTTGCGCGTGACTTCGCGAGAGACGGTTGATGGCGCACGCCGCAGCCGTCTCGCGATGCGGCGGCAGGAGTCGCCCGCCACCAGGCCGCGAGAGATCTCTTCTCGCTCAGCCATCGAGAGGCGGAGCTCCGAACGCCGCAGCTCCCGTGGCTGACGACCGCCGGTCGAGGCGATCAGACGCCGTAGCGTCCCTATGTCGCGTCCGCTACCACGACTGATCGAACGCAGCGAATCCCCGCTCCCGTACCGCCGCCAGATCTCCGTCTGCTCTCGCTGGCTCAGCCCCGCGCGTCTCATCTCCATCACCCTCCTCGTCGCGAACACTCCTGTTCGTTCGACGAGATGGTGCGTTGATCAGTTGAGACCACCCCAGTTCGTGTCGCTGATCGCCGGACCGCCAACCTGGATCACACCGCCATCGCCGCTCTGCGAGGAGCCGATCTCGATGCTTGCACCGGTCACGCGGCTGGCGTCGAGGCCCGCGAGGTTGAACGTGACGTTCAGATCGTCGTCGCCGTTCGATTCGCCTTTGTTGTCGTTCTCGACGATCGCGACGCCGCCGCCGGGCGCCATCGTCGCGCCGCTCGCGCTACACGCAGCGGGCGTGTCGTCGGTTTCGGTGGAGTTGGAACAGGACGCCGCTGAGGGAAGGAAGCTCACGGTCTCGGCGGCCGCGGAACCGCCACCAAGCAGGGTCAGGGTGACCGCCGCGATCAGCGCGAAGGCCAGTCCAGCGGCAATCAGGTGAGAGATTCGGGGGCGATCGGTAACAGAAGTCGGGGGTCCGACGGGGCTCATCCGCGCTCCATTCGTGCCCCCGCCATAATCTGTTGTACCGAAACCGCGGCCGTTCCGTCGACCGTCAATATTTCGGATACAGGCGGAGGGGAAGTGGTCGGGCGTCCATGCCCGGTAACGGTGGTGGGCCGCGTAACCACCCTAAAGACCAGTTACGACCTGCCGGATCGGGGTTCTCCCCAACCTTTTCCCCACGCTGTCCACAGTCAGCTGGCATTTCTGCGCTAAAGCCCCGCTTGTGTCCGATCTGTGAAGAACGCAGCCCTGACCGGGCGGCCTGACCGGCTGTTGCGTCGATGTTGTCTGTCGCGTTGATGATCGGGACTTGATCCCGCTTACCGGGTTATCATCCGTTTCTGATGACTGAACCGCAGCCCGATCCCCAGCTGCAGGTGCTGTTCGACGCCTGCGAGCGCGCGCTCGCTGCGCGCGACTGGCCGCGCCTTGACGCCCTCGCCGCGCGCATTATCGAGGTCGATCCCAGCAACGAGGCCGCGCTGGGGCTCCGTGCCCTCGCCGCGCGCAACATCGAGCTGCCCGAGACCCCGTCCGCGGCCGCCGCCGACGCCACACCCTCCCCAACGACCACGCCGCCAGCCGCCCAGCCAACCAACCACCCCAACCCCCGCTCCGCGCCCGGTGCCGCCGCCCGG
>JAQCIU010000021.1:0-53508 GCA_027593235.1 Chloroflexota bacterium
GCCCGAGCCCGCGCCGGCACCACCCGTAGCCGCCGAGGCAGCGGCGCCCACCTCGGAAGCCCCGAGCGAACCCGTTCCCGCCGAGGAGCCTGTAACGGCGGCACCGGCACCGGTTGCGGCGGCCGCACCCGAGCCACCGCCGCCCAGCCTCGCGGAGGGCGCGACGCCGATCTTCGCTTCGCCCGCGATCCGCAAGTTCGCCCGCGAGATCGGCATCGACCTCGCCCAGGTCACCGGCAGCGGTCCGGGCGGTCGCATCTCCGAGGATGACGTGAAGACGCAGGCACGGCGCCTGCTCACGGGGAGCGGAGCACTCGCCGCCACGCCAACGACCGCGGAGGCCGCGCCGACCACCGGGGCGTTCCCGGTGCTGTACGACCCGCGCCCACTACCCGACTTCGATCAGTTCGGGCCGAACCGCCGCGAGAAGCTCAGCCGGCTGCGCCGCACGGTTGCGCGCAACATGACGCAGGCCTGGCTGGAGATGCCGCACGTCACCTTGCAGCGCTCAGCCGACATCACCGACCTGGAAGAGATACGCCAGCGCTACAAGGATCAGGCGCGCGCCGCCGGCGGCAGCCTCACGATCTCCGTCTTCGTGCTGAAGATCATCGCGGCCGCGCTCAAAGCGCACCCGCTGCTTGCCACGTCGTTCGACGCCGCAGCCGGCGAGCTGATCTACAAGGACTACGTGCACATCGGAGTCGCCGTCGACACGGAGCGCGGCCTCGTCGTTCCGGTCATTCGCGATGTCGATGAGAAGAACATCATCCAGCTCTCGATCGAGCTGAACGAGGTCGCGGAGCGCGCGCGTACGAACACGCTGACGCTCGACGACAGCCGAGGCGGCACGTTCACGTTGACCAACCTCGGCAGCCTCAGCACCGGCTTCTTCTCGCCCGTGATCAACCCGCCCGAGGTCGCTGTGCTCGGCGTCGGCCGCGCGCAGTGGACGCCGATCCTCGACGAGAACAAGGAGTGGCAGCCGCGGCTGATGATGCCGCTGTCGCTGAGCCACGACCACCGCGTGATCGACGGCGCCGACGGCGCACGCTTCATGCAGTGGATCAACGACGCGATCGACAACCCGATGCTCCTGGCGCTCGAGGGATAGACGAGTGACCACCGAACCAGCCAAGACCCGCTTGCTCGTCCTCGGCGCCGGACCCGGCGGCTATCCCGCCGCGTTCCTCGGCGCTGAACTGGGGATGGACGTGACCCTCGTCGATTCCGCCGAGAACCCGGGCGGCGTCTGTCTCTACCGCGGCTGCATCCCCTCGAAGGCGCTACTGAACGTGGCGCACATCCTCGAAACGGCCGAGTCGGCGCAGCACTTCGGGATCACCTTCCAGGAGCCCGAGGTCGATCTCGACCGGCTGCGCGACTGGAAGGACGAGGTGGTCAAGAAGATGACCGGTGGCCTCGGTCAGCTCAGCCGCGCGCGCAAGGTGACCTACGTGCAGGGCCGCGGCCGCTTCGTCGACGCGCACACGCTCCGTGTCGCGAACGACTCCGAGCTGACTGACGTCGCCTTCGACTACGCGATCATCGCCACCGGCTCGGTCCCGGCGATGCCGGGCCCGCTCCGCCTCGAGTCCGAACGCGTCTGGGACTCCACGGCCGCGCTCGATATTCCCGAGGTGCCCGCTCGCCTGCTCGTCGTTGGCGGTGGCTACATAGGTCTCGAGCTTGGCAGCGTCTATGCGGCCCTCGGATCAGCGGTCACCGTGGTCGAGATGACCGGCACGCTGCTCCTCGGTGCGGATCGCGACCTGGTCGCGATCCTCGAGAAGCGGATCCGCGAGCAGATGCACGAGGTGCTGCTGCACACGACGGTCGTCGCGCTCGAGGAGCACGGCGACACGATCCAGGCAACGCTGTCCGGCGCGGAGATGGAGTCGGAGGTCCGCGAGTTCGATCGCGTCCTCGTCGCCGTCGGCCGCCGCCCGAACTCCAGCGACCTGGGCATCGAAGACCTCGGTGTGGTCGTGAACGAGCGCGGTTTCATCGAGACCGACGTGCAGCGCCGAACGGGCGAGGCGAACATCTTCGCGATCGGCGACGTCGCCGGTGAGCCGATGCTGGCGCACAAAGCCACGCACGAGGCGCGTACCGCCGTCGAGGCGATCGCCGGACAGCCCTCGGCGTTCGCGCCAGCGGCGATCCCGGCCGTCGTCTTCACCGATCCGGAGATCGCGTGGACGGGCCTCACCGAGACGGAGGCAAAGACGCGCGGCATCGACATCGAGGTCAGCAAGTTCCCGTGGACGGCGTCCGGACGCGCCACCACGATCGGCCGCAACGACGGCGTAACCAAGCTCATCCTCGAACCGGGCACCGATCGCCTCCTCGGAGTCGGCATCGCCGGCAGCGGAGCGGGCGAACTGATCGCCGAGGCGACGCTGGCAGTGGAGATGGGCGCGCGTGCGGACGACCTGCGGCTGACGATCCACGCCCACCCGACGCTCTCCGAGACGGTGATGGAGGCGGCGGAAGTCTTCTTCAACACCAGCCCGCACTACATGGGGCGGCGTCGTTAGCCGTCGCCGTTAGCCGTCGCCGTTAGCCGCCGCCGCTAGTCACCGCCGTTAGCCACCGCCGCTAGTCACAGCTGGCGGTGGCGACGTCAGGAACCAGCTAGCCGGCTGCGGCCTCGGGTGGTGCTTCCTGTTCCCGGTTCGCCGCGTGAGCGCCGGCCGACTCGTACGAGAGGTAGCGCATGCGCCGCGCCTCGAGCCGTCCTCGAGCGACCGAGTCCAGGATCAGCCCCGCGAAGAAACTCAGTGACGCCAGCAGGACGATCGCACTCGCGAGGATCGCGGTCGGGAACCGCGGCACCAGCCCGGTCCGCGCGTAGTCGACGAAGACCGGGATCGCCAGGCCGATCGCGGTGAGCATGAGCACCAGCGCAATCGCGCTGAAGAACCGTAACGGCTGCTCTTCCTTCACCATCAAGCCGATCGTGCGCAGGATCACCGCCCCATCGCGGTATGTCCGCAACTTCGAGTCCGACCCTTCCGAACGGGACTTGTAGGGCGCGGCAACTTCCGCGACCGGCATGCGCAGACTCAGCGCGTGGATCGTCAGTTCGGTCTCGGTCTCGAATCCGCCACTCAGCGCCGGGAAGCTCTTCACGAAGCGTCGCGAGAACACGCGGTAGCCGGAGAGCATGTCGTCGAACACGTCGCCGAACAGGCTGGACGTGATGCCATTCAGTACGCGGTTCCCGAGGCGGTGGCCGATCCGGTAGGCCTCGACCTCCTCGGAAATTCGCGCCACGTTCACCATGTCCAACCGCTCGGAGACTAGGCGGTCGATCGCCCTCGGTGCGACGCGGGCGTCGTAGGTGTCGTCACCATCGACGATCACGTAGACCTCCGCCTCGACGGCGCCGAAGAGGCGTCGCACGGCGTTGCCCTTACCCGCGCGCGGCTCATCGAGGACGACCGCGCCCGCGGCGCGCGCCCGATCGGCGGTCGCGTCCGTCGAGGCGTTGTCGCAGACGAAGACCGTCGCGTCCGGGAGCGCCGCGCGGAAGTCGGAGACCACACGGCCGATCGTCGCTTCCTCGTTGTAGCAGGGCACCAGGACGGCCACGGCGACGCGTTCGGGCACCCGGCGGTCCGGTAGCAGACGGAGCGGCGTGTTCATCAGCGGGACTCGATTCCGTACACCGCGTATCGCGCGATGCCATCTTCGCCAGCGATCAGGTGCAGCCAGGACGGCGGCGTTGCTGTCACCAGTCGATCGTAGAGGCTCGGCGAGCCATCGCCCGACGCGTACAACGCCTCCTCGGCACCGATCTGGCAGTACAGGACGAAGCGGCCACCACGCTCGGCCGCGACCTCACGGCTCACCTCTGGATCGGTCGACGAGAAGAACTCGTGCAAATCCAGGATGCCGCGGTCGTTGCGGTGATACGGCCCGGCGACCACCGAGGCATCCGTGCGGTAGAGAATCTCCGGACCCAGATCGAGGTGCGCGAACACCACGTCGCCAGACTCGACGATCGCATCCAACGCGTCATACGCCGCGCGCGAACAACCGAGGGCCGACGACGCTTCGGTATCAGCGCTTCCAGCCGCGGAGACCACCCCGCCGCCGAACGTGAATCCGACCGACAGGCCAAGCGTCGCGCCCACCCACGCCGCGCGCCGCCACACCGAAGCTGGCATCGTCCGCAGCCAGTCGCGAAGCAGCCCGAGCGCCTCGGCACTGACGACCGCGATCAGGACACCCGCGAACGAGGCGAATCGCAGATAGACGAGCGAGAGCGCGAGGTAAGCGGTCAGCAGCACCGCGATCGTCGCCCACGGCAACGCATCCTCGTGACGCTTGCGCCACGCGACGGCGGCGGCAACGGGGAGGCATACGAACGCCGGCCCAACGAGCAGCAACATCCGGCCCAGCGTCTCGACGTCCGAGGGCCAGAGCGGCTTCAGCTCTCGTACGTGATCGAGCCAGATCGGCCCGAGCGCCGGGTTCACTCCGGCGGCCGGCCCACCGAGCAACCCGCCGAATCCGCCGAGGAGCGGCGCACCGGCCACAATTCCCGCGAACGCAGCGACTGCGGCGCGTCCGCGCCACGTCAGCGCATGCGATCGGCCCACCTCGAGGATCGCCGCGACTAGCAGGACTGCCGCGCCCGCCGCCAGGTGCGGGACCGACACCTTGTCGTACTCGACAGCCAGCCAGTCTGAAGGCACGCGCTCCGTCACGATTGCCAGCGCGATCAGTGCGGTCATGCCGGCGCCAAACGCGGCGAGTGTCCTCGCGCGTGTGTCCGGCTGCTGGATCCAGGCGGCGACGAGCGCCGCCGCCGCCAGCCCCGCGAGGATGGTCATCTCCGCGCTCACCCAAATCCCGAGGCCAGCGACCACACCCGCTGCGACGGCAGTGCCGATTCGCCTCGGATCGGCGAGCGCGCGTACGAGGAGACCGATCTCCACGACCAGCAGCAGGAGTTGTAGTGAATGGTGATCGGCCTGCCGGGCCACCGTGTGTGCCAGCACTGCTGGCTGGACCACCAGCACGATCGCCGCCATCGGCGCTCGTCCACGACCGACGAGCGGCGTCACCGCCCAGACCAGCGCAAACAGCATCGCCAGGTGAAGGAGCGGCGAGATCACCGCCCCCGAGACGAAGAGCGCGTCATCGAAGCCAATCGCGAGGCCCAGCGGCGCGGCGATGGCGAGGATCAGCACGTCGAACGGACGCGTCCAGTGCAGTTCATCCCCGAACGGCGCATTGCTCCGTTCGATGGTGCTGTCGAACCAACCGCCACCAGAGGCGAGTTCGTCGACGCGCACTACCCGCATGTAGCTATCGGTACCGAGCAACCCGCCGTCGAAGACAGAATCCTCGAGGATTCCGGCCGCCATGAAGTGAACCGCCAGCCACGCCCCGATCAGGAGCGCCACGGGCCAGCCAGCACGCGGTAAACGGAGGCGTGTTCGCATGACCCTTGATCTTCGGATCGAGGGAGATCCGCACGTAACGGCCGCCGTTGGGGTGCACCCTCAGTCGCCGCGCCCGATCCGACGCCATTTCGCGGCCCTCGGACGAGGCGGACTACCGCGAATCGAGGGGAATTATCGCCGTCACGCCTCGTCCGCGGAGCTTGCGGTACCGCGAGCCGCGGCGGCAGCTCGCGGCTGATGCGTGACGGCGATTCGACCGGCTAGGCGCGCTCGAAGACGAGCTGGAACTCGAACGTCCCGTCCTCAGCGACCGAGAGCACCGCGATGGAGGTTGGCGCATCGATCTCGTAGTCCGCGAGCGTGATCACCGTGGATCCGACCACGACGACGCGCCCACCGACCAACTGGCCCTCGAGTGGGATCGAGACGCTGCGCGTCACGCCATGGAGCGTCAGTTCGCCCACCGCCGTGACGGCGATCGGAACGCCCTCGGCGGGCTCGCTTTCGAGCACGATCGCTTCGGTCAGCGAGAAGGTCGCCGTCGGAAACTGATTCGTCTCGAGTGCCTGTCGTTCGAGTTGCCCGTCGCGACGATCGTCATCGCTCCGCAGCGTCTTCAGATTCGCCTCGATCTCAACCGAGGTGATCGCGGCACCGTCGTACACCAGCGTCGCGCTCACGTCCGAGGTGCGTCCGACCGCGGTCGCCGCTCCCACCCGGGCGAGTTCCTCGGCAATCCGGTAGCCGACAAATGACTCGGTGCCGTCCGCCAGGGTCCAGGTGCCGACCAGGTCTGCTCCGGAGAGCGCCGTCGCCGTCGGATCCGCCGTCGTACCAGTCGCCGTGGCCGTCGAGGCCGCCTCGGCAGTTCCGCTGGCCTCGGCTGTCGCTGTCGAGGGCAAGCCTGACACCGCGGTTGCCTCGGAGGCCGAAGCGACCGCGTCGGCCAGGTTCACCGCCGCTGGCGCGTCGTCGCGAATCAGGAAGTACCAACCGCCAAACGCCGCGACCACGAGTACGGCCGCAGCCGCCCCGATCGCCATCATCCGTGTCCTCGTCACCAACAAACCTCCGTTATTGCGTCGCGGGTGAGGCGCGCACTCAGGGTAGCGGGAGACGCGTCAATGGCGGGTAAGATTTCGCGACGCCAACGGACGGGAATCAACGCCCGAGCACGCTGGCGACGGCCCGGTCCCAGCCGTCCAGCAGCGCTGCCCGCCGCTCCGCGCCCATCCGCGGCTCGAACCGTCGATCGAGGACCCAGCGGTCACCCAGTTCGGCGACCGAACCGAGGATGCCGGCGCCCAGGCCCGCCAGGTACGCGGCCCCGAGCGCAGTCGTCTCGATGTTGGTCGGCCGCTCGACCGGCGTATCAAGGACGTCAGCCAGGAACTGCAGCAGCCAGTCGTTCGCGACCATCCCGCCGTCGACACGCAGCGTCCCAAGCGATGCCCCCGCGTCGGCGGCCATCGCGGCTGTGAGATCGTGCGTCTGGTAGCTCACCGCCTCCAACGCCGCCCGCGCCAGGTGCGCAACCCCCGAGGCCCGGGTCAGCCCGACCAGCGCCCCGCGCGCCTCGGGCGCCCAGTGCGGCGCGCCGAGCCCAACGAACGCCGGCACCAGGTACAAGCCGTCGTTGCCACCTCGATCGTCCAGGCTCGCTGCCAGCGCCTCGGTCTCACGCGCGTCCGCGATCACGTGCAGCTTGTCGCGGAGCCACTGCACCGCCGCGCCGGCAACGAAGATCGAACCTTCGAGGGCGTAGGTCGGCACGCCGTTGAGGCGGTAGGCAAGGGTCGTCAGCAGCCCGTTCTCGGAACGCACCGCCGTGTCGCCCGTGTTGAAGATCGCGAAGCAGCCGGTCCCGTAGGTGCTCTTCACCATCCCCGGTGCAACGCACGCCTGCCCGATCGTCGCCGCGTGCTGATCGCCGGCCACCCCTCGGATCGGGATCGCGCGGCCAAGCACCGCCGGATCCGTCTCGCCGAAGTCGTCCGCGCAGTCCAGCACCTCGGGCAGGAGCGCGCGCGGGACCCCGAGCAGCGCGAGTAGTTCGTCGTCCCACTGCTGTGTGTGGATGTTGAAGAGCAGCGTCCGGCACGCGTTGGTCGCATCCGTCACGTGCCGGCGGCCCCCGGTCAGCCGCCAGATCAGGAACGTATCGACTGTGCCGAACGCCAGTTCTCCGCGTTCCGCGCGTGCCCGCGCTCCCGCGACGTGGTCCAGCAGCCAGCCGATCTTCGTGCCCGAAAAGTACGGATCGAGGAGCAAGCCCGTGCGCTCGCGTACCAGCCCTTCCGCGCCCTGTTGTTTCAGCTCGGCGCAACGCTCCGTCGTGCGACGGTCCTGCCAGACAATCGCTGGATGAATCGGCTCACCGCTGGCGCGGTCCCAGATCAGCGTCGTTTCTCGCTGGTTGGTGATCCCGATCGCCGCCACCGGTCGATCGCCCAGCGCCTCCCGCGTGACTGCCAGCGTCGTGCGCCATATCTCCTCCGGGTCATGCTCGACCCAGCCGGGGTGCGGATAGTGCTGTGTGAACTCGCGTTGTGCCGACGCTAGCGAAGCGCCGTCCGCGTCGAAGAGGATCGCGCGACTGCTGGTCGTGCCCTGGTCGATCGCCAGCAGCGATGGTCCCTCGGTCATGTGCGCGCTCCCGCTCCGCTCCCCGCTCGAATCCGCTGGATCCTCGCACAAGACGCGCCGGCACGGCGCTGCTGCCCACGCCAGCGCACAGTGTTAGCGTCGATCGGCGATGGAATCGGAACCGTCACCCACACCCGTGCCGCAAGGCCGCACCACGCCATCGGACCACGATTACGACGTGGTGGTCGTGGGTGGTGGCATCAACGGCGCCGGGATCGCCCGTGACGCGGCCGGCCGAGGCCTGCGTGTCCTGCTCTGTGAGCGCGACGATCTGGCCAGCCACACCTCATCCGCCAGCTCCAAGCTGATCCACGGTGGCCTCCGCTACCTGGAGCACTACGAATTCCGCCTCGTCGCGAAGGCGCTCGCCGAGCGCGAACTACTGGTCCGGAGCGCCCCGCAGCTCGTGCGTCCGCTTCGCTTCGTGATGCCGCACGTGCCGGGCTTGCGGCCGCGCTGGATGATGCGCATCGGCCTCTTCCTGTACGACCACCTCGACATCCGACGGCACAAGCTCCTCCCGGGATCGAAGGCGGTGCGCCTGGATCAGCACGAGGCCGGCGCGGCGCTCCGCCCCGACCTCCGCGAGGGCTACGAGTACTCCGACGCCTGGGTCGACGACGCCCGCCTCGTGGTGCTGACCGCCCTCGACGCCGCCGAACGCGGCGCGACGATCCTGACGCGGACCGCCTGCGTCCGCGCGACCCGCGACGGCGATCGCTGGAACGTGCAACTGCGGGACGCCGAGGGTGAGCGCAGCGTCACCGCGCGCGCCCTCGTCAACGCCTGCGGGCCATGGGCCAGCAGCTTCCTCCACGACGCTGTTCCGGGTGTCCCCGCGCAACCGCTGCGGCTCGTCAAAGGCAGCCACATCGTGGTGCCGCGGCTCTTCGATCACGGCTTCGCCTACACGCTGCAGAACCCCGATCGCCGCGTCGTCTTCGCGCTCCCGTTCGAACAGGACTTCACACTGATCGGCACGACCGAGGTCGAGTTCGCCGACGATCCGGCCGCCGCGACCGCGAGCGACGCGGAGATCGACTACCTGATCGCCACCGCCAACCGCTTCTTCCGACGGCAGATCGCGGCGACCGATGTCGTCCACAGCTTCGCCGGCGTGCGACCGTTGATCGGCGAGGAGACGCTCAACGCCTCGGCCGTTTCGCGCGACTACCAGTTCGAAATGGACGGCAACGGCGCTCCGCTGCTCTCGATTCTCGGCGGCAAACTCACGACCTACCGCAAGCTGGCCGACGAGGCGATGCGCAAGCTCGCGCCGCTCCTCGGCTGTCCTGCCGGCAGCTGGACCGCTGACGCGCAGCTTCCCGGCGGGGACCTCGATCCGCGACGAGTCGGTCAACTTGCCGAGGGGCTGAGCGCTCGTTACGGCTGGCTCGACGACAGCATCCGGCGACGCCTCGCGATCGCATACGGCACGCGAGCTTTCGAGGTCCTCGGCGACGCCACAACGACCTCGGACCTCGGGACGCACTTCGGCGCCGGACTGTACGAACGCGAAGTCGCTTACCTCGTCGCCCACGAATGGGCGCGGGATGCGGACGATGTGCTGTGGCGTCGATCGCGGCTCGGCCTGCGGCTCACCGCCGACGAGCGAACGATCCTCGAGGGCTGGCTCCGCGCCCGACTGGCGTCGCCCGCGACCACCCTCGACAACTAGCTACTGCGCGCGAACGACGCGCGGCGTCGTTCGCTTCCTTGGTGATGCTGAGCGCGACGCCACGCGTCGCGCGGGTGCTGGTGCGTCAGGCCACCGCGCGTTCGGCGGCGACCCGCGCCGCATGGACGCGGCCGGTTACGCCCAACTTCCCGTACACCGCAGTGATCGACCGCGACGCCCCACGTCGCGCGAGCCCTAGATCGGTCTCGATTTCGCGATGGGACATCCCACGCGCCAACCGTCCGAGCACGCGTACCTCGGCGACCGTGAACGCCTCGGGACCGGCGAGCGCCGCGCGCTCCACGACGCGCCGCGCGGCGGCCGTGAACGGCGCGGGGTCGATCCCAACCGCCAGCAGTTGCCCGGCTGCGAGCTCGCTCAGCGTCGCGTCCTCGGTAATCGCGCCAAGCTGCGCGCGGCCCAGGGCCGCCTCGAGAGCGGCATCACGTTCAGGCACCGATCGGCAGGGGTCAGCTCGAGCCAGCGCGCGATGTTCGTGGCCGAAGCAACCAGGTTTCGCTGTGTCAGCGCCACCAGCTTCGGCTTCGCCGTCGTCCCCGAGGTGTGGAGGAGCAGCGCCGCGTCGTCCGGCGTCGGCCCGACCGCGGTCGCCGGCGCGTCCGAGGACAGACCGGCGTCCACCTCCGGACCGACGAGCGCGAAGCCGCTGTCGAGGTCACCCGTCATATCGAGGGCGACCATGCCCGCCGGCAGCGCCTCGCGAGCGGCGACACCGGCCTCGACGGTCGTGATCAGCACACGCGGGGCGAGGTCCTCGAAGGAGAAGCGCAGTTCCTCGACGCGATACGCGGGATTCAGCGGGGCAACCGCACAGCGGCTGGCCGCCGCCAGGAACGCCACCGCCATCGCCGGTCCGTTCGGCAGCAGGATTGCGACACGGTCCGTAGGGCCAACACCCCGTGCGGCCAGCTCGGCGGCCAACTCGTCCACCTGTGCGCGCAGTGCGCCATACGTGAGGATCCGACCGTCCACGTCGAACAAGGCCGGCGCATCCGCTGCGCCGACATCCAGTAACGAGCGAACCGTCAGCTCCGTATCCATCGATCAATCGTCGGACGTGACGCGCGATTCGTCGAGTGCGACGCGCTTACGCCCCGATCCGCTAGGCTGTGAGGCATCTTGACCAGCCCTGTGACCGCCAGCGCCCTCCTCGCGGGTATCCGTGTCCTCGATCTCGCGACCGAGCGAGCCGAGCTGGCTGGCCGCGTGCTCGCCGATCTCGGTGCCGAGGTGATCAAGCTCGAGCCGCCCGAGGGCGCTCGCGCCCGTCGCCTCCCGCCCTTCGATGAACGATCTGGCGCCGACGGGCCCTCCCTCTACTGGGCCGCAGTGGGCCTCGGCAAGCGCAGCGCCGTCCTCGACCTTGAAAGTCCCGCGGGCCGCGATCGCCTGCGCGACCTCGTGCGCACTGCGGACATCCTCGTCGAGTCCTTCGATCCGGGCGTGATGGCCGCGCTCGGCCTCGACTACGAGCAGCTTTCCGAGGTCAACCCGCGGCTCATCTACGCCTCGATCACTCCCTTCGGACAGCACGGACCGAAGGCCCACTGGCCCGCCACCGAACTCACCATCGAGGCCGCCGGCGGTCTGGTGATGCTCCAGGGCGATGCCGATCGCCCGCCGATCCCGGTCGGTCTGCCGCAGGCCGCGTTCCACGCCGGGGCGCAGGCCGCCGCCGATTGCATCATCGCCCTCAACGAGCGCGCCTCATCGGGCCTCGGCCAGCATCTCGACACCTCCATGCAGGAGGGGATCATCTGGACGTTGCTTAACGCCACGGGCTTCCCGCCGAACGTCGGCGGCAACCTGCCCGGCACCTGCGCCGAGCGAGGTATCCCGCCGGAGCGAATCGAAGGCGTCCAGCTTCAGGGTCTGTCGACCATGGAATGCGCGGACGGATACCTGCTGCTCGGCCTCGGGATCGGGCGCGCCGGCGCGATCGTCGACCAGATCCTCCGCGAGGTGGAGTTGGCTGGCGACCTCGATCCCACTTTGCTCGGCATGGACTGGTCGGCCGGGCTGCCGGGTATCCTCGGTCAGACCGGCGAACCCGCGGCCGTGGTCGCCGCCATCCGCGCGATCCGCGCCTACTTCGCCACCAGGACGAAGGACGAGGTTCACCACTGGGCCACTGAGCACGATCTGATGGTCGCGCCGGTCAACGATGCCGCCGACCTCTATCGATCCCCACAGCTCGCCGAGCGCGAGTTCTGGACCCGCGTCGGCGACTATGAGCACCCCGGACCATTCGCGAAGCTGAGCCGCTCGCCGCTCTCGATGCAGCGGCCCGCGCCTGCCCTCGGCGCCGATCAAGCACTCCTCGAGGTACCGCCCCCCTCGGTGACGGCACCGGTCGTCGCAACCGGCCCACGCGACGGCGAAGCGTTCGCCGGGCTCAAGGTCGCCGATTTCTCCTGGATCGGCGTGGGGCCGATCTCCGCAAAGGCGCTCGGCGATCACGGCGCGACCGTCGTTCACATCGAGAGCATCACGCGCCCCGACATCCTGCGGCTCGCGCAGCCGGCGAAGAACGGGGAACTCGGCCTCGACCGCTCCCAGTTCTTCGCCGACTACAACTCATCGAAGCTGGGGCTCTCGCTCAACCTCGCAACACCCGAGGGCCGCGCGCTGGCGCTGCGCCTGATCGAGTGGGCGGACGTGGTCGTCGAGAGCTTCACACCCGGCACCATGAAGAAACTCGGACTTGATCCGGACGAACTGCTCGCGAAGCACCCCGCGCTCGTCTGGTACTCAACCTGCTTGCTCGGGCAGACCGGGCCTTACGCCACCTTCGCCGGCTTCGGTCAGCAGGGCTCGGCGATCGCCGGGTTGCATGGCATCACCGGCTGGCCCGACCGGGTTCCGGCGGGAACCTGGGGCGCCTACTCGGACATGATTACGCCGCACTTCGGCGTCGCCGCGCTGACCGCGGCGATCTTGCACTCGCGCAAGACCGGCGAAGGGCAACGCATCGACATCTCGCAGGTCGAAGCGGCGATGCACTTCACCGAGCCGCTGCTGCTCGACTACACCGTGAACGGTCGCCTCCCCGGCCCCGTCGGCCTCGAATCGCCGACGGCTTCCCCCAACGGCGTCTACGCCGCCGCCGGCACCCAGCGCTTCCTCGCGATCGCCTGCGAAACCACCGCACAGTGGCGTGCGCTCCGCACTCTCGCGCCACTCGACGCGTTCGAGGGCCTCGATACCCTCGAGGCGCGCCTCGAGCGTGACGACGAGATCGATGCGGTGCTCACGGCGTGGTGCGCGGACCGCGACCCATTCGCCCTCGAGCGGGAATTAGCCGCGGCGGGCGTGCCGGCCAGCGTCGCCCAGTACTCGAGCGACCTCTACCTCGACCGGCAGATCGCCGATCGCGGGTTCTTCGTCGTTCTCAATCACACCGTGATGGGTCCTACCCCCTACGACGGGTTCATCACCCACTTCTCGGCGAAGCAGCGCATGCTACACAAGGCCGCGCCGACCCTCGGCGAGGACACCGGATACGTACTCACCGACATCCTGCACCTCTCCCCCGACGAGATTGAGGCCGCCGCGATCGCCGGCGCCCTCACCTAGCAAGGAGCCGCATGCCTGCCCTGATCGTCAACGGCGAGCCGCGCGATGTGCCGCTCCCACAACGCAATCTGCTCTCATATCTGCGCTTCGACCTCGGTCTAACCGGCACGAAGTACGGCTGCGGCGAAGGGCTCTGCGGCGCCTGCACCGTGCTGGTCGACGGCGCGCCGCTCCGCGCCTGCCTCACCACCGTCGGCGCCGTCGCCGGCGGCGACCTCAAGACGATCGAGGGCCTCGCCGAGGGCGAAGAGCTGCACCCGGTCCAGGAAGCATTCGTCGCAGAGCAGGCGATGCGGTGTGGCTACTGCATCCCCGGCTTCATCATGGGCACCGTCGGTCTGCTGAACCGCGAACCGCACCCCTCCCGCGAGCAGATCCGCGAGGCGCTCGCCGAGCACGTCTGCCGTTGCGGCACCTACGTCCGCATTCAGCGCGCGATCGAGCGCGTGGCGTCTCAGGATGGAGACCGCGCATGACGACCATCGACCACCCGCCCGTCGACACCTCCGAGGGCTTGCGCATTGTCGGCGACGTCACCGTCGGCTTCCCCGCCTCGAGGACCGGCTACGGGCAGCAGACCTACGGCAACACCGAGCCGCAGACCGAGCGCGCCACCTGGCTGCACATCCGCCCGGATGGCGGCGCGACCGTCTTCGCCGGCAAAGTCGAGTACGGCCAGAACATCCGCACCGGCCTCGCGATCGAGGTCGCGGACGAACTGCGCCTCCCGCTCGACCGCATCGAGGTGATCCTCGGCGACACCGACCTCGTGCCCTGGGACATGGGCACCTTCGGCAGCCAGTCCACCGCGCGTGTCGGCGTGCAGCTCCGCCGCGCCGCCGCCACCGCGCGCGAGACGCTGCTCAACCTCGCCGCCGATCGCCTGGACCTCCCCGTCGACCACCTCGAGGCCAGCGACGGCCTCGTGATTCCCGAGGGCGATCCGTCACGCGCGGTGTCGTACGCCGACCTCCTCGCGGGCCAGTCCCTCGATCGCGAGCTGGACGCCGACGCGCCGGTGCTCCCGTCATCCGATTTCCACCTGATGGGCACCGAGGTCAGCGAGCGCATCGACGCCGTCGCCCGCGTCACCGGCCGCGCCCTCTACTCGCAGGACATCCAGCCTGAGGGCGTGCTGTTCGCCTCGGTGATCCGCCCCGTCGCCTATGGCGCGCGCGCCCGCAGCGTCGACTTCTCGGTCGCAGCGGCGCTCCCCGGCGTCGTCGAGACGATCCACGAAGGCAGCATCATCGCCGTCATCGCCGAGAGCGACGAACAGGCCGACCGCGCCGCCGGGCTCGTCGAGATCGACTGGGACGTCCCTTCCGGCCAGCCCGCCGGCTGGGAGCTGCCCTCGGTACTCGTCGAGAGCGGCACCGACGGCTTCGTCATGCAGGAGTCGGGCGACCTCGACGAGGGTTTCCGCGCCGCCTCCGAGGTGATCGAGTCGACGTATTTCATCCCCTACATTGCACCGATCCCGATGGAGCCCCGCGCCGCTGTCGCCGAATGGCGAGATGACCGCCTCACGGTCTGGGCCGGCACGCAGCGCCCCTTCGGCATCCGCCAGGAACTCGCCGAGGCGTTCGATATTCACGAGGAACGCGTCCGGGTGATCGCCCCCGAGATCGGCGGCGGCTTCGGCGCCAAGTCGCCCTACCGCCCCGCCATCGAGGCCGCGAAGCTCGCTCGCGCGGCCGGTCGCCCGGTCCGCGTCGCCTACACCCGTGTCGACGAGAGCGTCTGGTCGAACTTCCGCCCGGCCGCTGTCATCCGGCTCAAGAGCGGCTTCACCTCGGATGGACGGCTCACCGCGTGGCAGGCAGACGCCTACCACTCCGGTGAGCGGGTCATGATCGGCCGGCGGGGCTCCGAGACGCCCTACACCGCCCCGCACGTCCGTTCGACGGTCTATCGTTCCGACAGCCCGCTCCCCAGCGGCTCCTATCGCTCACTCGGCGCGGCCGTGAACCACTTCGCCCGCGAGGTGCACATGGACGAGATCGCCGCCGCAACCGGCATCGATCCTGTCGAGTTACGTCTACTGAACCTGACCGAACCGCGCTTCCGCCGCGCCCTCGAAGCGACAGCAGACCTGTTTGGCTGGGCTAATTACACCCCCGCCCCCGGACGCAGCGCCGGCATCGCCATCGGCATCGACGTCGGCTCTTATGTCGCGACTGCCACCGAGGTCTCGATCTCCGGTTCCGACGTGCGCGTCCACCGGGTCGCCGCCGCCCTCGACTGCGGGCTCGTCGTCAATCCCGAGGGCGCCCGTAACCAGATGGAGGGCGCGATCATCATGGGTATCGGCGGCGCGCTCTTCGAGGCCGCCGACTTCGAGGGCGGTCGCGTCCTCAACAGCTGTTTCGCGCGCTACCGCGTTCCGCGGATCACCGACACACCCTCGATCGATGTCCGCTTCGTCGGCGATGACACGGCGCCCTCGACCGGCGCCGGCGAGCCGGGCATCGTCCCGATCGGCGCGGCAATCTCCAACGCCGTGTTCGGCCTGACCGGCCAGCGCCACCGCGAACTGCCAATCCAGCGCCACCTGTAGCCACCAGCCACTGAGACACCAGCCGACTCCCGAGGAGCGCACATGACCTGGCAGCCCGAACTCGACGAACTGAAGCGCCGCCAGGCGTTCGCGGCCAAGCTCGGCGGCGAGCGCGGCGTCGCTGAACAGCGCCGTCGCGGCAAGCTCACGGTCCGCGAGCGGATCGACGGCCTCGTCGACCCCGGCTCCTTCCGCGAGTTCCAGGGCCTGGTCGGCACGGCCACCTACGACGAGCAGACGAGCGAACTGACCGACCTCCTCCCGAAGGGCGCCGTCGACGGCTACGCCCGCCTCGACGGCCGGCGCGTGGTCATCAACGCCGGCGACTTCACCGTCCGAGGGGGCTCCGGCAGCGCCGGTGGCGACGGCGCGCTCGGCGCCGAGCCTCGCGCCAGCCAGCGCGCCCTCGAGGCCCGCCTGCCCTACATCCGCCTGCTCGACTCCGCCGGCGGGAGTGTCCGCGGCTTCGAAGCCCTCGGGCGCACCTACGTCCCCGACGGCAACAGTTACACCCGCCTCGACGTCGAACTGCTGCGCGCGGTCCCGGTCGTCTCGGCCGCCCTCGGATCCGTCGCCGGCCTGCCGGCGGTGGACGTCTGCATCGCCCACTTCAGCGTGATGGTCGACGGCATCAGCCAGGTCTTCCCCGGCGGCCCGCCTGTCGTGAAGGCCGCGCTCGGCTACGACATCACCAAGGAAGACCTCGGTGGTCCACAGATCCACACGAAGGAAAGCGGGGTCGTCGACAACCTCGCGAAGGACGAGGCCGACGCCTTCGCCCAGATCCGCCGCTTCCTGAGCTACCTGCCCACCAACGTCGACGAACTGCCGCCGTACGAGGAGCCGACCGACGACCCCGACCGTCGAGAAGAGTCGCTGCTCTCCCTCGTCCCCCGCGACACCCGCCGCCCCTACGACGCCCACGAGGCGATCGAAGCCGTCGTCGACAGTGGCTCCTTCTTCGAGATTGCCCCGAACTACGCACGCAACCGCATCACCGGCCTCGCCCGCGTCAACGGCTACCCCGTCGGCATCATGGCCAACAACAAGCAGTTCATGGGTGGCACCACCGACGTCAAAGGCGGCGACAAGGTCATCCGCTTCATCCAGCTCTGCGACACCTTCCACCTCCCCCTGATCTCCTTCGCCGACGAGCCCGGTTTCCGGGTCGGCCTCGACATGGAGAAGGCCGGCATCGAGCGCGCCGGCGCGCGGCTCGTGATCGCGACCGTCGAAAGCCGGATGCCCTGGCTGACAATCGTCATGGGCCAGCTCTACGGCGTTGCCGGCCAGTGCCAGCACCGCTCGACTGGCATGTACCGCCGCTACGTCTGGCCCTCCGCCCGCTGGGGCTCGATGCACATCGAGGGCGGCGTCTCCGCCGCCTACAGCCGCGAGATCCGCGAGGCGGACGACCCGGCAGCGAAGGAAGCGGAGATCGAGGCGCGCATGCAGGCGATGGCCTCCCCCTTCCGCACCGCCGAGGCGACCGGCCAGGACATCATCAACCCTCGAGACACCCGCCCCCTCGCCGTCGAATTCGTCGAGGATGCCCAGCGCATCCTCCGCAACCAGCTCGGCCCGAGCCCGACGCCCTACAAGCCCTAGCCGACGAGGGCTGCGACCCGCGCCGAGCCGCCGCTGAGCACCGGTTCGCCGTGCCCGAAGAGGATCGTTTCGAAGGGGAGTCCCGCCAGCTTCGCCACGGACTCGTTCGCCACGGTCATGTCTGGCGTGAATTGGGCGTTCGGCCCGATCACCCCGCCGTCGGCGCCGTTGATTGCGTCCCCCGCCACGAGGATCCCGCCGACGCGATCGAGGACCGACACATGCCCGGCCGTGTGTCCCGGCGTCCCGATGATCTCGAGGTCAAAGACGCGATCCCCGTCCGCCAGCGCCACCAGCGCCCGCGGTGAGCTGATGCCACCGATGTCGGCGGCACCTGCGTAGCCCGTCGCATCCGCCGCCGCCGCAAGCACCGCAGGCAGGCTCCCCGCGTGATCGCCATGGCGGTGCGTGAGAATCACATGGCCGACGTCACCCCAGCCGAGGCCCAGCGCGCCGAGCGCCTCCTCGATCGCGCCTTCGCTGCCCTCGACGCCTGTATCGACGATCGTCGCCTCTCCTCCGCGCGCCAGCACGTAGGCGGACACAAACCAGAGGTTTGCGCGCCCCCACTCGACCGCAACCAGGCCACTGGCACCGCTCGAGGATGGCGCGCCGGTCGCCGTTCCCAGCACTCCACCCGTAGTGGCGGTCGCGGCAACCGAGGGGGAACCGGCGGCAGTCGCCGTGCCGGCCGTCGTGCTGGACGTCGCGGTCGATTCGCTTACCTCGGCGGTCGGTCCTTCGTCCTCGTCACCCCCGCAGGCGATTAGGCCGATCCCCACGGCCGCGGCGACACCGCCTCGACCGAGATCGGCGAGAAAGATGCGGCGGCTGATCTGCCGTCGAATTCGGTGAACGTGTGGCATCGAGGTCCTCCTGCGCAGCGGTGGGCAAATCCGAGCGTACTCAAGCTGTCGCCGATCGAGATCACATTCGGCGTGGCCCATCCGGTCGACGGGACCGTTCCCCACCCCCGCTCCTGCGCCTCGGATCGATGACGCCAGTGCCCAACCGCCAGACAGTGAGTATAGTGACAGTATTATTAGCGACGTGTTATTCTCTCGTTATGGAACGTGCGGTCACTGATCCAACCCCGGAGCCCGAAGGCACGTCGCATGCCGACGCGGTTCGCCATCAGCGACCCTGGGGGACCGTGACCGTCGACGCACAACGGGCGATCGTGCTCAAGGAATACCGCTTTCCGACGCTGGAAAACTCGCGCTTCCAGGCAGCGCAGGAAATGGACCGGCTGACCCGCTTCGGCTGCGTCCTTGCGCGGATCCCGGGCCTGCGTAGCCCTCGCCCGCTGTCCTTCATCGAGGGCACCGCGAGCCTCCCACCCTCAATCGAGATGGAGTGGTGCGCTGGCGAGTCGCTCCACGACTACCTGCTGCGCGATGACATCACCGCGGCCAGCCGCCTGCGACTGGCCGACCGCTTCGCCCAGAGCCTGATAGCCTACGTGGCGACCTTCGAAGAGCACTACGCGGACGCGTCGTTCCACAACGCCCTCTACGACCCGGACACCGACATGCTCACGGTGTTCGACTTCGGCCCCTGGCGGCTGGCCGGCAATCGCTTTCGGATCCTGCCGCTCGAAAGCAGCCTCGGGAGCGTCTTCGGATCCAGCCTCCGGACGCTGTTGCTGGCGTCGCCGCGCCGCTCGCTGCGACGACGCTGGCAACTGTTGCGGACGGCGGCCACGGTGATCGATCGAGCGAGCGCCCACCTCGAGCCGGATCCCTTGAACGGCGGGTTGATTCGCGGCCGCGCACTGCGGGACTACACGGCCTACGGCTTCAGCGGCGGGATCGCGCGCCGCGCCTGGCACGCCACCGGCGGACTGGCGATCGCAATGGTACTGAGCGGCCTCCAGAAACGCCTGGCGATCCGGGACTGACCGGCGCTCGTTCGAAGGAGCCGAGGCGCGGAGGCGCGGAGAGCCCCGCCACCGTCGCGTGGCTAGTGAGCCTCGCGAGGTTCGATGCGGATCATCACCAGCGCCAGCAGGATCGCGTGAAACGCCGTGATCGCCAACAACTGCGTCGCCAGTGTCGATCGAGGTCCATCCGGGTCGAACCGGGACACGATCACCAGCAGATAGCTCACGACAATCAGCGCCAGTACCCGCAACGCGAGCGCCCGCGCGTCCGGGTCCAACTCGCGGAACTTCACTCGGTACAGGTAGATCCCGAGGATCGCGACGTGGAGCACCACCAGCGACAGCGCGTACGCCGTCGCCGGGATCCCATCCTTCAGCGACAGCACCGGGAACAACGCCGCGGACAACAACAGCACGCTGGCGGCTTTCCAGAGGAACAGCCGCGGCTCAAGCAGGCGGAATGCGCGCCCACCGACGACGAACCGCAGCCCGCCCAGCGTCGCTTCGGCGGTCACCTCACGCCTCTTCATCGGGGGCGGCCATGCGCGGCACAATCACCGGTGCACCTGTCGCGGGATCGATGAGCACGGTCACCTCGGCATCGAACAGTTCCGCGATGTGGTCCGCGGTGATGACCTCACCGGGTTCGCCGTCATGCATCACCCGCCCGTCGCGGATCGCGATCACGCGACGAGCGTAGTGCGCAGCCTGCGTGACGTCGTGTAGCACCATCACCACCGTGATCCCGCGCTCTCGATTGAGGCGGCCCAGCAGCCGCAGCAGCTCCGCCTGATGCCCGATATCGAGGAACGTCGTCGGCTCGTCCAGCAACAGCACGTCCGGCTCGCGCGCCAGCGACATGGCGATCCACGCCCGCTGATGCTCACCCCCGGACAACGTGCCAAGCGCACGCCCACGAAGATCCGCCGTCCCAGTCTGAAGCAGTGACTCCTCCACCGCATCGTGGTCTTCCACACGTGCGGCCGCCCACAACCCCCGGTTCGGATAGCGCCCGCGCCACACCAACTCCTCGACGGTCAGGTCCCGGGGACCCTCCGGTGCCTGCGGTAGGTACGCCACCCGCCGCGCCAGATCGCGCGGCCGGATGCCGCCCAGATCGGCGCCATCGAAGTGCACCGACCCTGCCGTCGGGGTCACCAGCCGCGCCAGCGTGCGTAGCAACGTCGATTTCCCAGAGCCATTCGGCCCGATCAGCACCGCCAGTTCGCCCGCCTCGATCGACAGCGAAACGCCGTGCAGCACCTCGCGCGAGCCATAGCCCACGCGCAGCTCGCTCGCCTGGATCCGCGCCACCGCCGGCGCCGCCACCGAGGCAGGCGCCGTCACGTGCGCATCCGGATCAGCAGCAAGAACACCGGCGCACCGATCACCGCGGTCAGGATCCCCACCGGGATCTCCGCCGGCGCGATCACCACCCTCGAGAGCGTGTCGGCCAGTACCAGCAAGCTCGCGCCCAGCAGCGCCGCCAGCGGCGCCGATCGCCGGTGATCGGAGCCAACGAGGAGTCGCGCGCCGTGCGGGACCACCAGCCCGACGAATGCCAGCATCCCGCTTACCGCCACCGCGGATCCCGTCAGGCCCGCCGCCAGCACCACCAGCAGCAGCCGCATCCGTTCAACCTGCATCCCGAGGCCCCGCGCGACGTCATCGCCCAGCGCCAGCACATTCAGCGCGCCGGCAACCGCTAGCGACGTCGCTCCGAGGGCGAACGTATACGGGGCGATCTGGCGGGCATCGTCCCAATTCCGCGCGAACAACCCGCCCGCCAGGAAACTGAGCACCCGCTGCGTGAAGAGATCGGAGTTCGCCAGCACCGCCGTGCTCAATGCCGTAAACAGCGCCGCCGTCGCCACGCCCGAGAGCGCGAAGCGCACCGGCGAGATGCCACCGCGCCACGCCAGCCCATAGACGACCATCGCGGCGGCGATCGCCCCGAGGAACGCGGCTGGCGCCACCAGCTCGATCGGCGTTCCTGGTGCCGCCACCACTACCGTGATCGTCGCGAAGCCGGCGCCCGCCGAGAGCCCCAGCACGTGCGGTCCGGCCAGCGGGTTGCGGGTCACACCCTGGAGCAGCACTCCGGCGACCGAGAGGTTCGCACCGACCAACGCCGCCACCAGCACCCGCGGGACGCGGAGCTGCCAGACGATCTGCCGTGCCGCGCTGTCGCCCTGGTCGAACAGCCCATTCAGCACCCGACTGGGCCCGAGGCTCACCGCGCCCAGCGACACCGCCGCCGCCATCGAGGCGAGCAAGAACAGCGCCGAGACAAGGAACACGCCGTTCGTGTCGAAGCGGCCGCCCACTGCCTGGCGCTGCACGTTCTGACTGCCGCCCGGCTATTCGATGCCGAAGAGCAGCCGCGCAAGCTCGTACAGCCCGTCGGCCGCGCGCGGCCCCGGCGCCTGCAAGAAGATTTCGAGGTCGAGGTCGTGCACCCGTCCGTCAGTCACAGCGGTCGTCTCGGCGAACGTTTCATCCGCCAGCACCGAGTCCGCCAACGAGGGGCCACCGGCCGTAATCGTCAGGATCACTTCAGGATCCGTCTCGACAATCGCCTCGAGTGAGAGCTGCGTGTACCCGGGGTAGCGCCCCGTCTCCGGTTGGCCCTCCGCCACGTTCGCGCCGCCAACCTTCGCGACGAGGTCGCCGACGAACGAGTTCGGCAGCGCGACGAACAGGTCGTCGATCGCGCCGTTGACGATGAGCACGCGCGGCGCGGTCATCCCGGCGGTCGCTGCCTGCACCTCGTCCAGCACGTCTTCCATCGCCGTCGCGGCCGCTTCGGCCTCGGCGTCGTGGCCGATCACCGTGCCGACCAGGCGAATCGAGGCGGTGACGTCCTGGTAGGTCACGGCCCCCACGAACAGCACCGGCACGCCCTGCAGCGCACCACCGAACGCCTCCGCAAGGTGTCCCTGCGCGGACGCGTCGGCGATCACCAGATCAGGGGCCAGCGCAATAATCGCCTCGAACGCGGGCTGGTACGACGGCCCAATCGAGGGCAGCGTGTCGACGCCGGCCGGGTGAACGGCCGTCTCCGATCGCGCAATCGCGGTACCGCCTGCGGCGTACAGGATTTCGATCGCCGAGGGACTAGTCGTGACGATCGTTTGCGGCGCTGCTGCCAGCGTCACCTCGCGCCCCATCAGGTCGCGGACCGTCATCGGGTAAGTGGGGGCCGCCGCGGTCGCCTCGATCGTGGCAGTCGCCTCGGTCGTGGCGGTCACCTCGGTCGTGGCCGTTGCCGTCGCATCGCCGTCGTCCGAGCAAGCAGCGAAGAGCAACCCGCCGAGTACCCCGGCCACCAGCAGAACTCGTCCCCAACGGTCTCGCATCGCGCCCCCTGGCTCGCTGTGCACTGTTTCACAACCGGCACATGCTCACTGGCAATTCTCCGAGGGTCAACGACAGATTTAGTGAGCTTTAGGAAGAAGAGCCCGCAAGCGCGCCGCGCCCACCGACGAAAGACCCGGAAAGAAGTGACGCAATCTGCGCGATGTGCAGGCTGTCGTGATACGCGGCCTGGTGCAGTAGCTCCGCCACCCGCACCTCCCCGACCTCCGCGTGCACGCCCGACCGTCCGAGGTCCGCCGCCGACAGCTCCGCGCCAAGCGCGGGATGCGCCGCGCGCTCTCCCTCGAGGATCGCGATCAGCTCCGCTGCTGGCCGCCCCCGCAGCCCCGAGGCAGCCAGTTCCCCTTCCTCGTCGTACCAGGCGAAGGTCGGCGCGTCCTCGGTCAGCGCGCGGCGCGCCCGCTCGAGGGCGCCCAGTCGCCCCGCCACCACGAGGTGTGCGTCACGTGCGAGGGCGACCAGCTCTCGGCGCCGCGCGCCGCCGTAACCACCTCCGGCTGGCCTTGGATCAGCGCCCGCAGCACCTCGGGGGTCGCGCGAATCGCCGCGATCGTTCCCGGTAGCAACTCCGCGCTCACGACCGCGCCTCGAACGACTCGAGCCAGTACGCCGATCCGCTCGCCGTCCGCGCGACGAACCCCTCCTCCACCAACCAGCGCCGCAGCAGCGCGGCGTCTTTGAACGAGTGCAACGAGTTCAGCAGCTCGTTCACTTCCGCCTCGGAGATCCGGGTGTCGGGCTCGAAATGCTGGGCGAGATGTTCGAGGATCAGCAGCCGCTGGGACCGGCGCGTCGGCCAACGCGCGACCCGACCGTCCGCATCGAGCAACCGCGCGAGGATCCGCGACCGCTTCCGCAGCGCCGCGATCGGATCGTCGGGAGCACCGGCGGGGGTGGAGAGATTCGCCATGCCGTCCTCGATCGACCCGCTTCGCTCCACAGTACGATCCGCCGCACGGCTGGACACGTCACCTCGTCAGGGCATACATACTCCGCGAGTCCCGAGGAGATCCCGATGGCCACGATGACCTTTTGCCCGCGCTGCGCGAATCGGCTGACCACCAAGCACGACGGCGGTCGCGACCGCCAGGCCTGCCCGGACGACGCTTGTGGATTCATCCACTTCGGCGACTTCTCGATCGGCTGCTCCGGCGTCGTCATTCGCGAGGAGGAGGGTGTGACCAAGGCACTGCTCGTCCAGCGCGGACAGAACCCCTTCGCTGGTTCGTGGCAACTGCCGGGCGGTTATGCCGAGCACGACGAACCGCTGTCGCTCGCCGTTGAGCGTGAGGTCGAGGAAGAGGCCGGCGTCATCGCGAAGGTCAGCGACGTCGTCGCCTTCCGCCACTCCCTCGGTGGCTCAATCGGCGGTCCGAGCACCAACATCTACATGATCTTCCGCCTCGATCTGATCGAGGGCGAACCGAAGCACGACGGCGTCGAGATCGCCGCTGCCGGCTTCTTCAGCCTTGCTGAAATGGGACAAATGGAAGCCGTGCAGGGCCTCTCTCGCTGGGGCATCGAGCAGGCGTTGATCACCAACCGCGGCTCCGGACTGTCCCCGGATCGCCACGCCCCCGGTGCCGAACGTCCCGGCTGGCAACTCTTCGGCCTCGAGTCCGTCGATCCATCCGTCTGGCGCCGCTAGCCCACTTCCGAGGGCAACAGAAAGAAACGAGGCCCGATGTTCGATCTCGTGCTCCGCGGCGGCGACGTCGTCGACGGAACGGGCGTGCCGCGCGTCCATGCGGACATCGGCATCACGGGCGACGAGATCAGCGAGATCGGCAACCTCGAGGACGCCGAGACGCGGGAGACGATCGATGTCACTGGCCTCGTCGTCGCGCCGGGCTTCATCGACACGCATGCCCATTCGGACGGCGCACTACTGAACGATCCGCAGCACGAGAACGGCCTACGCCAGGGCATCACCACCGAGATCATCGCCCAGGACGGCATGTCCTTCGCCCCGCTCTCGCCCGCCAACTTCGAGGCCCATCGCGAGTACCTCGGCGGGATCCTGCAGCAGCCGCCGGCCAGCCTGGACACCAGCTCGATCGGCGCCTTCCTCGATAGCTACGACGGCGTCGGCTGCAACACCGTCATGCTCGTCCCGCACGGCCCGGTCCGCCTCGAGACCCTCGGCTTCGAGGACCAGCCGCTCGTCGGAGAGCCGCTCGAGCACGCCCGCCGCCTCGTCGCCGAGGGCATGGAGCAGGGCGCGCGCGGCCTCGCGACCGGCCTCAGCTACTACCCGCAGTCCTATTCCACGACCGAGGAGCTGACCGCGCTCTGCGAGGTGGTGGCGGAGCACGACGGCGTGTACGTCACCCACGTCCGCAATCACAACACGGACCGCGCCTTCGGCGGTGGCGGCGTCGTCGAAGCCCTCGAGATCGGTCGCCGCAGCGGCGTGAAGGTTCACATCTCCCACTACCGCACCAGCGTCCCCAACGCCGGCCAGGTCGAAGAGCTGATGAAGGACATCGACGCTGCCAAGTCCGAGGGCGTCGACGTCACGATCGAGTGCTACCCGTACGTCGTCGGCTCGACCGTCCCCGGCTACTTCCTGCCCGGCGAGTTCCACGAGGGCGGCGCCGAAGGCATGCTCGCGCGCCTCGGCACCGCCGATGGCTACCAGTCCGCGTTGCGCGCCCTGGAAGCCTGGGGCGGGGTGCTCGACACGGGGTGTTGGACCTATCTGTCCACCGAGGGCAACCAGGACCTGATCGGCCTCGGGTTCGCCGATGCGGCCGCCCAGCGCGAGGTATCCGTCGAGCAGATGATGCTCGACGTCATGCTGGAGGAGGGCCTGCAGTGCGGCTTCCGCTACGCCCCGAGCCCGAGCGTCGGCCGCATCCGCCAGGTCGAGGCCGACATCATGGAACTCCTCGATCGCGACGACTACATGATCGGCAGCGACGCGATCCCGCTGCCCGGCATCCCGCACCCGCGGGCGTACGGCTGCTTCCCGCGCTTCGTTGGTCGCCTCCGCCGCCGTCACAACCGACCGCTGGAGCGGGTCGTCCAGCGCGTCACCCAGAATCCGGCGCGTCGATTCTCCCTCGATCGCCGTGGCGAGGTCCGCGCGGGCTTCATCGCCGACCTCGTCGTCTTCAGCGACGCCGACATCATCGACCTCTCGACGTTCGAGGACCCTGCGGTCGCGCCGGCCGGCATCCCTTACGTCCTCGTGAACGGCCAGGTCGCGGTGGACCGTGACGGCGTCACCGGCGCGCTTGCCGGCAAGGCGGTCCGTTGAGCCCCCGCCGGTACGGCGATCGATTGAGTAGGTCCGATCCGGCGCGTACTGTCGTCCACTCATCGCGGGAGGCGAACGCGTGACGGCGACCGGACAGGCCACCCAGACACCCTCGTGGATTCAGCGGATGGGTCCCGGCCTCGCCCTGGCGACCGTGGTCGCCGCGATCGCGTGGGGGCTGGTCGAGCTCGAAAAGGGCCTGATCGATGACGCCGTCATCGACGCCCTGGTCGTCGCCATCATCGCCGGCATCCTGCTCCGCAACTTGCTTACCTTGCCGACCGCAATCGATGCCGGCTCTCGCTACGCCTCGAAGCAGGTGTTGGAAGCCTCGATCTTCCTGCTCGGCGCCAGCGTCGATGTCGGCCAGATCGTCGACGCCGGCCTGCCGCTCTTCCTCCTGATCACCGGTTCCGTGCTCGGTGGGCTCACCTTTGCGTGGCTTGTCGGCCACTTCGTGCTCGGCCTCAGCTCGCGACTCGCCGTCCTCGTCGGCGTCGGCAACTCCATCTGCGGGAACTCTGCCGTCGCCGCCGTCGCCCCCGCGATCCGCGCAACCCCTGACGAGGTCGCTGCCGCGATTGGCATCAGCGCCGTCATGGGCGTCGGCCAGATCCTGCTGCTCCCGCTGCTCGCGCCGGGCCTCGATATGACGAACTACCAGTACGGCGTCGTCGCCGGCATCGCCGTCTACGCCGTGCCGCAGGTCGTCGCCGCGTCGTTCGCGGTGTCCAACCTCTCCGGCCAGACCGCGACGCTCGTGAAGCTGATCCGTGTGCTCTTCCTCGGGCCGATGATCCTCGCCCTCGGCTTCCTCCACCGAAACAGTGGCGAGGACGACGCGCCCACCCGCACGCTCTCCCAGCAACTCAAGGTCTACATCCCCTGGTTCGTCGCCGGATTCCTGGTGCTCGCTGCGCTCCGTAGCCTCGACCTCATCAGCGTCGACCTCGGCGACAAGGCGAAGGACCTCAGCAAACTGCTCTTCATCGTCGCGATGGTCGGCCTCGGCATCGGCGTCGACCTCAAGAAGGTCAGCGCCGTCGGCCCCCGCGTTGCCGCGACCGTCCTCGCCTCGATGACCTTCATGATTCTCGTCGGCACCATCGGCACCTTCGCCCTCGACCTTACCTAGCTCCGAGGCACCAGTCCGCAGTTCGGACGGGAGCGCGCGACCGCAATCTCGACGCGCCGCCTGCGCACCGGAGTGCCGAGGTCAACGCCCATCCGAGGTGCGAAGCGTCGTAAGAGACCCGAAGGGTCAGATGCGGTACTGCTGGCGCGCGACCGGCCCGGCCTGCATCTGCGGCATCGAGGTCGCCACGGTCGCCCTCGTGCGCTCGCGACGGCGGGGCGTCAGTGCGTAGTGCGCGATCCGATCGAGGATGATCCCGATGATCCCGATCACGATGATCGCCGCGACCACCTGCTCGTAATTGAAGCGGTCGCGCGCATCGAGGATGAAGAACCCCAGTCCGGAGTCGACGCCCAGCATCTCCGCCGGCACCAGGATGATCCACGCCGTTGTGAGTCCCAGCCGAATCCCCGTCAGCACTTCGTTGCGGATCCCCGGCCACACAATCGTGCGCAGAGTCTCGAGGCGGGTCGCCCCCAGCGACCGGCTGAGCATCAGCCAGTCACGATCGAGGGCTGACATGCCCGCCGCCGTGCTCAGCGTGATCGGCCAGACCGCACCGATCGCGATCAAGAAGTAGACCGGCGAGTCCCCAACGCCGAAGAGGATGATCGCCAGCGGCGTCCACGACAGCGGCGACACCATCCGCAGGAACGCCGTCACCGGGCTCACCGCGAGGTTGAACGTGCGGAGGCCGCCGATCGCCATCCCGAGCGGGATCCCGATCAGCGTCGCAATCCCTAGCCCGACGACGATCCGCTTCACGCTCGCCGTCATGTGACGGTTCAGATCGCCGCTCGCCAGCAGGTCGCGCAGTTCCGGCAACGCAAGGCGCGGCGACCAGTCCGCCAGGAAACTGCTCGAGTCGACGAACAGCTCGATCCACGCCAGCCAAAGCAGTACGAACACGGCGAGGCCGGCGATCGGCACGCCGACCGCCAACGCCACCTTGGTGGCCGTGTTGCGCGACGCGGTTGCGCCGCGACTCTGCATCAGACGTCGATCCGCTCTTCGCGCGTCAGTGATTCGGGCAGATCGAACTTCGAGGGCCCGCCCAGCTCCGCGATCGCCGCGCGCGCGAACTGGTCGGCGATGAGCTGCTGATGCGCCTCGGTCGGATCGAGGCTGTCGAGGAAGGTGCGATCGCCCTCGACGACGGTCAGCTTCATCTGACGGATCAGCTCCTCGGTGTACGACTGGAACGGGAACGGCTGGAAGTCGATCCGCTCAGTGTCCCAGTCGGGATGCTGAATCGCCCCACTCGCCGTGTACTCATCGAGGTCGTAGTGCGTCAGCGCGCGCTCGATCGCCGGGAGCGGCTGCGGCAGATAGCCCTCGCCGTCCGTCGAGAGGAGCTGTGCCGCCTCGACGCGGTTCTCCCGGATATAGACCTGTGCCTCAGCAATCGAGCTAACCACGGCCTGCGCCCAGTTCGGCTTCTCCTCGACGTCGGACTGGTGCATCACCACTACGCAGCATGCGTGATCGAGCCAAACGTCTGGCACGAAGCGGAAGACCTTGCCCACGTCGTTGATCTCGGCAACCGCGTTGAAGGGGTCGGCGACGATGTAGCCCTGGATCGAGTTGTTCGCGAGCGCCGGCGGCATGTCCGGCGGCGCCATCACGATCAGCTTCACCTCGCCGGCCGCCGCATCCGCGTCGCCCTCGGTGATCGCGGTCAGGCCGGCGTCGCGCAGCATCATCTGCAGCACGGTGTTGTGAATCGAGTACCAGAACGGCACGGCGACCGTCTGACCAGCCAGCTGGTCCAGCGAGTCGATCTCGAAGCGCGTCGTCAGTGCCGAGCCTCCGCTGTGGTTCCACGCCACGAGGTTCAGTGGGACGTCCTGCCCGAAACGCAGCCAGATCGCCATCGGCATCAGGATGTGGACGACGTCCACCTGCCGCGCCTGGAACGCCTCGGCGAGCGACGACCAGCTGCGGAACAACGTCGGCCGCTCGGCCTCGAGGCCATGGGCTTCGTAGATGCCGCGACCGTGCGCCGCGAGCAGCGGCGATGCGTCCGTGATCGGCAGGTAGCCGACGCGCAGCGTCGTCTGTTCGAGTTCGCCGCCGTCGCCTCCGCTTGCTGCCGTCGAGGTGGCCGCATCGCCCTCGTCGTCCCCGCAGCCAATCAGCGCTGCGCCGGCGAGTCCGGCAACGCCGATCCCGGCAAGGTGGAGAAAGCGACGGCGAGGGAGTGCGGTCCGAAGATCGGTCAGGTCTGACATCAGTGCACGTGTCCTGTCATTGCGAGTGCTGTTCTGGTCGTCGAGTCGCGGGGCACGCCCGCGGCTAGCTGCTACACACCGGCGGCCACCTGTGTGCGTGCGTCCGCAGCCACCGAGGTCGACCGCCCCGACTGCTGCAACCCGCGATACGTCGAGAGAATTTCGCGCTTGAGTTCGTCCGCCGCCCGGCTGCCGCGTTCCGCGCGCGTCGCGCGATCGAGCCGCCAGCTCTGCACGATCGTCCCCGGCGCGGGCGACATCATCGCCACCCGATCACCGAGGAACACCGCTTCGTCCACGTCGTGCGTGACGATCACCGCGGTCAGCCCGAGACTCTGCTGAATCCCGACGAGCCAGTCCTGCATCGACGCCCGCGTCAGCGGGTCCAGTGCGGAGAACGGCTCATCGAGGAGCACCACCTGCGGATTGGTGACGACCGTCCGCGCGACGGACACGCGCTGGGCCTGCCCGCCCGACAGCTCGTCCGGGTACGCCTCCACGAGGTCGCTCAACCCGAACTCCGCGATCGTCGACCGCACGGCCTCGTCATCGGCCGCGCCGCGATGCGCGCGATAGCGGAGACCGAGCTTCACGTTCTCGAGGACGTTGAGCCACGGCAATAGCAGTGGCTGCTGGAAGACAACGCCGACGCGTGTCTCCGCGTCGCCACCGCCCGGCCAGGCGATCTCGCCGCCGCTCAGTTCGTCGAGGCCGGCGATCGCGCGCAGCAGCGTGCTCTTGCCGCACCCGCTGGGCCCGAGGAGCGCGAGAATCTCGCCCGCCTCGACGTCGAGGTCGACCGCGGAGAAGACGGGCGTCTCGTGCCCGCCGTTCACGTACGCCTTCGCGGCGTCGGTTACGCGGAGCGCGACAGCAGCCATCGAAGCTGTACCTCCGTCGGCGCCTGGACCGGCAGGAACGCGACCTCACGCAGGCGGCGCGCCGTGTCGCTGCCGCGCATGTAGCCCCGCCCGCCGACCGTCTTCGACTCCAGCGCCACCGCCTCGACCGCGAGCCGCCCCCAGTCGAGCCGCAACTGCAGCACGTCGTTGGTCGCGAGGCTGCGGCGGTCCTCGGTACTCGCGTAGCGGCGTAGCCGCTCGACCGCCGAGTCGTAGCGCTCCTCGAGGGCTGCGAAGTCCTCGAGGAGCACCTCGCGCGGACCCGTCATCCCCGGCCGCGCCTCGCTCAGCGCGCGCTCGGTGATCCCCCAGCAGAACGAGCACTGGATCAGAATGAAGGTCGCGAACACCCGCTCGAAGAAGCTGGGGAAGTCCTCGGTCAGCACCATCGAGGCGTCGATCCGCGCGTCCTCGAAGAACGGTGACGTCGAGTTGGTCGCCTGCAACGCCAGCAGATCCGGGTAGCCCGAGTCGCGGAAGCCCAGCGTGTCCTCGGTGTAGGCGAACACCACGCGGTCCGAGGGGTCGGTCTCATTCGCCGCTGCGACAACCGACACGAACGGCGCGCGCACGTTGCTCGCCCACGCGATCCGCCCGTTCGCGATGAGCCCGTCCCCGGCACGTCGGAACGTCACCGGCAGCGGCACGTCTCCGAGGTAGTTGGCCGTCGCCGATGCGAACGAGGTCGAGCCCAGCACCTCGCCGCTGCGCAGCCGCGGCAGCAGCGTCTCGCGCAACTCGCAGCCGCCGTCCGACTGGTTCAGGTACTCGATGCCCATGCGGTGACACCAGATGGCAAACGCCTGGCTCATGTCGAAGCGGGCGACCGCCGCCGTCAGCTCCGCCATCCGCTCCAGCGGCCCGGTCTCGGGCCGCCCGTACACGCCAACCTCGATCAGCCCGCACTCCCCGAGGAAGGCGAGTCCATCGCGCAGCGAAGCGCGGTCCGCGTCCACCTCGGCGGCGCGCGGCTCGAAGTACGCGCGCAAGCGCTCGAGGAGCGCCGGATCGTCGCGCAGCGGCGAGTCTCCAAGCACCGAGGCCGTCCGAGGCGAGGCGGTCGTCATCTGCTAGTCGCCGATGCGGGTCAGGCGGTCGATCGGCGTGCTGACCGCGTCGCGAGCGCGGCGCACCGCGGCCTCGTCGGGCGCGTCGTATAAGCAGAGGCACTTGATCGCGTCCTGCCGCACGTAGGTGCGCATGAACGTGGTCTCCGGCACCTGCTCGTAGAGGTGCGCCTTCGACTTCTTGGTCGTCAGGTACTGGTCGAGCCCGATCTCCGCCGGGATATCCCACTCCACCAGATAGTTCGCCGGGCCTCGGTGGGCCTTCACCTCGTCGAGCGTCGGCCCGACGAGCTGCACCGGAACCACGGCTTCGAACTCCAGCCCGCCATGCCGCAGCAGCCCCTCGAGGATGTCGGCGTTGTGGTGCTCGATGATCCCGTACACGACGCCGAGGTCGCGGCCGTACTGCACCTCGATCAATTCGCCTTTCGCCTCGGTGGTCGCTGCCGCGATCTGGTCGAACAGCGGCTGGACGTCGGCCTGCGACGCCTCCTTGGGCGAGGGGACTTCGATCAGGAAGAGGTCGGTCATTCGGTCCGGCTCCCGTTCATCTCGGTATTCACGTTTAACTTGAGTGATTTAGTCGTGAAATAACTATAGGGGGTCCGACCCAGCGGTCAAGGCGACGGCGATCACCCGCTTCCGGGTGCCGCTGCAGACCGGCAGGTGCCCCGATACGGGACGGTAACCAGTCTCTGGGTAGAATCAGGGCCTCGTAGGTGACCCTGACTGCCGCAAGCGTCGCCGTACCCGCGGCGTCGCCCAGGCGACCGGCACGAAACTGAGGACCCTGTGACTGACACCACTGCGACCGAGGCCGATGCCGATCATTCTCGGACCGGCGTTCACCCGATGGACCCGATCTTTCATCCCCGGGGCATCGCCATCGTCGGCGTGCCCTCCGGCGGGGGCGGCGGCATGGGCGGCGGGTTCCTCTCCGCGCTCGTCGAACTGAACTTCGGTGAGAACCACGGGCTCTACCCCGTGAACCCCAAGGCCGAGGAGATCGACGGACTCCGCTGCTACCCGTCCCTCCTGGACACGCCGGATCCCGTTGACCACGTCATCTCGATGGTTCCCGCCCGCGTCGTGCCGATGCTGGTCGACCAGTGCATCGAGAAGGGCGTGCGCTCACTGCACATGTTCACCGCCGGGTTCGCCGAGACCGGCGACCCTGAACTGGTGGCGCAGGAGCGGGCACTGATCAAGAAGCTCACCGACGCCGGCATCCGCGCGATCGGCCCCAACTGCATGGGCCTCTACGTTCCCGAGGAACGCGTCGCCTTCATGAACGGCTTCCCCAGCGAGCCCGGCAACGTCTTCTTCCTCTCGCAGTCCGGCGCCAACGCCGGCGACATCGTGCACGGCCTCGCCCGCCGAGGTGTGCGGTTCTCCAAGGGCGTCTCCTTCGGGAACGGCGCCGATGTCAAAGCGCACCACCTGCTCGACTACGCCGCATCCGACCCGCAGACCGAGGTCGTCGTCGGTTACATGGAGGGCGTCCAGGAAGGCCGTCAGTTCTTCGAGGCGCTGAAGCGCTGCGCCGCCGTGAAGCCGACGATCATTCTCAAGGGCGGCATCCACGCCGCTGGCGCCCGTGCCGCCAACTCTCACACCGGCTCGCTGGCCGGATCGATCGAGGTCTTCGAATCCGCCTGCCGCCAGGCAGGCGCGATGCGCGCCGAGACGATGGACGACCTGCACGACCTCACGGTCGCGCTCACGACGAGCGCGCGGAAGGTCACCGGTACTGGCGTTGTGCTCGTGTCGGGTGGCGGCGGCTACGTCGTGCTCGCCTCGGACGCGATTGCCTCCGCCGGCCTCGACGTCCCGCCCATGCCTGCCGAGACCGTCGCTGAACTCCGCGAGTTCATCCCGGTCGCCGGGACCAGCGTCAACAACCCGATCGACACCAACGTCCGCGGTGAAGACGAGATGAAGCGCACGCTCGACATCGTCGCCCGCGCCGCGCCGACCGACGTGGTCTTCGCCAACGCCGGCGGCGGCGACTGGGGCCCGCGCGACGACGACGAGGAGAGCCTCCCCCGCGAGGAGCGCATCGAGCGCGCCGAGGAAGCCTCTCGCAAGGCGGCAGGCATGCTCGCCGATCTGCAGGAGAGCACCGGCACCCCCTTCGTCGCGATCGACCGAGGACGCAGCAGCAGCGACATCGCCGCGAAGGCGAGCGAGGCGTACGGCCTCGAGGCCTACCAGCGAGGCGTAGCGATGTTCCCGTCAGTGGCACGCGCCGCACGTGCGATCGGCCAGGTCAACACCTGGCGCGCCCGCCGCGACGGCCTACCCGAGCTGTTCTAAGTCACGCGAGGGCCTACCCGAGCTGTTCTAAGTCACGCGAGGGCCTACCCGAGCTGTTCTAAGTCGCGCGAGGGCCTGCCCGAGCTGTTCTAGAACGCGCCCCGGCGGGCACCTCACGACAACGACAGGCCCGCCTGTCCGTGGACAGGCGGGCCTTCGCGTCGTTCCTCAGGCGGCTGCTGCCGTCTGGTGTTGCAGGTTACGCAGCTCACGCAGCGCCACCGACAGGTGCGACAGGTCCGTGCCGCTCAGGCCGCGGATCCCCGCGATCAGGTCGCGGCACCGCACCAGCGCGTCGCCGTTGTCGACCATCCACTGATCGACCGCCGCACCGGCATCCTCGGCGCCGATCGCGCCTGCCACCACGTCGGCAGTGAGCAGCGCGTGCTCGCGGAACAGGTCATCGCGCAACGCCGAACGGGCCAGCGTCTGCCAGCGGTCACCCCGCTGCAGCCGCACGATCCGCTGGCGCAGCCAGTCGATGCCCAGCCCCTCGTCGAGGAGGAAGTACACCTCCGCGACGTGCCGGATCGGTGCGCCGGTCTGTTGTGCCACGTTCACGATGTCCAGCGCCGAGACCATGAACGGCAGCCCGGCGACCCGCCGTGCGACCTCCACCGGCACCTCGCCCATCGTCAGCGCGTCCGTGGAGCGTTGCAGCTCCTCGGCGACCGGACCGCGCACCAGCTCCGGCAACGCCTCCGCGACGATCCCGGCGGCCTCGCGGAACATCGCCACCGTCGCCGCCACGTCCAGCGGTGGGCGGCGGTTCCGGAGGAACCAGCGCGTTCCACGCTCCGCCAGCCGGCGGCTCTCCAGCAGCATCATCGTCTGCGTGCCGGAGCGGACCTTGCCGTCCAGCTCGCCGATGGCTGCCCACAACGAGGACATGTCGAACGTCTGCCACGCCACCTGGTGCGCTCGCACGATCTCCGCGACGGAAGCCGAAGTCTCGTCCTCCATTCGGTGCACCATCGAGAGCCCGGCGCGACTGACGATGTGGTTGGTCATCGTCGTCGCGATCAGCTCGCGGCGCAGCGGGTGCGTGTCAATGTGCTCCGGGAAGCGCGCTCGCAGCGCCTTCGGGAAGTACTCGTGCAACGGCCCGCGGAACCACTCGTCATCCGGCAGATCGGACGCCAACAGCGATCGATAGATGTACAGCTTGGTGTACGCCATCAACGTCGCCAGCTCGGGCTGCGTGAGCCCGGCGTTTGCCGCTCGCCGCTCCGCCAACACTTCCTCGGACGGCAACCCCTCGAGGGCCCGGTTCAGGCCGACCGAGGTCTCCAGCCCGTGCATCTGCAAGCCGTGCACATCGATCATCTGGTGCGCCTGCACAAACGCGTTAGAAAGCGTCCCGGACTGGTCGTAGTTGTTCTGCAGAACCGCCGCCGCCACCTCCGGCGCCATCTCCTTCAGCAGCTCGTCGCGCTGCTTCGCGGTCAGATCACCGTCCCGGATCACCCTGTCCAACAGGATCTTGATGTTCACCTCGTGGTCAGAGGTGTCCACCCCCGCCGAGTTGTCGATGAAGTCCGCGTAGACCCGGCCACTGCGTAGCGCGAACTCGATCCGCGAGGCGTGCGTGAAGCCCAGGTTCCCGCCCTCGCCGATCACCCGGCAACGCAGCTCGGTTGCGTTGATGCGAACGGCGTCACTCGCCCGGTCGCCGGCATCTGAGTCGGTCTGCGTCGAAGCCTTCAGGTAGGTGCCGATGCCGCCGTTCCAGAGCAGGTCCACCGGCGCTTTCAGGATCACCGAGATCAGCGCGTTCGGCGTCAGGCTCGTCTCCGTCGTCCCCAGCGCCGCGCGCACCTCCTCGGAGAGCGGAATCGACTTCAGCGATCGCGGGTACACCCCGCCGCCCGCCGAGATCAGCGACCGGTCGTAGTCGTCCCACGAGGACCGCGGCACCTCGAACAGCCGCTGGCGCTCGACCAGCGACGATGCCGAATCGGGGTTCGGGTCCAGGAAGATGTGTCGGTGATCGAAGGCGGCGACCAGCTTGATCATCGGTGAAAGCAGCATGCCGTTCCCGAAGACGTCACCGGACATGTCGCCGATCCCGGCGACCGTGAACGGCTGCGTCTGAATGTCGACGCCCAGTTCGCGGAAGTGACGTTTCACCGACTCCCACGCACCGCGCGCGGTGATCCCCATCGCCTTGTGGTCGTATCCGCTCGAGCCGCCGGACGCGAATGCATCCCCCAGCCAGTACCCACGCTCGAGGGCAATCTCGTTCGCGAGGTCGGAGAACGTCGCCGTCCCCTTGTCCGCGGCGACCACCAGGTATGGGTCGTCGCCATCGATGCGCACCATGTCCCTCGGCGGCACCACCTCGTCGTTCACCAGGTTGTCGGTCAGGTCCAGCAGCGACGAGATGAACAGCCGGTAGCAGGCCGCGACCTCGGTGCGCAGCTCTTCGGGGTCGGTCGGAGGCTGGCGCAGCACGAAGCCGCCCTTCGCGCCGACCGGCACGATCACCGCGTTCTTCGCCATCTGTGCCTTCACCAGGCCCAGCACCTCGGTGCGGTAGTCCTCGCGACGGTCCGACCAGCGGATCCCGCCGCGCGCGACGCTGCCCGCGCGCAGGTGCACGCCCTCGACGCGTGCCGCAAACACGAAGATCTCGAACTCCGGTCGCGGCTGCGGTACCTCCGGGATCGACGCCGCGTCCAACTTCATCGCCAGCGTCGGCAGGTACTCGCCCGCCGCGTCACGCTGGTAGTAGTTCGTCCGCAGCGTCGCCATCACCAACGACAGCAGCAGCCGCAGGATCTGGTCCTCCTCAAGGCTTGCCACGTCGGCGAGCTGCTGCTCGATCGGTGACATGTCAACGGCGCCGCCGTTCCCGCGCGGATCGTGCCGCTGCTCGAACAGCTCGACCAGCGCCCGTGCGATCGACGCGTTCGCGACCAGCGTGTCCGCCATGTAGCTATCGCTGAAGCGCGTGCCAATCTGGCGTGCGTAGTGCGAGAACGCGCGCAGCACCGTCACCTGGCGCCACGTCAGACCGGAGTTCACCACCAGCCGGTTCAGCGAATCGTTGTCTGCGTCGCCGCGCCATGACGCCGAGAATGCGTCCTCGAACAGCGTTCGGAGCTGCTCCGGATCCTGATCCTCCACGCTCGCCGGAAGGCGCAGCCCGAAGTCGTAGATCCAGAACGTGTCGTTCCCCCGCCGCACGTGTTGCGGGTGCTCCTCGATCACCTCGACGCCGAGGTTGTTCAGGATCGGCATCACGTTCGAAAGCGATACGTGGGTGCCGGCCGTGTACACCTTGAACCGCCACAGCTCGGCGGCTTCCTCGCCGCGGTGCCGAAGCCGCGTCCGCAGCCCCGTCCGCGCGTCGCTCCCGTCGCCAAGCTGCTCGAGCTGGCGGATGTCGGACACCGCGGTCCGCGTCGTGTAGCCGTCCTGGTACGAACGCTCGAACGCGCCCACGTAACGAGAGTGAAGCTGGACGCCGCGCTCTTCGCCTTCGGCCTCGATCAGGTCGTCGCGCAGACGGTCCGCCCAGTCGCGCGTCGCGCGCCGGAGTCGTTCCTCCAGCATCGCCACGTCGGGCGTCTCCACCGGCGTCGCGTGGTGGAGCAGGAAGTGCACGCGCGCCACCGGCGCGTCGCTGATCTCAACGGTGAATTCCACCTGGTCAGGCGCGAACGCCTCGACCAGCACGTCTTCGATCCGCAGTCGCTTCTCCGTCGCGTAGTGCTGGCGCGGCACGTAGGCCAGGCAGGAGTGGAAGCGCCCTCGATCGTCCTCGCGGACGAAGAGGCGTACGCCCGATCGTTCGCCGACTGACAGGATCGAAAGCCCGGCCGCGGTCAGCTCGGCTACACCCATCTGGAACAGCTCGTCGCGCGGGTACCGCTCCAGCGCGGACCGCAGCGCCTGGTAGCCGTGCGATCCGGTCTGGAACGGGGCGCGCTCCAACACCTCGACGATCTTCTGGCGGAGTACCGGAATCCGCTGCGCCGAGGTGTTGTAGACATCCGCCCCAAACAGCCCCAGCAGCAACATGCGGCCGGCTGGCCGCGTCGCCGTGGCGGCGCGTTCGATCCAGATCTCGTCGAACCAGACAGGTCGCGCGACGACCGATCGGTCTCGCGACTTGGTCATGTACAGCGCCGGGTAGGCGCCGCCCAACGGCACCGCCTCTACGGCCGCCAGCCGGCGCTCGGTGCGCAGCACGCCCAGCGCCGTGTCCGGCACCGGCTCAAGCGTCTCCGACGACGTTTCATCGAAGTCGATCGCACCGATCAGCACGAAGTGGCGGTCCTCCAGCCACTCGACCAGCGCGCGCTCCTCGCTGCCCTCGGGCAGCAACTCGGCCCCTGCCGTCGCGCGTCCACGCATCGCCTGCCAGTCGTCGACCGCCAATCGCACCTCGGCAAGCACGCTCTCGAGGTTCGACGCGATCTCGCACAGCCGCTCGGAGTCCGTGACGCGGTCGATCTCAATGTGCAGGTACAGCTCGGAGACGCCCTCGGCATCCTCGTCGCGGCTCGATCCGCAGCTCACCACGTCGCCGTCGCCGTCGCGGGCAACCCGCAGCGTCACGTGGTTCGAAAAGTGGATCCCGAGCCCGTCAACGCCCAGCGCCGCCGTGATCGAGTCCACCAGGAACGGCAGATCCTCGGCGACCACTTCCACCACGCTGTGGCGGCATTGCCAGCCCGCGTCCTCGTGCGTCGGGCTGTACACCCGCACCCGCGATTCGTCTGCCATCCGCCCCTGGCCGAACTGCCAGTGAGCAAGCGCTGCGCCGTAGAGATCCGGCAGATCGCGATCGTCCAGTTCGGTCAGCGGTACCGCGACGTGGTAGGCGTCCAGGAAGGCCTCGAACGGGCCAGTGGCGCCATCACCGAACCGGTCGCGCGCGCGCGCCGCAAGGTGCTCTTGGAGGGTCGCGCGACGGCGCGCTTCCTGGTCTCTGCCAATGAACGGTGCCTGGGCCATGGCGGCAGTCCTTCCGGTGTCGGTCGCGCCGACTCCGCGTGATCACGTGGCCGGCGGCGGAGGGTCCCGCGACCGGCGGATCGGCAAGACACCACGGGCGCAACGCCCGGGATCTCACCGTGACGCGATTAACGGCAGGGACGTTCTGAGGTCAGATCAGGGCAAACGCTCATGCCGCTGGCGAAGCGTCAGCGGCGACATCGCCGAGACAGCAGCAATCGCCCCTCAAATCCGCTCGAAATAGCGGATCCGCTCCCAATCGGTGACCGCCCGTTGATGCGCGGCGGCCTCCGTCTGAAAGAAGTGCGTCAGGTGATCGACAACCTCTGTGCCAAATGCCCCCCGCGCGAAGTCACTTCCGCCGAAGCGATCGGCCGCCTCGCCGAGACTCCTCGCGAGCCGCACGTCTTCCGAGGCCGTGTACGCATCGCCGAGGAACGGTGACGGCGGCTCGATCCGCCCTTCGATCCCCGCTAGGCCGGAGGCGATCGCCGCCGCGTATGCGAGGTACGGGTTCACATCAGCGCCCGGGATCCGGCATTCGATTCGCAGGCTCGGCCCCGCGCCCACCACCCTGAACGACGCCGTGCGATTGTCCGGTGACCACGCCAACGCGGTCGGCGCCCAGCTCCCGGCCTCAAACCGCTTGTACGAGTTCACCGTCGGCGCGTAGCAGGCCGTCAGCTCGGCGGCGTACGCCATCCACCCACCCAGGAACCAGCGAAACTCGTCGGAGCAATCGATCCCCGCAAGCTCCCCGTCGCCGACGAACGCGTTCCGCATCCCATCGCCAGCGCTGTCACCCGCTCCGCTCCAGAGGCTGACGTGCAGATGGGAACTGGATCCCGCCTGCTTTGCATCCCACTTCGCCATAAACGTCGCGCTCGCACCCTGCGCGTCCGCGATCTCCTTGATCGCCTGTTTCACCAACAGGTGCCGATCCGCCATCTCCAGCGCCTCGCTGTAGCGGATGTTCAGCTCGTGCTGGCCGCGTCCGAACTCACCCTTGCTGGATTCGACCGGCACGCCGGACGCGGCCAGATCTCGGCGAAACGCCCCGTTGAGGTCCTCGGTCCGTGCGCCCTGCAGCAGGTGGTAGTCCTCGCGATACCACCCGGCCTCGCGAAGTCCCTGGTACCGCTGAGCGGCGGCGTCGGCATAGGGCGTCCGAAAGAGGTAGTACTCCAGCTCGGATCCGGCCATCGCCGTAAAGCCAGCGGCGTCCAGGCGTGCCAGTTGCTTGCGGAGCATCGTCCGCGGCGCGACTGCCACGGGCTCATGCTGTTGCTCGCGCTCCACCTCGGCGTCGCACATCACGAACGCGGTCCGATCCAGCCAGGACAGCCGCCGCAACGTCCCAAGATCCGGAACCAGTTGCATGTCCCCGAACCCGCGTTCCCAGTTCGCGAACGCGTAGCCGTCGACCGGCTCCATCTCCATGTCCACCGCGAACAGGTAGTCGCATACGTGCGTGCCACCGGCCACGTCGCTCAGGAAGAACGACGCATCCAGCCGCTTCCCCATCAACCGCCCGTAGAGGTCGGGGAACCCGAGGATCACCGTATCGATCGCGCCCGCCGCCTCGGCCTCGCGCAGCTCCTCGAGCGTCAGCGTCCCGGGGTTCATCCCGCCGTCCCAGCTCGCTGGGAGAACCGCGCCGGGTCGAACGGCCCGAGGTCGATCGTGTCCGTGGCGCCACCGAGGATCAGCTCCGCCATCGCCTTGCCGCTCGGTGGGGACTGCAAGATCCCCTGCCGTCCGTGCCCCGTCGCGAGGTACGCGCCCGCGAGGCCCGGCACCGCTCCCATGATCGGCAGCCCATCCGCCGACAGCGGTCGCAGGCACGCCGTCTGCTCCACCAGCTCAGCGGACTCCAGTGCCGCGGCGAACCCCACACCGAACTCGAGGATTTCGTCTCGCGCCTCGCGGGTGATGCCGCGGTCGAAGCCGACGCGCTCCTCGGTGGTGCCGAGCAGCACGATCCCGTCCTCTTTCACCACCGCGTAATTACCGCCGCGACCGAAGCTGAACTCCGCCAGCGGCTGCGCGGGACGTACCTTCACGATCTGCCCCTTCAGCGGCTCGACCGGCACGGTCATCCCCAACCACGAACCAGCCGCCGAGGACCATGGCCCCATCGCCACGACGACCACGTCCGCCTCGACGACCTCCGTACCGACCCACACGCCGGTCACGCGCCCGTCGTCACTCTCGAGGCCGCGCACCTCACCGCTCCGCAGCGTCACGCCCATCCGCTCGGCCGCCGTCACCAGCGCCAGCGTGTAGCGATACGCGTCCACTCGCGCCGAGGGCTCCACCAGCGCCGCGCCGCGCGCCTTCCCGCCATCGACCCACCCCGACAGCCGCCGCAACTCATCGAGGTCGATCCAGCGCCCAGCTCGGCCTGCCGCGTTGAGTCCCTCGACAGCCAAGCGCCCCGCGCGCTCTTCCTCCTCCGTCATCGCCAGCAACGCCCGAGGCGTCACGCCGTACCCGTAGTCGACGCCGGACTCGCCGGGCAGCACCCCCGCCAGCTCGACGTGCATGTCGAACCCCTGCCGCTGTAGCTCGTAGACCGGGTTCGCTGCGCTGGTCGGCACCGGTGCGGTCAGCAGCCCCGCCGCCGCTCCCGAAGCACCGGCGGCAACGGCGTCGTTTTCGATCAACGTCGCGAACACACCCCGCTTCGCGAGGTGATACGCGATCGATCCGCCGATCACCCCGGCTCCACAGATCACGACTCGATCAGGCATGAGGTCTCCCGTTACTCCCGAGGCCGGTCGATGAACGCGCGCATCGCATCCCGCGGCTCGTCGTCTTCCCACGTTGCCTCGAAGGCGTCGATGCTGATCGCAATCGCTTGCTCCAGCGACACCCGCTCCCACTGGGCGAGCAGCCGCTTCTGCGCCCGAATCGCCCGAGGCCCGTTCGCCAGGATCGAGGTCACCCACCCCTCGACAGCGCGATCGAGCCAGTCCGGCGCCACCACGCGCTCCAGCAGACCGGCGCGCTGGGCCTCGGCCGCGTCCCACGACTCTCCGGTGTAGACCAGCTCTCGCGTGCGCCCCCAGCCGACCAGCGACGGCAGCAGCGCCGCCTCAATCACCGAGGGCAGCCCGACCCGCACCTCGGGCATCCCGAAGGTGCTCCGGTCCGACGCAACCCGCAGGTCACAGGACGCCGCCACCTCGAGTCCCGCGCCAAGGCAGAACCCGTCGATGCGCGCGATCACCGGCACCGGCAGATCGCGGATCGCCGCGCAGGCCTCGTGCAGCGTCGTGATGAAGGTGCGCGCGGTCGCCGGCGTGAGTTCGACCATTTCGCTTATGTCGGCTCCACCGATGAACGCACGGTCCCCCGCGCCGGTCAGCACGACCGCCCGCAACCTCTCGTCGTCGGCCAGTCCGAGAAACGCGTCGCGCAACCGCTCCGTGCGCGCACGGCCGAGGATGTTGATCTTCGCCTGGTAGTCGACGGTGACCGTCGCCACCCGACCGCGCTCGCGGTCCTCAATCTTGACCCGCACGTCGTTAGTCACTGGCGCACCCGCTTATGTCCACTCGACAGTTCCGAGGGCTACCCGGCGTCCGCCGGGCCCGTCCGGATCACCCCGCGCGCCTCGAGGTCGTCCAACTCCGCCTCGAGGAACCCGACGGTCCCGAGGACTTCGCGGCTGTGCTCGCCCGGCTTCGCCGCACCACGCTCCGCGCCACCTCGGGTCCGCGAGTGCTTCACCGGCGTGTTGGACACCGTCAGCGTGCCGCCGGTCCACGTCGGCAGCTCGCGCAGCATGTCGCGGTGCTGCACCTGCGGGTCACGTACCGTCTCCGCGATGTTGTTGAGCGGCCCGACCAGGAACTCGTCCTTCAGCGCCTCTAGCCAGTGTTCGCGCGGCATCCGACGCGTCGCCTCAAACATCAACGGCTCCAGCTCCGCGTAGTTCTGGGTCCGGAGCGCGTTCTCGTTGAAGCGAGGATCCACCGCCAGCTCATCGGCCCCGATGATTCCGCAGAAGAGCTGCCAGTTGTGGTCACGCACCCCCGCCACCACGAACCAGGCATCGCTCGCCGGGAACGCCTGGTGGGGTGTGCTCAGCGGGTGCCGAAGCCCCGCCCGAGGCTGAATCTCCCCCGTTGCGAAGTGCCGCACGACCGGGTTTTCCATCAGCGCCACCTGGCAGTCCAGCATCGCCACGTCCACGTGCTGGCCCAGCCCGCTCGACGCCCGCTCGACCAGCGCAGAGAGCACCCCGATCGAGGTGTACATCCCCGCCGCCATATCCCCGATCGAATAACCCGCCCTCGAGGGCAGCGGGTCGCTCTCGTGCCCGGTCGTGCTCATCAGGGCGCCCATCCCCTGCACGATGATGTCGACCGCCCCACGCTCCCGGTACGGCCCCGTCTGCCCAAACCCTGACGTCGAGGCGTACACAAGGCCCGGGTTCAGCTCGCTCAGCGCCTCATACCCAAACCCCAGCTTGTCCATCGTCCCCGGCGAGAAGTTCTCCGTGAGCACGTCGGCCTTCTTGACCAGCCGATGCACCACCTCCGTCGCCTCGGGCGCCTTCAGGTCGAGCATGATGCTCTTCTTGCCCCGGTTCACCGAGAAAAAGTACGTGCTCACGTCATGCACGTACGGCCCGCCGCCGCGCCGCCGCTCCGTCTGAAACGGCGTCTCGATCTTCCAGACCTCCGCTCCCAGGTCCGCGAGGATCATCACCCCGTACGGTCCCGCCAGCGCCCACGTGAAATCCAGCACCGTAATCCCGCTCAGCGGACCAGCCATGCACCCCTCCTCGAAACGACCTCGGCCCGAATCCTATCCGCACACCCGGCGAACGCGCGGGCCGACGCTGTGACGACGGGGCGAAGCAGCGTCCAAAACGAGGGAAGCGGGGTCCCTCGCCCGTAGGCCGGGCGGGATCAACCCAAACTCCATCGACACCGCCGAAGGCGCCCCACGCGCTCCGCCTCGGTTTGAAGGCGCTGCCAGGCCCCACCACGAGGCGCGAAGCGCAGTCGAGCCCTGACGGGGCCCTCAGCGACCCGTGACGCGTTTCGTCGCGTCGCGGAACCGCTCCGTCTGTTCCGGGCTGCCTCGCAGCCCTCGGTTCACCTCGACCTCCGTCGCCGACGCCTCCGCCGACAACGTCGCGAGGTCGATCACCCGCTTCGACTCCCGCACCGAAGACGCCGAATGCCCCGCGATCACCTCGGCCATCTCGAGGGCGGCCGCCAACAGCTCGTCCGGCTGGTACAACGTGCTCACGAGGCCCGCGTCGAGCGCCTCCCGCGCGTCGAACTTCCGAGCGGTGAAGATCCACTCCTTCGCCTTCGACGCCCCCACCAGCCGCGGCAGCGACGCCGCCGCCACCACCAGTCCGTACTCGGCGCCCGGCAGCCGGAACGTCGCGGTCTCCGAGGCCAAACGGATATCGCAGGCGATCGCCAGACGCGCCCCGCCGCCGTAGCAGTAGCCATTGATCGCGGCGATCACCGGCAGCGGCGTCTTCGAGATCTCCTCGGTGCCGCCCAACCGCTGCCCCGGCGGCGGCAACTCCACCGCGTTCTTCTCGACGCCGCTCATCTCCAACATGTCGCCACCGGCGCAGAACGACTTCTCGCCCGCGCCCGTGAGCACGATGACATTGATGCCATCGGCCTCGGCATCCCGAACGGCGACGCCGAGCACATGGTTCAGCGCCGCGTTCATCGCGTTGTGCCGCTCAGGCCGGTTCAGCGTGACCAGCAGCACATCGCCGTTCGCCCCCCGCCGTTCCGTCAGTACCGGTGCATCGCTCATCTAACTGCCTCCCCCGCCACCTGGTGCGTCCGCCATCACGCCCGCCGCGACCAGCCGCTCTCGCGCGCCAGCACCGAGGCCTGCAATCTCGAGCAGCAGCGCGTTCCCGTCGCCGAATGCCGGCGCCGGGCCTGACACCCCGTGATGTCCGAGGCGCGATCGCCACGCCGTCCGCGTGTGCGGGAAGCGCCCGATCTCCGGGTGATCCACCCACGCCAGCGTCTCCCGATGCGCGAACTGCGCATCGCCGTGCACCTCCGCGACATCGAGGACTGCACCGGCCGGGACGCCGGCCGCCTGCAACTCACGCATCGCATCGAGGTGGTTGCGCGACGCCGTCCACGCCTCGATCGCCGCATCCAGCTCGTCCTCGCACTCGTGCCGCCCGGCCTCCGAGGTGAACCGCGCATCCTCGGCGAGTTCGGGGCGCCCGATCGCGCTTGCCAGCGCGCGCCACTGCTCGTCGGTCGCGATCCCGAGGGCCAGCCACTCGTCGTCGCCGGCGCAGCGGTACACGCCCTGGGGCGCATGCCACGCGTGCCGGTTGCCAATCCTCGAGGGCACGCGGCCGTTCATCGTCACGTCGAGCAGCGCCGGCGCCACGAGTTGGAGTTCACCCTCGAGCATGCTCAGCTCGATGTACTGCCCCTCGCCCGTGCGGTTGCGATGCCGTAGCGCCGCCATCGTCGTCAGCGCCGCCGTCAGCCCAGCGTTCTGATCGAGGTAGAACTGCGCCGGCTTGCCCGGCCCGCGGTCCGGGTATCCCGTCAGGTGCGACATCCCGCTCATCGCGTCGATGCCCGGCCCGTACGACCCGCGCAGCATGTACGGCCCCGACTTCCCGAACGCCGGCATCGAGGTCAGGATGATGTCCGGCTTCACCGCGCGCAGGTCGTCGAAGTCGATCCCGAGGTTCCCCAGCACCCGCGGCGAGAAGTTCTCCAGCACCACGTCCGCCGTCGCCACCGCCTTGAGAAACAGCTCGCGCCCCTCGGGACTCGCGAGGTCGATCGACGCGTGCCGCTTGCCGCGGTGCAGCTCGTTGAAGAACGGCGTCCGGTTGTACGGCCGGTCCGGCACCCCATCGAGCGGCGGCGGCACCTTGCTCTGCGCCGCCGTCCGCGCCGACGGGGCCTCGATCTTGATCACCTCGGCGCCCATGTCCGCCAGCACGCACCCCGCGACCGGCCCCGCCACCGCCGTCGACAGCTCGAGGACGCGCATACCCGCCAACGGCTTCCGCGAGCCGCCTGCCGAGGTAGTTGTTGGTGTCGGCTGCGGCTTCGCCTCGGTGAGCGTGGACAGCACTTCGTCGGTGTGTTCGCCCAGCAAGGGTGCGCGCTCGTTCCGCCACGGTGTGGCGCTCAGCTTCGCCGGCCCACCGGGCTGCCGTACTTCTGGCGCGGCCGGGTGGTTCAGCTCGACGATGAACTCGCGTGCTTCCAGGTGCGGGTCGCTCAGGATCTCCGCGGGCGTCAGCACCTCGGTGAACGGCAGCCGCAGCTCCTGCGCGCGCCGCACCACCTCGAACTTGTCTTTGTCCGCCATCCACGCGTCCATCCGCGCGTCGATCTCGTCCGCGTTCCCCATCGGCGCATCGAGGAAGTCTTCGATCCCCATGCCGGGCATCAGCGCCGCCAGCAGATCCGCATTGCGGTTGTTGCTGTGCGCGTGCACGTACCCGTCCATGCACGGCCGAATCGTCGAGGGGTACGGGTACTGCGGGTTCGAGAACATCAGCCGCGCCCCGCGCCGAACCGGGATTTCACGGTCGTACTCGTAGATCTGCGCCACGCCACCCAGCAGGAACATCGCCGCATCGATCGCCGCCACGTCGAAGTAGTCGCCCTCGCCCGTCGCGTCGCGGTGGGTCAGCCCGGCCATCACCGCCGCCGCCGTGTGCAACGAGGCATGCGTCAGCACGAGGTCGTCGTACGGCTTCACTGGCTCGCGGTCGGCATCCCCGGTGAGCTTGAGGTAGCCGCCCAGCGCCACGTCCACGATCTCGCCGCCCGCGTAGCCCGCGTACGGGCCGTCCTGCCCGAAGTGCGTGACCGAGGCCATCACCAGGTCCGGCTTCACCCCGACAAGGTCGTCGTAGCCGAGCCCGCGCTCCCCGAGGTACCCGACCTCGAAGCTCTCGATCAGCGCGTCGGACGTCGCGGCCAGCCGCCGCAGCGACTCGCACCCCTCGGCAGTGTCGAGGTCCAGCACCACGCTCCGCTTGCCCGCGTTCAGATGCAGGTGCCGCGCACTCGTCTCGAGGTTGGCCTTGTCGTCGGGGAACGGCGGCATCGCGCGCACCGCATCGCCCTCGGGCGGCTCGACCTTGATCACGTCGGCGCCCAACCCCGCGAGCAGCCGCCCGGCGTAGTTGAAGCTCCCCTGCGTCAGGTCAAGAACGCGAATCCCGCTCAGCGCACCGTCCGCCATCAAACCCTCGCGCTCCCGCTGTCCCGAACAACCGCCGGAGTATAGGAGGGCGCGGCCTTCCGCTCGCGAACGACCGCCAGCCCGCCCCTCGCGGCCCCTAGCGCCCGCTGAAGTCCGGGCGCCGCTTCTCGCTCAGCGCACGACGCCCCTCGGCGTAGTCCGCGCTCGCGTAGCACTCCGCCACCAGCGCATCCAGGCGCTCCTGATCTCGTTCGTGAACCGGTAAGCGGGCGGCTTGCATGTTCGCCTTCACCAGGCGAACCGCCAGCGGTGCGTTGCTCGCGATCTCGGCCGCCAGTTCACGCACCACCTCCTCGATCTCGTCGAGCGGCACGACGCGGTTCACGAGCCCGCACGCCAGCGCCTCCTCCGCGTTCATGCGCCGTCCCGTCAGCAGCAGGTCCGCGGTACTCGTGTAGCCAATCACCCGCAGCAGCTCTTCGGTGTTGTCGAAGGAGAAGCCAAGCCCGATCTTCACGGCCGGGATCCCGAACTCAGCGTTCTCCGCCGCGATCCGCAGATCAGCGCGAAGCGCCGTCTCCAACCCGCCGCCAAGCGCGAAGCCACGCACGAGCGCGATCATCGGTTTCCGCAGGGCGCGCAGCGAATCCCACATCCGCGTCGTCACCTCGTCGTAGACGCGGATCGCCTCGGGGGTCGAGCGCAACTCGCCGAACTCGGTCACATCCGCGCCCGACACGAACGCCCGATCGCCCGTCCCCGTGATCACGACCACGCGAACCTCGTCGTCCGCGTCCAGCGCCTCCACGATCCCCGGAATCGCCCGTTTCATCGCGAAGTTGACCGCGTTCAGGCGTTCAGGATTGTTGAAGACCAACCAGCCGACGCCATCCTCGACGTAGGCAAGCAGTCGATCGGTATCGACGGCGAGATGACGAACTGCCACGGCGTACCTCGGTTTCTGTGACCTCGCTCGCGTTGAGTTCCCGGCAGGCGCTCATCCTAGCGACGCGACAGCCGACCGTTGTGATGCATCGCGGGCCCTGTCCGCGCGCTGCAATCAACCGCCGGATACCGCGCCGAGCGAGCACGCAGCCGAGCTGTGTTCCTCCACCGACTCGACCCCTCCGAGCTAGAGTGGACCGTCACGTGCAACGAGAGGACCAGCGATGACCACCACCACCCAACGCTTCCAGGACGTCATCACCACCGAGGCCCAGCTCCGCGACATCCTCGGCAGCCCGAGCAAAGGCGCCGTCTCCAAGTCCCTCCCCCAGATCGACGAACACTTTGCCGGCTTCATCGCCCAATCCCCGTTCATCCTGATCGGCTCATCCGACGCGAACGGCCACCAGGACGTCTCGCCGAAGGGCGACCCGGCCGGCTTCGTTCAGGTCCTCGACGAGCACACGCTCGCCATCCCCGACCGCCCCGGCAACCGTCGCGGCGACACCTTCAGCAACCTCCTCCAGAACCCGAAGGTCGCGCTCTACTTCATGGTCCCCGGCGTCCGCGAAACCCTTCGCGTCCAGGGCACCGCGAGCATCGTCCGCGACCAGGCGCTGCGCGAAAGCATGGCGATCAAGGGCAAAGTCCCCGAATTCGCGATCGTCGTCAATGTCGACGACGCCTTCATGCACTGCGCGAAGTGCGTCGTCCGATCCCAGCTCTGGATGACCGAGGAATGGCCTGATCCCGATGACGTCCCGAACCTTGCCGCCGCGCTGGTCGACCAGCTCAAGCTCCCCGTCAGCAAGCAGCAACTCGTTGACTCCCTCGATCGCAACACCCGCGAGGGCCTCTACTAGCGCGTCGCTCAGACCCAGCAACGTAGGGACGGCAGCTTGAACGGAAAGCTCTGGGCACTCATCGGCGCCGTCGCGGTCGCGGCGATCGCGCTCCTCTTGTGGCCGATCTTCGCCGACGGTGAGCCGTGGCTGATCTGGCTCCTCGCCGCCTTCGTCGTCGGCGGCGGCGTGCTCGTCATCGGAGCCTTACGGAGCCCCCGCCGCGCCTTCCGTTACGCGCTCGCCGGCATCCCGCTCGGCTTCATCCTCGGAGGTGTGGGCCTCTTCTTCCTCGTACGCGGATCCGGCAGCGGCGATGGCTGGGACGACCTTGCGGCAGTAGCCGCGGGCATCCTCGGAGCCTTCGTCGGCTCGATCCTCGGCGGCGCGGTCGGCGCCGCGATCGGCGCATCGCGCGATCGAGGTGCCGCCGAGCGCTCCGCACGCAGCGCCTGAGCCCCAGTCCCTAGTCCCCACGCCGCGCTCCCCTGTATAAGAGCGTCACCGCCCGCGCCCCCAACATCCGAGGGCGACAGCGACTGACGAGGGGATCCGATGAAGGGCTTCGAGGGCCGCTACTGCATCGTCGGCGTCGGACAGACCAGCTACGGCAAGGTCCCCGGCATGTCGCAGCTCGCCCACAACGTGCTGGCGATCCGCAACGCCATCGAGGACGCCGGTCTCTCCAAGGGCGAAATCGACGGCGTGCTGACCAAGGCGCCGACCTCGACCTTCCCGATGCTCTGGGCGCCCAAGGTCGCCGAGGCGTTGCGCATCACACCGCGCGTGACCGGCACGCTGGACCAGGCCGGGGCCAGCAACATCGGCCTCATCCAGTACGCGATCAGCGCGCTCGCCCTCGGGCAGGCGAACTACATCGCGATCTCCTACGGGGACAACCCGCGCAGCGGGACGCGCGCCACCTACGCCCGCCAGCGCGGTGATGACGCGATCGCCGGCGTCTTCGGCGCGCCGTCCAGCTACGCGATGATCGCGCGCCGCCATATGTACGAGTACGGCACGACGCAGGACCAACTCGCCAACGTCGCGATCGCCCACCGCTACCACGCGAGCCTCAACCCGAACGCGATGTTCCAGGACCCGATCACCCGCGAGGACTACGAGCACTCGCGCTTCGTCGCCGAGCCGTTCCGCCTGCTCGACTGCTGCCCCGTCTCCGACGGCGGCGCGGCCTACATCATCACCACCGAGGAGCGTGCGAAGGATCTCGCGAAGGCCCCCGTCTACATCGAGGGCATCGGCCAGGGCCACCCGGCGTGGGACTTCTTCCGCCGCGGCGACCTCGCCACCAGCGGCGCCGCCGTCTCCGGCGAAGCGGCGTTCCGCAACGCCGGCCTCGGCCCGAAGGACATCGACTTCTGCGAGATCTACGACTGCTTCACGATCGTCCCGATCGTCACCCTCGAGGAATACGGCTTCTGCGCGAAGGGTGAGGGCGGCGCGTTCTACGAGGACCAGCGCACCCACATCGGCGGCGAGCTGCCGGTCAACACCTCGGGCGGCCTGCTCTCCGAGACCGGTATGCCCGGCACCCAGCTCGTCGTCGAGGCCGTCCGCCAGATCCGCGGCGAAGGCGGCCCCCGCCAGGTCGAGGGCGCCGAGGTTGGCCTCGTCTCCCAACAGGGCGGCATCATGACCACCCACTCCACGATGATTGTCTCGAAGGGCTAACGATGGCCGTTGATCCAGCCTTCGCCCCGATGGCGGAGCTGCTCCCCGAACCCACCGAGGCCAACCAGCCGTTCTGGAACGGCCTCCGCGAAGGCGAGCTGCGGATGCAGCACTGCGCCGCCTGCAGTAACTACCAGCACCCCGCTGAGACCTTCTGCTACTTCTGCGGTTCGACCGACCTGAACTGGGAAACCGTCGCCGGCGGCGGCGAGGTCTACTCCTTCATCGTCGTCCACCAGCCCTACCACGTCGCCTTCCGCGACCGGCTCCCTTACGTCGTCGCCACGGTCCAGCTCGACGAAGGTCCTCGGATGCTCGGCGCGATCTTCGACATCGACCCGTCCGCCGTCACCATCGGCATGCGCGTCAAACCCCGCATCGAACCCGTCTCCGACGAGGGCGCCGCGTTGTTCTTCCAGCCAGAGACGGTCGGGGCCTAGTCATGCGCATCCGCAAACCCTGGACCGAATGGTCCGACTCGCTTGAGTCCAATGACCTCCCCGGCGCAATGGGCGTCTACGAACTCGCCGACAAAGACCAGCGCACCCTCTACATCGGCAAGGCCGGGGGTAAATCACCCTTCGGCCTTCGCGGCGAGCTGTTCCGCCACTTCAGCACCAGCGACCGCCTCGCCCGCGAAAACTGGGACCACCCGCGGATGGGCGAAGACCTCCCCTCCGTCCGAGGTAAGGCCCGCTACTACCGCTTCGAGGTCAACCACAACTACTACAGCCGCTGGATCGAGATCCTGACCCGCTACCGCGAGGATCACGAGGTCCTCCCGCCGGGCAACCTCGAGGACCCCGAACACCTGCCGCCCCTCGGGCGCTACCACTGGAAGAGCGAGGACGCACAACGTGGACTTTGAGCTCAGCGACGAACAACAGCTCATCATCGACAACGTCCGGCGGTTCATCCGCGAGGAGATCCGGCCGCTCGAAGCCGACCTCGATCCCGACGCCTTCACGCTCCGGCCGGAGGACGACGCCCGCCTGACCCAGATGGTCAAGGACATGGGCCTCTACCAGATGGACGTACCCGAGGAGTACGGCGGCCCCGGAGTCGACACCGTCACGCGCACGCTGATCGCCGAGGAGCTGTCGCAGCACCGCGCCGGCCTCTACGCGCCCGCCTACGGCGTCTTCGGCCACGGCCCCCAGGGCCAGCTCTACAACGGCACCGACGAGCAGAAAGAGAAGTACCTCTGGCCCACCATCCGCGGTGAGAAGAGCGGCTTCTTCGGCCTCAGCGAACCCAGCGGCGGCTCCGACCCGGCGCGCGCCATCCAGACCCGCGGCGTCCGCGACGGGGACGAGTGGGTGATCAACGGCAGCAAGCTCTGGAACTCCGGCGCCGACACCGCCGACTACGGCATCGTCTACGTCCGCACCGACCCCTCGAAGGGTCGGCAGGGCATCTCAGCGTTCATCATCGACACCGACACCCCCGGCTTTCGGGTCGAACGCCTCGTTCAGGTGCTCCGCGCCCACTACACCACCGAGCTGTCGTTCACGGACATGCGTGTCCCGCACGAGAACCTGCTCGGCGAGGAAGGCGGCGGCTTCGCCCTCGCGAACGATTACCTCGCGCGGAACCGCATCCCGTACTCGGCGGCCGGCATCGGCATCGCCGTCTACGCCCACGAGATCGCCGTCGACTGGGCTAAGCAGCGCGTCACCTTCGGCGAGCCGCTCGCCAGCCGCCAGGCGATCCAGTGGATGCTTGTCGACAACGAGATCGACATCCGCACCGCCCGCTGGGCCTGCCTCGCCGCCGCCGACAAGGCCGAACGAGGTCTGCCGTTCCGCTTCGAGTCCTCGATGGCAAAGCTCATCAGCACCGAGGGCGCAGGTCGCGTCGTCGACCGCTGCATGCAGATCATGGGCGGCCTCGGCATGTCCAAGGACCTCCCGATGGAACGCTGGTACCGCGAGCTGCGCATCCGCCGCATCGGCGAAGGCCCTTCCGAGGTCCAGCGCATCGTCATGGCCCGCGACCTGCTCAACATCGGCAGCGGCAGCCGCTAAGCCCGTTCCGGGCCCTTGACCACGGACCGAGGAGTCCGCACGTACCGAGGAGTACAGAGATGACCATCGACTTCGACGTCCAGGACAAGATCGCGACCATCACCCTCAACCGCCCCGAGGCGTTGAACGCGATGACCCCGCACATGTACCAGCGCCTCTCGGAGTGCTGGGTCGAGGTCCGCGACAACCCCGATATCTGGGTCGCCGTCGTCACCGGCGCGCCGCAACCCAACCGCACCCCCGAGAAGCAGGTCTTCTCCGCCGGCGCCGACCTCAAGCAGACCATCCCCGCGGTCCCCGAGTCCTACGAGTTCTGGCAGACCCAGTCCGACCAGATCCTCAACCGCGGCCTTGAGGTCTGGAAGCCCGTCGTCGCGGCGGTCAACGGCCTCTGCCTCGCCGGCGGCATGACCCTGCTCATGGCCACCGACATCCGCATCGCCACCGAGCACGCCCTCTTCGACCTCTCCGAGGTGAAGCGCGGCATCCTCCCCGGCAACGGCGGCACCCAGCGCACCATCCGCCAGCTCCCCTACCCAATTGCGATGGAAGTCCTCCTCCTCGGCCGCCGCCTCACCGCCACCGAGGCCGCCCACTTCGGCTTCATCAACCAGGTCGTCCCGCACGGCACCCAGCTCGAAGTCGCGATGGAGAAGGCAGAGCAGCTCCGCGCAATGCCCCCACTCGCCGTCCGCGCGATCAAGGAACTGAGCGTCCGCGCCCAGTACATGCCGCTCGCCGACGGCCTCCGCATGGAAGAAGCGATGCAGGCCCGGCTCAAGTTCACCGAGGACGCCCAGGAAGGCCCCCGCGCCTTCGCCGAAAAGCGCCAGGCCGAGTTCCACGGCCGCTAGCCCCCTTCGGGGGCCTTCGCACCCGAGTCCGCGGCGGCACCCAGCGATCCCGTCGGTCCCGAACCCAAAGGCCTTTTCGAGGGCGAAGCCCCCGGAAGGGGGAGTGGGGTGCAGCCCCACAGGCATATGGGTGGGCGGGCCGACTAAACAGAAATGCGTCGCGGGCTGAGCCCGCGACCCTCTCGGGCGCACAGCGCCCGTCCCGCGCCCGCCCTCGCCTCCACCCCAACCACGCCGCGCTAGCTGTACTGACCACGGACATGTGAGACACGGCTGATGGGTGGGCGGCCACCGAGCGAGCCATG
>JAQCIU010000022.1:0-53126 GCA_027593235.1 Chloroflexota bacterium
CGACCCGCTGGCGGTGCTGGCGCACGGCGAGGCCTCGCGCGACCGGCGCCTTGCCTCGGAACGAGCGACCGCGGGAGCCGCGGCCGCGGTCGCGGCGGCGACGACACCGGACGGCATGGTCGCGGTGAACACGCCGGTGCAGGGCACCGTCGTCAGCGTCGAGGTTGCCGAGGGCGACGCCGTGCGCGCCGGACAGCTCGTCGTCGTGATGGAGGCGATGAAGATGCAGCACGAGGTGGTCGCCACCTCGGGCGGCTTTGTGCGCCGAATCGTCGTTTCGCCCGGCGACACGATCTACGAGGGCAACCCGCTCGTCTTCATCGAAGAGGCCGTTGTCGACGGCGCCGCTGCCGAAGCGGAAGAGGAGGTCGACCTCGACTTCCTGCGACCCGATCTCGCCGAGGTCGAAGGCCGCCGCGCCACCACCCTCGACGAGAACCGCGAGTGGGCCGTCGAGCGCCGTCGTCGCACCGGCCAACAGACGCTACGCGAGAGCCTCGCCCAGCTCTTCGACGACGGTAGCTTCGTCGAGTACGGCCAGCTCGTCCTTGCCGCGCAGCGCCGCCGCCGCTCGCTGGAGGACCTCATCGAGAAGACCTCGGCAGACGGGATGGTGATCGGCATCGGGTCGGTCAACGGCGACCAGTTCGAGAACCCGGCCGACCGCGTCGCGCTCATCGCCTATGACTACACCGTGCTGGCCGGCACCCAGGGCCAGCGTAACCACCGCAAGACCGACCGCATGATCGACGTCGCCGCGCGGACCCGCACCCCGCTGGTGTTGTTCGCGGAAGGCGGCGGCGGCCGTCCCGGCGACACCGACGAGGGCGGTGGCGGCAGCCACACCTTCGCGCACTTCCCGCAGCTCAGCGGGCTGATCCCGCTGGTCGGGATCAGCTCGGGGCGGTGCTTTGCCGGCAACGCGTCGCTGCTCGGCTGCTGCGACGTCATCATCGCGACCGCCGACTCGAACATTGGGATGGGCGGCCCGGCGATGATCGAGGGCGGCGGCCTCGGTGTGTTCGCGCCGGAGGACATCGGCGGCATGGACGTCCAGGTGCCGAACGGCGTCGTCGACATCGCCGTCGAGGACGAGCGCGAGGCGGTCGAGGTCGCCAAGAAGTACCTGTCGTACTTCCAGGGGCGAACCAAGGACTGGGTCGAACCCGACCAGCGCGTGATGCGCCGCATCGTTCCGGAGAACCGACTGCGCGTCTACGACATCCGCCAGGTGATCGACACGCTGGCTGACGAGGGCTCCGTCCTCGAAATCCGCAAAGGCTTCGGCTTCGGAATGGTCACCTCGTTCATTCGTGTCGAGGGACGTCCGGTTGGCGTGGTCGCCAACAACCCGGCCCACATTGGCGGCGCGATCGATGCGGATGCCGCCGACAAGGGCGCGCGCTTCATGCAGATTTGCGACGCCTTCGACATCCCGGTGCTTTTCCTCTGCGACACCCCCGGCATCATGGTCGGGCCCGAAGTCGAGAAGACCGCGCTCGTGCGCCACGCGAACCGCATGTTCGTCGTCGGCGCGAACCTCGATGTGCCGTTCTTCACCATCATCATTCGCAAGGCCTACGGCCTCGGCGCGATCGCGATGGGCGGCGGCAACTTCCTGCAGCCGCTCTACAGCGTCGCGTGGCCAACCGGCGAGTTCCACGGCATGGGTATCGAGGGCTCCGTGAAACTCGGCTACCGCAAGGAACTCGCCGCGATCGAAGATCCCGAGGAGCGCCTCCGCGCCTACGAGGAACGCGTCGCCCAGGCTTACGAGGATGGCAAGGCGCTCAACCGCGCCAGCCTCTTCGGCATCGACGACGCGATCGACCCCGCCGACTCACGCCGCTGGCTCGCCGGCCTGATGAAGTCGCTACCGCCAGTCCCGCCCCGCGAAGGCAAGAAGCGACCGTACATCGATGCCTGGTAGGGAGCCCCGATGACCGACCTGACCAACCACCAGCTCCGCCTCCGTTCCCGCCCGACCGGTGGCGCCGGCCCCGAGCACTTCGAGGCGACCGAGGAGCCCGCGCGTCCTCCCGAGGACGGCGAGGTGCTGCTTGAGACGCTCTATGTCTCGATCGATCCGGCGATGCGCGTCTGGATGAACGAGGACCCCGGCTACGTCCCGCCGATCGGCCTCGGCGAGGTGATGCGCGGCGGCGGCATTGCGCGCGTCCTCGAGAGCCGCGCCGAGGGCTTCGCGGCTGGGGACGTCGTGGCTGCGCGGCCGGGCTGGCAGGATCACCCGACACTGCCCGCCGGCGACCTCCAGAAGCTCGACCTGAGCCTCGGCAGTATCGAGGACTGGGCGGGCCCGATCGGGACCACCGGTCTGACGGCGTTCTTCGGCATCCGCGAGGTCGGGAAGATCAAGCCGGGCGAGACGGTGCTCGTGTCTGGCGCGGCGGGAGCCGTCGGCCAGATGGTCGGGCAGATCGCGAAGATCGAGGGCTGCACCGTCGTCGGCATCGCCGGTGGACCGGAGAAGTGCGCACGACTGACCGACGAGCTGAATTTCGACGCCGCGATCGACTACAAGGCGACCGACGACCTCGAGGCCGCGATCGCTAGCGCCTGTCCCGACGGGGTGGACGTGTTCTTCGACAACGTCGGTGGCGAGACCCTCGACGCCGCGCTCGCCAACTTGCGAATGCACGGGCGTGCCGTGATCTGCGGACGCATCTCGCAGACGGCGGCCGAGGAGCTGTACGGCATCAAGAACCTCGGCCTGCTGATCGGCAAGCGAGCCCGCGTCGAGGGCTTCATCGTCTCCGACTACGCCTCGGAGTTCGGCGAGGCCCGCCGCTGGATCTCGCAGCGGCTGCGTGAGGGGGAGCTGAGGCAGACGCTGCACGTCGTCGACGGCCTCGCGCGGGCCCCGGAGGCGCTGGCGATGCTGTTCGCGGGCAAGAACACCGGCAAGCTCGTCGTGCGCGTCGCCGCGGAGGATTGAGCTACCTCGGTCGGGCCGCGCCCGTACTATGCGCGGCATGACCACCGACGAGTCCCCCGGCACGCTCAGCGGCGTGCGCGTCCTCGACCTGACCGATGAGCGCGCGATCTACGGATCGAAGCAGCTCGCCGACCTCGGCGCCGACGTGATCCGTGTTGAACCGCCCGAGGGCGATCCATTGCGCCGCCGCGGTCCGTTCGCCACCGACGGTGCTGGCAACCCGCACTCCCTGTACTACGCCTTCTACGGCTCGAACCGACGCTCCGTTGTGCTCGACCTCGAGAGTGACGAGGGCCGCGCGCAACTCCGGCGCCTGGCGCTGGCCTCGGATGTGGTCGTGGACACCGGTCGCCTCGCCTCGGCGGGGATCGACGTGGCGGCGTTGATCGAGGAGCAGCCAGCGCTCGTGGTGGTGTCGGTCAGCTCGTTCGGGAGCGGCGGGCCGTGGGCGGATTACCTGACCACCGACCTGGTGACGGGTGCCCTCGGCGGGCTTGTCGCCACCACCGGCGACGTCGATACGCAGCCGCTGAACACCTACGGCGAGCTGAACTTCGTGACGACGGGCGCCTACGCGGCGATCGGCGCGCTGGCCGCGCTGCGCCATGCCCGCGAGACGGGCGAAGGCCAACTGGTGGAATTGGCGGCGCACGAGGCGATTCCATCCTGCCTCGAACACGTCCTGATGTGGGCCTGGCACCACGAGGCGTTGCCGATCGCCGAAAGCAACGTGCTGCCTCGACGCGGGTCCGTGCACTGGTCGGACGTCTACGCGGTGATGCAGGCGCGGGGCGGGTCAATCATGGTGACCGTGACGCCGGACCCGGCCGCTCAGCTCGCCTGGTTGATGGAGAAGGGTGCCGAGGAAGACCTGCTCGACCCCAAGTATCACGATCTGCTGCAACCGCGGCTGCTGACGATGCGGATGATGGAAGTGCTCCGCGATTGGGTGGCGGAGCAAGCGGTCGAGGAGCTGTTCTTCGAGGCGCAGGGCCGCCACTTCCCCTACGGCTGGGTCCTGTCTCCCGAGCGTGTCGCGGCGAGCCCGCAACTCGAGGATCGCGGGTGGTGGGCCGACTACGAGGTCGGCGACACGACCGTGCGCGGCCCCGGTGCTCCGTACCGCCTCGAAGGCACGCCAGTAGCGTCGACGCGACGCCTGAGTGCGCCCGGCACCGACACGGCGGCGCTACTCGACGAGATCGGTTGGGCGGGATAGTGGCGAGACCGCTCGACGGCGTGCGGGTGCTCGATTTCACCCACGTGCTGGCGGGGCCGTTCGCGACGCGGATTCTCGCCGACCTCGGGGCGGACGTGGTGAAAGTGGTCTCCGAGGCGCGCCCGGGGAACACGCCGGTCACCTCGTACTTCCAGATGTGGAACCGCAACAAGCGCTCGCTCGCCCTCGACATGTCGACCAACCGCGGGCGGGAGATCGCCCGCTCACTCGCTGAACGCGCCGACGTGGTGATCGAGAACTTTTCCCCGGGCGTGCTGGATCGCTGGGGCATGGGCTATGCCGCCGTCGCCGCGGTGAACCCCGGTGTGATCTACGTGCAGATGTCGGGGATGGGCGACAGCGGCCCCTGGCGTGACTTCGTGAGCTTCGCCCCGACCGTCCACGCGCTGTCCGGGCTGACCTACCTCACCGGTATGCCGGGCCGCGAGGACATCGGCATTGGCAGCTCGTTCAACGACCACCAGGCTGGCCTGCACGGCGCCACGGTCGTGCTGGCCGCCCTCGAGAGCCGGCGGCGCAGCGGCCGAGGCCAGCGCGTCGACTTCGCGCAGTACGAACTCGGCGTCGCGCTCACCGGCCCGGCGCTGCTCGACTACTTCGCCAACGGCCAATCGCAGCAGCCCGCCGGGAACCAGCACCGCTTCGAGCTGGCCGCGCCGCACGACACCTACCCCTGCGCGGGCGACGATCGCTGGGTCGCGATCGCCGTGATGACGGAGGACCATTGGTCGCGGTTCCGGACTGCCCTCGGCGACCCCGAGTGGGCGCAAGACTCGCGTTTCGCGACGGCCGCCGATCGCCTCGAACACGCCGACGAACTGGACCGCCAGATCTCGGAATGGACGCGCGCCCTCGATGCCTACGAGCTGCAGGCGAGGCTTCAGGCGGCGGGCGTGCCGGCGGGCGTCGTGCAGACAGGCGCGGACCTCGTGCACCGCGATCCGCAGCTCGCCGCCAGCGGGTACTTCACCACGACCGAAGACTCGGGCGCGTACGCCGCGCCGACTCCGGTCGATCGGCTACCCCTGCACTTCTCGAAGACGCCGGTCGAGCAGTACCGCGCTCCGCGCGCCGTCGGCGCCGACAACGTCGTCGTCCTCGACGAGTGGCTCGCGATGCCCGAGGAGGATGTGCATGCCGAGGAAGCCGGCGGCACGCTTCGCTAGCCCACGCGGGCCTTCCCCAACAACCGCCGACCGTCAGCGAGGTCAGACTGAATTGATGCGCTTCTTCAAACCGCTCGCGCTCGCAGCCGTCATCGCGGTCGCCACCTTCGCGCTTGCCTGTTCGCAGCGCACGGACGGAGACGCCTCGCCGGTCGGCGCGTCTGTTACCGCGATATCGACCGTCGTCGCCGCGCCAGCCGGCACGCAGTTCGGCAGCGCCGGCCTGATCCCCAGGAACTTCCCGCGTTCCGAGGAGTCCGACTGGGTCGCGATGTACGAGCGCGCTCCCGAGGTAGGGCCGCTGATCGGCGTCTACGGCGACTGGCGAGGTGATGGCACCTCCTCGGGCGAGGTGCCGACGGTGTTCCGCGCCGGCTTTGCCGCCGCCGATCGGTTCCACAGCTTCACTCCCGTCATCGGGCTCGGGTTCGCGAACGACGATCCGCTGACCGGCGCCCTGACGCCGTCCGTCGACTGGACCGACCCGACCGAGGTGGCGAACTTCACCGCCGTGGCGACGGGCATCGCGGCTGAGTATCAGCCCGGCTTCATCGTGGTCGGCGCCGAGATCAACCGGATCTGGGAGCAGCACCCGGCGACCTACTCCGCCTTTATCGCCGCCTGGCCCGCGATCTACGACGCGATGAAAGCGGTGTCGCCAGCCACCGAGGTGGGCATCGGCTTCCAGCTCGAGATCATGCGCGGCGGTGGCTTCCTGACCGGGCAACCTCACGAGGTGCACTGGCACCTCCTGGATGAGGTTCGCGAACATGCGGACTTCATCGCCTTCTCGACGTACCCGTACCTCGACTTCGAGACGCCCGAGGCGCTGCCGGCCAACTACTACGACGAAGCGGCAACGCAGGCCGGCCTCCCGATCGCGTTCAGCGAGATGGGCTGGCCGTCGCGGCCGCTGTCGAACTTCCCGGACTCGGGCTACGGCGGTTCCGAAGCTGAACAGGTGGCCTTCGCGGAGCGCTTCCTTGAAATGATCGACGGGCTGGATGTCCGCTTCGCGCTCTGGTCGTTCCAGCACGACATCGGTTCGACGGGCGGTCCGGCGTTCGAGAGCGTTGCTGTCCGCGAGAACGACGGCACGGCCAAGCCGGTGCTCGCGGTCTGGGGCGCCGCCTCGAACTGACGCGCGCCGTCTGATCGTCAGCGCCTCGTCCCGTACATTTGCCCTCGATACCCACGCCCGTGGGGCACGCGAGGACGAACGGACGCCGCCGATGTCGATTCGCTACGAGACCCGCGACCAGATCGCCACGATCACGATCGACAACCCGGACAAGGCGAACGTCCTCGACAAGCAGCACTCCGACGAACTGTCCGAGGCCTGGCGGCAGGTCTGGGAAGACCGCGACGTGCGCGTCGGGATCATCACTGCGACCGGCGACCGCCACTTCTGCGCCGGGCATGACATCAGCCCCTCCGCCGAGGTCACCCCCGAGGAGCGCGAGTACCTCCGCGCCCAGAAGGCGTTCTGGCCCCACGCCGGCACCGTGAACGGCGCGACGATTGGCGTGGACGGGCGGATGGGTGACCATTACCCGCGCGTTTGGAAGCCGATCATCGGCGCGGTCAACGGCTGGGCGGCGGGCGCCGGGCTCTACATCCTGCTCGCTTCCACCGACATCCGGATTGCCTCCGCGGAGCACGCGCGCTTCAAGTTCGCGCTGCTGTCGCAGGGCTGGCTCGGCAACGGCCCCGGCGCGACGCTGCTGATGAAGCAGCTCCGCTACGCCGACGCGATGCGCATCCTGCTGACCGACGAGCCGCTCGACGCGGCCGAAGCGCTGCGCATCGGCCTCGTGAACGAGGTGGTCGCGCACGATCGCCTGCTCGAACGCGCGCGCGAACTCGCAACCCACATCGCGACGATGCCGCCGCTGGCGACGCGAATGATGAAGGAGTTCGTCGTCCGTTTCGGCGAGTCGCGTACCGACGAGGCGTGGCAGGTGCAAAACCTGATCAACACGCTGCTGATCCAGAACACGGCCGACGGCGACGAGGGCCGCCGCGCCTTCAACGAGAAGCGCCCGCCAAACTTCACGGGCGCGCTTCGCCAGAAGGGCGATCCCTTCCCGGAGCCCGACGCCGAGCAGCGAGCCCGCCTCGACGCCATCTACCAAGCCCGCGACTTCTAGGGATCTTCGAGGGTCTTCGACCCCTGTTGGCCCTTCGGGTCCGTCTGACTCAGTTTGCGGAGGGGCGCCGCTGCTACTCGGGGCGGCGTTTGACCAGGTGGTTCACGACGAAGGTCGAGACCGGCTTGTCGTCCTGATTGATGGCGGCGTACTTGAGCCGGAGGATTCCGCGGTCGGGGCGGCGCTCGGAGGGGTTCACCTCGAGCACCTCGACCTCGGTGCGGAGGGTGTCGCCGGGGCGGACCGGTGCGAGCCACTTCAGGTCGTCGATGCCGGGCGAGCCCATGCTGGATGCGGCGAGCGTGCCGGTTTGGATGAACAGCCGGAAGCAGACCGAGATCGTGTGGAAGCCGCTCGCGATCAGCCCTTCGTAGATCGACTCCGAGGCCGCCTTGGTGTCGAGGTGGAATGCCTGCGGGTCGAAGCTCATCGCGAAGTCGATGATCCCGGCCTCGGTGAAGGTGATCCCACCGGTCGTAAAGGTCTCGCCAACGGTGAAATCGTCGAGGTAGCGGTCGGACATGGCGCTCGCCTTTGCTCTGAGGTGCTGCTTGCGCCCGAAGTTATCCGCCCGCGCTTGCCTCGCCCAGCGCCCCGGCCTGTCGCAGCTCGTCGATCGCCGCGTCCGACAGCCCGACCAGCTCGCGCAGCACCTCGACGTTGTCGCTTCCGAGGCGTGGCGCGCGCTCGAGGAGCCGCGTGCCGCCCTCCCAGCGCCACGGGAGGCCGACCATCGCCCGTGCCTCGCCGTCCTCACCGAGGACCGACTCGTAGAACCCCCGTGCCCAGAGGTGCTCGTCCTCGAACAGCATCGTCGCGTCCAGCGACGCGGCAGCCGGCACGCCGGCCGCCTGCAGCTCCGCTGCGGCCGCGGGCGCGTCGCGCCCGCGCGTCCACTCCGCGATCGCGACATCGAGGTCGCTCGCCCGTCCGCGTCGCTCCGCCAGCGAGAGCGCCGAGGCGCCCTCGAGACCATCGGTCGCGCGGCAGAGTCGTTGCCACTGCTCGTCGGTGGTCACGGCAATCGCGACCCATTGGTCCTTCCCGGTCACCGGGTAGACATCGTGCGGGTAAAAGTCGCGCGAGCTGTTCCCGAGGCGGCGCGGCATCGTGCCGTCGCGTTGCGCCTCGAGCAGTGTTCCCGGCATCGCCCAGATCAGCGACTCCGACATCGCGAGGTCAATGTGACGCCCTCGGCCGGTGCGTTCGCGCGCGGCCAGCGCGGCGGTCGCCGCGAAGGGGAGCAGCATCCCGAGTACGGGGTCGGACCAGGCGAAGCCGGTCACCGGCAGCCGCTCCTCGTAGCCATTCAGGTCAGCAAAGCCGGCGAAGCACTGCACGAGCGTCCCGTAGGCGACCGCGCCGGCGTCCGGCCCGGTCCGTCCGAGGCCCGAGGCCGACAGCAGGATCACGTCCTCCCGCAGCCCTCGAAGCACGTCGTAGCCAAGCCCGAGCCGTTCGAGGGCGCCCGTCGCGAAGTTCTCGACCACGATGTCGCTCTGCGCCGCAAGCTTGCGCACCGCCTCGAGGCCGCCCGGCGCCTTGAGGTCGATCGCCACGTCGCGTTTGCCGCGACCGAGCACCGCGTGCAGCTCGCTGCGGTGGCCCGGGTCGGGGCGGCCCGGGGCCTCGACCTTGACCACGTCGGCGCCGAGGGCGGCCAGATACCGCGTCGTGGTCGGTCCGGCGATCACCCACGACAGGTCGAGCACGCGGATGCCGCTGAGCGGCAGCGGGCCACGCGCCGCTCGAGGTGTGCGCGGCTCACGAGGCGTGAACGCCGCCTCGGAGGGCGGGGAGGCCCGGTAGTCGCTCTCAGCGAGCCCGAACAGCCCTCGGGGTACTCGGGCGCTCTCGGCTCCGTCGAGGGCGCGTAGGAAGTCCCTGGCGGCGATCTGCGGCTCGTTGAGGATGTCGAGCGGGCCGTTCACGGCGAAGCAAGGGACGTGGACAGCCTGCGCCGCGGCGGCAAGCTCGGCCTTCGTCCACTCCCGGGTCCAACTCGACATAAACGGAATCAACTCATCGGCGTGTTGCAGTCGGTTGGCGTGCGTCGCGAAATGAGGGGCGGAAGCCCAATCTGGCGAGCCCATGAGGGCGATCCACTGGACCCACTGGTGTTCTTCACGCGGGGAAGCGGCGACATAACCATCGCTCGTGGGCAGGATGTACGACGCACCGAGGACATCCGCGCGCTTCTCGCGGGAGAGCGACAGCATCCCGTAGCCGGGCATCGAGTGCTCCCGCGCCGGCAGGATCGCCATCGCCTCCTGTGCCGAAATATCGAGGTCGACGCCCGCTCCCGAGGCCTCGCGTGCGTAGAGCGCCTGCATCGCCGCGCAGGCGGCAGCGATTCCCGCGATGAACTCCGACTGCTCGCCGGCGGCACGCACGGGCGGTTCGACCTCGGCGTTCTCGACCGGGCCGAGGAGCAGGCGCGCGACGCCGCTGGACTGGAAGCTAACGAGGTCGCCGCCGAGCCAGTCGCGGTGCGGCCCGGTCAGCCCAAACGGCGTGATCGCCACGATCACCGCCGTCGGCGCGTGCACACGGAGCTGCTCCGGCAGCCACCCGCGGTCCTCGAGGTCGCGCGGCTGTCCGGCGACGATCACGAGGTCGGCTTCGCCGACGAGGGTCTCGAGATCTGCGAGGCTTACTTCGCGCTTGAGCGCGTCGGTCACCTCGCGAGCGAGTTGGGCCTCGCGACTGGCGGGTGGCCGCTCGGCCTCCGGGAGCCGGAGCTGCAGCACCTCGGCGCCCAGCTCGGCGAACATCCGGCCGCAGACGGACGCGGCGAGTGGCTCGCCGATTTCGAGGACGCGCAGGCCATCCAGCAGCGGTGTGCTCATTCGCGCTCCAGTCCTGACAGCTTCGCGAGTTTACCGGCGCACTTCCGCAGACGCCGCGAACCGCTATCGTGCGGGTATCGAGCGCCGACCGAAACGATTGCGAGCCGACCAACCATGCCAGACCTGATCTACGAGAAGCGCGACCGCTACGCCATCTTCACGATGAACCGCCCGGAGCGACTGAATGCGCTTGGCGGTGCGATGGACGCCGAACTGAGCGAGGCGCTCCTCGATTTCAACGCCGACCCGCAGATGCGTGCGGGGATCGTGACCGGCACCGGCCGCGCGTTCAGCGCCGGCGCGGACCTCAAGGAGATGAACGAGCGCAACCAGGCGCGCGGGGATGCACCTCGAGAGACCGGGTACAACCTCAACTCCGCCATGCGCCTGGCGAAGAGCCCGAAGCCGTTCATCGCCGCGATCAACGGACTCTGCATCGCCGGTGGTCTCGAGCGTGCGCTCGACTGCGACATCCGAATCGCCTCGGAAGATGCGTTCTTCGGTCTGTTCGAGGTGAAGCGCGGCATCCTCGCCGGCTACGCGATCCACCACCTGGCGCGCCTGATCCCGATGGGCGACGCGATGTACATCCTGCTCACCGGCGATCGCATCTCGGCCGAGGAGGCGCTGCGCTGCGGCCTCGTGCGCGAGCTACTACCGACGGAGCGTGTCGTGCCGAGGGCGATCGAGATTGCCGAGCTGATCGCCGCCAACGCACCGCTCTCGGTTGAGGGCACGAAGGCGATCGTTCAGCAGTGGCGACAGCAGCAGCTCGACGAGTCATACCGCCTCGGCGACTGGGTCGGCCGTGCCGTCCTCAACTCCGAGGACGCGAAGGAAGGCCCGCGCGCCTTCTCGGAGAAGCGCGAGCCCAACTGGCAGGGCAAGTAGCGCTGAGGCGGCTAGACCGTCTCGATCGTGTCCTTGGCGGCAGCCGCTTTCGAGGTCGTTCCGGACACCCGTGCGGCGACGGCGCGGAGCTCCGCCATCTGCTCCTGCATCGCGATCTGCATCAGCCGCGCATCGCTGCTGTGCATCACGAAGCGCGCGCCCAGCTCGATCGCCGTCGTCGAGGTGTCCAGCGTCTGCTGGTGAATCATCACCGGCACGTTGTGCGCCTCGGACTGCTTGATCACGCCCTTGATCACGTCGAGGTAGCGCGGGTTCGTGACCTCATCCGGGATGCCGAGTGAAGTGGTCATGTCGTTCGGCCCGATGAAGATGCCGTCGATGCCGCCCACGTTGAGAATCGACTCCAGCCGCTCGTAGGCCGGCTCGCTCTCGATGCCGACGATGATGATGCTCTCCGCGTGCCGCGCTTCGAGGTATGCCTTCGTCTTGTCGCTCGGGAGCACGCCTTCGTGGACCGCACGCTTGAGGTATTCGCCCTTGAGCGGGTGCCACTTCGCCGTGGCGACGCACTCCTGCACCTCCTCGACGGTCTCGCAGTAGGGGACGAGGACGCCGGCCGCGCCGGCATCGAGGGCCATCGCGACCCACTCCGCCTTCGGGACGGGGACGCGGACGATCGGTACGACCTCGGCGTCGCGGAGCATCCGACACAGCTCCTGGATCTCCTTGCGGTCGCGCGAGCCGTGCTCGCTGTCGATCACCACGAAGTCCATGGTCGAACCGGCGAGCGCGGACCGGAACCGCGTCGTCCCCATCGCGGAGAGCATGCAGCCGAACACCATGCCTCCATCCGAGAGCCGCTGCTTCAGCGCCACGCCGTCCATCTGATCTCCCATCGCATGCCTCGAGGTCGTCGTTCGTCTGGTCAACATACCGATATCCGGAGCGCCTCGCGGCCTGCCTATACTCGCGGCGACCGAGGCGTCCGAACGAACGAGGTATCCCGATGACCGAGCCCTACGCCCCCGCGGCGGCGATGAACTACGAGACGATCCAGGTCGAACGCGACGGTCGTGTCGGCATCGTCCGCTGGAACCGTCCGGATCGTCTCAACGCGTTCAACCAGACGATGTATGCCGAATGGATCGAGGCGTACGACGCCTTCAACTCCGACCCGGGCATCGGCGCCGTGGTCGCCACCGGGAACGGTCGCGCCTACAGCTCGGGCGCCGACATCGGTGGCTTCGAGCGCAGCTTCAGCGGCGGCGAAGCGCCAGTCGAGAAGGAGCCGCCGCACGCGCCGTTTGCGCCCTGGTACATGGCCGAAGGGAAGCCGACGATCGCCGCCGTCAACGGTGTTGCGGTCGGTATCGGCTTCACCTCGATCCTCTGGATGGACAACATCATCGCCTCGACGGAGGGCCGCTTTTCCGCACGCTTCGCGGCGATCGGCTTGACGCCGGAGCTATCGAGTTCATGGCTGCTGCCGCGCCTGATCGGCCTCCAGCGCGCGAAGGAGATGATGCTCACCGGCCGCATCTGGAGCGCCGAGGAGACACGCGACCTCGGGCTCATCCGCGAGGTCGTCGAGCCAGAGGATCTGCTGCCGACCGCGATCGCCCAGGCGGCAGCGATCGCGAACAACCCGGACACGTCACTGCGCGTCATCAAGCGAATGATGATGGAAGACCTGCTGTCCACAGACCTCACCACGATCGAGCGTCGATCCAGCGAGAATTTCGGGACCGGCCGCAAGAGCCCGGAGCACCGCGAGGCGCTGCTCGCCCTGAAGGAGAAGCGCCCCCCGCGTTACCAGGACGTCGAGTACATGGCGGAGATCGCGGCCGACCTCGCGACGAACTAGCTCACGAGGCGTGCCATCGCCTGGGGATCCTCGCGTTACGTCCCGGTGAACTCCGGATCGCGACGCTCGATGAAGCTGCTGAAGCCCTCGCCGGCGTCGTTCGTCTTGAGCAGTTGGGCCTGCGCCATCCACTCGCGATCGAGGAACATGCCACGCTCGATGTTGTCGACCGACTCGAGGATCAACCGTCGGACGCCGGTGTAGCCCATCGGTGGCCCCGCCGCGATCTTTGCGGCGTAGGCCATCACTTCGTCCATGAGCTGATCGTCCGGAACGACCCGGTTCGCGAGCCCGAGTTCGAGGGCGCGCGCGGAGTCGATCACGTTGCCGTCGTAGAATAGCTCGAATGCCTTCGATACTCCGACGATCCGAGGCAACCAGTACGCGGCGCCGTAGTCCGCGGCGACGCCGCGCTTGATGAAAATCGATCCGATGCGGGCTGACTCGGCAAAGATGCGCACGTCGCAGCAAAGGGCGATGCCGAAGCCGCCGCCGGCGGCGACGCCGTTGATCGCGCCGATGATCGGCACGTCCGAGTTGGCGAATGCCAGTGCCGCCTCGGCTGAGCCGGCGCGCCCGTTCATCCGGTCGTACCGCGATCGTGCCGGACCCGTGCCCGTGGCGCCTGCGCTGCCGACACCCGCGGGCGCGCGTTCCGCGGAGACCTCGGCGCCGGCGCAGAAGGCGCGACCGTTGCCGGTCAGCACCATCACCCGCACGTCGTCGTCCTCGGAGGCGCGTTTGATCGCGCCAATCAGGCCCGAGGTCAGCTCGGCGCTCAGCGAGTTCATCTTCTCGGGACGGTTCAGCGTGGCGACGAGGATCCCGTCGTTCACCTCGACTTCGATGTCTGCCATGTCGCTGTGCTCCTCGCTTGGCCGGTGGTAGCCAACACCCTACAACCGAACGCCGTTCGATTTCAGCGCGTTCACGCTCACCAGAGCTACAGGCGCAGCTCGCTGGAGTGACCGGGGAAGAGCTTGGACTCGGGGTTGATGTGCTTCACGGCGGCGTTTGCGGCGATCGCCGCCTCGCCGAAGCCGGTTACGATCAGGCTCAACGGCTCGGAGCCCTCGACCGATGAGATGTCGCCGGCGGCGAACACGCCCGGCAGGTTGGTCTCCATGTAGCCGTTCACGCGGATGTGCCGCGGGTCGGCGAGTTCGAGGCCCCAGTCAAGCATCGGCCCGAGTGAGGCCTTGAACCCTAGGCTCATCAGCACGATATCCACGTCAAGGACGCGCTCCTCGTTGGTCTGGTTCTGCACGATCCGGGCCCGCTGAACGGTCCCGTTGCCGCTGACTTCCGCCAGCTCCCAGTGGGTCAGCATCGGGATCTCGGTCGTGCCCAGCTCGGCAAGGCTGGCCTCGTGAGCGCGGAACTCGTTGCGGCGGTGAATCAGCGTGATCTCATCCGCCCAACTGTGGAGATTGAGACACCAGTCGACCGCCGTGTCGCCGCCCCCGACGATCAGTACGCGCTTGTGCCGGAACGGCCGCCGGTCCTGTACGAAGTAAAAGACGCCGTTGCCCTCGAACTCCGCCAGCCCCGGCTTGTCGAGCTTGTTCGGCGCAAACGCGCCGATGCCCGCCGAGATCAGCAGCGCACGCGTCCGGTGCTCGCCGTTGGCGGTTCCGAGGACCCAGACCGGCTCGTCCCCGGATTCGTCGCGCGTCAGCGTGTCGACCGCCTCGTTGTAGACGTACGTCGGACCGAAACGCTCGTTCTGCTCCATCAGCAACTTCACGAGGTCGCGCGCCATCACGTGCGGGTGCCCGGGGACGTCGTAGATCATCTTCTCCGGGTAGAGCACCGCAAGCTGGCCGCCCGGCTCGGGCAGCGCCTCGATCACCTTCGTCTTCAGGCTCCGCAGTCCGGCATAGAACGCACCGAATAGCCCGGTCGGCCCGGCCCCGATGATGGTGAAGTCGTAGATCTCGCTCGGCATTGCAACGCTCCTCGGTCCCGCCGGTCGAGCGTCGCACACGAGGCGCGTCCAGACATCTCGGCTCGGTGAATCGTCGGCGAGCGTTGCGCTCCCCGTCAGCGACTCGCGAGGAACTCCAGCAGCAGCCGTGCCACCTCGTCCGCCTGTTCCTGCTGTACCCAGTGCCCGGCGCCTTCGAGGAGGTGCACGCCTCGGAAGTCGCTGCAGGCAGCCGACTGCATCCGTTCGAGGTTGCCCGGGCGCTGGCGGACGCCCCAGTCACTGGCGCCGCTGACGAACATCGAGGGCACCTCGATCGTTCGGCCGGAGAACAGCAGGAGCTCCGCACCCGTGACGGCACCGGCGCGGTACCACTGGAGGCCACCCTGGAAGCCCGTGCGACCGTACTCGCCGCTGTAGACGTGCAACTCGTCCTCGGTCAGCCACGCGCACGCCTCGATCGCCTCGCGTGAGGGCATCTCGGCTGCGACCGTCTCAGCCATGCCCATGTCGAGGTCCATGACGTAGTAGGTCGGCAGTTGCGACACCGCCTCGGCAGTCCACGCTCCGAGGGCGAACGGCCGGTTGTCCGGCCAGTCGGCGCTCTTCGCGTGGTAGTAGGCGCGCAGGAAGTCGTGCACGCCCTGCGGCGCGCGCCACATGTTCTCGTTCGCCTCGCGCGTCGAGTAGTAGCGCTGGTAGTGACGCCGCGGCCGCGGCAGCTTCGCCAGCGCCTCGTGGATGTCGAGGTCCGCCGGTTGGCCCGAGGCGTCTCGATCGGCGGTGTCGAACGGGAACGCCGGCGGCCCGCCGAACGGCGCGCTCATCAGCGCCACGCTCCGGAACACGTCCGGACGCGTCAGCGCGCACCACGCCGCCACCGGCGACCCGAAGTCGTGCCCAACCACCGCCGCCACCTCGCGCCGTCCGAGGGCCGACACCAACCCGAGCGCGTCGCGTACGAGGTTGAGCATCCCGTACGCGCGCAGGTCGCCGTCGTAGTCGCCGTCCCAGCCCGTCGTCCGGCCATAGCCACGCTGGTCCGGCGCGACGACGTGGTAGCCGGCCGCGGCGAGCGGCGGCAGCAGCTTGCGCCAGCTGTAGGCCAGCTCGGGGAAGCCGTGCAGCAGCAGGACAAGCGGGCGGTCGGATTCCTCGAAACCAGCTTCGAGGATGTGCATCGTCAGGCCGTTGCCGTTCGGCACCGTCCGCGACCGGATACCCGGTGGAAGCGTCCCCGCGCCGTACTCGACCGTGCTCACCGTTAGACGACCAGCCGTTCCTGGTACTCGCCGAACGCCTCACGCATCACGCCGCAGATCTCGCCGAGCGTGCAGTAGGCGCGGACGGCCTCGATCAGTGCGGGCATCGTGTTTGTCTTGCCGTCGGCACAAACCGCGCTGAGGCGCGTCAGCGCCTCGCTCGCTGCCTGCGAGTCGCGCTCGGCGCGGACGCGGTGCAGCCGATCGAGGTGCACCCGTTCGCCCGCCGGATCCATCCGCAGGATCGGGATCTCGATCGGTTCGTCGATCTGGAACTCGTTCACACCCACGATGATTCGCTCACCGGTGTCGACCTCGCGCTGGAACGTGTAGGCCGCCTCGGCGATCTCGCGCTGCTGGAATCCACCCTCGAGCGCTGGGATCACGCCGCCGATGTCGTCGATCCGCTTGAAGTAGGAGTACGCGTCGCGCTCCATCTCGTTCGTCAGCGCCTCGACGAAGTAGGAGCCGCCCAGCGGGTCGACCGTGTTCACGACGCCGGTCTCGTGCATCAGCACCTGCTGGGTGCGCACCGCGAGCCGCGCCGCCTTGTCGCTGGGCAACGCCAGCGCCTCGTCCATCGCGTTGGTGTGCAGCGACTGCGTGCCACCGAGGATGCCCGACAGCGCCTGGATCGCCACGCGCATCAGGTTCACCTCGGGCTGGACTCCGGGCAGCGATACGCCGGCGGTCTGCGTGTGGAAGCGCATCCACCACGAGCGTGGGTTCTTCGCGCCGAAGGTCTCCTTCATCTCGCGCGCCCAGATCCGGCGTGCGGCGCGGAATTTGGCGATCTCCTCGAAGAAGTCGGAGTGCGCGTTGAAGAAGAACGACAGGCGCGGCGCGAAGTCGTCGACATCGAGGCCGCGGTCGATCGCCCAGCGCACGTACTCGAAGCCGTGCGCCAACGTGAACGCCAGCTCCTGCGCCGCCGTCGCTCCGGCTTCGCGCATGTGGTATCCGCTGACGCTAATCGAGTTCCAGCGCGGCATCTCCTGCGTCGCGAACTCGATCGTGTCGGTCACGAGGCGCATCGACTCCTCGGGCGGGAAGAGGAACTCGTTCTGTGCCGCGTACTCCTTCAGGATGTCGTTCTGCAGCGTCCCACCGAGGCGTGCGCGCTCCACGCCCTGCTTCTCGGCGGTGACGATGTACATCGCCCAGATCACCGAGGCCGGCCCGTTGATCGTCATCGAGGTCGTGACCTCATCGAGCGGAATGTCCGCGAGCAGCAGCTCCATGTCGGCGAGCGAGGAGATCGCCACGCCGCACTTGCCGAACTCGCCGGCCGCCCATGGGTCATCGTGGTCGTAGCCCATCAGCGTGGGCATATCGAAGGCGATGCTCAGCCCGGTCTCACCGTGGGCGAGCAGGTCGCGGAAGCGCGCGTTGGTCTCTTCGGCGGTGCCGAAACCGGAGAAGATGCGGATCGTCCACGGCTTCCCGCGGTACCCGGTCGGGTGGACGCCGCGCGTGAACGGATACTCGCCGGGGTTGCCGAGGTCGCGCTCGTAGTCGAGCCCACCGTCGCCGAAGTCGGTTGGGCCGTAGAGCCGCTCGATCGGTTTCGAGGAGGTCGTGACGAAGGGCCCGGCGCTCTCTGTGCCGTCCGAGGCGACCCGTTCCTCCCAGGCCGCGCGTTGCGCGCGCAGGGAGTCGATTCCGTCGTTCGTCTCGTCAGCCACCACGTACCTCCGGGCCCTCGGCGGGCCCAGCTTACGCGCTGTAATGGCCTGAGGGTGCACGTTCCGGCACGGGGTGCGAGGTCAGGCGGCTAGTTCCTCCACGCGTTCCAGCCACCCGACGAGTTGATCGGACGACATCGGTCGCGCGAAGAAGAAGCCCTGCCCGAAGTCGCAGCCAATCTCCGTCAGGTAGTCGGCCTGTTGGGTCGTCTCCACCCCCTCCGCCACGATCTCCAGGCCGAGCCGGTGGGCCAGCATCACGATGCCCTCGACGATCGCCCGGCTCCCAGCGTCGCCGGGCAGCGGCTTCACGAAGCTCCGATCGATCTTCAGTACATCGGCTGGCAGCGAGGCGATGTGCGACAGCGCCGAGTGACCGGTTCCGAAGTCGTCGATCGCTGTTTCGATGCCCGCTGCGCGGAGGACATGCAGGTCGTCGACGATCTCTCTCGCGGCGTCACCCAGCGCGGATTCGGTCAGTTCGACCAGCAGACGCGCCGGCTGCAATCCGCTCCGCTCGATCTGTTCGAGGATCGACTGCGCCAGGTTCCGCCCCCGGAACTCGAGCGGCGAGATATTGACGGCCACTCGCATTGGCGGGCGCCCGAGGGCGTCCCAGGACTGTAGGTCGGTGAGCGACTGTTGCCGTACGAAGGCGCCAACGGCAGAGATCAGGCCGGTTTCCTCGGCGATCGGAATCCAGTCCGCCGGGGAGAACGCGCCGTGGACCGGGTGGTGCCAGCGCACGAGGGCTTCGACGTGCCGCACTGACCAGTCGCTCAGTCGCACGATCGGCTGGTAATGCACCTCCAGGCCGTCGGCGGCGATGGCGGCGCGCAGCTCACGTTCGATCATGTCGCGTCGCGAGAGATACTCGGTCATCTCCGCGGAATGGACCCGCACACTGCTGCCGCCCTCGCGCTTCGCCATGTACATCGCGATGTCGGCGGCACGGATCAACTGCTCGGGCTCGCGCGCGTCGGCCGGATAGAGGGCGGCGCCGATACTCACCGTCAGGTTCACGACCCCGCCGGGAAGCGTGATCGGCACGCTCAGCGCCTCGAGGATCCGGTCGAGTTCGGCCGTCAGTGACGCCCTCGACATTTCTCCGCACAGCAGCACGACGAACTCGTCGCCCGCCAGCCGCGCCACCACATCGTCCGGGCGGGCGGTGCCGACGAGGCGGCGCCCGACCTCCCGCAGCAACTCGTCACCGGCGTCATGGCCCTGCGTGTCGTTGATGAGCTTGAATCGATCGAGGTCGATGAACGCGACAGCCAGCTCCGCCCCCGCGGGGACGGCACCACCGATCGACCGATCGAGGTCGTCCAGAAACTGGGTGCGGTTGGCGAGCCCGGTCAATGCGTCGCGCGTGGCCGCCAGGCGGAACTGCTCCCGGCTGGCTCTTAGCTCGTGAATCAACTCGTCACGACGCCGCTCTGCCGCCACCAGATCGGAAATATCGCGGATCATGCCGACGTACCAGGTCTTCCCTTCGGCCGTGAACTCCGAGACCGACAGGTGGAGCGGAAACTCACTGCCGTCCGACCGACGCGCGACATCCTGCCGTCCCCGCCCGATGACCTGCGGGGCGCCACCGGCGCCGTAGCGCAGCAGATAGTCGTCGTGCTGTTCGCCCGTCGCCTCGTGCATCAGCACGGACACGTTGCGCCCCACCAGTTCGCCACGTTTGTATCCGAACATGCGCTCGCAGGACGCGTTGACCCGCTCGATGATTCCCCGGTCATCGGCGATCACGATCGCGTCGACGGCAGCCTCGAAGAGGGCAGCGAAACTGCCCTCGTGGACGAGGTGACTCATCGCGAGTTGGAGCGCGTCTCGGTGCTCATGTTCGAGGATCGGCATAAGCATCCGGGCGGCGCTCACGCTTACGACACCGCCCCCTGACGAGTGCTGACGCTCCAGGGCCGGGTCGTTGCGGGTGGTACCGCGATCGCGCGTCGCTTAGCTCGCCGCGATCCGTTCACGCATGAGCGGCAGCACGTCGCGTGCCACGTGCTCGCACTCCTCGACATGTGGGAAGCCGGACAGGATGAACTCGTCGATCCCCAGTTCCCAGTAGCGGAACAGCTCGTCCGCCACCTGCCGAGGCGTGCCGACGATCGCTGTTCCGAGGTTCACCCGCACCAGCGAAATGCCGTTCCACAGCCGATCGGTAACGCGGTGCTCCTTGAAGTCGCGCGCCTGCGCCGCCGCGCCAACCATCGAGGTGCCCTCGACCGCCCAGTGCCGCTGCGCGATCACCGTCTCCGAGGCGTCCGCGATCAGCGCATCGGCCAGCCGCCACGCTTCGTCCTCGTCGTCCGCCACCACCAGGTGCGTGCGCAGCCCGAACCGCAGCTCGCGTCCCACCTCGGAGGCGGCGACGCGCGCACGTTCCATCAGCGCGCGCGTGTCCTCCAGCGGCTGGATCCACATCAGCAGCGTGTCGCCCTGCGACGCCGCCAGTGCGAGCGCGCTCGGCGACGCACCACCGAGGTACCAGCTCGGCCCCGGCGCGCTCGGACCCGGCGACACGATCGCGTTGCGCAGCGTCGTAGTCCCGCCCTCGAAGTCCACCCGCTCACCGGGCCGCGCCCAGAGCGTGCGGCAGGCGGTCATGAACTCCTCGGCCTGCTCGTAGCGGCGGTCGTGGCTACTGGTCACGCCCAGGCGCTCCATGTCGCCCTGGATGCCGCCGGGCACGATGTTGATGTCGAGTCGCCCGTGGGACATCCGGTCGAACGTCGCCGCCATCTGCGCGAACAACCCGGCTGGGATGAAGCCCGGCCGCACCGCGACCAGGAAGCGAATCCGCTCGGTCACGGCCGCCAGCGCCGTCGCCGTCGTCCACGTCTCCGCCAGCGGCGCCGCCTCGTCGAACAGCCCGTTGCTGAAGCGCGTCGGGATCAGCAGCGAATGGAAGCCCTCGCGCTCCGCCGTCTCGACCACCTGCCGCAGGTACTCGAACGTCGGTTCGCGGTCGGCGCGCACCGTCCCGATCCGCGCACCGTCCCCATCGATCGGGATGAACCAGTCGAACTGCGGCTCCCGCCGGTCAGAAGTCACGAGCGCGCCAGCGACTTGCCCCGCGATCCCAGGATGTCGAAGCTCTCCTGCAACCGCGCCACCATCCCCAGCTCCCCCTCACGCAGCCACTTCCGAGGGTCATACAGGTTCTTGTACGGCTGATCGGTATCCGGATCGATCTGGTACTGGAAAGCTCGCGGGCTCTGCAGCACGTACTTCCCGATCGCTTCGGCGAACGCGAACTGCGTGTCCGTGTCGATGTTCATTTTGAAGACGCCGTGACTGAGCGCCTCGCGGATGTCACCGTCCTCGGACCCCGAACCGCCGTGGAAGACCAGATCGACCGGGTTGGTGCCACCGACTTTCGAGGCGACCAGTGCCTGTGCGTCGCCCAGGATGTGCGGCCGCAGGTGGACGTTGCCCGGCTTGTAGACGCCGTGCACGTTCCCAAACGCGGCGGCGATCGCGACATGACCGATCGGCGTCAGCAGCTCGTACGCGTCCAGCACGTCCTGCGGCTGCGAGTACAACCGCGGGTTGTCCGCCGTGTCTTCATCGCTGCCGACACCGTCTTCTTCGCCGCCGGTGATGCCCAGCTCAATCTCCAGGCTCACGTCGATCGCCGCCATGCGCCTCAGGAGCCGCGCCGACTCCTGCAGGTTGAACTCCACCGTCTCCTCGGAGAGGTCGAGCATGTGCGACGTGAACAGCGGGCGTCCGGTGGCGGCGTGGTGCGCCTCGGACTCGGTCAGCACGCCCTCCACCCACGGGACGAGCCCGCGGTTCGCGTGGTCTGTGTGCATCACCACGCAGACCCCGTAGTGCTTCGCCAGCAAGTCCGCGTGCTGCGCGGCCGATACCGCGCCCATCACCCGCGCGAGATTCTTGTCGGGCAGCCCCTGACCGGCGAAGAACTGGGCGCCGCCGTTGGAGAGCTGGACGATCACGTCCGACCCCACCTGTGCGGCGGCCTCCATCACCGCGTTGATCGAATCGGTCCCCACGATGTTGACCGCGGGGATCGCGTAGCCGCCTTGCTTCGCCGCGCTGACCAGCGTGCGGTAGTCCTGACTGGTCACGACACCGGGCTTCAACGTAGACATGCTTGTTACCCCTCTCCGCTGCCGGCGCCTGTGTGCCGCCGTCAGCTCCCTAGTGATCGATGCGGATCCGATGAAACGGCACGCCGATCGAGGTGAACCCATCGATCGCACCGTTCGCCGTCTCGCGGAAGTGCAGAAGTTCCCCTGCCAGCCGGCCGTTGCGCGCCTTGAGCACCAGCGGGTCGTCGGTCGGATCGAGGTGGCACGGCATCGGCGCGCCGCCCGACCACGCAACCGTCCTCGGCAGCCCCACGCCGGGACCGAGCAGTGCGAGGCTATCGTCCACCCACGCCACCCGTCGCGGCCCGCCATAGCCGGTTTCGCCGGCGGCGCTGTGGTACGCGCCGATGAACCGCGTCGCCCACTCCGGTGGCGCCGACGGCCGCGCCGGTAGCGGCGCCGGTTGGGCGTCCGCTGCCGCCATCAGGCGGTCGAGCGTCCCGAGGGCAATGTCGGTCTGCGCCGTGTGCCCGTCGGAGTTCGTCGCGACGATCACTGCCGTCTCCGTCGCCAGGTTGAACACCGTGCGCGACAGCGATCCGGGATTGCCGCCGCCGTGCCCTAGGTACACGTGCTCGCCACGGCGGACGCCGCTGAAGCCGATGCACCAGCCGTCCGTCCAGTCATCGTCGGAGTACTGGAGGCGGTGCATCTCGCGCAGCGTCGTGCCGCGCAACACCTGCGCGCCACCGCGCTCCAGTTCGCGATCGCGGCGGAACTGCAGGGACATCCACCGCGCCATGTCCGCGATCGTCGAGTGCAGTCCGCCCGCCGGTTTGCGGTCGTTGAATACGAGGTCGCGCGCCGGACCCGGCCGGCTCGTCGTCGTCGACCACGCGTACTGCGTCACCCGCCGGTGCTCGCCCTGCTCCGGCTCGAAGGTGCTCCCGGTCATCCCCAGCGGCTCGAGGAGTGCGCTCTGGATGTACTCCGCGTACGGCCGCCCGCTCAACCGCGCCACCACCTCGCCGAGCAACGCGAAGCCGAGGTTGCAGTACTTGTGCTGCGAATCCGGCGGAATCACGATCCCCGTCTCGTCGATGTGATCGAGGATGTACTGGATCGTCGGCCCGACGCCCGTCGAGTGCCAGTCGCCCGGCACCTCGCCGCTGAGCCCCGAACGATGCGTCATCAGCCGCCGCAGCGTGACGTCCTCGACCTTGCCCGCGACCTGTTGAACGCGGGCGAACTCGGGGACGTACTCGACGAGCGGGTCATCGATGTTCAGCAACCCCTCGTCGCGGAGTTGCATCACCGCCATCGCCGTCATCGGCTTGGTATTCGAGTCGAACCGGAACAGCGAGTGCTCATCCGGCGGCCGCGCGTCCTCGAAGTCCGCGTGACCAAAGCCGCCGCTCCACGCCAGTTCCTGCCCACGCACGATCCCGATCGCGAGGCCCACCACGCGCTGGTCCGCCATCGTCTGCTGGATGCGGGCTTCGAGGTCTGGGACGACCGCTTCGATCACCGGATCAGCCATCAAGACCACTCCCTACATAACCACTGATGGGACAGCAACTGTGCCACCGTGACCGGCAACCGCGTTGGACAGGGCATATCTCGAGCCGTTTGCAACATAACCGCCGGCCACGGGATCCTCCGCGAGCAGCAACGGCGTGTCCAGGTCGATGAACTCGAACCCGCCGAGGCCGGCCGCGAAGTGTGCCGCAAACCCCATCGCGATCCGCGTTTCGACCATCCCGCCGATCATCAACCCGAGCCCGGCCGCCTTCGCGATCGCCGCAATCTCGAGGGCGCCAACCACGCCACATTTCACCAGCTTGATGTTGAGCACCGTCGCCAGCTCGTCGCGCGCGATCCGCAGCGCATCCTCGGGTGACCGGCACGATTCGTCGGCGGCGACGGGGACGCCACCTTCGCGAGTGACACGCCCGAGGCCGTCCCAGTCCTCGCGCGCCACCGGCTGCTCGAACAGCGCCGGCTCGATCCCCTCCGCGCGCAGCGCCGCCAGGAATCGCAGCGCCTCGTCGCTGCTGAAGCCCTCGTTGGCATCGAGGATCAGCGCGCAGTCGGGGTGCGCGCCGCGGATTGCCGTCAGCATCGCCACGTCCGCATCGAGGTCGATCCCGACCTTCGTCTTGATCGTCGTGAATCCCTCGGTGCGGTACCGCGCGGCCAGCGTCGCCGCCTCGGCGGCCGGGCAGATCGGGATCGTGATGTCGGTGGTCACCTCGTCCGAGACGCCGCCGAAGAACTGGTAGAGCGGGACGCCCCAGTGCCGCGTCAGCGCATCGAGGATCGCCATCTCCACCCCCGCGCCCGTCGCGCGAAAGTCCGCGAGCCAGAGCGGTAGCTCCTCGGCGAGTTGCCGCCAGGCGCCGGCGTCGCGCCCGACGATTCCGGGCCGCAGCCACTCGATCGCGCCCAGCGCATCGTCCTGCCCCTCGGTCGTCACCGGCCGCAGCGACGGCACCTCGCCCCACCCCTCGGCACCACTCTCGAGGCGGACCCGAATCGCCACATTCTCGACGTGGTCGAGCCGCGCCGAGGCGATCGTGAACGGCGCAAGCAGCGGCGCATTGAGCGGGAACGCGTCGATCGCGGCGATGACAGTGTCAGTCATCGGGCCAACCTACTCCACGCCGGTGGTTCCTCGGGGTGTCCTCGTTCACCGGACAAGAAAACGGGACGCCTCTCGGCGCCCCGTTTATTTCGAGGACTGCGGTCCCGAGCTAGCCTCGCGGCAGTCCGAGGCCGCGCGTCGCGATGATGTTCCGCTGAATCTCTGAGGTACCCGCGGCGATCGTCGCCGGGACCGAGCGCACGTACGACTGCGTGAAGCTGCCGTTCAATGGTGCGTAGGCGTTCGGCGGGTCGCTGTACGTGTTCCGGTCGTCGTCGTCGTGACCCCAGAACTGCGCGTACTGCCCGAAGACCTGAGTCCCGGTGCGGGCCAGCTTCTGGCTCAGCTCCGAGTTGAACAGCTTCGATGTGGACGCCTCGTAGTTCGGGATCTGACCAGCCGACTGCATCGAGATGATGCGGAAGCTGAACTGGAACTGGACCTCGGACTCGACCCAACGGTCGGCGATCTGGTGCCGCAGCGACACCGACTCGTCCAGGCGAGAGCGCTGCTGGCCCTCGTCCGTGTGGACGTAGTCGATCAGCTTCTGGATGGTCTTCCGGCTCGTGATCGCGCCGGTGATGTTCGACCGCTCGAAGTCGAGCAGCGTCGCGCCGACGTACCAGCCGCGGTTCACCTCACCGACGACGTTCCCGGCCGGGACGCGCACGTCCTCGAAGAACGTCTCATTGAAGTGGTAGTGACCGCCCATGTCGATCAGCGGACGGATCGACAGGCCCGGCAGGCCCATCGGCATCAGCATGAACGAAATGCCGCGGTGTTTCGGCGCCTCCGGGTCGGTCCGCGTGAGGACGTAGAGCCAGTCGGCGTACTGCGCGCCGGAGGTCCAGATCTTCTGGCCGTTGATGACGTAGTCGTCGCCGTCGCGCACCGCGCGCGTCTGCAGCGACGCCAGGTCCGAGCCGGAGCCCGGTTCGGAGTAGCCCTGCTGCCAGTTCACCTCGCCCGACAGGATCTTCGGGAGGTGCTCAGCCTTCTGCTCGTCGGTGCCGTGCACGATGATGGTCGGCCCGAGCTGGCTGACGCCCTGCCCGCCGACGGCCGGTGCACCAGCCTGCGCCATCTCCTGCTTGAAGATGAACTGCTCGATCGGGGTGAGCCCGGCTCCGCCGTACTCCTTGGGCCAGTGCGGCGCGATCCAGCCCTTGTCGGCCAGCGCGGCCTGCCACGCCTCGGCGGCGCCACGCTTCGTCGTGTCGGACGACTTGCGGTCCTGGACCCACTCGCCTTCACCGTGCTGGTACGCCTCCGGGAGGCCGTTGTCGATCAGACCAACAACCTCGGAGCGAAATGCTGCCTGTTCGGGCGTGTCGTTCCAGTCCATGTCACCACTCTCTTTGGTCGCGTCTCAAGTCGCCGGCTGTCGCTCAGCGCTCGTCATTGATCGCGTCGTCATACTCCGCCGACTCAAAGGGGCTGTCAACGATTGCGAGCGGAGTGCTCCATCAATCCTCGGCAAATAGCGGTCGCTTCCGCTGCTATCATCCGCGCACGACGCGATGCTCGGGGAAGCCGGTGCGAAACCGGCGCTGTCCCGCAACTGTGATCGCCCCCCGCCGCCCCGCGCGGCTCCCGAGGGCGTCAGCCAGAGCACCGGCCCGCGTCCCCACCGAACCCGCGAGGACGGGCGGCGGCGTTCGCGACCTCGCGCACCCCGTCCCCCCGTACCTCGACCCGCGATCGGAGCCGCCGAGGTGCTCGTCCGCCCCCGCTCCGCGCTCGCTCTCGCTACTGGCGTCGCCCTCGATGTCGCGCTGATCGACCCGCCGAATGCCGTGCACCCGGTCGCGCTGATCGGACGCGCCGCCCGCGCGGTTGAGCGCTGCGCACCCACCTCACCGCACGCACGCCGCCGCTTCGGCCTCGCCGCGGCGCTCGCGCTGCCACTCGTTGCCTTCGAGGTGACCCGTCGCCTCGAACGGAGCACCCGCGGCGGCTGGCTCGTCGCCGCGCTCCTCCTTTCGCTCGCCTCGTCACAGCGCACGCTCGTCACGCGCGTCGCCGAGGTGCGCGATGCCCTCGCACGCGGCGACCTCGAGACCGCTCGCGCGCTGCTCGCGCTCCACCTCGTGAGCCGCGACACCACCACGCTCGACGCCTCCGAGGTCGCCGCCGCCACGATCGAGTCGCTGGCCGAGAACCTGAGCGACGGCGTCGTCGCCCCGTGCCTCGCCTTCGCCCTCGGTGGCGCGCCCCTCGCGTGGGCGTACCGCACCTCGAACACGCTCGACGCGATGTGGGGCTACCGCACCGAGCGCTACGAGGACCTCGGCAAAGCGGCCGCCCGCATCGACGACGCGTGGAACCTCCTGCCCGCGCGCCTCACCGCGCTCGCGATCGTCCTCGCAACCCTCGGCGGGCAGACCACCGAGGTCTGGCGCGCCTGGCGCCGCGACGCGTCGAGCACAGTCAGCCCGAACGCCGGCCACCCGATGGCGGCGATGGCCGGTGCGACCGGCGTACGCCTCAGCAAGCGCGGCGCCTACGACCTCAACGCGAGCGGTCGCCCCGCCTCGGCGGCGGACATCACGAGGGCGCTCCGCATCGCTCGTCGTGCGACCGCGCTCGTTGCCGGCGCGTTGTTGCTCGGCATGACCGCACGAGGTCGCCTCGTATGACCGCGCCGGTATCGACCCTCGAAGCCGTCGTACACGGCAGCGTGACCGACGCCGAGCTGGCGCACCTTGGCCGCGCCCGCTCCGAGCTACTAGATCTCTCTTCGAACCTGCACCCGGACGGCCCCGACCCCGCCGTCCTCGCCGCCTTCCGAGCTGCGGACGTCACCCACTACCCGGAGCCCGGCGCGGAGCCGCTGCGCTCGCTGCTCGCCGCGCATCACCGCCTCGAACCGGAGCAGTTGCTCGTCACCGCCGGCGCGACCGCGGCGATCCACCTCGCACTGCGAGCGCTGCTTCGACCCGGCGACGCGTGCGCGCTCTTCCCGCCCACGTTCGGGGAGTACGAGGCGGCAGTCCGTCTCACCGGAGCGACGGTCACCGAGTACCTCGGCGCCCCGCCGGACTTCGCTCCGCCCGAGCCGGTATCCACGGCCTCACTCGGCGTGCTCTGTAACCCGAACAATCCCACCGGCGCGTACCTCGAACGTTCCGCGGTGGAGTCCCTGGCCGCCCAGCTCGGCGGCCCACTGCTGCTCGATGTCGCGTACGACGCCTTCGTCGACGAGGCATGGGACGCCGACGCGCTTCCCCGCGAGGGCGCCCCGGTGGTCGTGGTCCACTCGATGACGAAGCTGCACGCCATCCCCGGCCTGCGGCTCGGCTACGTCACCGGCCCGGCCGCACTGATCGCGCGCCTCGAGGCGGCGCAGCCCTCGTGGTCCGTCGGTGCGCCCGCGCTCGCCGCCGGCATCGAGGCGCTGCGCCACGACGCCGCCCGCCGAGCGGCCATCGACGACCTGCGCGCGTCCCGCGCTCGACTCCGAGGTGCGTTCGAGCGTGCCGAGGTCGAGTGCGCGCCCTCGCAGGCGAACTTCGTACTGGCGCGCGTCGGTGACGCTTCCGCGTTCCGCGCCCGGCTGATCGAGGTCAGCGGCGTCGCCGTTCGCGACACGACTTCGTTCGGCCTGCCGGACTGGATCCGCATCGCGGTCCCAGCTCGCGCCGCCTTGCCGCGCGTCCTCCAGGGTCTCAATGCCGTACTGACGGAGCGCCACCAATGACCGCACCCGTACTGATGGTCCTCGGCACCGCATCCTCGGTCGGCAAGAGCCTCCTTGTCACCGCGTTCTGCCGTCTATTCGCTCAAGACGGGGTCGCGGTCGCCCCATTCAAGTCGCAGAACATGTCGAACAATGCGGATGTAACCCCCGACGGCCTCGAAATTGGTCGCTCGCAGTCCGAACAGGCTGCCGCCGCGCACCTCGCTCCCGCCGTCGAGATGAATCCGATCCTCCTCAAACCCTCCGGCGACCGCACCTCCCACGTCATCCTCAACGGCAGACCCGCCGGCACCCGGACCAGCGCCGACTTCATGCAGTCCCGCGAGGACCTCTGGGCGCACGCCGCCGCCGCGCTCGACACCCTCCGAGGGCGCTACGACCTCGTCGTCGCAGAGGGCGCGGGCGCCGCGATCGAGCCGAACCTCGCCGCCACCGAGATCGTCAATCTCCGCGTCGCCCGCTACGCCGAGGCCACGACACTCCTCGTTGGTGACATCGACCGCGGCGGCGTCTTCGGGCACCTCCTCGGCACCGTGGAGCTGATGCCCGAGGCCGATCGACGCCTCATCCGCGGTTTCCTGCTCAACCGCTTCCGAGGCGACCAGTCGCTGCTCGCCCCCGCGATCGAGGACCTCGAGCGCCGCACCGGCATCCCCGTCCTCGGCGTCATCCCCTGGATCGACGCGGTCGCGCTCGCCGAGGAGGATGCGGTCGCCCTCGAACGCCGCAAGCCGGGCGCCGAGCGCACGGGCGCGACCGTCGACGTCGCCGTGGTCCACCTGCCGCGGGTCGCCAACTTCGACGACTTCGATCCGCTCCAGCGCGAGCCGAGCGTCCGGCTGCGCTACGTCTCAACGGTCGACGAGCTGGGCGACCCGGATCTGCTCATCCTGCCCGGCACCCGCGCCACCATCGCCGACCTCGAGTTCCTCCGCTCCCGAGGGCTCGACGAGGCGATCCGCGACCGCGCCGCCCACGGCACGCACATCCTCGGGATCTGCGGCGGCTACCAGATGCTCGGCGAGTGGCTCTTCGACCCCGAGGGCGTCGAGGCGGAAGTCGGGGCATCGGTCACCGGCCTCGGGCTGCTGCCGATCATGACCACCTTCGGCGGCGACAAGCAGACCATTCGCGTCACGGGCACCGTCCTTGGCGGGGCAGGCCCGTGGGCTGCGGCGCAGGGCGCACCTGTCGAGGGCTATGAGATCCACATGGGCCAGTCGGGCGGTGACACGGCGTCGTTCCTCGAATTGGACGGCCATCCCGACGGCGCGATTAGCGCCGACGGCCGCGTCGCCGGCACCTACCTGCATGGCCTCTTCGGCAGCGACGCACTCCGCCGCGGCCTGCTCGCCGGATTTGGCGTCGACACCTCCGAGGCCATTGACACCTCCGAGGCGCGCGAACGCGAGTTCGACCGCCTCGCCGCCGTCGTCCGCGAGCACGTGGACATGGACGCGATCCGCGCGATGCTCTGGCCGGACCAGCCCGCCTAGCTCGCGCCGAGCCCGCTCCGCTCCACGAACGCATCGACGATCGAGGCCAGCATCGGCTCGCCCGCCTCGGCGAACCCGTAGCGCGCCCGCACCACCGGCACCCGGATCGAGATCAGCGCCGCGAGGTCGATCGGTGTGCCCGACACGACTACGTCGCACGGCGTCGCATTGATCGTCTCCGCCAGCGCCGCGAGCTGTTCGTCGCCGTACCCCAGCGCCGGCAACACCGCGCCGATATGCGGGAACCGTGCCAGCGCCTCGGCGATCGCCGGGTGCGCCGTCGGCCGCGGGTCGACGATCTGCCCGGCGCCTGCCTCGACTGCCGCAACGTACCCCACGCCGTATGCCATCCCGCCGTGTGTCAGCGTTGGCCCATCGTCCACCACCAGCACGCGCCGCCCGCGGACGGCATCTTCATCATCGAGCGTCACCGGTGATGCGGCACGCACGATCGGCGCGTTCGGGTTGAGCCGCCGCGCCTCGCGCTCGGCCTCCTCGACCTGGTCGGCGGTCGCCGCGTTCACCTTGTTCACCACAACCACGTCGGCCGATCGCAGCACGGCTTCGCCCGGGTGGTACCGGTCGGCATCCCCCGGTCGCAGCGCATCGGTCAGCGCGATCGCGAGGTTCGGCCGCAGGAACGAAAGATCGTTGTTCCCGCCGTCCCAGATCAGCACGTCCGCCTCGGCCTCCGCCTGGCGCGTGATCGCCTCGTAGTCCACGCCCGCGTACACGAGGTTGCCCGCCGCGATGTGCGGCTCGTACTCCTCGCGCTCCTCGATCGTGCAGTCGGCGGCATCGAGGTCTTCGCGACTGCTGAACCGCTGCACCGCCTGCTTCGCCAGGTCGCCGTACGGCATCGGGTGGCGCAGCACTGCGACCCGCAGCCCTCGCTCCCGCAGGCGTCGCCCCAGCCACCTCGATATCTGCGACTTGCCCGCTCCGGTTCGCGCCGCGCACACCGCGATCACCGGCACCGCCGCGTCGATCATCGTCCGCTCCGGCCCGAGCAGCCGAAAATCCGCTCCCGTCGCCAGCGCCCGCGACGCGAGGTGCATCACCGTCTCGTGCCGCACGTCGCTGTAGGCGAACACCACCTCGTCCACCTGCTCCGCCGCACAGACCGCTTCCAACTCGCTCTCCGGAACGATCGGGATGCCCTCGGGGTGGAACTCGCCCGCGAGCGAAGCCGGGTAGCGCCGCTGCTCAATCCCCGGGATCTGGGTCGCCGTGAACGCCACCACCTCGGTCGCCGCGTCCCGCCGAAACGCCACGTTGAAGTTGTGAAAGTCCCGCCCCGCCGCTCCGAGGATCAACACTCGCCGCTTCGCTCCGTCGGGCATGACTTCGTCCTTTCGGCCACAGACCGCTGCTTTCGCACGTCCACTATCTCCGTCCGAGACGTCCCGCAGTCAGGCCGAACGTCACCGCCCGCAATGACCGCCGCACTTGATGCGCGCCTGCTGCGCCCACCACAGTGCTCTCGCAGGCTCTCCCCGAAGGCCAGAAGGGGGGTCGAAGACCCCGAGGAGCGACGAACCATGCGTCTGGTGGTGGCCTTCGGTGGAAACGCGTTGCTGCGACGCGGCGAGTCGCAGGAGGAAGACGCCCAGCGCCGCAACATTCGCGAGGCGGTGCGCGTCCTCGCCACGCTCGCGCGCGACCACGACCTGGTCGTCACGCACGGTAACGGCCCGCAGGTCGGGCTGCTCGCCCTCGCCAGCGAGGCCTACCGCGAGGTGAAGCCGTACGCCCTCGACGTCCTCGGCGCGGAGAGCCAGGGCATGATCGGCTACCTCCTCGCTGAGGCGCTCCACGACGAGCTGCCCGACCGCCAGATCGCCCCGCTGCTCACCCAGGTCGTCGTCGACCACGACGACCCCGCGTTCGCCCACCCAACCAAGTTCATCGGCCCCGTCTACGACCACACCGAGGCCACTCGTCTCTCCGAGGAACGCGGCTGGTCGATCGCCCCTGACGGCGACCACTGGCGTCGCGTCGTCCCGTCGCCGGAGCCACGCGCCATCCTCGAGCTGCCAACGATCGCGCTCCTCGTGGAGGCGGGCGTCCTCGTGATCTGCGCGGGCGGCGGCGGCGTCCCCGTGATCGTCACCCCCGAGGGCGCCACCCACGGCGTCGAGGCCGTCGTCGACAAGGACCTGACCGCGGCGCTCCTCGCGCGCCAACTCGAGGCGGACGCGCTACTCCTGCTGACCGACGTCCCCGCGGTGATGGCGGACTGGCGGACGCCCTCGGAACGGCCGATCCGCTCCGCGACGCCCGAGGCCCTGCGCGCCCTCGAGTTCGCGCCCGGCTCGATGGCTCCGAAGGTCGAGGCCGCCTGCCGCTTCGCCGAACAGACCGGGCGGACCGCCTACATCGGAGCGCTCCTCGACGCGCCCTCAATGCTCGCGGGCACCGTCGGGACGCAAGTGTCGGTCAGCTTGACGGGCTGACCGACAGGTCGAGCCGCCAACCGGCCGGTCCCTACGGGTCGAACCAATCGCTGACCTGTCGCAGCAACGTGAGGTCGTCCTGTGCGATCCACTCGAAGCGCCAGACGTCGTATGGCGATTCGATGCTTGGAGCTGTGTAGCGGTACCAGATCACCCAGGCGTCGCGACCATCGACTCGCCCGGCTCCGATGATGCGCGCGTCCCGCGCCGGCGTGACCCCGAGATTCGTCGTTTCGATCGGGGAAATCCGGCGGAAGCCTCCGGCAACCCGGTCGACGAGTTGTCGAAGAACGTCGATGTTGCCGGAGTCGAGATCGGGCCGCGTCGCGAACTGTTCAGGCAGGACGTCGAAGCTCGTTGTGTTGGTGGACGTCTTCTCCGCGAACTCCTCGATCGTCACGGTCACCGCTGGTTGCTGCCGCATTGCGGCGTCCGACAGTTCGAGGATGTCGTGGGCCGACCGACCCTCGACAGCCACCGTCACCGCGAGGGGCGGCGGGCTGTCGCCGCTGTTCGCCCGCGGAGGGACGTCGTCGATCACCGGGAGTTCCGCCGCGTCGTGCGAGCTGCATGCGGTGAACGTCGCCACGACCATGAACAATCCGAGGATCGCCGCCGCCGCTGCTCTGCTAGTTCGGCTGATGTGCTTCATGGGCCGATCGTATGGCCGCCTCGGACGCCGCTCGCCGTTGCCGTCGGATCGCCGCGACACCGAGCCACAGCGGGAACGCGAGGATCACCACCCCGAGGATCGCGACGATCGAACTCGGCTCGAGGCCGACGAGGTCGTCGATCTCGTTGCGGATCCACTCCGCCAGCGTCGGGTCGATCGCCTCGGAGTGGTGTAGCGAGCTGCGGAGCAGCGGCAGCATGAGCTAGCCGCCGGCCGCCGCTGGCTCGGGCTCGATCCCCCGAGGGCGCTCCACCGGCGAGTACCGCGCCGAATGCTGCTTCTCGCGAATCGAGAACGCCAGCGCTCCCGCCGCCACCAGCGCGACAGCGCCGAACGCGAACGGCGCGTCGTAGCTGCCCCAGCGGTCGAACGCGACGCCGAACAGGAACACCGCGAGCGCTCCCCCGAACTGGTGCGTCATCAGCGTCAGCCCCCCGAGCATCCCGATGTGCCGCACGCCGTACACGTCCGCCGTCAACGAAGTGGTCAGCGGCACCGTCGCTAGCCACGATCCGCCACCCACGACCGCGAAGGTCCACAGCGCCGCGTCACCGGGCAGCACGATCAGCGCGATGAACGCGACTGCCCGAATCAGATAGACCGCGCCGAGCAGCGTCTTCCGCTGCATTCGGTCAGAGATCGATCCGATGAACAGCACGCTCGCCGCGTTGATGCCGCTCAGCAGCCCGAACGCCAGCGCCGCCGTGCCCGGCGAGATGCCCTCGTCGCCGGCCCAGCGCACGAAGTGGACCCCAATGCTCGCCGTCGTGATCCCACAGACCCAGTAGGCGATCGAGAGCTGCCAGATCGGCGCTGAGCGGTAGGAATCCTGCCAGCGCTCCGCGTTGAGGTGCCCAACCGGCACGGTCTCGCCAGAGGCGGCGCGCTCCGCGACCGTCTCGTTCGAATCCCCGTCGGGGTGCAGCCCCATATCCGAGGGGTCGCTGCGCACGATCCCCCACAGCAGCGGCACGCCGAGGACCAGCGAGATCACGCCCGCTGTCACCCACGCCGTCTGCCAGTTCGTCGCCAGGAACAGGTAGGTGAGGAACGGGACCAGCAGCAAGCCGCCGATCGAGCCGCCCGAGACCAGCAGGCTCATCGCCGTTCCGCGCTTCCGCCGGAACCAGCGCACCACGAAGACCCCGGTCATGCTCGGCGAGATGCCGCCCGCCGCCGAGGAGATCACCACCCCGTACAGCACCGTCAGCATCCAGACGTTCGTCACGAACGCCATGCCGATGAACGCGATGCCCATCACCGTCATGCTCACCAGCACGACCGGCCGGCCGCCGATCCGATCGACCAGCCGCCCGAGGAACGGCTGCGACAGTCCGTTCAGCAGCACACCGATCGAAGCAGCGATCGAGATTGCGCCAACCGAGACGTCCCAGTCCTCTTCCCAGGTCTCGACGAAGACACCGAAGGCCTGTCGCGTGCCCACCACCATCAACGTCGCGAAGAACAGCGCCCCGACGACGTACCAGCCATAGAAACGCCCGGTCGTCGGGGTGAGAGGTTCGGAACTCACGATGGTGGTGTCGCTCTCGGTATGTTCGCTTATTGGAGTCACGTCAGCGTAACGCCCCGCGCCTGCTGCTGGGTGCGCGAAAGCGTGCGCACTTCGCTTCCCTTCGCCGCGCCTCTACCGGCACCATGGATGCCCGCCCGCAAGGAGGCTGCATGGACTCACCCGAACTGATCGCACTGCTCGGCGTTGGGCTTGCCGCCGGTTGGATTGCCAGCCGCATCGTCACCGGCGGGGGCCGCAGCGTCCTCGGCAGCCTCGTCGTTGGCGTCCTCGGCGCCTACATCGGCCCGCTCCTCCTCGAGGCTATCGAGGTCAACCCACCGGCCGGCCTGCTCGGCTCCATCGTCACCGCCGTCGTTGGTGCCGGCGCGCTGCTCGTCGTCGCCGAGGTGGTGGGCTCGCTCAAAATCGTCGTCGTCGGCGCCGTGATCGCGCTATTCGTCCTCGGGGGCATCTCCGTCTCCGTGAACTGACCCAACTCCAGACGACCGCGACGCCCGATCTTTCCGCCCGTGGCCACGGTCTCGCAGTAGCCTGATCGTGCGGCGTCACGAAAGGTGGGACGAATGGGCCTCCTGGAGCTGATGGAGCAGAGCGATCACGAATCCGTCTACTTCCGGCGTGACCCGCGTTCCGGCCTGCGCGCGATCGTCGCCGTGCACTCCACGGTCCTCGGACCCGCGCTCGGTGGCACCCGCTGGTACCCCTACCCCAACGAGGACGAAGCGCTCGAGGATGTACTCCGGCTCTCCTCCGCGATGACCGCGAAGGCCGCCGTCGCCGGATTGGCGTTCGGTGGTGGCAAGGCCGTCGTGATCGGCGATCCCCACGCGAAGACCCCCGCACAGATCGAGGCCTACGCACGCTTCGTCGACGACCTCGGCGGCAGCTACGTCACCACCACGGACGTCGGCACCACCACCGCTGAGATGGATCAGATCAACGAGTTCACCCCGCACGTCGTCGGTGTGTCTCCCTCCCTCGGTGGCGGCGGTGACACCTCGGAACTCACCGCGCTCACGATCACCGAGGGCATGCGCGCCGCCCTCGAGGTCGCCTTCGACAGCGACACCTTCCAGGACCGGCACATCGTCGTGCTCGGTATTGGCAAGGTCGGCGCTCGGGTCGCCCGGATCGTCGCCGAGCGCGGTGCGCGCGTCACCCTCGCCGACATACGTGCCAATGATGTCGCCGCCTTGGCCGCTGAACTCTCCGCCGAGGTCGTCGATCCAGCTGCGGCGATGACCACCGAGTGCGACGTCTTCTCGCCAAACGCGCTGGGCGGCCTGCTCAACCCGAACACGATCCCGCTGCTGCGTTGCCGCGTCGTCTGTGGCGGTGCGAACAACCAGCTCGCTTCCGATCCCTCGGACGCCCGCTTCCTCGCGGCGCGCAACATCGTCTACGCGCCCGACTACGTCGTGAACAGCGGCGGCCTGATCAGCGCTGCGGTCGAGCGTGACGGCTACGACGCGAAGCGCGCCCGCACGATCGCCGGCCGCGTCCACGACACGACCCTCACCCTCCTCCAAACCGCGAAGCGCGACGGCATCTCCACCGCCGAGGCGGCTCAGCACCTCGTCGCCGCGCGCCTCGCCGCTGCCCGCCCCTAGCTGCTACGTTCGCGCCGCCGAACGAGCCCAGCGAGGAGCCCCGACGATGGACGACCTGACCGGCAAAGTCGCCGTCGTGACCGGTGCCGGTGACGGCATCGGCCGCGGTATCGCGCACGCCCTCGCCGGCGCCGGCGCTCGCGTCGCCATCGTCGATATCGATCGCGCCGCCGCCGACCGCGTCGCCGCTGAACTCGAGGGCTCTCGAGCGTTCGTCGCCGACGTCACCGATGCCGCCGCGATGCGCGCACTCGCCGCCGAGGTGCGCTCGACGCTCGGCCCCGCTTCGATCCTCTGCAACAACGCCGGCGTCATGCTGGAGGGCAAGTTCACTGAATCGCCGGACGCGGACTGGCAATGGGTGTTCGGCGTGAACGTGCACGGCGTCGTAAACGGGGTGCAGGCGTTCATCGACCAGCTCCGCGAGCACGACCAGGCCCAGATCGTGAACACTGGCTCAATGGCCGGGCTCGCACCCCGCCTCGGGATGACGCTCGGCATCTACAGTGCGTCGAAGGCGGCGGTCGTCTCCTACTCCGAGATGCTGCGCGCGCAGCTCGCGGACGAGGGCATTGGCGTGTCCGTGCTCTGTCCGTCCACCGTGAATACGCGGATCTGGGAGGCCGACCGGAATCGCCCCACGGAACTCGGCGAGGGCAAGTCGGTTCCGAAGCCGGGCCGCGCCTTCGAGGCGATCGACGGATTGGATGTCGGCCCGCTGGTGCTTCGCGGCATCCTCGAGAACCGCGGCTACATCTTCACCAGCGAAGACGCGCGGTCGCGTGTCGAAACGCGAACCGCCACAATCCTTGCCGACATCGCCCTCCACGACGCCGACCCGAAGTGATCTCGCCGATCGGAGCAGCCTGATGCAGTTCGCCGCCTTCGCCCTCGCCGGATCGTCCGCGCGCGAGGATCCCGAGGTCATTTTCAAGCGCGTCGTGGAGTACGCGATCGAGGCCGAAGAACTCGGCTACGACGCTGTCTGGTTCGCCGAGCATCACTTCTCCAACTACGGCTACATCCCCAACCCGCTGCTGATGGCCACGCGCGTCGCCGCCGAGACCTCCAAGATCCGCGTCGGCACCGCCGTCCTCGTGCTCCCGTTCTGGGATCCGCTGCGCGTCGCCGAGGACATCGCCCTCACCGACCAGCTCACCAAAGGCCGTCTCGAGGTAGGCGTCGCCCGCGGCTACCAGCCCTTCGAGTTCCGCCGCTTCGGCCTCTCCATGGACGACGCCCGCGATCAGACCGCGGAGGCGCTCGCGATCATCACGAAGGCGCTCAGCGGCGAAACCTTCGAGTTCGAGGGCAAGTACCACCAGATCCCGGAGACCACGCTCTACCCGGCGCCGTTCCAGAAGCCGCGCCCCCCGATCTGGCTCGCCGCCACCACCCAGGAGTCGTTCGACATCGGTCGTCAATACGGCCTCCGTTCGCTCACCTCGCAGTCCGGTCGCCCGGTCAGCGTCCTCGAGGCCGCGTGGTCGAACTTCCAGAACTCGCGCAAGAAGTACCCGGATGCTCCCGCCGAGTTCGGCGTCCAGGGTCAGGTTGTCGTTGCCCCCACCGATGACGAAGCACGCACTCAGATGGAGCACTTCCTCTACCAGTCACGCCAGGCGACCAACCTGCGCCACGGCCACGAGCACGTCGTTTCCGGCGTCTCCGAGCCGCTCCCCTTCGAGGGCGAGCCGGACCTCGAGGAGATGTTCGAGAACCGCACCCTCTCCGGCACGCCCGACTCCGTCATCCGCAAGCTCCGCCGCTACACCGAGCGGGCCGACATCTCGATGCTGAGCTGCGTCATGCACGGCGGGGCGATGAGCCACGACACCGTGATGCAGTCCCTCCGCATGTTCGCGAAGGAAGTCATTCCCGCGTTCAAATAACCCCAAGTCGTGTGGTTTGAGACGGATCGGGCCTAGAGTAATCCCTTCAAACGGGGCAGCCCACGCTCCGGCTCGTTGCTCCCCAGCACCGGCGGATGACCGACGAGACGGAGTGCTGCGAGACCGCGGGGGCGACGTGGTGAGTCGGGCTTCACGGCTCTGCCGACAACTACCTCGACCGGGATGGTCGACACTCCGTCGACTCGGCACTGTTCCATCTGGGCCATGAATGCCCCTCTGGCTGCGGACCGCGTGGTGCTGTCGATGTCTCCGAACCCGTTGAAGTAGGTGGGTGACTCGAACGCCCAGCGATCCCAGTACCCGCCTGCGTCCTGGATCCGGTAGTCGATCGACTGCACGTCGGTCGTGATGTCTCGGAATCCGACGGCACCGAGTGCGAGCTTCAGATCGGAAGGCGAAGTCAGGCGCGTCGGGGGCGGCGGTGGGGGGACGAAGTCGGACTTCACCGAGGAAATCGCGGCAACGATTGGTTGTCTGAGGGCTGTTTGCCCCTCGACGGTGATCGCCGACGTTGCCACTCGCCCGTAGTGAGCGGTCACCCGCCAGATCTCCCGGAGCGCGAGAATCGGATCCCGCAGGTAGGGCAGGGTGAGATTCGACATCACCGACTCGAACCAGTCGGGTTCGAACCTCAGGTTATGAGCGTCCATGACGTGGCAGGCGACATTCCACTCGGCCAGTTCAGCCCCGTAGTGCTCCTGGAGTTTCGCTTGTAGTGCCTGGATCATCGCTGGCGCGAAATCGATTGCGGCGACAACGTCGGGCCAGTGGAACGCGAGTTGCGTCAGCGCACCGGTCCCAGCACCGATCTCGAGGCAATGCTCCCCCGGAGCTGGGGCAACCGCATCGAGGACCAGCTCGCCGACCTGCTCGCTGAACGGTGTGAAGAACTCGTCGTAGTCGTCCACGACGTGCTCCCAGGCTTCGGGAGTGTGATAGCTGGTCGATCCTGCGATTTCGCACCCCGTCTCCAAGGCGGCATGACCCGCTACTCGATAACCCGCACCGGAGTGCCGTCGAGGAATCCGAGGATGCTCTCGATCGCGTCCGCGTAGAAGACGCCGTACGTCTCCGCCGTCACGTACCCGATGTGTGGCGTCAGCACGACGTTCTCAAGCCCGAGCAGCGGGTGGTCGTGCGGCAACGGCTCGACGTCGAACGTGTCGAGGGCGGCCCCGGCGATCACGCCGTTCCGCAGCGTCGTGACCAGCGCCGCCTCGTCCACGATCGGCCCGCGCGAGGTGTTCACGAGGTAGGAACGGCCGCCCAGCTTCGCCAACTCCTGTCGGCCGATCAGCCCGCGCGTCCGCTCGGACAGCACGAGGTGGATCGACGCGATGTCCGCGCGTTCCAGCAGGTCGTCGAGGCTGGATGCCAGCTCGACACCCACCTCGTCAGTTCGCTCGCGGGTGAGATTCTGACTCCACGCCAGCACCGGCATCCCGAATGCCTGCCCCACCGCGGCGACCTTGGCCCCGAGTCGCCCGAGGCCGATCAGCCCCAGCGTCTTCTCGCCCAGGTCGTGTCCGAGACCGATCTGCCAGCGGCCCGTCGCGACGGCGGAGTGCTCCATCGGAATCCCGCGCATCAGCGCCAGGATCAGCCCCCATGTCAGCTCCGAGGTCGCGGAGCCTTTGCTCCCGGTGCCGCAGACCGTGACCCCCGCGTCGGCGAGCGCCGCCATATCGAAGGCGGCGTTTCGCGCGCCGGTGGTGATCAACAGCTTCAGATTGGGTAGCCGCTCAACGAGCGATCGCGGGAACGGCGTCCGCTCGCGCATCGCGACGATCACGTCGAAGTCGGCGAGTCGCTCCGCCAACTCCCGTTCGTCCGCGAGGTGGGTGTGGAAGACCACGAGGTCGGCGCGCGCCTCGATGGGGCGCCAATCCGCCGCCGTGAGTGCCGCGTCCTGGTAGTCATCGAGTACCGCGACCCGCATCGTTCCCCCTCGCGGCGTGTACCGCTACTCCGTCGGCTCCGGTCGGATCACCAGCACCGCCGCGTTCGGCGTCTCGCGTATCACATGGTCTGCCACCGATCCGGTGACGGCGCGCCCGAGGCCAGAACGGCCATGCGAGGCGATCACGATCAGCTCCGCGCCCACCGCCTCGGCCTCCTGGGCCACGAGTTCGAACGGATTCCCGCGCACCACCGACGACGTAACCGTACCGACGCCCGCGTCACGCAGGCGTTCCGCGACTGACTCCAGGTACTCCCGCGCCGATGCTTCCCATGCCCCAAGCGTCTCGCTGCGGTCCGGCTCACCGACGTTCGCCAGCATCTCCAGCGTTCGGCGCAGGATCGGCGACGTCATGTCTGCGGGATCGATCACCTGCAGCAGATGCACGGCCGAGCGATGCGCGACCGCGTTTGCGATCACGTGCGGCAGCGCCTGCTCGGCTAGCTCTGAGGAATCCAGAGGCACGAGGATCTTCGAGTACACGCGGCGCCCTCTCATCGGTTCGACTCAACCGCGATCGGCGGTCGTCAGCGAAGATATCAGCCGTCGCTCGGTTGGTTCGGCGATCCGGCCCGGTCAGTCGGAGATCAGCGGCCGGTTGACCAGCTCACCAGTGGCACGCACCTCGAGGCCCAGCGCGCTGAGGTCATCGAACGAATCGATCGACTCGGCTTCCGCCGCGCTCGCAACGATCACCTCGTGGACCCGGAAGAACTGCGCCGTTGGCCCGTCGCCCTCGGGCAGGACGATCAGCGGTGGCGCGACGGTGCGGATCGCGCCGTACCCCAGCGGGTTGGTGACATCGGTGATGAACTCGTAGACATCGCCCGCGGTGATCCCGGTGATCCCGAGGTCGAAGTAATGGATCTGCTCGCCGCGGTACCAGCCGGGCCGGAGGCTGTGACCCTCGGATGTGGTCGAGCCCGCGGGTACCAGCGGACAGTTCACCAGCATCCCCGAGGGCATCGTCAGCAGCCCACTAGCGTTGAGTTCCTCCAGCGACCGGAGATCGCCGTCGAACCCTGCTGGCACCAGCACGAACTGGACTTCCCACAAATCGGAGTAGCCGGGATCGCCGGGCACGACATCGACGACCGTCGGATGCGTGGTGCTCATCCGCGGTCGTCCGTCGTCGCCGAAGCCATCGATGAACACCCAGATCGGAGCGACCGGCACCGTGCCGTCGCCGGACAGCGGTGTCGCGGTCCCAAAGTCGAGGTAGGCGACCGCCTGTCCCTCGCTCACCGCGTCGTGGCGTGCGTAGGCAACGTCGCCGCTGTTGTTGGTCTCCGGCGCGACAGCCCCGGCTCCGTAGCCGCCGGCGCCTCCCGCCAGCGCGGTTCCGCCGTTCAACGCCCCGACCGCCACCAGCAACGCATACAACACAAGCCCGACGAATCCGGCGAGTGTCGAACCGGCGATCAGCGCGATCAATGCATCCAGGCGACCCACGGTCTGGCCTCGGCTACGTGTTTCGTGAGTTGTCGTACCTCGATCAGCATCGGCTTCAGCTCGGGATCCGCGCAGACCAGCGCCCCGCCCCGCCGTACGCTGCTCCCGTGGAAATCCGCGAACTCGGTAGCAACGACGGCCTCGCCTACCGCGACGTGCGCCTCCGCGCTCTGCGCGAAGCTCCCACCGCCTTCGCCTCGACCCACGCCGAGGAGTCCGCTCATCCCGAGGCGTTCTGGGAGGATCTGGTCGCCCGCACCGCCGACGCGATGGAAGCGACCCTGTTCGCGGTCGATCGCGGCGACGGCTCGCTCGCCGGCACTGCGTTCGTCCGCGTCGCCGTCGAACCGCCTCACGGCGGCTACGTCGGCGCGATGTGGGTCGACGCCGATCTGCGCGGCGCGGGCTGGGCGGATGCACTCCTCGAGTCGGCCGAGCGCTTCGCACGCCGCCTTGGATCCGAGGAAGTCACGCTCTGGGTCAGCGAATCGAACCCACCGGCCTGGCGCTTCTACGCACGCCACGGCTATCGGCCGACCGGTGCCACCGAGCCGCAGTCGAGCGGGATTAACGCGTATATGCTGACAAAACCGCTCCCATCACACTCCCCCTGATGCTCGGTGGATACTGCTTGCGAAGCCGCGCTCCGGGGCCGGCCGCGGCGCTCTTCCGCGGCCCGGCTACACGCGCGGGCCCCGCGCGACTAACATCACGCGCGTAGTCGATCCGTCGCAGACGTTCAGAAGCGAGGCAGCCCCATGACCACTCAGACCAGTCCCGCCACCACCGACAAGACCAACGGCGCTGGTGAAACCATCCTCGGAGGTGTGCTCCTCGCCCGTTCGCTGAAACAGCAGGGCGTCGACTACATGTTCGGCGTCGTTGGCTTCCCGGTCTCGGAACTCGCCGGCTACGCGCAGGATGAAGGCATCAAGTACGTCGGCATGCGCAACGAGCAGGCCGCCTCGTACGCGGCACAGGCCGCCAGCTACATCCTCGGCCGGCCGCAGGTCTGCATCGTCGTTTCCGGACCCGGCGTCATCCACGGCCTCGCCGGTCTCGCTAACGCCAAGTCCAACTGCTGGCCGATGATCCTCATCGGTGGTGCATCCGCCATCAGCCAGAACGGAATGGGCGCCTTCCAGGAAGAGAACCAGGTCGAGATCGCCCGGCTGGTCTCCAAGTACGCCCACTCGCTCGATCGCGCCGACCGCATCCCGTACTACGTCGAACAGGCCGTCCGAACCTCGATCTATGGCCGTCCCGGTCCCGCCTACCTCGACGCCCCGGACGACGTCCTCACCGCCGAGATTCCGATCTCCTCGGTGAAGACCATGCCGACGGTTCCCAACCCGCCGAAGCCCGGCGTCCCGGAACGCGACATCCAGGCCGCGCTCGCCGCGCTCAAGTCCGCCGAGCGGCCGCTCGTCATCATTGGCAAGGGCATGGCCTGGGCGCGCGCGGAGAACGAGGTCCTCGAGCTGATCGAGAAGACCCAGCTCCCGTTCCTCCCGACCCCCATGGGCAAGGGCGTGATCGACGACGATCACCCGCTCGCCATCTCCCCGGCCCGCACGCTCGCGCTGCGTGAGGCGGACGTCGTGCTCTTGCTCGGCGCCCGGCTGAACTGGATCCTCCACTTCGGCAAGCCGCCGCGCTGGGCGGAGGACGTGCGCATCATCCAGGTCGACATCGCCGCCGAGGAGATCGGCGCGAACGTTCCGGCGGAGGTCGGTCTCGTCGGTGACGGCGCCGCGATCGTCGCCCAGCTCAACCAGGCGATCGACGCGGACGGTTGGCAGTACCCCGGTGAGACCACCTGGCGCTCGCAGCTCCAGCAGAAGGTCGACGAGAACGTCCAGATCAGTGAGCAGCTCATGGCCGACGACTCGTCGCCCCTGAACTACTACCGTGTCCTCAAGGAAGTGCGCGACACGCTGCCGGCGGACACCGTCATCGTCTCCGAGGGCGCCAACACGATGGACATCGGGCGCACCGTGCTCCCGAACAAGGGCGCGCGCACCCGCCTCGATGCCGGCACCTACGGCACCATGGGCGTCGGCCTCGGCTTCGCGATCGGCGCCGCTGTCGCCAAGCCCGGTACCCGCATCGTCGCCGTCGAGGGTGACGCCGCCTTCGGCTTCTCCGGCATGGAGTACGAAACGATGGTTCGGCACAACCTGCCGATCACCATCGTCGTCATCAACAACAACGGCATCGGCGGCGGCATCGCCGAACTGCCGGTCGACCGCGACCCGCCGCCCGGCGTCTACAGCCCCGAGGCACGCTACGAGCGGATCGCGGACATGTTCGGTGGCCGCAGCTACTACGTCACCGAAGCACATGAGCTGGAGCCGGCCCTCAGCGCCGCCAACACCGGCGAGGGCCCCGCGATCGTTCACATCCGTATCGACCCGCGCGCCGGCCGCAAGCCGCAGCAGTTCGGCTGGCACACGCCCACGAACTGAGCAGACGTACCAGCGGCGGCCGTCCATGGACGGCCGCCGGGGAGGCCGATGATGACCGCCGAGCCAGCACAGACGACTGCCCTCGAGGGCCTGCGCATCCTCGACATGACGCAGTACGAGGCGGGAACGTCCTGCACGCAGGCGCTCGCCTGGCTCGGCGCCGACGTGGTGAAGGTTGAACCGCCCGTCTACGGCGATCCGGGGCGGCGCGTCCGCCTCGGGCAGGGCAACTCGCCCTACTTCCTCAACTGGAACAGCAACAAGCGAAGCATCGTCCTCGATCTCGCACAGCCCGAGGGCCGCCAGCTCCTCCTCGATATGGCGCCGCACTACGACGTGTTCGTCGAGAACTACGGCCCCGGCGTCGTCGAGAAGCTTGATATCGGCTACGAGGTGATGAAGGCCGCCAACCCCTCGATCATCTACGCCCGGCTCAAGGGCTTCGGCACCAGCGGCCCCTACGCCGACTACAAGTGCTTCGACATGGTCGCCCAGGCCGCCGCCGGCGCGTTCTCCGTCACCGGTGAGCGTGGCGGCCCCCCGATGCGCCCCGGTCCCACCACCGGCGACGCCGGCACCGGCGTCCAGCTCGCCCTTGCGATCACCGCTGCCTACGTCCAGAAGCAACGCACCGGCCAGGGCCAGCTCATCGAGATCTCGATGCAGGAGGCGATGACCTACTTCATGCGCACGCAGATCGCCAACGGCTCCGATTGGGGCAACACGGTCACCCAGCGCAACGGCAACGGCCCCACCGCTCCCGTGAACCTCTACCCCTGCAAGGGGAGCGACCCGAACGACCCACACGCGGAGCGTGGTCCCAACGACTACGCCTTCGTCATGTGCGTCACCACCCGCATGTGGGACTCCCTCTGCGCCGCGATGGATCGCTCCGAACTTACCGTCGATCCCCGTTTCGAGACCCCCGAGGCCCGCGTCGAGCACGCCGACGCCCTCTACGAAGAGATCGCCGCGTGGACCACGCAGCACTCCAAGTACGAGGTGATGCGCATCCTCGGCGAAGCTGGCGTCCCGGTCAGCGCCAACCTCGACACCTACGACCTCTTCCACGATCCGCACCTCACCGAGCGTGGATTCGTGCACACGCTCCAACACCCGGAGCACGGCGAAATCCGACTCCTCGGCTGGGCGCCCCGAATGTCCGCGAGCCACGTCCCGATCCGTCACGGCCCGCTGATGGGGGAGCACTCCGACGAAATCCTCGAGGCCGATCTCGGTCTCGACGCCGATCGTCTTGCCGCCCTGCGCTCGAAGGGCGTCGTCTCCTAGACGTTCCCAACCCACCGACCGCCGGTCCTCGGTCCCGGGCTCGGCAGTGCCACGTCCGCGTACCCCGCTGACCTCCAGTCACACCCTTCCCTGACGGCGTTACGTCGTGACCCGCGGGTTAACCCGTAAGAGTTGACGCTCCGCGCCGGCTGCTGACGCCACGGTGAGCCAGTGGTGTGCCCATTCCATCAGTCGTTCGTCAGCAGGGACGGGCTGAGGGGAGTGGAAATCCCGATGCCAACCGAAGATCACGACAGCGCAAGAAGCGCAAGAATTTTCCATCCGCAAGGAAGGAGCCTCATCATGGGTTCACTGTTCGGCCGAGGCCCGCTCACGCTGGTCGTTGCGGCAATTGCTCTGTTTGCGGTGGGAGGCGCGGCATTCACCGCGGCGAACACCACCCCGGGAAGCTCGGCCGGTGACGACACCGCCTCGGTGATTACCGGTTTCACGATCTCCGGGATCACCTACACCCTGGACACCACGACCCCGACCAACATCGATACGGTCGCGTTCACCGCCCAGGCTGATCACGGGGGCCCGTGGCCGGCTGCACTCGGTACCAAGCTCGGGCGGTTCACCACCACCGCGACGCACTGGTTCGTCTGTACCGACAACGCCGGTGGAGCCGCGGCAGGAACCTACGTCGTCACCTGCCTGACCGATACCACCGGCAACGGCGGTAACTACTACAACGGCATCACCGCGTCGGTGCAGCTCACGACGGCGACCGCCGTCGAGTTCGACACCGTCTTGGTCCAGTAGACCCGCACTCTAGGCTCCTCCGTTCCCCCGGGGCTGCAATGCCCCGGGGGGTGCGGGCGGATCTCTGAACGGCGTCTCTGATGCCCAATCGCTCCACCACTGCAATGACCGGCCTGGCCGGTCTGTTTTCGTTGGTGGTCGCGGCCGTCCTCTTGTGGCTCTTCGCCCCCATGACCCTCGGCGGCAGCTTCGGCTACGTCACCGTCACTGGGAACAGCATGTCGCCCCTCCTGGACACCGGGGACCTCGTGTTCCTGCGCAAGTCGGCCGACTACGAGGTTGGTGATGCCGTCGCCTACCGGCATCCTCAGATCGGCACCGTCCTCCACCGCATAGTCGCCGACGACGGGCAGCGCTTCACCCTGCGTGGCGACAACCGCGCTGGCGAGGACACCTACCAGCCCACGGCCGATGATGTCATCGGCCGCGAATGGGTCATCTTGCCCAGCGGCGGCAAGGTCATCCGCGAACTCCAGCAACCCCGCAACCTCGGCTTGCTCGTCGCCGCCGTCGGCCTCTTGCTCGTCTCGGGTGGCACGTCATCCCGAGGTCCACGCGGACGCCTGCGACTCGCCCGCTCACCACACCGACCGCGGCGCGATCTCAGCGTCTTCTCGCAGACCGGTCGCCAGCTCGCCGTCCTCGCTGTCGCACTCGCGATCGGCTCGCTCGTCCTGTTCGCGTTGGTCACCCTCTCCGGCACCACCCGCGAGGTCTCCGAGGCCGTCCCGTTCAGCGAGCGCGGCACCTTCTCCTACGGAGGTCCCGTCGCCGGTGGCGTCTACGACGACGATCGCCTTCGCGCGCCTGAACCGCTCTACCGCCAGCTCGTCGACACCCTCCCGCTGCGATTCGACTACGACCTCTCCGCGACCGAGGCGAATGGCCCAATCACCGAAGCCACCGGTACCTACGAACTCGTGCTCGAAGTCGGCACCGAAGACGGCTGGACGCGCACCTACCCGCTCCAACCCTCCACCCCGTTCGCGAACGGTGGATTCGCCGTCGAAGCCGACCTCGATCTCGCGGCGCTCGAGGCCGATCTCGCCGCCGTCGCCGAGCGAACCGGCATCGCTTCGACCAGCCACGTCATCCGCGTCGTTGCCACCGTCCAGGCGGTCGGGCGCATGGACGGTCTCCCCTTCGAAACCAACTACCGTCACTACGCGCAGTTCCGCCTCGCGCCGCTCCAGCTCCGTTTCGACGGCACACCCGACGCACTCTCGCTCGCCGAGGCCCGCACCGTCTCCCGACCGGTCACCGCACAACGCACGCTGAATGTGCCAATGCTTCCGTTCAGCCTGCGCTACGCCCAGTTCCCGCTCGTCGGCGCGTTGGGCCTGCTCATCGCGGCGGCCCTCGCCGTCGTCGTCGCGAAGGCCACGCTCACCACCTGGAGCCGCGGCGAAGCCGCTCGGATCCGCGCCGCCTACGACGCCCTCCTCGTCGAAATCGCCGAGGAACGCGCCAGCTTCGGCTCGCGCCCGCAGGACGTCAGCCGCTTCGAGGACCTCGTCCGCCTTGCCCGCGCGGAGGGCCTCGCGATCATGCACCGTGCCGGCCGCGATCGAGACGAATACTTCGTGGCCACCGCCGATCGAAGCTGGCGCTACGCCGTCAGCCGCTCGGGCGGTGCCACGCTGCCGCTCCCCATCCGATCGGCCCCGTTCCGTGAGAGCGATCGTCCTGCCGACGACAGTCGGCACATCACCACCACCGAGGGCTAACGCCGGATCCCGAGGAACGAGACTCTCGTGAGCGTCGAGGGTCGGGAAGACCCCTCGATCAGCGCCTGATCCAAGGGAATACCCCGTCAACACGACGTCCAAATCGCCCGTACCGTCGGGCTAATACCCGTGCGGCATCGCGCGGGCAGGCGGCTGACGTGTTTCGTTGGCGAGTGATTGGCGGACAAATGCCGGAGCGTGGTGCCGGGCCGGGAGGGAATCCCGTAGGTCGGTCCCCCCGTCCGTCGCGGCCCCCGCGGAGCGCCATTCCTGGGCGCTCCTCCGCGGAGGACTCCGCGCGGTCGCGCTGGCTCTGGCCGTCCAGCGCACAGCCTCCGGCTGCGCCCTCGGCGCTCCCCGCCGCGGTGCAGCCCGGATCGACCACGCCCGCGCTGCAGGCCTGCCCCTGGCTCTACCTCCACACCGATGCCGACTCCCGCGCCTCCCACGTCACCGCCGATCATCGCTGCGAGATCCGTTCCGACGAGGTCCCGGGCCCAGGCCACCAGCTCGCCTACTGCCTCTCGACGAACCACGTCTCCTGCCCGCAACTCCTCAGCTACGAGGCACGCCGCCACGCCACCACCGAGGGCGCGCGTCCTGAGCCCGTCGCCACCTCAGCCGGTTACGAGGAGTTGCGAAAGACCCGCGCGGACCTGCGCGCATCGTTGATCGGCGCCCCCCGCCCTCCGAATGCCGTCCAACACAGCAGAGGCACCCTCGCCGGTCGCGTCCGTTGGCTGGCCGCCGGGGCATTGGGTGCGCTCGCCCTCGTCGCCGCGTTCACCGTGTACGGCAACAACAGCGCCACCTCGGATCCGGACGCGGATGCTGCCGCTCGGACCTCCACGGTCGCGACCCCGTTCCCCACGAATACGCAGGACGCCGCGGCTGCTGCCGTTCAGTTGCCGTCCACGCCGGACATCGTCAACAGCGAATCGTTGTTTGACAGGACAGGGGCCACGGGACAGGGATCCTCCCCGCTCGCCGGCCCCGAACAGCGCCCGAACGGCACGGCCGCATCAGGTGTCCCCACCGCGAGCCCGACCGCCGAACCGACCCCACGGCCGACGAACGAACCAACGCCCGTCCCGCCCCCGACGACCTACATCGTCCAGGTCGGTGACACCCTCGGCCAGATCGCCCAGAGCCTCGGCATCGACATCCTCACCCTCGCCCAGGCCAACGGCATGACCACCGAGACCTTCATCTACGAAGGCGATGTCCTCCAGCTCCCCGTGGATCCGGACCTCGACGCCCCCCGCTCGTCCGAGGACCCCGCCAGCCCTACCGGCTAGCCCCCTCTGCTCAGCCCCGGTGGCGCAAAGCGGCATCCGTGGCTACCGAGGCGCAAGCACGCAGAGTCCCCGACCCCGCGCACGAACACCCCCGCCCGGCAGCCCCATCGAGGGCCGAAGGCCCCCTGCGCACGACCGCCCCATGGAAGCGGCGGCGCGCGGCGCGAAGCCGCACTCGAGGCCAATCAGGCGCCAGCACTCAGAGTCCCCGGCCCGCGAACCAACACCCCGCCCGGCAGACCCACCAAGGGCCGAAGGCCCCCCTAGAAGAGGGGGCCGCCTTCGTCGACGACCGTGCCATCGACGCCGATCACTGTGGGGCGCTCCTCGCAGTACACCTCGGACTCGCACTTGTTGAACGAAAACACCGGCTGATCCAGATCGTCGCGCTTCTCGAAGTGGATGTGCCACGTACCGTTCACGTGGTTCTTCCTGCCCTTCGCGATCTCGACCTGCAACACCGCGACCAGTGCTTCCAGCTCCTTGGTACCCACAGCACATCCCCTCTGAACGATGCCTCCCGCGAGCTTCAACCTGGAGCGGGGGTCAACCGCTCAAGTCTATCGATGCCACCTCGTGACCGTCGCTACAGACCGCCCACTACGCCGTCGAACTCCCGGCCCAGCGCGCGCTCCGCGCCTGGACGCGGCGCCCCGACACCGTCGCTCCCCTCCTCGACGCCTCCGAGGGCCTTCGCACCCCCTCGGCCATTACTGGCGGGCGCGCCTACAATGCTGCCAATCCGCATCTCGAGGAGGTCCCGCAGTGGCGGCAGTCGTGGCCAGTGACAAATCCAGCACCGGCAACTACTTCGAGGACCTGACCACCGGCCTCGAAATTCGCCACGCCACCCCCCGCACCATCACCGAGGGCGATCAGGCCGTCTACCTGGCGCTTACCGCTAGCCGCTTCCCGCTTTTCTGCGACGCCGAATTCGCCCGCTCGGTCGGCTTCCAGCGCGAACTCGTCAACGATCTGCTCGTCTTTCACGTCGTCTTCGGGAACAGCGTTCCGGACATCTCGCTCAACGCCATCGCCAACCTTGGCTACGCGTCGCTTCGCTTCGGCGCGCCGGTCTATCCCGGCGACACCATCACCTCGCACACCACGGTGCTCGGCCAGCGCGAATCCAGCCGCGGCGACACCGGCGTCACCTGGGTGCGCACCGTCGGCCGCAACCAGCGCGGCGACGAGGTGCTGTCCTTCATCCGCTGGGTGCTGATGAACAAGCGCGATCCTGAGACCCGCACCGGCGTGGACGACGCGCCGAAGACCCCGGACTTCGTCCAGCCCAGCCAGCTCTTCGTGCCCAACCAGCTCAAGCTCGACAAGTTCGATCCCGCTATCACCGGCGGCCGCTGGTGGTGGCGCGACTACGAGCCCGGTGAGCGCATCCACCACATCGAGGGCGTCGCCATCGAGGAAGCCGAGCACCAGATGGCCGCGCGCCTCTACCAGAACACCGCGCGCGCTCACTTCAACGCGCACGCCTTGAAGGACTCACGCTTCGGCAAACGCGTCATCTACGGCGGCCACGTCATTTCGATTGCGCGCGAACTCAGCTTCAACGGCCTCGAAAACGTGCTGCGCATCCTCGCCTTCAACGGCGGGACCCACTCCAACCCCACCTTCGCCGGCGACACGATCTTCGCCTGGACCGACGTCCTCGAGCGGATCGACCTCGCGCGCTCGGATGCCGGCGCGTTGCGGCTCCGCCTCGTCGCCGTCAAGAACGCCGATCCCAACACCGAGGACGTGCCGTTCAAGGTCGCCGATGACGACGGCCGCGAGCGATACCATCCCAATGTGGTGCTCGATCTCGACTACACCGTCCTGGTCCCCAAGGCGCCGCCGCAGAAGTAGGCGTCCGCTCCTCGGCGGAGCGGCAACCGTTCGAGGTCACCGACCAACCCCGCGAGAGGACCGATCGTGACAACCACCGCCCTCAACCCGCTCACGTCCGCCCGCGAGCTGGTCGACGCCGCGCAGCTCGTAGTCGACGCCGCGCTCGCGCACGGCGCGACCGTCACCGAGGGCGGTCGGCTCATCGACGACCACCAGGTCCACACCGAGCGCCTCGCCTACCTCGCCACCCAGGTTCGCGCTGCCCACGAGCAGACCGCCTACGCGGAGCGTGTTTCAAAAGTGGCAGGTGCGGAGCGCGTCGGAGACGCCCTCCAGGCCGAGTACGCGCTGATTTACGCCGCCGAGGTGGTCCAGGCCCTCCGCTCCCAGATCGAGACCGCCTGGGACGACTTCGGTCTGACCGAGGACGGCGTCGCCGGCCTCTACACCCCCGCCGCCCGTGAGGCGGTCCGCGCCGGCTCCAGCGAGGCCCGTATCCGCGAGGTCGGCCGCATCGTGATCGGCTCGCTCGGCGTGAACTCCTGCGACCTCGAGGACGAAGTCGCCTCGCTCACCCGCGACATGGCGCGCGAGTTCGCGAAGAACGAGGTCGCACCGATCGCCCAGGACATCCACCGTGAAGACCTGCTCGTCCCCGACAAGCTCCTCGCAAGCTTCAGCGCGCAGGGCTTCTTCGGCTCCTCGATCCCCGAGGAGTACGGCGGCACCGGCATGGGCGACCTGCCGATGATCGTCATCACCGAGGAGCTCTCGGCGGCCTCGCTCGCCGCCGCCGGATCGCTGGCCACCCGCCCGGAGATCATCGCCAAGGCGCTGCTCGCCGGCGGCACCGACGAGCAGAAGCAGTACTGGCTCCCGCGGATCGCCGCCGGCGAAGAAATCTGCGCCGTCGCCGTCACCGAACCGGACATCGGATCCGATGTCGCCTCGCTCCAGTGCCGCGCCGAACCGGCAGAGTACGAGGGCAAGCGCGGCTGGCGGATCAACGGCGCCAAGGCCTGGAGCACCTTCTCCGGTCGCGCCACGGTCCTCGGCCTGCTCGCCCGCACCGGCCCGAGTGGCTCCGGTAACCGCGGCCTCTCGCTGTTCATCATCCCCAAGCCCGCCTTCGACGGGCACCAGTGGGCGTTCGAACAGCCCGAGGGCGGCAAAATGAGCGGCACCGCCAATCCCACCCCCGGCTACCGAGGCATGCACTCCTTCACCATCGCCATCGACGATCTCTGGGTCTCCCACGAGAACCTCGTCGGCGGCGACGAAGGCATCGATAAGGGCTTCTTCCTCCAGATGGGCGGCTTCGCTGCCGGCCGCCTCCAGACCGGTGGCCGTGCCTGCGGCGTCGCCCAGGCCGCCCTCGAGAAGGCCTGCCAGTACGTCCAGCAACGCAGCCAGTTCGGCGTCGCGCTCGCCGACTTCCAGCTCACCCAGTACAAGATCGGCCGCATGGCCGCCCAGATCGCCGCCGGCCGTCAGCTCACCTACCAGGCCGCCCGCACCTTCGACACCCGCGCCGTCGAACCGTCGATGGCCAAGCTCCTCACCTGCGACATCGCCGGCGAAGTCACCCGCGAGGCCCAACTCCTCCACGGCGGCTGGGGCTACTCCGAAGAAGACCCAATCGCCCGCTATGTCGTCGACGCCCTTGTGCTCCCGATCTTCGAAGGCGTGAAGCCCATCCTCGAACTCAAGGTCGTCGGCCGCGCCCTCCTCGCCGGAGCCGCCGGCTAACCAGGTCGCCACTGCCGATCATCTCAGCTCCAACCTCTGCGGCGTGGGTGCCGCTACTGCGCGGCTCCAGTGCCGCGTGTACCGGATTTCCGTCGCAGACGTGACCTGGTCGCCTGACCCGGAGCGACGTTCGAGCCCACCGGTAAACCGTCGAGCGGCGACGGTTGCATCGAACGCGCGTGTCCTGCGCAGCGGGGGCAAGGAGGTTGAGGGGGGCGACCCCCTCAACTGAGCGGGTGGATTGGATCTATACGACCCTCGCCGCACCCCGCGGTGGGCATCCTGTGGACCTGGCCATCGCTCATCGTTACCGTCGTCAGCCCTCGAACCACAGCAACGCCGCCGGCTGGCCGCTTCGCGCGCAGGCGGCGTTGCCCCGCGCCACGCCCGCTGGCTGCGCGGATCGACAGTCGAGGTGAGGCGATGAGCCGCCGATGTCGCCTCAAACCCGAGCTCCCCGCGAAGCGGGGGCAAAGGTGGTGGTGGGGGTGCAACCCCCACCACAAGAAACAGGGCGGGTGG
>JAQCIU010000064.1:0-10559 GCA_027593235.1 Chloroflexota bacterium
CAATGAAACCAATCCCCCTCGACGCCTTCCCAACCCCCCTCCAAGGCACAATCGACGCCCACGCCCACACCTGGGACCCCCAACTCCTCGCCGACCGCCCCGCCGTCCTCAACCGCGCCTGGACCGCCGGCCTGGAAGCCATCATCGAGGTCGGCTGCGACGTCCCCACCTCCCGCTCCGCGCTCGCACTCGCCCAGCAAGACCCCCGCGTCCACCCCGTCGTCGGCCTCCACCCCCACGAGGCCCAACACCTCGAGGCACAGCGCGCCGACCTCGAAACCCTCGCCGCCAGCGGCGACTTCGTCGCCGTCGGCGAAATCGGCCTCGACTTCTTTCGCAACATCTCCCCGCCGGACCAGCAGGACACCGCCTTCCGCTGGCAGCTCCAGCTCGCCAGGACCCACGATCTCCCCGTCGTCATCCACTCCCGCGACGCCGATGACGCCACCTACGCCATCCTCAAGGACTGGGCGGCGCGGGTCGGCCGCTACCTCGGCGCCGACCGCGAGATCGGCATGCTCCACTGCTTCGCCGGCGACGCGGAGTTGGCCGCGCGCTACCTCGAACTCGGGTTCCTCATCTCCGTCCCCGGCACCGTTACCTATCCGAACAATGACCGAGGTCAAAGCGTGGCGCGGTCAGTGCCGCTCGCAGGTATGCTCTTGGAGACGGACTGCCCGTACTTGACCCCGGTCCCCTTCCGGGGCCGGCGCAACGAACCCGCTTGCGTGGTCGAAACGGCGCGATTCGTGGCAAAGTGTCGGGGCGAAGCGCCCCAGCTCGTGGCGACCGCCACCGCTGAGAACGCGCGCCGTCTCTTCGCGATCGGATGACCGATACCGGTTCGCGGTCGGACGCCCGACGAGCGTCCGCGGGAGCAGCAACAGATGACGATGGCGACCAGCCGCGACGTTGAACACGGCCTCGTCGGCGGCGTGTGCGCCGGCATTGCCTCCCGCTACCGCTACCCCATCCCCGCCGTGCGCGCCGCCACCGTCGCGCTCTCCGTCGCCACCGCTGGCCTCGGCGGCATCGCCTACCTCGCGCTCTGGCGCGCCCTGCCCTCCGGCAGCTCGCCGCGCGGCGCCCTGCTCACCACCATCGAGGACGATGGCGCCCCAGCGCCCACCCCGTTCAGCGACACCATCGTCACCCTCGAGGCCCCAGCTACCACCGAGGCCCCAGCTACCAGCGAATCCACCGAGGCCATCGAGTCAACCGAGACCCCCGCGCCAACCGAGACATCGACCTCCGCCGCCGACCCAATGCTCGCACCGGTCCGCTCCACCCAGGCCGCCGCCGGAACCCGCATCACCCCGCAGGCGAAGAGCGCCACCACCAGTCCTCCGAGCGTCCAATCGCTGTACGGCCCCGTCGCCCAGGACCTCCCGCTCGTCCGAGAGCAGATCGGTGCCGTCGCCCGCGGCGTCGGCTTCGACTTCCTCGAACGCATGCTCGAACAGCAGCTCGCCACCACCGGCAAGCTCATGCGCCCCGCCATCGCCCTGCTCGCCGGCCGCCTCGGCGACTACAACCTCGACCGCATCGTCCCGCTCGCCGCCAGCGTCGAGCTGCTCCACACCGCCACCCTCGTCCACGACGACGTCATCGACGAAGCCGACCAGCGTCGAGGTAACGACACCGCCAACTCCCTCTTCGGCAACTCCGCCAGCGTCATGCTCGGCGACTACATGTTCGCCAACTCCGCAGACCTCATCGCCCGCACCAACAACATCCAGGTCGTCCAGAACTTCGCCGCCACCCTCATGATGATCGTCCGCGGTGAACTCAACCAGGACGTCACCGTCTTCGAATACTCAGAAGACGTGCAGCGCTACCTCGACCGCATCATCGGCAAAACCGCCAGCCTCTTCGCCACCGCTGCCGAGAACGGCGCCCTCGTCTGCAACGCCCCTGCCGACCAGGTCGCCGCCATGCGCGAATACGGCATGAAGCTCGGCATCGCCTTCCAAATCGTCGACGACATCCTCGACTTCACCGGCGACCCCGCAGTCATGGGCAAACCCGCCGTCGGCTCAGACCTCCGAGGCGGCACCCTCACCCTCCCCGCCATCCTCTACATGCAGGCCGAACCCAACGACAACCCCATCAAACGCGCCTTCGCCGGCCAACGCCGCCAGGCCAACCTCGACCGCGCCATCGCCGACATCCTCGCCGGCCCCTACATCACCGAAACCATCGAAACCGCCCACCGCTTCGGCCGCGAAGCCCGCGAAGCGCTCTCCGCGCTCCCCCCCGGCGAAACCCGAGACACCCTCGCCGCCCTCGTCGACTACGTCCTCGATAGGGATTCGTAGACCAGCGAACTTCCTTTATCCTATTGCTACCCATCAGTTCGCTTCGGCTTCGGGCACCTGTGTTTGCCTTGAGGTTTAACGATGACAAGGCCTGGCGGTGTTGCTGACAAGTTGGGCAACGAATACGAGGGGCTGTGGACGGCCTCCGCACTGCTCGATGTCCTCGACGGTGAATTCGACGGACTTGTGGTCGAGCCGATCTCCGAAGAAGGAGACGGCGTTGAATATTTACTGACGGGGTCATCAGCTCACGAGTACTACTCGATCAAGCGGAGGCGCTCGGATGGCCGCGAGTGGAGTCCCGCAGCACTCTTGAATGAGAAGGCGCTCAACGGGCGGAGCGTCATCGGGGACCTCTTCGCGAAGTTGGCGCTCAGTGACTCGACGTCCGCCGTGTTCGCCTACGGGACCAGTGCATCTCGTTTCCGCGAGATCACTGATCGGGCCAGAAACGCCCCAGACGATCAAACGTTCGAGAAGCTAATTGCGGGTAGCGATCAGCTATCAGCGGACTTTCACGATCGAATACAGCCCGCACTCGTGTTCGCGGGACTGGTGCCCCGCGATGCTTTAGGGCGCCTGCGTCTTAAGACCGCGGATGATGCAACGCTCCGGGCGAGCCTTGACCAGAGGATCCGCGCCCGCTTCCGCATGCGTGCCAGCACCAACATCGACTCGCTTTTGGTGCAGGCAGTGCTGGCCGATCTGATACTCGCCAACTTCGGACGGCGGATCACGGCTAATGAGATCTGGTCAGCTCTCGACGAACACGACATCGTTGCAAGAGCCTGGGGGCCGGGTGAAAGGGAGCGTATCGAGTCGATCACTGATGCCTTTCTGTCGTCCGTCGAGGCGCTGTCCATCAACGGAAACAGCATTCCGCGTACCGTAGCCCAGGACGTTAGCTCCGCGATCCTCGCCGAAGCAAAGTGGGTGATGATCGAGGGCGCTGCCGGCGCTGGCAAGAGCAACGTCCTCGCTCAAGTTGCGCGAGAACTGAAGCGACAGGGCGTCACGTGCCTCACCATCAGACTCGACACTGTTTCCGGGAGCGTGTCATCTCGGCGGCTCGGTGAAGCGATCGGACTGCCTGATTCGCCAGCGTTGGTGCTGGGAGAAATCGAACTTGGGCGACCGGCGGTGCTCCTCATCGACCAAGTCGATGCGATCAGTGTTGTATCGGGCCGAAATCCGTCGCTTCAGGTCGCCGTAGACGAGATCCTATCCGAGGCTCAGCGGTACCCCCGATCTCCGGCTCGTTTTTGCCTCACGAACGTTTGATCTGGAGAACGATCCACGACTGAGACGACTCGCAAACGACGCGGCACGCGTGACGCGTTTGCCAGTACCGCCGCTCTCGCGCGACGACGTCGCCGAAGCTTTACGAGCGGCAGGGCTCGATCCAGCTACGCTGACGGACCAACAGATTGAGATAATCCGCAATCCCTTGCATTTATACCTTCACCTTGAAGGCCCGCCGGGCAATACCAGCTTCGCCTCGGCGGGCGCCTTGTTCGACGCGTTCTGGGACGAGAAGCGCCGCCGAATTGACTCGACTGTGGGTGGGGGGGCTTTGCCGAGAGCGTCGCGAAGCTCAGCGAAACGCTGAGCCAACGGCGGACTCTAGAGGCCCCACTGCACTTGATGGATTCAATCACCGCGACGCTCGATGTCATCGCATCAGAATCCGTCGTCCTTCACAGCGATCACGGGGTTCGGTTCTTTCATGAGTCGTTCTTTGACTATGCATTCGCCCGCAGCTTCGCGGCGGCCGGCGAGGATCCGATTGCGTGGCTGAAGAGCGGAACTCAGTCTCTTTTCCGACGGTCTCAGCTACGCCAAATCATCGCGTTCATGCGAGAACGGGACCGAGAACAGTACTACCGAGCTCTAAGAGCAATATTCTCCGATCCCGAGATCCGGTTTCATCTCAAGAAGATGGTTCTCCAGTGGCTGTCAACCGTCGACGATCCAACGGGGGTCGAATGGGGCATCGTCGAGGACTGTACCGAGGTGCTGACACCGCATCATTGGAGCCTTGTCGGAGCCTCGACCGCCTGGTTTGACGTCGTGAATGGACTGGGCCGTCCGACCGCCTGGCTTGAGTCTGACAACCCTTCGGTCGTCGACGCGGCTGTCTCCGCAATATCGATGCCCTCGATCACCAAGAGACGACCGGAAGAGGTCGCCAAGATCTTCGAGGCGTTCGTCGGTCGAGGTCCGGATTGGGACGCTCGCCTAAGCTGGCTGATGGATCGCGTGGCATTACATGAGCCCTGCTTCGCCGACCTGTTCCAAACACTAACTGAGGTGGGCAGTCTCGATTCGAGAATCGCCCCCCAGACCCACGGTCTCGATTGGTGGTCGATGCTGTACTCGGCGGCGGCTATCGCTCCTCAATCGACCGCGGCAGCCATCGGCGCCTGGTTCGACCGCCGTCTTGCTTTGGGAGAAGCGGCTGATGAGGCAGACCCGTTTCACAGTCGCGACGGGAACGGTCTCGGCCAACACAGTCAGTGGAGCTTCGAAGTCATCCAGAGGTCGGCGGAAGGCGCCCCCCGGGAGTTTGCCGATGCCTTGTTCCCGAGGATCTCGTCCATGGCTACTGCGACGAACGGGGAAGGCTGGTTCCTCACCACGAACCCCGAACTTTCCGATCCCTTCGACCAGATCGTGGACGCAACCGCGAGGGCGCTCGCGCGGCTCGCTGAGACAAGCCCAGCTGAGTTCCGCAACCTCGTGTCCACGTCGGTCCAGCATTCACCCCCGCCTACAGCCGCCCTATTGATGCGCGGCTGGGTCGGCAATGCTCAAGCGTTCGCCGAGGAGATCATCGAATTCGTCCTCAAGGACCCCACTGAACGACTGACCCTCGGTTACGACATCGGTGGCAGCGGGTCCGACATCTCGCGCGCAGCCATCTGGGCTGCTACCGCCCATTGCTCTCGAGAAAGCCTGGATCGCCTTTCGGAAGCCCTGATCTATTTCACCCCGCCTTGGGAAGTCACCAACGGACGGTGGCGGGGGTCGACCGAACTGTCGCTGGCGTATGCGGTCGTTCCACAAAGAAGAACGGAAAAGCTGATAGCTCGAATTCAGGAACTTGAGCGGAAGTTCCCGAATCGCGCAGATGCGCCGCCACCGCCGGAACCGTCACCCGGCATCACCACCGTGATGGTCAGTTCGCCGCTGCCGGAGCAGGCGTACGAGCAGATGAGCGACGAACAGTGGCTCAACGCGATGCGACGCTACTCGAACGATTAGAGCTCAGGCGGTGGTGAGGAGCTCCGGGGTGGAGCCGTCGAGCTTTCGCGAGAATTTCAGCGAATCGTGACGACCAGTACTGATCGCTTCGTCTCACTAGGCGAGCTGATGGATGCTGAGCTCAATCACCACTACTTCGCCGCGCTCATCGATGGACTTGTGCCTATCGGACAGCCACGGGTCGGGACCCCGTCCGAGATCGTTCGGGTCCTCCGGCGGGCTCGATCTCTGTCCAAGCCGGAACTCTCGTCAGCCATCGCGCGAGGAATCGGTGCTGGCCGCGATGCCGCACGCCACAGTGCCGCAAAACGATCATGGTTCAGCTCATCCCCCACCCAGGGATCCCGAACCCAAACCTCCCCCCTCCCCTCGATGCCAACTCTCTCGACACCCCCATCCGAGGTCCGCTACATTCTGCCGATGCCAAACGAGCCCGTAGGCGTCTTGATCATCGGTGCCGGTGCATCCGGCGGTGCCTTCGCCTGGAGCATCGCCGACGCCGGCATGTCCGTCCTCTGCCTCGAGCAGGGCCCGTGGATGCGGCAGTCCGACTACCCCACCAACACCATGGACTGGGAGTCCCGCGGCGCCACCGAGTTCTCCCCCAACCCCAACACCCGCATCACCGCGCGTGAGGGCACAACCGGGGGCCCCGCCGACTACCCAGTTAACGCCGACGGCACCCCGATCAAGCCCGTCATGTTCAACGCCGTCGGCGGCAGCACCATCCTCTGGGCCGCCCACTTCCCCAGGTTCACCCCGCGCGACTTCCGAGTCCGCACCGACGACGGCGTCGCCGACGACTGGCCCATCACCTACGAAACCCTCGAACCCTTCTACGCCCTCAACGACCAGATGACCGGCGTCTCCGGCCTCGCCGGCGACCCCGCCTACCCGTACCACGAACCCCCGCTGCCACCCCTGCCAATCGGCGCCACCGGCAACGCCCTCGCCCGAGGTTTTGAAAAGCTCGGCTGGCACTGGTGGCCCTCCGACAGCGCGATCATTTCGCAGAACTACAACGGCCGCGAAGCCTGCATCAACCTCTCCTCCTGCGGCTCCGGCTGCACCCATGGGGCGAAGGCCAGCACCGACATCACCTACTGGCCGTACGCCCAGCGCAAAGGCGTCGAGCTCCGAACCGGCTGCCGCGTCCGCGAGATCACCGTCGGCGAGAACGGCATGGCCGACGGCGTCCGCTACTACGACGAGGACGGCGTCCTCCAGGAGCAAAAGGCCGAAATCGTCGTCGTCGCCTCCAATGGGATCGGCACGCCTCGGCTGCTGCTCAACTCCGCCAGCGAGCGGCACCCCGACGGCCTCGCCAACAGCAGCGGCCTCGTCGGCAAGAACCTGATGTTCCACCCCTACGCCCGCATCCGCGGCGTCTTCCCCGAACCGATGGAAGGCAAAGGCCCCGGCGGCTGCTCCATCTGGAGCCACGAGTTCTACGAGACCGACCGCTCCCGAGGCTTCGTCCGCGGCTACTCCTACGAGATGTCGCGCGGCGCCGGCCCCGCCGCCACCGCCGTCGGCGGCGCCGCCCGTGGCGACATCCCCTGGGGCCCCGGCCACCACGACGCCTTCGACGCCCTCCACAACCACACCGCCGGCATGGTCGGCATCACCGAAGACCTCCCTGACGAAGCCAACACCGTCACCCTCGACCCCGACCTGAAGGACAGCAGCGGCATCCCCGCCCCGAAGATCACCTACACCCTCAGCGAGAACAGCCGCCGCCAGCTCGCCCACGCCGTCGAGCGCGGCGACGAAGTCCTCCGCGCCGCCGGAGCCACCGACACCTGGTTCGAATCCCCCATCGAGCAGGCCGGCTGGCACCTGATGGGCACCGCCCGCATGGGCACCGACCCGAAGACCTCGGTGGTCAACGAGTGGGGGCGCTCCCACGACGTGAAGAACCTCTTCATTATCGACGGCAGCATCTTCGTCACCTCGGCGGGTGTGAACCCCACCTCGACGATCCAGGCGCTCGCGCTCTACATCGCCGACTCGATCAAGCGGAACATCGGGAACCTGTTCGACTGATGAGCACAGACACCGCCGCCCACCCCGCGCTCGACGACACCGCCTTCTTCGCCGCGTTCGTCGACACGCTGATCCCGCCCAGTGCCGCGTCCGAATCGCGTGGCAAGCTCCCCGGCGCCGGTAGTCTCGGACTCGCTCCGGGCGTGGCGGCCGCGATCCGGTCGAGCGCCCAGCTCGCGCCGGTCGTCGAGGCCGGGTTGGCGGCGATCCGCAGCGAGGGCTTCGCAGCCCTCGAACTCTCGCGGCGCGTCGAACTGGTCGAAGCCCAACTCACCGCGCATCCGGATTTGATCCGCGCGGTCACGACGCCGCTCTACTACGCCTACTACCAGCACCCGACGGTGCTGATTGGCCTCGGAGTGCCGCCCCGCCCGCCGTTCCCGGAGGGGTACGAGGTCGAGGCGACCGACCCGGAGCTGTTGGCCCTGCTTCGCTCTCGCGCGTAGCCGCCGCGAGCACCCTCGTCGGCTAGTCCGCTAGCTCCGAACTCGCCGGGACCGCCGGCACCTCGGGCAGCATCGCGGACACCACACGGCGCGACTCCGACACGAACGAGGCCGACTTCAGCTCCCGTTCCGCCTGGGCGCGCACGAACTCGTGCATCACCTGTTCCAGGCGGCCCGCCAGATCCGGATCGATGCGGATGCGGCCCGCCTCCTCGTAAGGCAGCGCCTGGAAGGCGCGGAGCACGCGCAGCACGCGCGGATCGAGGGCGATCGCTTCGGGGTGCTTGGTGAGCGCAGCACGGCTGACGACGCCGCCGCCTCGGTGGGTCCAGTAGGCGTCGTTGGCGTCGACGGGCGCGCCGGTTTCGAGGCAGTTCTCAAGCTCGGGTCGGAAGCCGGTGGCGGTGAGTAGGCCGAGTTCGTAGCGCCGGGTAACAAGCTGCACGCCGTCGCCGCGCGCGAGCCGGCGCAGCGACGCCTCGAGGAGTTCATAGACCTCGAGGGCGTCTTCGTGCTCGACGGTGAAGCGGTCGGCGAGCTCCAGCAGGTACATGGCGGTGCTGAGCTGCTCGAGGTCGCGGTGGAGCACGAGGAACGGCTCGACGGTCTGCGCCTGCGTGACGATGTCGAGCGACCGGCCGTGGGCGAGGACGATCTCGGAGAGCGTGAGCGGTTCGAGGTGGCCGGCCATTTTGCTGCGGGAGCGGAGGAGGCCCTTGGCGACGACGTCGATCTTGCCTCGGTGGGGGGTGAGGAGGGTGATGATGCGATCGGCGTCACCGAGGCGGCGGTGTTTGAGAATGATGGCAGTGGTTTTGGTGACGCGGGGGATGCGGGATGGCATTGGTTGAGGGTAGCGCCTTGGACTTCCTCCGGGATGGGGCACGGGACTCGGATTGATCGGGCTGGTTCGGGGCGTGATTGAGTGAGCGGCGGACGGTGGAGCGGTTGAGCGACCTCGGTGGTCGCGAACCAATCGGCGGCTCCGCCCCCGCGCCCCCGGCCGGGGGGCTCCAGGTCGCCCCCCAGCGCCCCCTACCTAAACCCGGGGCGTGAGGGCCTCGGGTGATTCGTGGCTTGGCCTCCGGGCGGATGGGCGAATTCGTGGGGATGCCGATCGGTGGATCAGGAACTGCGCTTCGCCGGGCGGTGATGGGGGTAGGTGGGGCGTTCGTCCGGACCGCCGAAAGGAGCCGGCGACTGACCCGCGCCAGCCGGAAGCCGGAAGCCGGAAGATGGAGGAACAGAGCACTCCCGCCTCAACGGCGACGCTGGCCACAGACGGCCACCTCCGGCGCGAACGGAGGGGCTAGACCTGCTGGCGGAACTCGAGGGCGCGGCCGAGGGTGACGTCGTCGGCGTATTCGAGGTCAGCGCCGGCGGGGAGGCCGCGAGCGAGGCGCGTGACGGAGAGGCCTAGCGGCTGGAGCAAACGACCGAGGTACATGGACGTCGCTTCGCCCTCGAGGTTGGGGTTGGTGGCGACGATGACCTCGACGACCTCCGTATCGACGTCGCGGATGCGGGTCAGTAGTTCGGCGATCTTGAGCTCCTCGGGACCAATGCCGTCCGAGGGCGAGATGACGCCGTGGAGGACGTGGTAGAGGCCGCGGAAGCCGCCGGTGCGTTCGATCGCCTGGACATCGAGGGGTTCTTCGACGACGCAAATGATGGTGCGGTCGCGCGCTGTATCGAGGCAAATCCGGCACGGGTTGGTGTCGGTGAGGTTCTGGCAGCGCTGGCAGAGCACGATCGATCGCTTGACCTCGATGAGCGCCTCGGCGAGGTCGACGGCTTCTTCCTCCGGGGCGCGGAGGACGTGGTAAGCCAGGCGCTGTGCGCTCTTCGGGCCGATGCCCGGCAGCCGGTGGAATGCCTCGATGAGGCGATTGATGGGGGAAGCGGCGGCGCCACCGTGCTGGCCGTTGCGGTCGTTCACGGGCGGCTCAGTTCCGATCCTCGATCACCACGGCACCCAGTTCGCTCGCTTCGTCGACGAGATGGCCGCCAGCCGTCTTCGGGGAGGGCGCGGGACCGGTGTCGCTCATCTCTTCCCAGACCACCGGCTGCACCTGGAGTTCGCGGTTGGCGACCTGCGAGACGGCCTGGGTGACCGCCTTGAGCAGCGCACCGCCGTCGTTCTCGCGCATCTGCTCGACGTGGTTGGGGTAGCGGAAGCCGATCTGGACAGTGTCGCCGTCGATCGACTTGAGGAACGCGGCTGTAAGGAAGGCACCGGCCTTGAAGTTGAGCTTCTTTGCGGCTGCACGGATCTCTTCCCAGTTCGCGCGGAGCGTTTCCAACTCGACCGACACGTCGCCGGCGTCCGGCGGCACGAACGGTGCCGGGGCCGCGGCGGCAGGCGTTGGCGGTGCGGGTGGCGCGTCCGAGGGTGGGCCACCCTGTGCTCCGGCCGGCGTGCGTTGTCCGTTCTGTGGTGCGGCTCCGCGCGGCCCGTTCTGTGGCGGCGCACCGCGAGGGCCGC
>JAQCIU010000003.1:0-141843 GCA_027593235.1 Chloroflexota bacterium
GTGGCCTCGGGGGCGAGTGGCGCGCCGGCCGCCTCGAGGGTGGCGTGCTCGCCGAAGCGGGCACGCGTGGCTGCGAGCGCGGCCTCGAACGCGTCGCGGAAGGCGGCGTCGTGCCAGCGCGCGGCGGGGGCGCGTTCGAAGCTGGCGTGATCCTCGGACGGGGGACCGTCGGCGGCGGTGACGACCGGCGGGGCGAGCAGCGCCTGGACGTTCGTGCCGCTGCGGCTCTGGAGCAGGAAGCCGGCTTGCGAGGAGTTTTCGAGGACGCGGCGGACGAGGTAGGCCATGCCGGGGATCAGTTCGCCGACCGGCACGTAGTCGCGGGCGACCCAGCCGAGTTCGACGAGACCGCGGCTCATGCCCTCGTAGGTGCGATAGAGGGTCTGGTGTTCGAGCGCGTTTGGCGGGAGGCCTGCTTCCTCGGCGAGTGCTTCGGCGACGGCGTGGCTTCGCGCGTTGTGGCTGGCGACGGCGAGTTGTACGTGGGGGTGCGCCGCGATCAGGCGTGCGGCCGCGGCCTCGAAGGTCGCGTCCGTGGCGGCCTTTTCGAGGTGGACTGGCGGCTCCCATCGGTTGGCGTCGGCGATGATCGTCTCGTAGTCCCAGTAGGCGCCCTTGACCAGCCGCACGAGGAAGGGGGCGCCGCGCTCCCCGGCGAAGGCGACGACGTCCTCGATGTGCGCGAGCGCGTCGCGGAGGTACGCCTGCACGACGATGCCGGCGTGCGACCAGCCCGCGAGGGCTTCGCCGGGTCCGAGGACGGAGCGGAACAGGCGCCAGGTGAGATCGCGGTAGGCGTACTGCTCCATATCGACGGTGATACCGATGCCGGCGCGTTGGGCGGCGAGACAGATCGCCTCGAAGGCCGGTCGCACGCGATGGACGGTGCCGTCCGGATCGACGGGCGAGAAGTGCGCGGTGAGCGAGCTGAGCTTCACGGAGACCTGGAGCATGGCGGCGCCGCCGAGGGTTTCCGCACCGGCGGCGGGGTCCTCGGCGAGCTGCGCGATCAGATCGAGGTAGCGCTGAGCGTACGCCTCGGCTTCTTCGTCGCTGAGCACCGCTTCGCCGAGCAGATCGAAGGCGGGGTAGCGGGCGTGATCGCCGAGGTAGCCGAGGGTACGGCCGATCGTGTCGACGCCGGGCGGGGTGATGAAGCGACGCGCGAACAGCTCCGCGGCGCGCTCGGCGGTTTCGCCGACCACCGGCGCGGGCAGGTGATCGTTGCGCGCGACGCGGAGAAGCCACTGCAGCGGACGCGGTAGATCGGGGAAGTCATCGCCGAAGTACTCGCGGGCGAGCCGCTTCGCCTCGGAGCCGCCGCTGTCGTAGTCGAGGGACGCGAGCACGTCCATGTAGCGGAGGAGGCGACTGCGGAACGCCTCGTCGGCGACGGCGTGGGTGAGCAGCCAGTCCTCGATGCGTTCGGCGACACCGGGGTGGTAGTCGCCGGCAGCCGCGAGGAGGGCGCGGCCCAGTTCCTGCGTGCGGGCTTCGACACGGGGCGAGTGGGGCATGCGGGTCCGTCCGCTGCGGTGGGGCGCCGCTGGCCTCGATCGTATCGCTGTCCGGCGTGGGGGGGATGCGTGTCGTGATGCGCGTCGTGATGAGGTGACGCGATCGGCGGAGCTATACTCCGCACTGTCCGAGGCACAGGAAGAAATACAGCGCCCCCACGACTGGCCGCAGCGACGGCACGACGGGGGCATGCATGAGGGGGTACGTGTGGATTATCGACGACTGGGGCGCTCCGGACTCGAGGTTTCCGTAGTCGGCATCGGCTGCAACAACTTCGGACGCCGCCTCGATCTCGATGGCACCTCGGCGGTGCTGAACCAGGCGATCGATGAGGGCATCAACCTCTTCGACACGGCCGACATCTACGGTGGCGCGGGCGCTTCCGAGGATCTGATGGGCAAGGCGCTGAAGGGCAAGCGACAGCAGGTGGTGCTGGCGACCAAGTTCGCCGGGCCGATGGGCGAAGGCCCGATGTCCAAGGGCACTTCGCGCAATCACATCATGGACGCGGTAAACGCGAGCCTGGACCGACTGCAGACCGACTACATCGACCTGTACCAGGTGCACTTCCCGGATCCGCTGACGCCGATGGAAGAGACGATGCGCGCCCTGGACGACCTCGTGCGGTCGGGCAAGGTCCGTTACATCGGCAACTCGAACTACGCCGGTTGGCAGATCGCGCACGCGCACTGGATCGCCGAGCACTACGGGCTGACGAAGTTCATTTCGGCGCAGAACGAGTGGAGCTTGCTGAAGCGATCCGTCGAGACCGAGGTGGTTCCGTCCGCGCGGGAGTTTGGCCTCGGTGTGTTGCCGTACTTCCCGCTCTCCAGCGGGCTGCTCACCGGCAAGTACAAGCGCGGCGCGGCCGCACCCGAGGGCACGCGCCTCTCAGCCGGTCCGATGGCGGAGCGCGCGCTGACGGACGCCAACTTCGACATCGTCGAGAAGCTCGAGGCGTACGCGTTGGAGCACAACCACACGCTCCTCGAGCTGGCCTTTAGCTGGCTGGCGCACCACCCGGCGGTCGGCAGCGTGATCGCCGGCGCGACCAAGCCGGAGCAGGTGACCTCGAATGCCGCTGCGGCGAGCTGGGTGCTCACCGCCGAAGAGCGCGCCGACGTGGATGCGCTCGCCAAGGCGTAACGCACGCCTCGGGAGTTGGATGGACGCGGAAGGACCGGCGAGAGCCGGTCCTTCTTGTTGTGCGTGGCGGGACGGGCTCAGCCGCTACTGGTGTTTGCCGACCTCCCAGCCGCTGTGGGCGAGGTGTTCCGAGGCGAACGCGATCGGTTCGTCCTCCAGCTCGGTCCCCATCGTGTCATTCCAGCGGTTGAGGAAGCCGAAGGTGGCGATCGCGGCGGTCAGCTCGACGATCTGCGCTTCGTCGAAATGCTCGCGCAGGGCCTGGAAGTGGGCGGGGGTGGTGGCGTTGGGCTGGATCGAGGCGTCGCGGGCGAAGCGGAGTGCGGCGCGCTCGGCGGCGTTGAAGTGGGGGCTCGCTTCGAAGTCGTAGAGGGCTTCGATTTTGGCGGCCGGGACGCCGGAGCGGGCGGCGGAGTTGGCGGTGTGGGCCTGGCAGTAGCGGCAGCCGGCGGCAACGCTGGAGACCTGCGCGACCATGTGCTTGAGGCTGGATTCGACCTCGCCGGTGTTGAAGACGGTGACGAAGAGGCGGCTGAGCGCGTCCCGGATCTCGGGGCGGCGGGACATGGTCTTGGTGCTGTTGAGGACGAAGCCCATGCGGGCGATCGAGCCCTCGGCGGAGTGTTCGTAGTTCTCGATCTCTTCGGGTGGGAGTGGGGCGACGCCGGCCATCGGGGGCCTCCTGGAGCTAGGTGGTGACTGTGTCGAGCCAGCCGACGAGGTTGGCGGTCACCTCGTCGCGGTTGATTTCGTTGAGCATTTCGTGGCGGCCGTCGGCGTAGTACTGGGTATCGATGCGCGTGACGCCGGCGTCGCGGTAGCGCCGTTCGAGGAGGTGCAGGCCCTCGAGGTTGCGACCGACGGGGTCGCGGTCGCCCGAGACGAAGAGGATCGGGAGATCGGAGCGGATCGCGGCGAGCGCGATGGGGTCGGTGAGCCGTGCCGGGTTGGCGCCGCCGCGGGGCGGGCGAACGGCCTGCGTTTCGAAGCCGCACATCGGGTCGGCGATGTACTTGTCGACCTCGGCGTTGTCGCGGCTCAGCCAGTCGTAGGGAGTGCGCGCCGGCTCGAACTGTGCGTTCGGGGCGAATGCGGGCGGCGGTTCGCCCTCACGTGGCGCCTCGCGGGTGCCGGAGCCGGACAGGATCAGCGCGTCCATCGCCGAGGAGTGGTCGAGGATGAGTTGCTGGGCGGCGAAGGAGCCCATGCTGTGGCCGAAGAGGATGACCGGTTTGCCGTTCGCGTCGGCGCGTGCGAGCGCGACGAACTGGCCGACGTCAGCGACGAGGGCGTCCCAGCCGGCGTCGCCGTGGTCGCCGAGGCCGGCGGGGCCCGGTGAGTGGCCGTGGCCTCGGTGGTCCAGGCTCCAGACGGCGTAGCCAGCGGCGTTGAGGGCGGTGGCTACGCGGTCGTAGCGGAGTGAGTGCTCGGCCGCGCCGTGCGCGATGACGACGAGGCCGCGCGCGCCCTCGTGAGGCCAGCGGTAGGCACCGAGATCGAAGCCGTCGACAGCGGAGGTGAAACGGAAGGTCGTTGGGGGCATCGGTGCTGGCTCCTCGGAGTGTAGGGGGGCTAGTCGGGCAGGCGCTGGTCCTCGATGCCGGGCATGATCCACTGCACGCGCGGTGGCGGGTACGAGACGAAGCTCTGGCCCGGGCGGTCCGCGCCGACGTTCACGAGGGTCATCCGTTCCTCGCCGATGTAGTCGGGCTGACCATCGCGCAACCGGAACGGTTGATCGTGGCCGGGGTAGACGAGCGCCCCAGATTGGGCGACACGGCGGACCGAGGCATCTGCCTGGTCGGCGTTCCAGAAGACGAGCGGGTTGTGCCCGGAGACGGCGACGGCGGCGTTGTGGATCGCGTCGCCGGCGATGATGCAGACGCCGTCCTCGGTTTCCACCTCGAGGCCGATGCTGCCCGGGGAGTGGCCGGGCAGTTCGATCACCTTGCAACCGGGCATCAGCTCCGATCCCTCGCCGACTTCCTCGATGCGCATCAGATCGAGGATGGCGCCGGTCCAGGCGGGCGTCGCCCAGTCGTTGACGTGCGGGTCGTGCGCGTAGGCGACCTCCGAGGGGTGCGCGAGCAGCGGGGCGTTGGGGAACAGATCGGCGTTCTGTACGTGATCCCAGTGCGCGTGGCTGAGCACCTGCGCGTCGATGTCGTCCGCGGTGAGGCCGCGCGCGGCGAGCTGGGCCTGGAGGTAGGTGCGGCGGCCGACGTGGGCGGAATCGAAGAGGATCCGGCGATCGCCTTCCTCGATGAGGAGGACGGCACAAAAGCCGACGACGCCGACATCAGTGCTGAGGCCGGAGCCATGCATCAGGACGTCGATCTTGGGCATGTCTTACTCCTCGGGATCGCCGACGGTCGTCCGGAGTCTAGCGGGGTTCGGGGCGAACTCGTGATCCGCGGGGACCGCCCGGGCGGCGGCGCAGCCGGCTACTGCGGGGTGACGGCGGCACCGGTGGCGATCAGTTGATCGATCGCGTCGGGGGCGAGGCCGGCTTCGGCGAGCAGCTCGCGGGTGTGCTTGCCGAGGACTGGCGAGGCGTCGCGGGCCTCGAGGGCGGTTTCGCTGAACTGGACGGGCGGGGCGACGACGGTGATCCCGCCGAGGAGTTCGTGATCGAGGCGGATCAGGTAGCCGTTGGCCCAGGCCTGTTCCAGATCGAGCATCTGCTCGGTCGTGTGGTACTCGGCGATGGGGACGCCGGTCGCGCCGATCGCCGCCAGCCAATAGGCGGTCGGCTGTGCCGCGAGCTTCGCTTCCACCTGTGCGCGGACGCGCTGCATGTGTGCCTTCGGGTCGTCGCTCGTCCAGTTCGGGTCGCTGACGAACGGGTCGTCGATGCCGAGCAGCGCGGTGAGCGAACGCTGGAGTGGCCTTGAGAGCGCGCCGAGGCCGATCACGCCGTCGGCAGTGCGGAAGAGGCCGTAGTAGGCGCGGGCGACGGCCCACGGGCTGATCGCATCGCGGTGATCGAGGATCTCTTCCCAGCTCTTTCCCTCGGCGAAGGCGGTCTTGAGGTACTCGACGTATTCCTCGCGCCAGCCGTCGGTGGCGTCGACGTGGTTGATCTGGTTGTTCTGGAGGACGAGCGCGGCCTGGAGCAGCGAGACGTCGAGCTTCTGACCGTGGCCGCTGCGCTCGCGGTGGTAGAGCGCGGTGGCGATGCCCCAGGACATGAGCAGCCCGGCGGCGTAGTCGATCGCTGGCGCGGCGATCGCGCGCGGGCCGTGCTCATCGAGGTGTGCGATGCCGGAGTAGGCCTGGAGAACCATGTCGACGCCGGGGGCGTCGGCCATCGGGCCGCGGCGGCCGAAGGCGGTGTTCTCAGCGTAGATGACGCGGGGGTTGGCCTCGAAGACGGTCGGGTAGTCGAGGTGCATCGCTTCGGCGAGGCCGGGGCGGAAGTTGGCGATCACGACGTCGGCGGTGGCGACGAGCTGTTGGACGGCGGCGAGCGCCTCGGGGTTGCCGAGGTCGACGGCGAGCGATCGCTTGCCGCGGTTCTTGTTCAGGAACTGGCGGCCCTCGCCGGGGATGATCGGCGCCATCTGGCGGGTGTTGTCGCCGAGCAACGGTTCGACTTTGACTACGTCGGCGCCGCCGTCGGCGAGGAGCTGGGCGGCGTAGGGCGCGGCGATGAAACGCCCGAACTCGATCACGCGCAGGCCGGCGAACGGTCCCGCCATGGCGTCTCCTCGGTGGTGGCCGTTCGTGCGGCGGCGTTACTCGAGCGCGCCGGCGGCGGCCGCGAGCGCGATCTGGTCTTCGTCGATCCCGACCAGCTCCGAGAGTACGTGGAACGTGTCCTCGCCGAGCGCGGGCCCGGCTTTGTGGAGCACGCCGGGCGTCGCCGAGAAGCGGGTGACGAGGCCGTCGTAGGGGGTGGGGCCCATGACGCTGTGGTTGAGCGTGACGAAGAAGTCGCGGTGGGCGAGCTGCGGATCGAGGTAGAGGTCCGACGGGCGTTCGACCGGGGCGGCCGGGACGCCGGCGGCGGCGAGCCGATCGGCGAGCGCCCAGCGATCCTGATCCGCGCACCATGCAGCGAGATCGGCCTCGATCGCCTGCTTCTCGGCGAGGCGGGCCTCGAGGTCATCGAAGCGGGAACCGGACCAGCGATCGAGGCCGGCGGTCGCGACGAGCGCGCGCCACTGCGCGGCGGTTTCGACGGCGATCGCGGCGTAGCGCTCGGTGCCGGCGACGCGGAAGGTGCCGTGCGGGCAGGCGGCGGGCGAATCGAGGCCGGCCGGTCCGGCGACGCGGCGATTGACGAGGGTGTCGATCAGCAGCGGCGAGACGAAGTGCGCGCCGGCCTCGGTCTGGGCGAGATCGACATGTTGGCCCTCGCCGGTGCGCTCGCGGTGCAGCAGCGCGGTCGCGAGCGCGGCGACGCCGAATCGTGGGGCGACGAAGTCCGTGTAGGCGCCCCAGCAGCCGGCCGGTTGGCGATCGGGCCAGCCGGTGAGCAGATCGAGGCCGGACAGGCAGGCGCCGTGTAGCCCGAAGCCGGCGTAGCTGCGTTCCGGGCCGGTCTGCCCGCGGAGGCAGGTGCTGAGCATGACGAGGTCGGGGCGGTCCTTGCTGATTGAGGCGTAGTCGAGCCCGAAGTTCGCGAGTGTGCCGGGGGTGAACGACTCCACGACGACGTCGGCCCAGTCGATCAGCTCGCGGGCGAGCGCGAGGCCCTCGGGGGTGGCGAGGTTGAGGGCGACGCCGAGCTTCGAGGAGTTGAAGTTCGCGACGAACTGCGATCGATCGAGGCCGGGCGTGCCGTCCTTGAACGGCGGACCGCCGCGCAGGACGTCCGGACGCGTCGAGGATTCGATGCGGGCGACGGTTGCGCCGTGATCGGCGAGCGCCTTGCTGATGAGGGGGCCGACGCCGACCCAGGCGAAGTCGGCGACCTTGAGGCCCGCGAAGGGCTGGCGGCGGGGGCCGCCGGCGTCGCTGCCGGCGATGGAGAGCGGAGCGCGCGGGGCGTCGAGGAGGTGCTGATCCTGGCCGAGCGTCGGGGCGGCGCGCTCGATGCGGATCGGGGTCCTCGTCAGTTTCGCGAAGGGGCCGGGGTAGCGTTGGCCGTCGACGTCGATCCAGAAGTCGCGAGCGGCAAGGTGGGGATCGTCAATGATCTCCTGCGTGGTGTAGAGCGGGGCGAGCATGTAGTCGCGGGAGACGGCCTCGGCGAACAGGTCGGCCTTGGTGTGTTGCTTGATGTAGGCGGCGATCCGCTCGATCGCCGGTCCGAGCGCGGCGGTCGCTGCGACCACATCCCCGGCGGCCTGTGCGGCGATGCCGAGGGCCCAGGCTTCGAGATCCGGGTCGGGCCAGTCCTCGAGATCGCCTTCGTCCTGCATCCACTTGAGGAAGCGCGTCGCGCCGCGGAGCGCGAGGCCGACCGGCGCGATGCCGAAGACGACGTAGCCGTCGCTACAGGGATAGCGCCGGCCAGCGGGGCCTGCGGCGAAGGTCGCGCGGTCGTCACCGCGGCCGGGCGGATCGGCGCCGACGTTCGGCGGGTAGCCGGTCGCGTTCATCAGCGTCCAGACGATCGCCGCCTGTTGCGAGACATCGAGGCGCTGCCCGAGGCCAGAGCGGTCGCGTTCGACGAGCGCGATTAGGGTGTCGGCGGCTGCCTGGACGCCGGCGTGGAAGGCCGCCTGCGGGTAGCCGACCGGCAGCGGCGGCCGATCCTGGTCGCCCTGCAGGCTGATGAGGCCGCCCGCGGCCTCGGCGGTGAGTTCGGTCGCGGGGCGCTCGGCCCAGGGGCCGTCCTGTCCGTACGGGGTGACCGAGGTGTAGATGAGCTGCGGGTAGCGCTCCGCGAGCTGCTCGTAGCCGAGGCCGACGGCCGCCAGCACACCGGGGTCGTAGGACTCGAGGAGTGCGTCCGCGCCGGCCAGCAGCAGGTGGAACGCCTCGCGGTCACGCTCGCTGCCGAGGACGTCGAGCACGACGCTGCGCTTGCCGAGCGCGAGCGCGGTCCAGTAGAGGGAGCGGTCCGCATCGCTGTCATCGAAGGGCGGTAGTCGCCGGGAGGCGGCGCCTTCCGGGGGCTCGACCTTGATCACCTCGGCGCCGAGGTCGGCGAGGACCTTGCCGGTCAGTTCGGCGCGCGCGGTGGTGAGGTCGAGGACGCGGATGCCCTCGAGCGCGTTGGGGGAGTTGGGGTTCGCCGAATTCATCATGGTCGTTATTCTGCCAGAGACGGGCGCTGATGCGGGGCGTGGCGGGTGCCCGCTGCCTCGCAAGTGTGTGGCGTTCGTCGCTAGTCTCGCGCGGGCGAAGGGAGCGAGTGCGATGGCGGACCGACGGATGTTGCAGGGCACGGTGGTTATCGACTTCACGCGGGTGGTGGCGGGGCCGTACGCGACCCGGATGCTGGCCGATATGGGCGCGGACGTGATCAAGGTTGATGCGCCACCCGGCCAGGAGGCGCCGGGCAGTGGGGGCACGCCGTCAGCGGAGGGGGCGGGACTGACACGCTCGGCCGGATCGGTGGAGAACAACCTGGGAAAGCGCTCGATCGTGCTCGATCTGAAGTCGGCGGAGGGCGTCGCGGTGGCGCGCGACCTGATCGCGGGCGCGGACGTGCTGGTCGAGAACTTCCAGCCGGAGGTGATGGATCGGCTCGGGCTCGGCTTCGAGGCGATGCAGGCGCTCAATCCGCGGCTGGTCTACGCCTCGATCTCCGGGTTCGGGCACGGCAACAGCTTCTCGCGGCGGCGCGCCTTCGGCGCGACGGCGCATGCCGAGGCCGGTTGGATCTGGACGCAGCAGCAGGCGGCGCTGACCGAGGAGCCGTTCGCGCCGGGGGTGACTGTCGCGGATCTGATCACGGGAGCGCTCTCGTTTTCAGGGGTGCTCGCGGCGTTGTTGGACCGCGAGCGAACGGGGCGTGGGCAGCACGTGGACACCTCGCTGATGGACGGGCAGCTCGCGCTGCTGAACGACGTGGCCTCCGGAGCGCTGAACGGGCAGACGGAGGAGAACTGGCGACCGTTCAGGCACCCGATCCATGCGGCGACGGACGGACACCTGACGATCAACGTCGGCACGCCTCGTCACTTCGCGCGGATCGCGGAGGGGCTGGGGCACGCCGGTGCGGCGATGCCGGAGAGCGCGCCGGAGGCGAACGCGCTGGTGTCCTCGTGGGTCGCGGAGCACACGGTGGCCGAGGCGACACGCGGCCTCGAGGCGGCGGGGGCGGCGTACGGTGCGGTGCTGACGATGCCACAGGCGGTGCGCCACCCTTACTTCGCGGAACGCGGGATGCTCGCGGACGTGCCGGATGTGGTGAGCGGAACGCACCACGCGGTCAGCTCCGCGCTGTTCTTCTCGGACGCGGAGAGTGCGCCGAGCGGGCGCGCGCCACTGGCCGGGGAACACTCGCGCGCCATCCTCGAGGGCCTCGGCTACGAGGCGGGGCGGATCGAGGCGCTGCTGGCGGGGCCGGTGCGGCAGCACCCGCCGCTGTAACGCCGGCGCCGTTGGGCGCGTGTCGTGACATCGGGAGCTGACGCTACTGGTAGATGACCAGCGCGGGCGTGGTGCTGAGCTTGAGGATCGTGGCTGGCGACATCAGCGGCGTGTCCCAATTGAAGAAGAGCTTGATCGCCGGGCGCTCCGCGTAGGGCGCGAGCGCGTAGCGGTCGTAGTGATCGATCTTGATCGCGGGGCCGCCGAGGCCATCCATATCGACGACCAGTTCGACCTCGGGTATGGCGTTGTACTGCGCGGTGCCGAACAGCATGTCCGGGGTGAACTGGTGCAGCACCAGCGCCTTCGGCGGGATGCCCTCGCGGCGGACGAGGGCGGCGAGGTAGGCCTGCACGGCGTTCACGTCGTTCGCACCGAGGCTGCCGATCACCTGGCCGGGCGCTTCACGATCGAGGGCGGTCGCGAACTCGGGATCGAGCGCGACGTGGACGAACGGTTCGCGCAGGTAGGGCTCGAGGCGCTTCACCTCGGTGAGTGGATCGCCCCAGCCGATCTGGATATCGAGGAAGACGAGGGCGCCGGCGCTCCGCGCCGCCTCCACGTAGCCGGCGATCACGGCGGGATCCATGCGACCGAGGTAGGTGCCGTCGCCGTTGGGGCTGGTCTGCGCGACGGCGACGATCGGGTGCACGGCCGGGATCACGCCGAGGTTGCCGTTGAGGGCGTCGTACTGGCTGGCGAGCTTGCGGACCTCGGCGATGGCGCCGGCGGGGGTGTAGCTCCCGAGGACGCCCATCGTGGGGATGCCGGGGTAGCCATAGAAGGAGACAACCTGGGCGCCCTCGAAGACGGAGGCGTTGGCGGGGAGCTTCCAGGTGGCGGCGGCGGGGGCGTCGATGAAGTAGACCTCGCCAGCCGCGACGTTCTTGATGCGGGTGACACCCAATGGGGCGGCGGGGCCCCATCCGGCCCAGACGCGTTTCACGGCGTCGAAGTGCCAGATGGAGAAGGCGGCCTGGCTGGCGCCGAAGTCGATGTTCCCGAAGGCGCGATCGGCGGTGCCGTCGGATCGGTCCCAGCGGAGCACGTTGGCGCCGGGCTTCAGCTTCAGTTCGCAGAGGGCCGGTTCGATGCGGGTCGCGGGCCCGAAGCTGGTGCTGGCGAGGCGCGGGGAGGCGCAGCCGGCGGTGGTGGCCGCCTGCGTCGATGAGGGGGTAGCGGCGACGAGGAGCGCCAGCCCGAGGAACGCCGCCGTGGCGGTGGCGAGGATGCGATGGAGGATGGCCGGGCTCCCTGCGGCGTGGGTGGTAGGTCAGCGTGGCCCTCGATCGGGGCTACTACGAGGGGACGATGCGGCGGGTCGCGGGCGTTCTGGCGACTCGGGACGCGCGTGAGGGTCAACACACCGCGGGGCGCTATGCGCAAGCAATTCGCGGGTGGAATTTGAGGGATCAGGGCTCGACAACACGAGAATTCTGGCGCACCGTCTTCAACACACCAAACTCGAATGTTAATCCGACTACTCAAACGTCACTACCGAGTGATGTAGCGGGTGATCGTGATCCATGTCCGGGGGGCGAGCGCCGCGGAAGCGAGGTGGGATGTGGCAGCGATGCCATCCCTCATTGCCGACCCCAGCTCCTCGACCGATTCACCCGAACGCGGGTGGGGGTCAAGTGCGGGGGTCCGACTTGCCGATGATGGAGTGAACCGGACGTCACGTTCGGACACACCATCGCACGGAAGCGGATGGCGTGCGCTCGCTGAGAGAGCAAACCCGTCGAAAGGCGGGGACGCAAAGGCACGGGCCTACCTCCACCCTCGGGTGGACAAGGTCGCCGACCTACCGAAGAGGAGACACGGTATCCGAGTACGATTTGCCACGTTGGCGGTGTTCTTGACCATCGCAATGGCACTCCCCACCCTCAATTCCGATCACGCCTCGGCGGCAACGCTGCCCGAGGGGGCGGTCACCCACGGGACCGCGGCGATCGCGAGTTCCTCCACGATTGCGGACGCAGCGCTCAAAGACCTCGGCACCTGGCAGGGCCAGTGCTTCAACTGGGTGAAGAAGGTCGTCGACCGCGCCACCCCGTATTCGATGGGCTGGGGGTACCGCGACGGGTACCTGGGCGCCGGCGCCGTGGAGGTGCCGCTGGAGAACGCGGTTCGCGGCGACATCATCCAGCTCGCGAATGACGCAAACGCCGGTCCGGGTGCGTCCTACCTGGGTCTCCACACGGCGATCGTGCTGGAGAACCTGGGCGGCGGCCGGTTCGATGTGATCGATTCCAACCAGAGCTGGGACGAGATTGTGCGCCTGCGCCCCGGCTACAAGCCGCTGGGTTCGGCGGCACGCTATCCCGGCATCTCCGTGCACGTGTACCGGTTCCCCGGTGGCTCGGCCGTGGACGCTCCGCTCAGCGCGGCGCCACCACTGGCTGATGGCGCCGAGGCGATCGTGAACGCGGACGGCGATTGCCTCCGACTGCGCGCCACGCCGGGCCTCGCCGGGCTGCGGATCGACTGCATCCCGGACGGCACGGCGGTGTCCGTGACGGGAGCGGCAGTGAACGCCGATGGTCGCGCGTGGGTGCCGGTGGACTCCTACCTGGGCGCGGGATGGGTGGCGGCGAGCTTCCTGGTGAACTCGGTGCCTGATAACACGCCGGGGTTCCAGCCGATCTCGACCAGCCCGATCCCGGGCAACACGACCGTTGACGATGTGACGCGGGTGCGGGACTAGGCCGGGTACACGCTGCCGGTGCCGCCGCTGGGTGGGCTGACGCGCGGGCTGGCCGGGACGAGCGACCCACAGGCGCTGGTTGATGCGCAGGCGTTCCCGGTGCAGACACTTTCGATGTTCGACATCGCGACGCAGAAGTACCTGTCGTACATCCCGGGCGCGCCGGCCTACGTCAGCACGCTGAACGCGAACACGCTGAAGGCGACTTCGATCGTCGCGGTGAAACGTGCGACGACGGGTGCGGCACTCTCCGTCGCGCCAACGCCGATCGCACTGAGCGGCCCTCGAGCGTTCCTGGTGCCGCCGCTGGACGGCCTGACGCAGGGGATCGCCGGCACCACTGATCTGGATCTGCTGCTGGATGCGCAGACGTTCGAGGTGCAGACCGTCTCCGCGTGGGACGTGGCAACGCAGCGCTTCCTGACCTTCATCCCCGGTGCACCGGCGTACGTGAGCACGCTATCGAGCGCGACGCTGGAAGCAGACATGGTGGTGATGATGCGCCGCGGGGTCGCCCCTTCGGCCGCGAGCGTGCCGAACCCGAAGGTGGACCAGCGGACGGCGTCGATTACCTATTACTACTGCACGCAGGGGGCCAACCCGGCGGGCTACGGTGACGGTGGCGGTTGGTGCGGCGGCATGGCCAACGGCGAGATCGTTTACGAGGGCGCGGCGTCATGCTCGGCGGCGTACCTCGGGCAGCAGTTCAAGATCCTCGGTGACCCGACGGCACGGACCTATACCTGCGCCGATACGGGCGGTGGGGTGACGGACGAGCACCGCGATATTTTCTTCAACAACAGCGATGACGGTCACGCGTGGTGGTTGCAGGTTGGCTCCACCGCGACGATCGAGATCGTCAGCTAGCGCTCCGACCAGCGACCAGGCACCTCGTCGCATGTCCCGCCAGGGCGAGGAGCACCGGGGGCCGTCCGCAAGGACGGCCCCCACTTCTTTGCCCTCGATTTGCCGGTGATCGGCTAGCGGCGGAGCCGGTAGCGGAGGTAGAGCTCGCCGGTGGCGTGGTTCGGGATCGCGGAGATCAGCGTGAGCTGGGCGAGGAGCGCGGTGCTGGGCGGGCGATTGGAGCGGACGGGGGTGAGGGTTTCGTTGCCCCCGACGATGCGCGGCCCGAGCGTGAGGAAGTATTCGTCGACGAGCCCGGCGTCGAGGAGCATCCCGTTCAGCATGGGACCGCCCTCCACGAGGACGCGTGAGGCGCCGAGTTCCTGGCGCATGTGGTGGAGCATCGCGCGGGCCGGATCCGCGGCGGGGACCGTGACGACCTCGCGGCCGGTCGCGCGGATCGCGGCGGCGCGTTCCGGCGCGGCGTCGCTTCCGAGGTAAACGATCGCGCGGAAGTCCTCGGCGGTGAAAAACAGCCGATCGAGGGGCATGTCGCCCGAGCCGGAGAGGACGGCGGCGATCGGGTTCGGCGAGAGGCCGCGCGCGGCGCGGATCGCCGCGAGTTCCGGATCGCCAAGGCGGGAGGAACTGCCGCTGGCACGGAGTGTGCTGGCGCCGTTGAGGACGACGTCCGCATTGACCCGCAGCTCGCGCATCAATCGCTGATCGACAGGGGTGCCGAGGCCCTGCTCGTTGCCCTCGACGACGACTTTGCCGTCCGCGGACATGACCATGTTGGTGTAGACGAAGGGTCGATCCGGTGGCGGATCGGGGAACTCGAGCGTGACGTAGTCGGGCTTGGTGTGATCGGTCACGCGCGCACCTCGCTGGCCCCGCGGCCGCGCACGCCGGTGTCCACCGCCGTCTCCACGCTAGGGGATGATGAGCGTATCGCCGATCCGGATGAAGCCGTGGTTGCGGATGCTATTCGTCTTTGCGAGCTGTTCGACGGTGGTGTCGAAGGCGATCGCGATTGACCACAGCGAGTCGCCGGGCCGAACGGTGTAGCGCTTGCCGGACAGGTTCGTCGCGACGGGGGTCGAGACCGGCGCGGGGAGCGCGCCGCCGCCGCTCCCGCCGGGGATGCGCAGTTGCTGGCCGATCGAGAGGAAATTGGCGTTGGTCAGGCTGTTCGCCTGGACGATCGCGTCCACTGAGGTGCCCCACTGGGCGGCGAGGGCGGAGAGGGTGTCGCCCGACTGGACGGAGTAGGTGAGCGTCCGTGGCGGCCGATCGCGGAGTAGCTGCCAGACCGCCTCGTCGGTGACGCCGTAGCGCCAGACGGAGATTTCCTGCGCGTTGCTGGCGAATGACTCGTCGATGAAGTCGTTCCACTCGGTGCCGCCGGCGACGGTGCCGTCGCCGATCGGGTTCACCGGGAGGCCGAACCCGCCAACGGCGCGGATCGCGGACTGGAGGGCGAAGCGAGCGGTCACGCCGTCCGCGCCGGGGTCGTCTCCGGCTTTGCGGTACTTCGCGATGTTGCCGGAGTTGTTGAAGGCACCCCAGTAGACCTGCGGTGCGATGGCGTTGGAGAACTCGGCGAACTCCGCGAGTGGGATGCGCGGGACCTCCCACGGTCGGGCGTCGACGGAGGTGGTGATGACGGCGTTGGGTTCGTGACGACGCAGCTCCTCGCCGTAGCGGCTGGCGTCGTCGTTCGTGCCGCGCCAGAAGCCGGCGTGCGCCTCAAGATCGACGATCAGGCTGCGGGCGCCGGCGCCGATCACCTGTGCGCCGATGGTCGCCTCGGCGACGGGATCAGTGCCGTGGAGGACGCCCCAGGCATGGAAGGGGACGCCGCCGTCCTCGAAGTAGCGCGCCATCGCGGAGATCGCGGCGGGGCCGTCGATGCCGTCGTCCTTGTCGTACTTCGACATCCAGTCGGTGCCGTCGTGGACCTTGAGCGCGATGCCGAGGCCGTGGCTGGCGAGGACGTTGCGGATCGCCTCGCGCTCGCCGTCGTGTCGGAATTGCCAGACCCAGGCGAGGTGGCGCGGTTCGCCGAGGGCGACGGTTGCGCGCGGTAAGGCGGGCAGCGCGGGCGTGACGCCGAAGGCTGGCCCGGTACCGCGCGCGAACACGGTGCGCGGTAGCGCGAGGGCGACCGGGACTGCGGCGGCGGAGGCGAGGAAACGGCGACGGGAGACGGAGCGGCTGTGCCGGCTCACGGGGGAACCCCTGACTCACGCGCAATCTATACCGTTGCGCGCTCGGTCCCCACCGAGCTCCAGTATGCCACGAGTGAGGAACGGTGTGTCATAACGATCGGATGTGCGCGCGCGAACTTTCGAACCACTGGCGTGGCAGGCGGGTCCTATCATGGCTGTGACGGGCGAGGCAGGAAGCCTCGCCCGCGCTGCTGATCGGGGAGGTCCCGTGGCTGAGAACGCGATGAGCAGTGTGGGCGTGCCGCGCGAGACGAAGATCGGTGAGTACCGCGTGGGGCTGACGCCGCGGGTGACCGCGGATCTCACGGCGCTGGGCATCGAGGTACTGGTCGAGCGATCGGCGGGCGTTGGTGCGGGGTTCCCGGATACCGCGTACGTGGACGCGGGCGCCCGGCTCGTGGACGTTGACGGCGCCTTCGGCGCCGAACTGGTGATGAAGGTGAAGGAACCGAACCCGGACGAGGTCGCCCGGCTGCAGCGCGGCCAGACGCTGTTCACGTTCGTCCACCTCCCGGGGAACCCACAGTTGCGCGCGCCGCTGGAGGCGAGTGGCGCGACGGTGCTGGCCTACGAGTTGCTGGAAGACGAGCTGGGCCGCAACCCGATCCTGGCGCCGATGAGCTTCATCGCCGGTCGGCTCGCCTCGCAGATTGGCGCGCACTACCTGGAGGGCACCAGCGGCGGGCGCGGGGTGCTGCTGGGCGCGGTGCCGGGCACGGAGCCGGCGCTGGCGGTGGTGGTTGGCGCGGGCGTGGTTGGCCGGCAGGCCGCCGAGGTGGCGCACGGGATGGGCGGTCGGGTGATCCTGGTCGACAGCCGTGAGGATCACGCACGCAAGGTGGCGGCGGAGGTGGGGGCGCTGGCGACGGCGATTGAGCCGGATCAACTGGCATCGGTACTGGCGGAGGCGAGCCTGATCGTGGGCGCGGTGCACCGTCCGGGCGAGGCGGCTCCGCACGTGGTCAGCGAGCAGATGATCGCAACGATGCCGCCGGGATCGGTGGCGGTGGACGTGGCGATCGACGAGGGCGGGTGCTTCGAGACCTCGCGGCCGACCTCGCACGCCGAACCGACGTATGTGAAGCACGGCGTGATCCACTACTGCGTGCCGAACATGCCGAGCATGGCGGCACACGACGCGACGGTGGCGCTGGTTGCGGCGACGCGACCGCACATCCTGACGCTGGTGCAGGGCGGGCTGGCGGTGTTCCGGACGAACCCGGGACACGCGAAAGCGATCGCAGTCGAGCCGGGCCGGTAGATGACGGTCGAGTTCCGCGCCGCACACGAGGACGAACTCGCGGACTACCTGCGGGTGGTGAAGTACGTCTTCGCGGTGCCGCCGAACGACCCGAACGAACAGGAACCCTCGCGCTGGCGGCTGCGCCCCGAGCACACGATGTGCGCGTTCGTTGATGGGCAACTGGTGTCCTCGTACGCCGCGAACGACTTCACGGTGCGGCTGAACGGCGCGCCGGTGCGGATGGCCGGGGTGACGAACGTGGGAACGCTGCCGGGCTACCGGCGGCGCGGCCTAGTTCGCGAGCTGGTGACGCGCGGCCTCGCAGACGCGCGCGATCGCGGGCAGAGCTGCGCGATCCTGTGGGCCTCGTACGGCGCGATCTACCAGCGCTTCGGGTACGGGCTGGCCTCGACGCATACGACGTACACCTGGGATCCGCGCTACGGCGCGCTCAGCGGACCGCCGGTGGACGGGCAGACGGACGTGGTGGAGCCGGCCGTGGGGCGGCCGATCGCGGAGGCGCTGCTGGCGAGCTACGTGCAGCCGCGCAACCTGGTGATCGAGCGCAGCGAGCAGAGCTGGACGCGGCGGCTGAGCCAAACGACCCGACCCAGAGGCCGCACCAGATGGCGGTCTATCGGAACGCGGGCGGCGAGCCGCGCGGCTACCTCACCTTCCGCAACCGCGATCACGAGGACTGGAACCCAGGCCCGAACCAGTACATGACGGTGACCGAGTTCGTGGCGCTGGACATCGAGGCCTATCGCGGCCTCTGGGAGTTCCTGGCGGCGCACGACCTGGTACGTGAGATCGAGGTTGAACGGGTGCCCGAGGACGATCCAGCGCCGCTGCTGTTGCTGGAACCTCGGACGCTGCGACGGCGCACGGGCGACGGGATCTGGATGCGGATCGCCGACGTGGAGCTGGCGCTGAGTCAGCGGCCTTATGGGGGCGTTGGCGCGCTGACGCTGGCGATTGAGGACGATGTGTGCACCTGGAACGCCGGTCGGTTCCGGCTCGAGACGGACGGTCCCGAGACCGTGGTGACGCGGACCCTTGAGCCCGCGGACCTGACGATGCCGGTGGCGCGGCTGGCGCAGCTCCTGAGCGGCTTCGCCAGCGCGAGCCAGTTGGCGCGCGCCGGCCTGATCGAGGCACGCGACGCGAGTGCCCTCGAAACGGCGGATCGCCTGTTCGCGACGAACTACCGGCCCTACTGCCAGGACGGCTTCTAGTTCGCGATACCTTGTGTCTAGCCGCAGCTGTGAGCCGGCTGGCAAAGGATTGCAATGCAGGGCCACGAGCAAACGTTGATCGGCGAGCTTGCGATCGTCGTGGCGCTCGGCGTGCTTGCGGCGCTGATGCTGCACCGGGTGCGGCTGCCACCGGTGATCGGCTTCCTGATCTCCGGAGCGATCGCGGGGCCGCACGGACTGGCGCTGGTGGGCAGCAGCGAGGACATCGAGCTGATCGCCGAGATCGGCGTGATCCTGCTGCTGTTCGCGATTGGCCTCGAGTTTTCGCTGTCTCGGCTGCGCTACATCTGGCGCGCCGTTGCGATCGGCGGATCGCTGCAGGTGGGCGTGACGGTCCTCGCGACGTTCCTGGTGTTGATCGCGCTGGACGAAACGCCGCAACGGGCGGTGTTCTTCGGGCTGGTCGTCGCGCTGTCGAGCACGGCGATTGTGCTGCGCGCCCTCGATAGTCGTGGCGAGGTTGACGCTCCGCATGGCCGGTTCATCGTCGGGGCACTCATCTTCCAGGACCTGCTGGTGGTGCCGCTGACGCTGTTCGTACCGCTGCTGGCGGGCGGCGAGCAGGACGTGATGCGCGAGCTGGCGATCGCGATCGGCAAGGCGATCGCGGTGATCGTTGCGGCCGTGTTCGCGGCCCGCTTCGTGATCCCCCGCTTCTTCCGCCTCGTCGATCAGACCGGCAGCCGCGAGGTGTTCTTGCTGGCGGTGCTGTCGGTTGGGGTCGGTCTTGCCTGGGGGATGTCCGAGGTTGGGCTGTCGTTCGCCCTCGGCGCGTTCCTGGCGGGGCTGCTGCTGGCGGACACGGACTACACGCACCGCGCGGTCAGCGATGTGATCCCGCTGCGCGACGTGTTCACCAGCATCTTCTTTATCTCGCTGGGGATGCTGCTCGATCCCGATGTCCTGGTGGACGACCCGCTCGTCGTGACGCTGATTGTCGTCGGGCTGTTGTTTGGGAAGGGGCTGATCGCATCGCTGTCGGCGATCGCGATGCGGTATCCGGCCCGGGCGGCGTGGGAGGTGGGGGTCAACCTGGCGCAGTTCGGGGAGTTCGGGTTCGTCGTGCTGACGCTCGGGCTCAGCGTCGGTCTGGCAACGGACGCCGAGGTGCAGACGCTGGTGAGCGCAGGTGTGCTGAGCATGGTGCTCTCACGGTTGGCGATGGAGTTTTCGCCGAAGTTGCGCGCCGGGGAGGCGCTGCTCCGCCCTCTGGAGCGGTTGCTGCGCGCGCCGGGTATCGATGAGCCGGAGCCGGAGCACCGTGGACTGACCGATCACGTGGTCGTGGTGGGGTACGGGGTGGCCGGGCGGTTGCTGCGGCAGTCGCTGGCCGATGCGGAGGTACCGCACCTGGTGTTGGAGCTGAACGCCGATCGCGTGCGAGACGCGCGCGCGGCCGGGGCGCCGGTCTACTACGGCGATATCACCAGCACCGAGGCGCTGTCATACGCGCAGGTGCCCTATGCGCGCGCGCTGGTGCTGCTGATCAACGACCCCGGCGCGGCGCGGCGGGCGGTGTCGGCGGCGCGCGCGGTCTGTCCGGTGACGCCGATCTTCGTGCGTACCCGCTACCTGGCGGACAGCGCGGAGCTGCGCGCCCTGGGCGCGAACGTCGTGGTTGCCGAGGAGTTGGAGGGCGGGACGGAGATGGCGGCGCACGTGCTGCACGACGGCGGCATGCCGGAGCGCGAGGTGCGACGGATCGTTGCGCGCGCCCTCGATCGGTTTCCCGGGGATGGGCGTATCGGCGAGACGCAGCACTGGCTGACGGCGGTTGATGAGGTCGACGAGGTTGATGAGCTTGAACCGGAAGCGGTGACGGAGTGAGCCGTCGCGGCGCGCAGCTCGGCCTGCTTGCGCTCTCGGCGGTGGTGATTGCGGCGTGTGGCGAGGCGGAACGTCCGGTGACGTCGCCGCTGGGGGACGGGGAGCTGCCGGCGGCGGTGACCGCGGCGGATGTTGTGGGCGTGGCGGTGACGGGTGACGCCGGCGCCTACACGTTCGCGGTAACGGTGGGCAGTCCGGACACGGGCTGTGAGCAGTACGCGGATTGGTGGGAGGTGGTGAGCGAGGACGGGACGTTGATCTACCGGCGCGTCCTGTTGCACAGCCATCCGACGGAACAGCCGTTCACGCGCAGCGGCGACGCGATGGCGATCACAGCCGCGGACGTCGTGATCGTTCGCGCGCACATGAACAACGGCGGCTATGGAGGCACCGTGCTCCGCGGATCCGTCAACAGCGGCTTCCGAGCGGAGCGGCTCGCGTTGAACTTCGCGCCGGAACTGGCCTCGCGACCGCCACTGCCGGAGGGCTGCGATGGCTGAGTTGCCCGCGTCGCGGTGCCGAGGGCGGTCTGGCGACCTCGATCGGCGGCGATCCCCGGCGCCCATTACCACCGCCATATTGCGCCGCGTTGAGCAGAAGCGCCCGTAGGTAGAACCTGACAGAACGCACACCGACCGATGCCGTGGGTGTCGGAAAAGGGGAAGTCTGATGCGTATCGCGATGACTGGAAGCTCTGGGATGGTCGGGTTGGCGCTGTCGCGCCGGTTGGAGAGCGCGGGGCACGAGGTGGTGCGGATCCGCCACGGCGACGCGACGAACCCGAACGCCGAATGGAGTCCCGCCGATCAGTGGATCCGCGAGGGCGTGCTGAACGGGGTTGATGTGGTGGCGCACCTGGCAGGTGCGTCGATTGGCGATGGACGCTGGAGCGAGACCTACAAGCAGGAGTTGCGGACGAGCCGAATCGATGGTGCGCGACTGCTGGTGGAGACGATCCGCGGGATGAGCGAGCGGCCGCGGGCGTTCGTGAGCGCCTCGGCGGTGGGTTTCTACGGCGATCGCGGCGAGGAGCGCCTGACCGAGGACGCGGCGCGGGGGAGCGGGTTCCTGGCGGACCTCGTGAGCGACTGGGAGGCCGAGGCGGCGACGGCCGGCGAGCTGGGCCTGCGGGTGGCGATGGTGCGTAGCGGGGTAGTCCCGCGCAGCATGCTGCCGGCGCTGATCGTGCCGTTCAAGCTGGGGTTGGGCGGGAAGCTGGGCAGCGGGCGCCAATACTTCGCCTGGATCGGACTGGACGATCTGGTGCGGATCTACGAGCACGCGATCACCAGCGACATCGCCGGCCCGATCAACGGCGTCGCTCCGCAGGAGATCACCAACAGCGAGTTCACGAAAGACCTCGGTCGGGCGATCAAGCGTCCGACGTTGTTCCCGCTGCCCGGCTTCATGCTTGGGCTGATTATGGGCGGCGAGAAGGCGAAGGAAACGGGGCTGGTGAGCCAGCGTGTCGTGCCGCAGCGGCTGCTGGACGGCGGCTGGCAGTTCGAGGCCGGCACGCTGGCCGAGGCCTTGCCGGCGGAGCTGGCCGCGCTCTAGCGACCGGCCCGCGGCGGGTGGCCGGCCCTCGGGGGTGGCGCCAGGAGGTGCGCGGTGGGATTGCACCGCTTCGAGACCGTGCAGACGTTGCCGGTGGGTCTTGCCGCAGCGTGGGACTTCTTCTCCGATCCGAAGAACCTGGCGGTGATCACGCCGCCGGAGATGTCCTTCGAGGTGACCTCACCGCTCCCGGAGCGGGTCTACGCGGGTCTGATGGTGACGTACCGGGTGAGGCCGCTGCTGCGGATCCCAGTGCAGTGGGTCACGGAGATCACGCATGTGGACGAGGGGCGCTACTTCGTCGATGAGCAGCGGCTCGGCCCGTACCGCGTGTGGCACCACGAGCATCACTTCAGCGAGGTGGCGGGCGGCATCGAGATGCGCGACATCGTTCACTACGCGGTGCCGCTTGGGCCGCTGGGTGATGTGCTCGATCGATTGGTGATCGGCAAGCGCGTCGAGGAGATCTTCGCGTTCCGGCGGCGGGTGCTGGAGCGGCGCTTTGGACAGCCGATCGTTCGCTAGCGTGCGTAGTGCGCGAACGCGCGGGTGACCAGGCCGTCGCCGTTGAAGAAGAAGACCTCGGCCGAGGGGCCGCGGTGCCCCTCGTAATAGAGCGTGATGCTGTCGACGCCGAAGAGCGTGGTCTCCAGGTCGAAGTGGAGGTTCGGCATCATGCCGAGCGCCTTCGTCCAGTAGGCGGCAACCGCCGGCTTGCCGGCGAGCGTGCCGCTGGGATCGCCGGTGATCGAGGGGATGACCGGCGAAGACATCTCGAAGTCCTCGGTGTAGTGGGCGAGGACGCGGGGGAGATCGTGGCTGTTCCAGGCCTCGATCCAGTCGCGCGCGAACTCGGCGGCGAAGGCGGCATCGAGCATCGGATCTCCTCGGGAGCGGCGAACGCGCGGGTAGTGGCGCGATCGTAGCTGGCACGAGGCTGACGGTCGCCTGCCGCGGAGGGGGTGCCGAGGCGAGATCCGGCGCGGGAGTTGGCGGGCGGATCGAGGCGGGGGCTAGGGGTTCTCGACCTCGCAGTCGGCGCCCGGGAAGCTGTCGCCATCGCCGCCACCGGTGCAGTCATCGGTATCTGCGCCACCGTAGAGGGTGTCGACCTCGGTGCCACCGACGATGATGTCGTCGCCGGCGCCGCCGGAGAGCACGTCCGCGCCGGCGTCGCCGTTGATCAGATCGTCGCCTCCACCGCCGAGGATGCAGTCGTCGCCGCCACCACCGGAGATGTTGTCGTCGCCGGCGCTGCCGACGATCAGGTCGTTTCCGGCGGTGCCGTTGATGACGCCGGCGCCGCCGACGAGCGAGGTGATGGCGATGCCGGCGCAGATCGCCGGCTTGAGGTCATTGGGGACGATCGCCTGGGCCGAGGAGCTGGAGGAGGTGGCGGGGACGACGATCGCCGCCGCGGATCCGGTAATCCGGGTGGTGCCAGCGAACAGTACGAGCGCGGCAAGCAGGAGGACGGCGATCGCTTTCATCGTCGTTCGCCGGAGCCTACGCGGCCTCATCGTAGTAATAGTCACCGCGTTCGAAGCGCGAACCGGGGAGCACCTCATCCGCGACGTAGCGGTAGGTGAGATCGCCGTCGATCACGAAGTACTGGCCGCTGAGGTCGACGATGTTGTCGACGATTTCGGCCTGCTCGAGATCGGCCTGCGCGCCATCGACGATGGCGAGCGCCTCTTCGTCACCGGCGAGGAACGATTCGATCAGGGCGCGCGGGTCGCGGCGCAGTGGGCTGTTGGGGTACGGAGCGCCCGGCTCGATGTCCTGGCGGTGCCGGCCGGCGAGTGGCGGAGCGGCAGCGAGGATCGGCAAGCCTTCGCGCTCCGCGACGCGCACAAGATCGCCGAAGCGGGCGACGCGGAGTACGCGGTGGGTGGCGGGGATGCGATCCGACGCCACCTCGACCAGGAGGTGGTCGTAGCGGGAGTGGATGCGGGCACGTTCGCCGGCGCGGAAGGTCTGGTAGGTGATCAGGCCAAGCGTGGCCAGGCCGAAGCCACAGAAGATGAGGATGGTGACGGCGATCCGTGGGAAGTCGGTGTAGGCGATCTCCGTGCCGAAGAGCGGCAGCGTGACGGTCTTGCTGGTGGCGGTGAGGGTGGTGACGGTGCCGCCATCGAGGAGTTGCAGATCGCCGATGCGGTCATCGAACTGGAGCTGCAGGTCGGTGAGGCGGAAGCCTGAGGGGTGGACGACGTGGCGGCTGAAGGGCTGCCCGGCGAGTTCGCCCTCGATGGAGATGGTGGCGATCAGGCCCAGTTCGTAGATGTCCGAGGTGATGCCGGTGGCGGCCTCGAAATCGGCGATGATCGCGTCCACGGCGTCGAGATCGAGGACGCCGTTCAGTGCGGCGCTGTTCCCGGCGAAGAGCGTGGTTCGTTGGATTACCAGCGGCTGGCGCCAGCCGTTGGCGTGGCGTACCTCCGCGACCAGCTCGTAGGAGCCGGTGACGTTCTCCGGTTCGAACGCGGACTCGGACGCGACGGTGTACTCGTAGACGACTGGCAACTGCGAGGTGAGCGCGCGGAACACCGGTTGCGGTGGCGCGTCAGTAGTGTCCTGGAAAAGCTGGCCGGTCGCTTCCGGTCCGTAGCGCAGTTCACCCTGGATGCCGTAGGGGACGGCGGTGGTGGTGAGTTCCGTGCTGCCCTGGGTGCTGGTGACCAGTGGGAGCGCGATTGCGACGAGCATGATGGCCATCAGGATGGTGAGGAGCTGGCCACCCCACGGCCCGTAGTAGCTAAAGCGCCCGAGATCGACGCCACCGGGGCCCTGGGGCGGACGACCGCTGGGCCCGACGGGTTCGAGCGAGCGGAGGAACGGCGCGGACAAGGGGGCACGCCGAGCGGACGGGCGTGCCCGAGGGCGACGCGGGGCCTCGGAACTGGTGCGCTCGCCACGGGGCATGTCGTCGTTCGACGAGCGGTTAGGCCGCCGTCGCCGCTGCTGCTGCTGATCGCCGGACTGAGTCATGATGCCCAGTCCAATCGCTCCGGTGATGAGGAGGGCGACGTTGCCGGGAGCCTGGAGGGCGCGAAGGGCAGCGCCGACACGCGGCAGAGTGCGGAAGCCCTCGCCGATGATGTCGTCGGGAGCGGGGTGATAGGCGTCCGCGGTGTTGCGGTTGTCGCCTTGAACGGTGAAGCGGCCGCCGTGATCGATGGTGACACGGTGGAGGACGACGCCGAGGTTGGGATGGCGGTACGCGACGATGTCGCCGGGATCGTAGTCATTCCGCTGGCGCAGGAGCACGACGTCGCCGTGGTTGACGGTCGGCGCCATGGAGTCGCCCTGAATGAGTACGTAGGAGAAGTTGCCGCCGATCGAGGCTGGCGCGAAGCCGAGCCACAGGAGCAGCGCGGCCCCGAGCAGGGCGCCGCCGACGAGCGCGCCGCGCAGTGGGCGGCGGCCGACGGAGCGGAAGGCAGCAGGGCGAGTTCGCTGTCGCACAACACCCTCCTACTGCTCCGCAATGACCGCGGTGAAGTTGTTGGTCGCCGTGGCGGTCAACTGGACGTTGGTGTTGGCGTTGGCGGGGGTGGTGTCGCACGAGATGTCATGCGCGGGCGGTGCGCCACCGACGCGGGTGCACTGGTACCAATCGCCGCTGGCGTTCACGAATTCGACGAAGATCAGCAGCGAGACGTTGACGCCATCGCCATTGTCGGCGGTCGCGGTGAAGGTGACGGTGTTCACGTTTGGCGGGTTGGTGGGATCGAGCGCGTAGTTGATGTTGGTCACGGTGAAGCCGGTGATGGTGGCGGCGCCTTCACCAGCGGAGGTCTGAGGGACGGTGTTCACGGCCGTGAACGCAGCACCCCCGACCGCGAAGATCGCGAGGGCGGTGATGAGTTGCAGTGGCCCGCGACGGAGCGCTCGGCGCATCGACTCTCCTTGTCACGCCGCACGCGGAGCATGGTCGCCCGCGTTCACACGTGATTCGTCCGGTCCATGCTGACGTTTTCGGGCGCTCGCGGCGTCGGGGAAACCCCGTCATCACGGGAAGAATCGGCCCGTCAGGGGATTCGTGGGGCGAGCGCTACCATCACCCTCGATCCCGTGCTCCGATGCGAGGCGCGGAGCGGGGCTCAGCGCAGGGGAACCAGGCGGTCCGATGCTTGAATTGCGCAACCCACACAGCGTGATCGCGGCCCTGGACACGCGGCCGGGCGATGTCGCGCGGCTGGAACTACCGGCCGGTGGCGGCGGTCCTGCCTGGCGGCGCGCCGTTGAGCGCGCGGAACGGCTGGGGATCCCGATCGGGACGCTCGAGGACCGTAGCCGCTCGGGCGGGCGCGAACGCGGCGCGATCGGACGGGTGGCGGAGCGCGCGCCCGTGCACCTGGATGAGCTGGTCGGCGGCGCTTCCGAGGGTGGGCTGTGGCTCGCCCTCGATTCCTTGCAGGACCCGCACAACGTGGGCGCGATCTTTCGGATCGCGGCGTTCTTTGGTGTGCGGGGCGTGCTGATGACGCGCGACCGCGCGGCGCCGATGAGCGGGGTGGTCTACGACGTGGCGAGCGGTGGCGTCGAGGCGGTGCCGTTCGCGGCGGAGACGAATCTGCACCGGGCGCTGGGGATCGCGCGCGACGCAGGGATCTGGCTCCTCGGCAGCTCCGAGCATGCGCCGCGGGATGTCTACGAGATCCCGCGCGATCGCGCCTGGATGCTGGTGCTGGGCAACGAGGAGAACGGGCTACGACCGCGGACGTTGGAGGCGTGCGACGAGGCGGTACGGGTAAGCGCCGCCGAGGGCGCGACGGTCACCTCGCTCAACGTCGCGAGCGCGGCAGCGGTGCTGATCGGCGCGCTGGCGCGACCGACCGGGTAGCCCGCCCAGCGGCCCGGCCAGCTGCTACTGGGCGTCAGCGCAGGTCCAGGTCCTGGTGCAGTGCGATGAAGTCGATCGCGACGGCGTGCTGCGAGCGGCCGTTGACGAGGGCGTTCCAATCGCTGTGGCGCACACCCTGCATCGAGTGCAGCACGACGGGGATGCCGGCCGCGAGGTAGGCGTCGCGTACCTCGATGCCGCGGCTGTAGGGGACGACGCTGTCGTCGGTGCCGTGGAAGATGATGGTCGGCGCGTCGTTCGCGCTGATCCGCTCGCGACCGTCGTAGTAGCGCAGGGCGTTGACGGCCGAGAGGCTGCCCCAGTGATCGATGACGGTGGCGACGCGCGCGGTGCGGCCGGGGTTCGTGGTGGCGAGCGTCCAGTCTTCCTCGAGGGTGAGTTCGTCACGGTAGTCGCCGTCATCGGAGGCGCCGAGGGCGAGCGCGGAGATGGCGCCGGCGGAGCCGCCCATGGCGGTGATGCGCTCGGCATCCAGATCGTAGGCGGCGGCGTTGGCGCGTACCCAGCGGATCGCGGCCTTCGCGTCGCGAATCGCGGGATACGCGGAGGTACTGCCTGACCAGTCGGTGGGGACGGTCCCGTAGTCGTCGGCGAGACGGTAGTTGATGGAGAAGGCGACCCAGCCACGCACGGCGTAGTAGCGGGCGGCATCGACGATGCCGCCGTTGAGCGAAGTCCCGCCGCGGAATGATCCGCCGTGGATGATGACGATCGCGGGACGGGGCGTGGTCGCGGCAGCGGTGGGGCGATAGACGTCGAGCGTCAGGTCGACGGGCGTACCGGCGCCTACGCCGAGGGCGGTGTGGGTGAGCCCGCGCCCGTAGACCACGTTGCTGGTCACGCCGACGGTGAACTGTGCGTCGTGGTAAACGACCGGTGCGACCTCGACGCGTTCGCAGACCGCGAGAATTGGACCAGCCGGCATCTCTCCTCCCGGATAGTGGGCGAGGTGGGCGACGTTGACAAAGTCTGGAGCGCCGACGAGGTACCCGACAGGGAACCCGCTGGGGAACGACCAGATGCTCTGAATACCGCAGCCGCCGGCTTTGGCAGCGCTGACGATATCGGTGGTGGCGCCGCCACTCCAGGTGACAAGCGCGACGCCGCCCTGTGGCGGCAGCTTCCCGGACAGTTCGCCCGCGGATGCGGTGCGGGTGGCGAGCAACGTCCCGGCAACAGCGAGGACGGCACCGATCGCGAGGGTGGCGAGACCATGGCGGGCAGACATCGTGGCGAGGTTAACAGGGACCCTCGGTGCACTCGTTAACTGGTTATGGCTGTCGCGTCCGACCGGACCCCCGGGCCGCACCCACGATTCGGGCGGCGGTGTAGCCTCCGAGGATGAAACGCCTCGGTCGGATCGCGCTGGTGCTGGCGCTGTGTCTTGCGGTGCCGGCTGCCGTGCTGGAGGCGGCCGCGTGGATCCTCGGGCGGCGTGCCACGCGGTCGAGGATCGCGCCGGGACGCCCGCTGCTGGTCTACGACAACGACTGTGGCCTTTGCACGATCGTGGCGTTGTTCTGCCAGGCGCGCACGCCGGGGTTGGCCCTCGTTGGGTTTAGCGAGCTGCCGCGGGAGGGGATCCTCGAGTCGCTCGACTGGGAGGCAGTGCTGGCGAGCGCCCACCTGGTGACCGCCGACGGGGTCGAGTACCACGGGGGCGAGGCGGTGACGCAGCTCCTGCGGCTGGGCACCGTGGGGCCGCTGGTGGCGTGGCTGGACTGGCCGGTGCTGCGCGGGCTGCGGGAGATCGGCTACCGGCTGGTCGTCTGGCAGCGGGCGAGCATCTCGCGGGTGCTGCGGGCCGGCTGAGCGGCCAGCTGACCGACTAGCTGATCGGCGTGGCGCTAGAACTCCGCCTGAACGCGCGTGTCCTTCTCCGTGACGAGCTGGCGCAGGCTTTCCTGGAACTCCTCGATTCTGTGGCTGAGCGCCGCATCGCCGCTCGCGAGGATGCGCACGGCCAGCAGGCCGGCGTTGCGCGCGCTGGCGACGCCGACGGTGGCGACGGGGATGCCTGCGGGCATCTGGACGATCGAGAGCAACGAGTCGAGCCCATCGAGGTACTTGAGCGGGACGGGCACGCCGATCACCGGCAATGTGGTGGCGGAAGCGACCATGCCGGGTAGGTGAGCGGCTCCGCCGGCTCCGGCGATGATGACGCGCAGCCCTCGTTCGGCGGCGCGTTCGGCGTAAACGAGCATCGCCTGCGGGGTGCGGTGAGCGGAGATGACGCGCACCTCGTGGGGGACGCCGAACTCAGCGAGGGCTTCAGCGGCCTCGCGCATGACCGGCAGATCCGAGTCGCTGCCCATGATGATGCCGACCTGCGGTATGTCCGTCATGCCAGGGATCCTTCCCTACGCCGTCGCGGCCATCAGTGTGTCAGCGGCGACGGCGGCGCGCGCGCGGGTTTCCTCGGGGTCGGCTCCCAGCGCGGTCACATGCCCGATCTTGCGCCCGGCGCGGGCGGCTTTGCCGTAGAGGTGGGCGTGTACGCCGGGAGGCGTGGCGGTCAACGCCACGGGAAGGCCCGCTTCCACATCGGCGTCGCCGCGTCCGAGCAGGTTGGTCATCACCGCCGCCGGAGCGCGGAGGGCGGTGGAGCCGAGCGGCCAGTCGAGGATTGCTCGGAGGTGGTTCTCGAACTGCGAGGTAGCGCAGGCCTCGATGCTGAAGTGACCGGAGTTGTGGGGGCGTGTCGCGATCTCGTTCACGGAGAGTTCGCCGTTCGCGAGGAAGAGTTCGAGGGCCATGTTGCCGACGACGCCGGTGAGTTCGGCGACGGCGACGGTCAGCTCCTCGGCGCGCGCGCGGATCGCCTCGGGAATCGCGGCCGGGGCGATCACCTCGACGCAGATGCCGTCGCGTTGGACCGTTTCGACGATCGGGTAGCGCGCGAATTGGCCGCCCGGCCGGCGGGCGATGAGCCCGGCCAGCTCCTGTTCGATCGGCACGAACTGTTCGACCAGCAAAGAGACACCGTTGGTGGTCGCCTCCGCGATCAACGTTTCCGCGGCGGCGCGATCAGCGAGTACCCAGACACCGCGACCGTCGTAGCCATCGCGTTGCGCCTTGGCGACGACGGGCCAGCCGTGCGTTTCTGCGAACGCGACGATGCCCTCGAGGTCCGCGACCGGCGCGAAGGCGGGCACGGGGAGGCCGGCGGCGCTGAAGGCGCGACGCTGGTGCAGCTTGTCCTGCGCGAAGAGCAGCGCGTCCGCCGAGGGGTAGACACGCTTGCCTTCGGCCTCGAGCTGGCGAATCGCCTCGAGGTTCACGAGTTCGTGATCGAAGGTCACGACGTCACAGTCCGCGGCGAACGCCAGCAGATCGGCGGCGGACTTCGGCGAGCCGATCGCGACATGCGGCCAGATCTTCGCCGCGCCATCCTCGGGACTGGCCGCGAGCAGGCGGATCGGGATATCGAGGGGCGTCGCGGCTTCAATCAGCATGCGCGCGAGCTGCCCGGCGCCGACGATGCCGATGGTGGGGGTTGGCGTCATGCCGCCAGTCTCGCGGCGCCACGCACGTCACACAAGCAACCGCGCCCCGACCGTTAAGCGAACCCCCGTGACCGAGGCGCGAAGCGTCACCGAGGGTCGAAGACCTCTAGCCGGTGGGGCGTTCCTCGGCTGCGCGGCGAGTGGCGGCGACATCGAGGTGTGGGAACTCCTCGGTCGAGGCGCGGCCGTGCAGGGCGTTGTACGCCTTGATGTAGCTGGCGGCGCTCCAGGCCTGGTGCGCCTTGCCCATCGGACGGCCACTGCGGCCGTGGAGCCATTCGTTGAACTCCCACTCCTGGTGGACGCCGAGCCGATTGGCCTCGGTCAGTCGGGCGAGGGCGTCGAAGGCCAGTTCTTCGTGGCCGAGCTGGTGGAGGAAGCGCACCCAGATGCCACCGATGAACGGCCACGCGCCGCCGTTGTGGTAGTGGTGCGGAAGGTTGAGGAAGTTGACGACCAGGTAGTCACGCCAGTCGTCGTCGCCGGGGTAGATCGGCGGGTAGATATTGCGGATTGGATGCGGATCGTCGGCGCCGACGCCCCAGATGAACTGGAAGATGCGCTCCTTCTGCCAGTCCTCCAGAAAGCCGTTGAGGCCGGCGAGCAGGTTGGCGTAGACGTCACAGCGCCAGGAGAAGTCGAACGGTTTGACCTCGGAGATCAGGTACTGCGGCGTACCGATGAAGGAGCGACCGAGGGCACCCTTGGCCATGTCCGTGTGGTGATCGACGGGCCAGAACACCTCGCGGATGCGATCGCGCACGCGGTCGGCCTGTGCGCGCTCGTCGTCGCCCCCGGGGAGCTCGAGGAGGTCGAGCAGCGAGGCGTGATCGCGCAGCGCCTGGTGCCAGAGCACTTCGTCGTAGAGGACGTTGTAGGACCGCGGGAAGAGATCCATCCAGTCCGAGGACTCCGGGATCTGGATCAGACCGTCGCCCGTGGAGTCATGAGCCCTGAGCCAGCGGATGGTGAGCCAGGCGGCTGGCGCGAGGCGGCGTGCGAACTCCAGATCGCCGCTGGCAAACGCATAGCGGGTCAGCCCGATCACGAACCAGAGCGAGGAATCGACCGAGGCGATTCCGCCGAGCCCGGAGAACTCAGGTGTGCCGTTGTGGATGAGCACGTGCGCGGGGATCTGGCCGGCCGGCGCCTGGTGTTCGGCGAGCGTTTCGATGGAGCGTCGCGCGGTATCGAGGAGATCGGGTTCACCGCTCTCCAGCACCCAGAGGGACGTAATCATGCTGTCGCGTGCCCAGATCGCGGCGTAGTTCTCGGCGGTGTCGGTCAGGACGTTGTCGCTGGTGGACGCGGCGGTGAAGCCCATCGGGTGGACGTTGCGGCGCAGCGAAGAAAGCGCCTGCTCGTAGGCCTCGTTGCGCGGGGCGTTCGACATCGCAGCAACCTTGCCGAGGGCGCGCGTCCGGGTGGCGCCTTCAATTCGATCATCGCAGCCGCGCCGCTGTCTCGGGAGCCGCGAACCGATCAGGAATTCGTCTGAATCGACCAGAAGACTCGCGGGTGACGGTCGCCGGGACCACGACTCAGTCCGCGCGTTCGGGTGGCGAGCATAGCGCGTCGCGCCGTCCGCGCCGCCGGCGCCGCTCGCCGGTGCGTCACACCGAGGAGAGCGCCGCTCGCCGGTGCGTCACACCGCGGAGAGCACCGCGTCATCGGGGCGGGTGTAGGCGCCTCGGAAGTGCTCGAAGATGTTCGCGGTGCGTTTGGCGATCCCGGTCCAGCCGAACTCGCGGCGGGCGAAGCGGGAGCCCTCGTTGCTCAGCTTGCCGGCGAGTTCCGGGTAGCGCATGGGCATCGCGAGCATGCCAGCGAACTCCTGTGGGATGGTCGGATCGGCGAAGAGCGCCTGGGTGCCAAAGTTGAGCATCTCGCGGAGGCCGCCGTTCGCGGTGACCACTGTCGGCGTGCCGCAGGCCATCGCCTCGATCGCGGTCATGCCGAACGGCTCGTAGCGAGAGCAGAGCGCGAAGACGGCGGCGGCCCGGTAGTAGTTCGGCATTTGCTCGTCCGGGATGTAGTTCCGCCAGATCACGTGTTCCTCGACGCAGAGCGCCTGGGCACGCTGCTTCCAATCGGCGATCAGCCGCTCGTCGGCAGGTGAGTTCGCGCCGACGGCGAGTTGGACGCGGGCGTCCGGGACGATCTGACGGAGCGCGGGCAGCGACTCGATCAGCAGGTCATAGCCCTTGTTCGTGGCGGCGCGGCCGACGGCGTAGACATCGTGTTGGCGGAACTTGATCCGGCGCCGGATCTTCTTGATCTCCTCGGAGGGGACGGGGGTGAAGCGCGATTCATCGATGCCGGGCGGGATCATCGTGATCTGCTGATCGCGCATGTCGTAGCTGGCACGAAGGATGTCGGCCTGCTGGTAGCTGGTGGCGATCAGGTGATCGCAGCTCCGGTAGACGAGGAATTCGCGCTGGATGCGCTCCTCGAAGCGGTAGCCGTTTGTCGCCTCGGGATCCTGATCGCGGATCGAGCGCATGTCCGTCTGCTTCCACTTGCCCAGCGAATGCGGGGTGTGGATGTGCGGGATGCCGAGTTCTTCGGCGATGCGCTGGCCGGCCCAGCCGGCGTCCCAGTAGTGCGAGTTCACGGTGTCGTACTCGCGGCCGCTGCGGGCGGTGGTGGTGAGGAAGTTGGTCACGAACTCGGTCAGGTGATCGTGCATGTCCTCTTTGCGGATGAACTCTTTGCCGCCGAAGGGGATGCGCAGGATGCGGGCGCCGCTGTTGAGACGCTCGACGGCGCGCTGGCCCTCGAACTGACGGGTCACCACGTCGACCTGGTAGCCAAGGCGTGCGAACCGGCGCGCCAGCTCGATCACGAAGGTGACCTGTCCGCCGGTGTCCGGCAGGCCCAGTTCCGGCTTCGCGGCGACGTAGCCGTGGAGCGACAACATGAGGAGCGATCCTCGGTAGCCGGTGGTCATCGGTCTCTCCGTTCGGGGATCAATCCCCAGTGCCGCAGCCCCTCGAGGATGCCGGCGGCGTAGTGATCGGTTGCGAGGTAGGCGCGCTCCCGGTCGACGCGATCGCGCAGCTCCGTCCGGCCGTTGCCGACGACGACGCCGCGAGACGCGTGTTCGAACATGACGAGGTCGTTGCCTGAGTCGCCGGCGACGATCACGTGATCGTGCGCGACCGCGAGGTGGTCCGAGACGCGAAACATCGCCTCCGCTTTGCCGGCGTCGGGCGGGATCACGTCGAAGTCGCTGTCGCCGCTGTGGATGGTCCGCCGCGCGATCGCGGCGGCATCGAGGGCCGCCTCGACAGCCGCGACGGCGGAGGCGGGGACGGCGAAGCTGGCCTTGTAGGGGGTCTGGAACTCTTCGGCGTGTGGCGCGAAGCCGAGGGCGCGGATGACGCGATCGACCTCGGTGCGTGGCCAGCCCTTGAAGCGGCGCTCCCAGCCGTCGTCGTGGCCGCAGCCGGCGTAGTCGATCTCGGTGCCGAGGGCGGTAATCACGGCGTCGGCGGGTGGTGCGCCGGGCGGCCATGCTGCCGCGATTGTGCGGCGGACGCTGGCGGTCGGGCGGCTGGAGTTGAGGGCGATCGGCATCGCGGCGTCGCGCAACGCCTGAAGGAGTTCGGCTAACGCCCCCTCATCGCCGAGCAGCGTGTCATCGATGTCGGTGACCAGGAGCCACCGCGCGGCGGACGGGGGGCGGTCAGAGCTGGAGGACCGCATTTCCGCGACGATAACACGCAAGGATTGCGGGGCTGTTTCCGGGTGGTAGAGTCAAGGGATGACAACTGACCCGGCCGAGCGCGACGCGGAGTCAGCGGAGGCTGCCGAGGCATATCGCCGCGAGCTGCGCGCGAACAAGGTGCGCAAGGGCCTGGTGATCGTGAACACCGGCGACGGCAAGGGGAAGTCGACGGCGGCCTTCGGGATCGCGTTCCGGGCGCGGGGGCGGGGCATGCCGGTCGCGATCATCCAGTTCCTCAAGCGCGACGGCGCGAACTACGGGGAGTTGCGAGCGGCGCGCGAGCTGGGCATTGAGGTCGAAGGTGCGGGCGACGGCTGGACCTGGACGAGCAAGGACCTGGATCACTCGGCGGAACTGGCGCGGGCTGGCTGGGCGCGAGCGCAGGAGCTGATCGAGGCGGATGCCCACACGGTGATCGTGCTGGACGAGTTCACGTATCCGATGACCTACGGCTGGGTCGACACGCACGAAGTGGTCGCGTGGCTGCGCGAGCACAAGCCGGCGATGCTGCACCTGGTGATCACCGGACGGAACGCGCCGGACGAGCTGATCGAGTACGCCGATCTGGTGACGGAGATGCGATTGGTGAAGCACCCGTTCCAGGACCAGGGCATCAAGGCGCAGCCGGGGATCGAGTTCTAGCGCGTCTCGCGAGCGGAACGCCAGGCCTCGCGCAGGCCGATGCGCGGGCCCGTGCTGAGGATCGCACCGGCGTAGATGCGCCCGGAGAGATTGACGATCGCTCCGATCGACAGGATCAGCAGGGTCAGCGAGAGCGCGATCTCCCAGAGGGGCGGCGAGCCGACGCCGATCCGAGGTGTCATCGCGAGCGGCGAGGACACCGGCAAGATCGAGAGCACGCGCGCGGTCAGGCTGTCGGGATTCGAGACGACCAGTGTGAGCGATGTGAAGTAGATGACGATCAAGGTGATGTTGATTGGCATGGTTGCCGCCTGCGCATCTTCCTGGCGCGCGACCGTCGCGCCGGCCGCCGCGAAGATGAAGCTGTAGAACAGCAGTCCCAGCACGAGGTAGGCGGCGGCGAATGCCCCGACTCGGAAGCCGATCGCTGGCAGGTCGGCGGTGCCGAAGATGCTGATCGCGATCAAGGCGGCGGCGATGCCGATCGCGATCTGAGAGACGGCGAGGAGGAGGATGCCTCCTACCTTCCCGAGCAACAGTTGCCACGGGCGCAACGCGCCCATCAATACCTCGACGACCCGGCTGGTCTTCTCCTCAACCACGCCGTTGAGGATCCAAGATCCGTACGCCGTCAACGAGAGGAGCAACACCACAACTGCGGCGGAGGAGGCGCCGCGGTCGGCCTCGCTGGCACGTTCGCCGTCGGCGGTCTCGGGGTTGAGCAGCGTGATCGGGATCGGCTCCGGATTCACGAGCGGAGCAGCCTCCTCGAGCGTCAGGTCGAGGCTGGCGAGGACGTCTGGGAGCGTCGCGAGCCGATAGGCCTGCGTGACGAGCGCGCTGATGTTGCGGTCTGCTTCGCGGTCGAAGATGAGCGATGGGCCGGCGTAGAACGCAGCGACGGCGCCGCCGTTCGCGACCATGCGGCGCGCTTCATCGCGATCGGCGACCAGCACGACGTGCACCTCGGTGCCGAGCGATCCGTCGTCGAGGAGCTCTCCGAAGGTGTCATTGACGTCCGACGTGACGACAGCGACCACCGGCGTCCCTTGACCGACGATGTCGGGGAGAATCGTCGCCGCGGCGACGGCGCCGAAGGCGATCACGAGGATCAACAGCGTGGAGATGCGGAAGGTGCGTGCGCCGGTCCGTTCACGGATTTCGCGCTGAGCGACCAGCCATGCGCCGCCGAGGCCGCTCATGCCGGCACCTCAACCGCCGGCGCTGCTCCGATCGCTTCCATGAAGAGGTCGGAGAGGGCGGGGGGCTCGAAGCGGAAGAAGCGCACCTCGCCCGCGGCCTGTGCGGCCCACAGCAGCAGCGCCGGGTTGGCGTCGTTCGGCACGCGTAGCCTCGATTCCGGACCGCGTTCCCACATCGTTTCGGCGCCCTCGATGCCGGCGTGCCATGTGGCAGCGGCGCCGTCCGTGACGACCGAGGCGTGCACGTAGCGCGAGGGCGAGGCGGCGCGGACCGCGTCGAGCTCGCCCGCGAGGACGACGCGCCCGCGATGGATGATCGCGATGTCGTCGCAGAGGTCCTCGACGAGATCGAGCTGGTGGCTGGAGAACACGACGGCGGCACCGCGTTCGGCCTGTTCGCGCACGACGTCGCCGAGCGCGGCGACGCCGATTGGATCGAGGCCGGAGAACGGTTCGTCGAGGATCAGCAGATCCGCCTGGTGGGCGAGCGCGACGATGAGCTGGACGCGCTGCTGGTTGCCGTGCGACAGCTCCTCGACGCGTGCGGTGGCGCGGTCGGCGAGCCCGAGACGCTCGAGCCAGTGGTCGGCGGCGGTGGCGGCATCGCTGGTGCTCAGGCCGTGGAGGCGCGCGAAGTAGATCGCCTGATCACGGACGCGCATGCGCGGGTAGAGGCCGCGCTGTTCCGGCATATAGCCGAAGCGCGCGCGTTCCTCGGGACGGATCGGCGCGCCGCGCCAGTGGACGGCGCCGCGATCGAGGTGCACCAGCCCGAAGACGCTGCGCATCGCGGTGGTCTTGCCGGAGCCGTTGGGACCGAGGAGGCCGAGCATGCGACCGGGCTGTGCGCGAATCGTGCAGCCGTCGAGGGCGCGCACGTCGCCGTAGCGCTTCTCCAGGTCGGTCAGTTCGAGCATGGTCCCCCGGAGCTGCGCTTGAGCATCCATGGTGCCGGGCGACCGGTCGATTGGGTAGCGGAGCGCCCTCGGTCGCGGCGGCCTGCGGCTAGGCGAGGCGGCCGAGGATGGCACGCAGCGTCTCGCGCAGGCGCTCGTTCGGGACGCGCCGCGCGAGCGAGGCGTAACGGCGGACCTTGCCGCCCGCCAGCCACGCGTGCGTGGCCTCGACCGCCGCGAGCTGGGCGGAGACGGCGTAGGACGGGTACGCGTGCGGCAGCTCCGCGAGATCGCGGAGTCCGAGGCCCTGTCGCATCGCGAGCGCGAATTCGTGGATCAGCTCGCCGGCGGCGGGCGCGACGATCTGCGCGCCCTCGATGCGGTCGTGCTTGCCGCGGGTGACGACCTGGACGAAGCCGGGCGCGGCCTGTTCCACGGTGGCGCGATCGGACTCGGCGAGGGAGGAGCGGTGGACGCGCACGGCGTCTCCCCAGCGGGCGCGTGCTTCGGCCTCGGTGGCGCCGATCGTAGCGGTCTCCGGATCGGTGTAGGTGACGGCGGGGGTGAGGCGCGGATCGATCGGTCGTGGCAAGAGCAGCACCGAGGCCATCAGCGCCGACACGCCCTCGAGTGCCGCGAGGTGCGTGAGACGCGGGCCCGGGACAACGTCGCCGGCGGCGTAGACGCGCGGGTTCGAGGTGCGCATGTTCCGGTCCACGGTGATGCCCGTGACGCGGTCGAAGGCGATCCCGGCGGCTTCGAGGCCGAGTCCTTCGACCTGTGGCACGCGGCCCGCCGCCACCAGCACCTGGTCGAACGGCAGCTCGGTGCGACCGTCGCGGCCCTCGAGGATTGCGCGCGAGCCGGTGGCGCGGGTCTCGATCGCGCGGACGGTGGTCGCGGTGCGGATGGTGACGCCGTCGGCCTCGAGGGCAGCGCGGAGCGCGGCGCCCAGCCGGCGATCGAGCGCGGGCAGCACCTCGATCGCGGCTTCGACGATCGTGACGGCGGAGCCGAGGCGGGCGAAGGCCTGTCCCAACTCCAGCCCGACGACGCCGGCGCCGATCACGAGGAGGCGGTGCGGGAGCACCCGCAGCGACCAGATCGTTTCGTTCGTCAGGTAGCCGGCGTTCGCGAGGCCGGGGACCGGCGGGACAACCGCCGAGGCGCCAGTCGCAACGACGACATAACGCGATGCCAACTCGCGGCCGTCAACGAGCAGGCGATCGGGCGCCTCGAAGGTCGCGCGGCCCTCGATGACATCGACGCCGCGGGCGCGGAGCAGATCGGGCGCGTCGGCACGTTCGAAGATCGCCTGCTGGTGGTCGTGGATGCGGTCCATGACGCTGCCGAGGTCCACGGCCGCGCTGGCCTCGAAGCGGGGGAGCCCGAAGCGCTCGGTGCGCCCGGCGCGGTGATGGGCGTTCGCGGCGGCGAGCAGCGCCTTGCTTGGCACGCAGCCGGCCCAGGTGCAGTCGCCGCCGAGTCGTGCCGCCTCGATGAGCGCGACGCGGATGCCGAGGCGTGGCGCGACGTCGGCGATCGAGAGACCGGCCGGGCCGCCACCGATCACCGCGAGGTCGTAAGGCTTCGCCATCGCGCTCTCCTCGGAAGTGGCGTTCGCGGCGCGATCAGTATCGCGGGGCGGGGGCTCCGCGCGGTGTGAGCGCGCTTGCGGACGGTGGCTCGCCGCCAGTAGCGAGGCCGCTACCGCGCGACTACGGCGCCGCGACTGGCGCGATGTGGCCGGGCTCGATACGCGCCGCCGTCGTGACCGCCTCGACGAGGGCCAGTCGCTCCTCGAGGGGCATCGCGATGACCGCGAGGACGTGCGCGGCGAGGCGCTCGAGGGCGGCGATCGTCGGCGCATCGGTGTAGCGCCCGGCGTCGTCGGACTTGGTGCGAGGCGCGGCGATCCCGAGGTGGTCGACGACGTGGGCGCCCTGCCAGGTGAGCGTCTGGATGAGTTGCCGGCGCACGTGTTCACCGCCGGTACTGCCGGCGCTGATCAGCGCGACGGTCTTGCCGTAGAGATCGCCGGCGCCGACGTTCCAATCGAGGGCGTTCTTGAGCGCGCCGGGGAGTGCGCCGGCGTATTCCGGTGCGGCGATGATCACGGCGTCCGCGCGGGCGAGGCGGGCGCGGAACGCCAGCACCGGCGGCGTTGGCGCGTCCTCGAGATCGGGGTTGAACGGCGGCATCGAGGCGACCTCGTCCGCTTCGTCGACGGCGACGCCGTCACGCGCGAGGAGCGCGGCGCGCACGACATCGAGGGCGGATCGATTCGCGGAGTGTGCCTGCAGGCTGCCGCTGATCAGGAGGATGTTCGTCGTCATCGATCCAGCGTACGCCTCGCGTCGAGTCGCGCCGTGTGGCCGCGAAGCGGGCTCGGAAGCGGATTCGGAAGCGGGGCCGGTGCACCGGTGTTCCTCGATGCTGGCGGTGGCTGGGGGAACGCTCGGCGAAAGTCTCAGCAGAGGTTTAGGGGCATCTCAGAGTTCCCTTAGACGCGGGGCCGAATCTGATTTCAACGCACAACGCGTACAGGAGATTCGACGAGGAGAGAACGATGGGTTGGAAGAGCAAGGTTCCGTTGATCGGTGGTCTGGGGTTGGTTGCGATCGGTGGCGTGGCGATGGCTGCGCCGGTGGCGAGCGCGGCTTCGGTTTCCGGCGACGTGGTCAGCGCCGCGATGCAACAGATCAGCGGCGACGAGGGCGCGCACCCCTTCGCCGGGCAGCGTCACCACCGTGGGATGCGCGGCCAGGCGATCGCCGAGGAGCTGGGCATTGAGGTGGAGGTCTACCGCGACGCGGTGAAGGCCGTGATTGCCGACCGGATCGCGGACGGCGAGGAGCGCCCGGTCTGGGCGGACCTCACGCCGGCGGAGCGGCTGGAGACGCGCGCGGAGTTCACCGCCGACGTGGCCGCCGAGCTGGGGATCAGCGCGGACGATCTCCAGGCGGCGCACGACACGGTGTTTGCGGCGAAGCTGGCCGAGGCCGTGGAGGATGGGCGGCTGACGCAGGCCGAGGCCGACGAGATGCAGGCCGCATACGAGGACGGCACGCTCTTCGACGTGGCGCAGGACCGGCGGATCGACGCGCTGGGCGACCGGCTGGAGCAGCTCCTGGAGAACGGCTTCATCGATGACGCGCAGTACGATGCGCTGCAGGCGGAGCTGGACGACAAGGACCTGCGCGGCTTCCACGAACTGCTCCGCGAGTACCGCGAGGCGAACGGGTTCGAGGGCCGATGGTTCCGCGGGATGCGCGGTGGACCGGCGGGCCTCGATGGTCTGGGGGCGGACGTGGCCGCCGAGCTCGAAGGGATCTCGCTGTAGATCTGCAAGCTGACGTTCTGGTCGTCGATGACGACCCGGCGATCATCGTCGCCCTCGAACGCGGTCTCCGCGTCGAGGGCTTCGATGTGCGCAGCGCCAACGGTGGCGTGGCGGCGCTTCACGCCGTCGACGAACGAGAGCCGGACGTGATGGTCCTGGACATCAACATGCCAGATCTGGATGGCGTAAGCGTGACACGGACGCTGCGCGCGAACGGCCACGAGGTGCCGATCTGCATCCTCTCCGCGAACGACGAGGTCTCGGACCGCGTCGCCGGGCTGGAGGCGGGGGCGGACGACTACCTCGTGAAGCCGTTCGCGCTGCCGGAGCTGGTCGCGCGGCTACGGGCGCTGCTCCGGCGCGCGCGTGCTGCGGCTACCGAGGATGGCGATCGGATCGAGGTAGGCGACCTGGTGGTCGATCCGGCGCGGCGACTGGTGCTGCGCGGCGATCGCGAGATCGAGTTCACCCGCCGCGAGTTCGATCTCCTGGAGTTGCTCGCCCGCAACGCGGGGATCGTGCTTTCGCGATCGCAGCTCCTGGAGCGCGTCTGGGGCTACGACTTCGAGGTGGACAGCAACGTCGTCGATGTCTTTGTCGGGTATCTGCGGCGGAAGCTCGAGGCGGCAGGCGAGCAGCGGCTGGTGCAGACGGTGCGCGGCATCGGGTTCGTGCTGCGGCCATGAGCCTGCGCACGCGCGTTTCGCTGGCCGCGGTGCTTGCGACCGTGGCGGCCGTGTTGCTGGCGGGGATCGCGATCCTCGGGTTCACGACACGTACGCAGACGGCGGACCTCGATCGCGAGTTGGAGGCGCAGTTGGAGCAATTGCGACGTCAGGGCGTGGCGGCGCTGCTCGATCTGCGACAGGTGCCGCGACCGGCGCAGCGGAGCGATCTCAACTTTGGCGTGCGCGTCCTCAACGGCGAGACGGTGCTCTTCGAGAGCGAGTTCCCGAGCATCGACGAGGAGGCGCCGGAGGGCTTCTCCGAGCAGTCCGCGGGCGACGAGCAGTGGCGCGTGCTGTCCCGGCCAGTGCGTGTCGCGCCTCGGGTGATCGAGGAGCCGCTGACGATCGAGGTGGCCGCGTCGATGGCCGGCATCGAAGCGACGCTGAAGGGCCTACGACGGCTGTTGTTCTTCGTGGGCCTGCTGTCGATCGGCGGCGCGGGCCTTGGTGGCTGGGTGCTGGGAGCCGTCGCGATGCGCCCGCTGGCGGGGCTGCGCCGCGAGGCCGAGCGCGTCAGCGAGACCGCCGACCTGAGCGTCCGCGTTCCCGTCGATCAAGGCCCGTCCGAGGTGGATGACCTGGCGCGGAGCCTGAACGTGATGCTCGAACGGATCGAGGAGGGCGCGCAGCAGACGCAGGCGGCGCTCGACGCCTCGCGCGGGTTCGCCGGCAACGTGGCGCACGAACTGCGCACGCCACTGACCAGCATGCAGACCAACCTCGAGGTGCTCGCCGCCAACCCTGATCTGGCGGCCGCGGAGCGGGCCGCGATCGTGACTGACGTGGTGGCGCAGCAGCGGCGCCTGCTGGAAGCCCTCGAGGCGCTGCGGCTCCTCGCGCGCGGCGATCTCGCGGCCGCGGATCTGTTCGAGGTGAGCGACCTCGCGGAGTTGATCGACGCCGCGGTGGCGCAGGCGCGCGGTCGCTTTCCGGAGGCGACGATCGAGCTGACCGTCCCATCGGACCCGCCACCGACCGCGGTCTGGCCGGAGGGCGTGCGGGTGCTGGTGGACAACCTGATTCGCAATGCGGTGACACACGGGACGCGTCCCGGCGTTGCGCCGCTGGCGCGGATCGCGCTGACGCATGACGCCACTGAGTGGGTACTTGCGGTTGAGGACGGCGGCGACGGCATCCCGATCGAAGAGCGCGCGCGGGTTCTCGAACGGTTCGCGCGTGGGAGCGGGGCGCGCTCCGCGGGGAGCGGCCTGGGGCTCGCGCTGGTGGCACAGCAGGCCGAGCTGCACGGGGGACGCGTGGTGATCGGTGACGCCTCGGGCGGGGGCGCGCGGATCGAGGTGCGGGTGCCGCTGCGGGGAGTCGGGCGCTAGCCGGCCATGCCCTGGTTCGGTCGTGCGTTGGCGCGTGCCAGGGTGGTATCCAGCAGCCGCTCCATCTCGTCGACGAAGCGGTTCCAGCCGAAGCGTTCGCGGGCCAGCGTGCGTCCGCGTCGCCCGAGATCGGCGGCAGCGCCGGGTTCGGAGAGCAGACGACGGGCGGCGCCGGCAATGGCGGCGGGATCCTCGGGAACGACGAGCAGGCCGTTCCCCTCCTGTTCGATCACCTCGGTCAGTCCGCCGATCGCGGAGGCGATCACCGGTCGCAGCAGTTGTCCACCGAGGATGGCGATCGCGCAGGACGAGACCGGCACCCGCGCCGGTACGACGACCAGGCTCACCTGGTTGACGATCGCGGGCAGTCGCGAGGTTGCGACGTTCCCTCGGAATGAGACGGCCTGACCGAGTCCGAGGGCAGCGGCCTGAGCCTGCAGCGCGTCGCGCTCGGGGCCATCGCCGACGATCACGAGTTCCGCGGTGCGGATGCGCTCGCGGATCTCGGCGAGCGCGTCGATCGCGACGTCGAAGCCGGAGTCACGGGTGAGCGGTCCCACGCAGAGCAGCGTCGGCCGCTTGAGGAGGCGCGGTCCGGGCGCCAGTTCGGTCAGTGGCAGCCCGGCACGGACGACCGTCGTTCGCGCCGCACTGTCGCGCGCGACCGCGCGAAGCTGGCCGGCCAGGGTTTCGGTGTCGACCACAATCGCGGCGGCGTACTGGAGCAACGCGCCTTCGATGTTGCCGTCCTCGTGCGTGTTGTTCGCGAGCGGGCCGTGAATCGAGACGGCGAGCGGGCGTCCATCGCGGCGCGCGACCTCGAGGGCGAGCGCGGAGAGCGGGCCGCCTGTCTCGACGAGATCGATGTCCGGGGATTCGGCGACGGGGGCCGGGAGCGCGGTGGCGTCCGTCCCGACGGTTGCGTCGACGCGGTGGATCGACAGTCGTTCACTGACGATGGCGTCCGCCGGTCGATCGCTCCGCGGGGCGACGAGGGTGACGGTGTGGCCGCGAGCGGCCAGTGCCGGGGCCAGACGCGCGGCGACGTCATCGAGGTCGTCGAGGTCGAACTGGCCGGACCAGTAGCGGATACGCACCGGGAATCCTTCTGTTGGCAAACGGTTGGCGGTTCCCGCAAGGCTGGTGACCGCAGGATTCAGAACGAATAAGAAGTTAACCACCGACTGACGCCGGCCGCGCTGGTACAGGGTAATCTTCGGTCGCTTGCGTCCTGAACGCATCAAAGGAGCGCACGTGACTCTCGTGATTTCGCATCGCACGCAGATGGGTTCGATGCCGGAGAACACGATCGCCGGCATCGAAGCGGCGATTGCGAGCGGTGCGGATGGCATCGAGATCGACGTGCGCGCGACCGCTGACGGCACGCTGGTGCTGATGCACGACGCGACGCTGCAACGGACGGTTAGCGATCCACGATTGCTCGCGGACGTCACGTTCGAGGAGTCACGAGGGCTCGCAGTCCTCGATCCGTTCGCGGGCGCGGGTGCGCAGCCGATCCCGACCTTCGACGAGACGTTGGCCTGCGTGGCCGGGCGTGCGTTGCTGGTGATCGAGCTGAAGGAAGCGGGCCTGGAGGAGCGTGTCGCGGCGGCGGTGCGCGCGCACCACGCGGCGGGGTGGTCCTGGATCTGGTGCTTCGACGCCGACGTGGTGGCGCGAGCGCGCGAGGTACTGCCGGAGGTGCCGGGCTGGCTGAACTGGTCCGCGCGTGGCGCGGCGCGGATTGGCGGTGAAGACCCGATCGAGCTGTCGCGACGGATCGGCGCGGCCGGTATCAGCGTGAACCACCTCGATCTGGACGCAGCCCTCGTGGACCGCGCGCGACGGCGTGGCCTGCTCACGGCGACGTGGACGGTCAACGAGGCGGAGTCGCTCGCGCGGGCGCGGGACTCTGGCGTCGACGCGATTTGCGGCGACTTCCCGGATCGCACCCGTGCCGTACTCGGCGGTGCCGGGTGATCCGAGGATGACCGCGTCGCCGGCGGCGACCGAGCCAGCCGGGCCATCCGTACCGCCCGGGCGCGGCAATATTCTCGAGGTGTTCCTTGTCGCGCTGCGGCTCGGATTCACGTCCTTTGGCGGGCCGGTCGCCCACCTCGGATACTTCCGCGAAGAGTACGTGCAGCGCCGTCGCTGGCTGGACGACGCGGCGTACGCGGATCTCGTGGCGCTCTGCCAGTTCCTGCCGGGTCCCGCCAGCTCGCAGGTCGGGATCGCGATTGGCGCGTTGCGCGCCGGGTGGCTTGGCGGCTTCGTGGCGTGGTTCGCTTTCACCGCGCCCTCCGCGATCGCCCTCGTGCTGTTCGGACTCGCCGTCGAGGAGTTCGAGTTGGCGGATGCGGGCTGGCTGCACGGGCTGAAGATCGCGGCCGTGGCGGTGGTGGCAAACGCAATCTGGGGGATGGCGCGCAACCTGACACCAGATCGCGAACGGATCACCCTCGCGGTGATCGCCGCCGCTGTCGTGCTGATCGAGCGCACGGCACTGACACAGGTGCTGGTGATCGTCGCCGGGGCGGCGATCGGCTGGCGCCTCTTCCCGGCGGCGGTCATCGAGGTGGTGCCGCCGACTGTCCGCCGTGGCGGCTTCGGGATGAAGGTGGCGGTTGCGGCCTGGGTGCTGTTCTTCGGGCTGCTGATCGGCCTGCCAATCGCGAGACAGTTCTCCGACGCGCAGCCGCTGGCGCTGTTCGACAGCTTCTATCGGGCGGGGTCACTGGTCTTCGGCGGCGGGCACGTGGTGCTGCCGCTGATCGAGTCCGAGGTAGTCACGCCCGGCTGGCTCAGCCGCGACGAGTTCATCGCCGGGTACGGCGCGGCGCAGGCCGTTCCGGGCCCATTGTTCGCCTTCTCCGCCTACCTCGGAGCGATCGCCGATCCGCGACCGAACGGCTGGGCCGGCGCCTCGATTGCCCTCGGCGCCATCTATCTGCCCTCGTTCCTGTTGCTTGCGGGGACGCTCCCGCTCTGGGAGCGGCTGCGCGCGCGCCCCGAGGTGCAGTCGTCGCTCAAAGGCGTCGGGGCGGCGGTGGTCGGGCTGCTGGTGGCGGCGATGTACGAACCGGTGTGGACCAGCGCGATCCTCGCTCCGAAGGACTTCGCGTTGGCCCTCGTGGCGTTCGGGCTGCTCATCGCCTGGTGGTTGCCCGCGTGGGCGATCGTGCTGGTGGCGGCAGCCGGCGGGGAGCTGATCGCGGCCACGGCGTAGGCGGCGGCGCGCGCTGGTACGGCCCGTCGCGATTCATCTCCGACAGAACGAGCGCGGCCCGAGGCGTAGCATGCTTGGATGATCGCCCGCTGGTATCAAACGACGTTTGAAGCGCTCGGCGTACGCGACTATCGCGTGCTCTGGTGGGGCAGCACCCTCGCCACCCTGGCGTTCATGATGACGCGCACCGTCCAGAGCGTGGTCGCATTCGACCTGGCGGGGAACAGCACCGCGGTCGGGATCGTGGCCCTCGGTAGCGGCATCGCGATGATCTTCATCGGGCCGCTGGGCGGTGTGCTCGCGGATCGGTTGTCGAAGCGGTTGGTGCTGCTCTTCGGTCAGTCCCTCGTCGGGATCTGTTTTGCGACCATTGGCGTGCTGATCATTACCGACGTGATCGCGCTCTGGATGCTGGTGGCCCTGTCCTTCGTGATGGGGATATCGTTCTCGTTCATTGGTCCGACCCGGCAGGCCTACGTGGGCGAGCTGGTGGATCGCGATTTGTTGCCGAACGCCGTCGCGCTCAGCCAGCTCTCGCAGGGTTTCTCGCGCGTGGTTTCGCCAATGCTCGCCGGCGGCCTGATCGCGCTCTCCGTATCCGGGACGGGCGGCACCTACCTGGTGATGGGCGCGATCCTGTTCGCGGTCGTCGGGACGATCTCGATGCTGCCGGCCTCGCGGCCGGCCTCCAGCGGCAAGTCGATCACCGGTGATTTCACCGCTGGCCTGTCGCACGTGCGTGAGCGGCCGCGGCTGTTGGTGCTGATTCTGTCGTTCGTGCTGGTGGTCGTCTTCGGGATGCCGTACGTCACCGTCTTGCCCGCGCTCCTGGAGTCTGAGTTGGGGCACTCGTCCGAGACGATCGGGATCCTCTTCACGGTCGAGGCGATCGGCGGCCTGGTCACCGGGCTGTTGGTCGCGGGATCGGTGCGAGGCGCCGGGGCGGCGCGGATCATGTTCGGCCTCGGGATCGTCTTCGGCGTCGCGCTGATCGGCCTGTCGATTGTTCCCAGTCTTGCGCTGGCGCTCGTCGCGATGTTCTTCATGGGCGTCGGGCTGACCGGGTTTCAGCTCACCAACAACGCGCTGCTGATGATGGAAGCGGATCAGGAGTACTTCGGGCGGGTGATGTCGCTGGTGATGATCGCCTGGGGCGGTCAGGGCCTGACCGCGTTGCCGATCGGCATCCTCGCGGACCGCATCGGCGAGCGGCCGGTGCTCGCGATGGAGGGCGCGGTGATCCTCGCGATCGTGATTGGCTCCGCGTTCGCCTATTCAACCGTCGGCCGCGGCGCCTCGACGTCCTCGTGGGCGGCCGCCCGCAAGACGGACACCGAGGCCGGTGGCGCCGTCGCCGGCGGTAGCTAGCGCCAGTGGAACCGGGCGATTCGGGCCGGATCGTTGTCCTCAACGGAGCGCCTCGGTCCGGCAAGTCGAGCATCGCGGCCGTTATCCAGGAATCGTTCGACGGGATCTGGATGAACCTGGGTGCTGACGTGTTCGTTCGCGAGGTCACGCCGCCCGGGTGGCGGCCGGGAATTGGCCTGCGCCCCGGCGATGAGCGTCCCGAGTTGCGACGGATCGTGCCACGCCTCTATGCGGCGCTGTACGAATCGATCGCGGCGCACAGCCGGCTTGGCCTCAATGTCGTGGTCGACGTTGGGCACTACGACGAGACGGTGCTCGCCGATTGCGCGCGGCGTCTCCTGGGATTGCCCGCGTGGTTCGTCGGCGTGCGCTGTCCGATCGAGGTGGTGATGGAGCGTCGGAACGCCGGACAGCCGGGGCGCGCAGGTGAGTACGCGACTGGTACTGCCGAGGAGCCCGTGCCTGATCCGGTGCAACGCTGGCAGGACGCCGTGCACATCCCCGGCAGCTACGACCTGGAGGTCGACACCTCGCTGCTGAGCGCGGAGCAGTGCGCGGCGGAGATTCGAGGCCTGATCGAGACTGGTCGAGGCCCGTCCGCGTTCCAGCGGATCGTCAATCGCAGCTAGCGCTTGTCGCGGCCCAGCCACTGCGGTTCCTCGATGGCGGCGCGCGCATTGACGACGCGGGCCATTGCGAACAGCAGATCCGAGAGCCGGTTCAGGTAGCGGATGATCGGCCCGGCAACCGCCGCGCCGCGCCCGAGGGTGATCACGCGCCGTTCGGCGCGACGGCAGACGGTACGCGCGTGATGGAGGTGGGCGGCGGCGATGTGGCCGCCGGGCAGGATGAACCGCACCAGCGGCTCCAGCTCCTCGTCGAGGGCGTCGATCCAGCCCTCGAGGCCGGTGATGTCCTCGTCCGTGACGCGCGGGCCGACCGGCTGGTCCTTGGCGATGCGCTCCTCGATGTCCGGCGTCGCCAGTTCGCCGCCGATGTCGAAGAGGGCGGACTGGATCGTCGTGAGCCAGCTGCGGAGGTCGTCGTGGTCGATGGCGGCGGCGCAGACGCCGAGCACGGAGTTCAGCTCGTCGACGGTGCCGTAGGCCTCCAGGCGGGCGTCGTCCTTCGGGACGCGCGGTCCGCCGAAGAGGCCGGTCTCACCGGCGTCGCCGGTGCGTGTGTAGATCTTTGGGCTGGACAGGGTGGTCTCCTCGGCCGCCTGTGCAGCCTAGACCGTGACGCCCTCGCGCGGGCGTACGTCCGCCAGATCGGCCATCAGGTGGAGCACCTCGGGATCGCGGGTGACCACGGTCAGCCCGGTCACGCCGGAGTCCGCCCAGGCGGTGTAGCGCTCGCGGATGCGTGCGACCGGGCCGATCAGCGCACCTTCATCGAGGAACTCGTCGGGAACCTCCTCGAGCGCCTCGGCCTTGCGCCCGGCGAGGTACAGCTCCTGGATGCGCTCGGCGGCTTCGCCGTAGCCGCGCTGGATCATCTGGTTCTTGTGGAAGTTCATCGAGGAATGGCCCATGCCGCCGACGTAGAGGGCGACGTTGGGCTTGAGGGCGCGGAGCGCGCCGCGCACGTCGTCCGTGACGTTGACGGAGACGCTGGTCTGCATCTCGAAGCTATCCCAGCCGTTCGTCTTGCCGGCCTTGGCGAAGCCTTCCTCGATCGACTTGCGGTACTCGGGTGCGCGGCTGGGGACGAAGCCAAACGGCAGCAGGCCGTCGCAGAGTTCACCAGCCATGCGCAGGTTGTCCGGGCCGCCACTGCCGAGCCAGATCGGCAGGTTCGGGTTGGTGTGAAGGATCGACTTCAGCGGCTTGCCGATGCCGAGCGCACCGGGTCCGGTGTACGGCAACGAGATCTCGCGGCCCTCGTGGCTGACGGGTTCATCGCGGGCGAAGATCTTCTTCATGATCGAGACGTAGTCGCGGATCCGCCAGTACGGCTTGCCCCACGGCTGGCCGTACCAGCCCTCCACGATCTGGGGGCCGGAGACGCCAAGGCCGAGGATGAAGCGGTTGCCACCGGCGAGCGCGTCGACCGTCTGCGCAGCCATCGCGGTGGCGGCCGGGGTGCGCGCGGCGAGCTGGATGATGCCGGTCCCGAGGCGAATGTGTTTGGTGTGGGCGGCGATGAACGCCAGCGGGGTGATCGCGTCGGAGCCATAGGCCTCGGCGGTCCAGACGGAGTCGTAGCCGAGCGCCTCGGCCTCCTTGATGAAGTCGATGGGCATGCCCATGTCGGCGCCCGAGTAGCCGATGCTGATTCCGAGTTTCACGAGGGACCCCCTACCACTAGCGCGGAGAGGATACTATCCGGAATTCAAACTGAGTTCGATTCAGTTGGCGGTCGGATCACCGATTCACTCGGCGGCGGCTGGGTCCTGGATGACCCGCTGCGCGGTGGGGCGCATAATCCGGCTGTTCCGATGGGGATGCAGATGGCGATGGCGCTCGAAGGCGTGCGGGTACTCGATGTGACCGGGCCGATTGGGCACTACGCCAGTCGCATGCTGGCGGACCTGGGCGCCGACGTGATCAAGATCGAACCACCCGAGGGCGATCCGGCGCGGCGCTGGGCGCCGCTACTGCCCGGCATTCCCGAGCCGGAGTCGGGATCGCAGTTCCTGCTGCTGAACGCCAACAAGCGCGGGATCACGCTGGACCTGACGCAGCCGCACGGGCGCGACCTGTACCTGGAGCTGGTGAAGACCGCAGACATCGTGATCGACTCGTTCCAGACCGCCGAGGCGGCCGAGTTGCGGCTCACCACCGAGGATTTGATCGCGGTGAAGCCGGACGTCATCCACACCTCGATCACCGGTTGGGGGCTGAGCGGCCCGCGCGCGAACTGGGCGTACGCGGACATCGTCGGCTGCGCGATGTCCGGGACGATGCAGCTTGCCGGGGTGCAGGAAGGGCCGCCCGAGCAGCTCCCGGACATGCAGGGGTACCACTCCGCCTCGATCCAGGCGGCGGCGGGGGCGATGGGTGCGCTGGTCTATCACCAGGCGACGGGCGAGGGGCAGCGGGTGGAGGTCTCCATGCAGGAGGCGATGTCGATGTCGCAGGAGACGGCGATGATGCAGGCCGACATCCTGGGGACGAACCGCGAACGCGGCGTCCCGATGCGCGGCCTCGATATTCCCGGGCTCGGCCTCCACGAGACCGCCGACGGGCACGTCTACATGATGGCGTCCGGCCTGGCCGGGGCGGGTTTTCAGGGCCTGGTGGAGCTAATGGAGCTGACCGGCGACGCGCAAGACCTGATCGAAGAGCCCTACGTCTCGTTCATCGACGAGAAAATGAATACCAACTTCATCATGGCCGCGCTCAGCGACGAGTCGCAGCGCGCAGCGGTGCAAGACACGCTGGTTCACATGGACCAGGTGGTGCGGGAGTTCACGAAGAAGCACCCGAAGCTCTACCTCTACGAAGAGGGCCAGGCGCGCCGGGTGTTGGTCGGGATGGTGAGCACACCGCAGGACATCCTGGACAGCCCGCAACTGGCGGGACGGAACTGGTTCGTTGACCTGCAGGACTCGGGGCGCGGCGTGACGCTGCACTACCCGGGGCCGCAGTGGGACCTGCACGGGACGCCGGCGACGCTACGCCGCCCGGCACCGTTGCTGGGCGAGCACAACGACGAGGTGTTCGCGGAGATCCGCGCCCAAGGAGTGACGGCATGACGACGAACGGCCACAGCAGCGCGAGCGGCGCGACGCCACGGATCCTGGAGGGGGTGAAGTTCCTCGATCTGACGTGGTTCGGCGCCGGGCCGATCGCGACGCGGACGATCGCGGGGATGGGCGCGGAGGTGATCCGCGTTGAGACGGAGAAGCGACCGGACGGGCTGCGTGTCGCTCAGCCACGGCCCGTGGACGCGGCCGGATACAACGTGTCCGGCTACTACAACAACTTCAACACGGACAAGAAGAGCGCGACGATCGACCTCACGACCGAGCGCGGCCACGAGCTGGGCATGGAGCTGGTGAAGTGGGCCGACATCATGATGACCAACTTCACCCCGCGCGCGATCCGTCAGATCGGGATGGACTGGGAGACGGTGAAGGCCGCCAACCCGGGCATCATCGCGATGTACCAGCCGATGCAGGGGATGACTGGACCGCACACGGAGTACGTGGGCTTCGGTTCGATCCTGGGGACCGTTTGCGGGATCAACGGGCTGGCCGGTTCCGAGGGCAATCCACCGGTCGGCGTCGGTACGAACTACACGGACTACGTGGTCAACCCGATCCACGCGGTCACCGCACTGCTCGCCGCGCTCTATCACAAGCGCCGGACCGGCGAGGGGCAGATGATCGACATGTCGCAGCTCGAGTCATCGGTCGCGGCGTTGGCGGGACCGCTGTTCGTGCAGTCGAACGGCGGCGACAACTACCTGCGCGAGGGCAATCACGTGAAGTACGCGGCGCCGCACGGCGCGTACCAGGTGCGCGACGGCGTGACTGCAAACGGCGAGCCGCGCCCCGATCGCTGGCTGGCGATCGGCTGCATCGAGGAGTCGCAGTGGCAGCGCCTTGCGGCCGCAGCCGGTCATCCGGAGTGGGCCGCTGACGCGCGCTTCGCGACGCTATCCGCGCGGAAGGCGAACGAGGCAGCCCTCGATGGGTTGATCGCCGACTGGGCACGGGAGCAGGACGGCGACGCGGCGCAGGCCGCGCTGCAGGCGGCCGGGGTGCCGGCCGGGTTGGTGCTCAACGCGACCGAGGTGCTTGCCGACGAGCAGATGGTGGCGCGGGAGTACTTCCGCTACATCCAGCACCCGGAGGCCGGCCTGCGTGCGCAGGACGGTTCTGGCTTCAAGTTGTCGAAGACGCCGTGCGAGCCGACGGTGCATGCACCGCTGCTGGGCGAGCACACGTACGAGGTGGCGACGGAGGTCCTGGGACTGACGCCGGAAGAGATCGGCAACCTCGTCGCGGAGGCGGTGCTCTTCTAGCGTGCCCGTCGACCTCGCTGCCGGCGCGCCCCCGCGCCCTTGCGTCCGAGGGCTAGACGAAGTCGAAGTCGCCGAGCGTGACGTGGAACCGGCTTGCTGGATCGCGGAGGATTGCAGCGGGTTCGGGCGGTCCACCGTCCGGCGGACTCGCCAGATCGTAGACAGCGCTCCCGGCCTCGATGAAGCCCGCGCGGCGGAGTGCCTGTTCGTACGGATGACCCGGTGGGAGCCAGCTGACGGTCGTCGTACAGCCCTGTTCGCCGATCCGCCTGACGCCTTCGGCGAGTAGCCGCTCCGCGAGATCCGGGTGATCCGGGTGGGCGAGCAGGTCGGGGATCGTCGCCGCGTCGCCGTCCGCCTTCAGCACGAGGTAGCCGAGGCAACGATCGCCCTCGAGGCTGGCGAGCACGACGGTCCGGCCGCCGCGTGGGTCGCGGTAGCGCCAGTTGAGGTACTCGGCGGTGCGGACCGTGGCAACCTCGAAGTCAGCGCGCGCGGCGTGCCAGAGCTGGTCCGTGCGATCGTCGAAGCGGTCGAGGAGCGTGATGGTCATCGCCTCGGTCGGTCGGGATCTGGCGCGGCGGCGAGAGGCGGCGGCACGCCATAGCGTGCGCGCGAGCTGCCCGATGCCACCGGCGGCGAGCTGCGCCCTGGCGAAACCACGTGCGCGGTGATGGCGCCGCCAGATCGTCAACGGGCGCAGCGTCTCGGGGGCGTCGTTGATGTGCAGGACCTGCGGGCTGTTGCTGGGCGTGCCGAATCCGAGGTGGCCGTTCTCGGCGAACTGCGCGTCGCGGTAGGCGGCGAGGAGCCTGGAGATGCCGCGCCCCTGGAAGTCGGGATGGACGCTGAGATCGGCGCCGTTCTCCGTCGTGTATTCCCGGTCGCCGACACGGACACGCCCGAACCAGCGGAGCCGCGATCCGATCACTTGCCCGTCGAGTTCGACGACGGTGTGTTTCGCGCAGTCCGCGACGCCGCCCAGCCCGAGCTTCCAGGTCAGGTGATCGAGTGGCGGCACGTCGATCGCGAAGGCGGGCCAATGCGGGAACGATGCCTCAATCACCGAGAGCATCGATGGCAGGTCGGCGACGGTGGCGTTTCGGATCGTCGGTTCGGCCATGGGCTCACGTCTCAGCGTTGTTTAGCGTCGTTCGGAGTTGCCTGACGTGCCTCGGCGCGTGCGGCGAAGCGTAACGGGGTTTTACGCCTCGGCAGGTGGACTTTTACTCAGCGGTGAGGTTCTGGCGAAACTCCGTGGCCGGTATGATCAGAGGACTCACTCTTCCGTCGTTCCCACCGACGGGTAGCCTGAACGGGCCATCCATGACTCTCGAGACGCTCACCAGATCCGGCGAGGCCGGGGATTCACGCACGGCAGACGGTGCGCTTGCGGCCTCGCAGATCGCGGGGCTCCGCGAGGCGTTCGACGCGGATCCTCGGAACCGCGTGGCGCAGAACGCGGTCACGCGGACGGCGATCGACGACATCGCGGTGAACCGCGAGATCGTGACGAGCACGGATCACACGTTCTCGCACCTCCTGGATCGCTGGACGGTCACCGATCAGAAACAATCGGGTCGCTGCTGGCTGTTCGCCGGTATGAACCTCTTTCGCGTTGGAGCGATGGAGCAGATGGGGTTGAAGAACTTCGAGTTCAGCCAGACCTACCTGTTCTTCTGGGACAAGTTCGAACGGGCGAACTATTTCCTGGAGGCGATGATCGAGACGTCCGATCGTCCGGTGGACGATCGCGTGGTCGCCTGGTTGCTGGGGCACCCGCTGGACGACGGCGGACAGTGGAACATGTTCGCGAGCCTGGTCCAGAAGTACGGCCTGGTGCCGAAGTCGGTGATGCCAGAGACGATCAGCTCCGAGAAGACGCCGCCGATGAACCGTCACCTGGTGCAGCGCCTGCGCGAGGGCGCGCGGGACATTCGCGAGCAGCGCGAGGGCGGCGCGGCGATCGATTCGCTGCGCGCGACCAAGGATGTGGTGCTGGCGGACTTCCATCGGATCCTGTCGATCCACCTCGGGACGCCGCCGGAGAAGTTCGACTGGCAGTGGAACGACCGCGACGAGCACTTCCACCGTGACGGGGAGATGACGCCACAGGCGTTCGCCGAGAAGTACGTGAACGTCCCGTTCGACGACTACGTCTGCCTGGTCAACGACCCCCGGCCGGGTAGCCCGTACGGGCGCACGTTCACGGTGGAGTACCTGGGCAACGTCGTTGGCGGCGAACCGGTGCGCTACCTCAACGTCGAGATCGACGTGATGAAGGAGCTGACGATGCGCTCCATTGTCGAACGCGGCGAGCCGGTATGGATGGGCTGTGACGTCGGGAAGATGATGCAGCGCGACCTCGGTATCTGGGACGCGAAGATGTTCGACTACGGGTCGATCTACGGGCGCGACTTCGACATGACCAAGGCGGAGCGGCTCCGCTATCACCAGACGTACATGACGCACGCGATGCTGTTTACGGGTGTCGACGTGGTCGAGCACCACCCGCGGCGGTGGCGTGTGGAGAACTCGTGGGGCGACACGACCGGTCGCAAGGGTTTCTACGTGATGAACGATTCGTGGTTCGACGAGTACATGTTCGAGGTGGCGGTGCGGCGCGAGGACCTGCCGGCTGAGTTGCAGGCGGCGTTGGCGCAGGAGCCGATCGTGCTGCCGCCTTGGGACCCGATGGGTGCGCTGGCTTCGAGGTAGGCGCGTCTCCTCGGAGGTGTGGACGCGGGCTACGCCCGCGGGGTGATGTTCGGATGATCCCACCCGCCCTCCCAAAGGATCTCGGGGGCAAGCCCCCGCAGCCCCCCGGTCGCGACTCGCTTCGCGGTCGCGCTCGGAACGGCGGTTGCAGCGGGGCAGGCGTGGACTTCGCGCCGCCGGACCGGAGTTGGTGTGACCGATGCCCCGAGATGAGCGACGGCGCGACCGGGTGGAGCCTTTCCTTCGTGCGCGGCCGCCCGAGATGACGCTGCGCTGGGCGGCTGGTCAGCTCGGCTCGCGCCAGCGGGTCATTGGCGCGCGCAGGCTGCCGGGCGGGAAGGCGGTGGCGACGCATCTGCTGGCCGTCGAGTCGCCTCGAGGGGTGCGGAGTCGCGTGGTGTTGCGACGGTACGTGCGGGAGGACTGGATGGCGCGCGAGCCGGACGCGCCGGCGAAAGAGGCGCTCGCCCTCGGACTTGCCGAGCGGGCGGTGCTGCCGACGCCGCATCTGATCGCGGCCGACCTCACCGCCGAGGTCACCGATGCCCCCGCGTTGTTGCTGACGCGCCTCGCTGGTCGTCCGGACCTCCAGCCGAGGAACCTCGACTCGTGGCTGCGGCAGCAGGCTGAGGCGTTGCCGCCGATCCACGCCGTCGAGGGCGACGATCTCTCGCGGCTCGAGCGGTACGTGCCGTGGATTGACCTCGATGGGCTCCAGCCGCCTCGATGGTCTCGAGAGACCGAGGCGTGGGGGCGTGTGATCGCGCTGGCGCGTGGACCGCGGCCGCGGGTGCGCTGGCGGTTCATCCACCGCGACTATCACCCGATGAATCTGCTCTGGTCTCGAGGGCGGCTGACCGGCGTGGTGGACTGGACCAACGCTCGCTACGGGCCGCCCGGGATCGACGTCGCGTGGGCGCGTCAGAACCTCGTGGTCTCGCATGGCGTCGAGGTGGCCGAGCGGTTCCGCGCGTTTGCCGAGGCGGCGCTGGGACGCGAGCAGGACCCGGTATGGGACGCCCTCGGTGTGGTCGAGACGCTGCATGAGCCGGACATCGGCTCGCTCTCGCAGTGGCACGACCAGGGGCTGACGTCGCTGACGAAGGCGACGGTGCGTCGCCGCCTCGACAGCTACGCCGTCTCGATCGCCGCTCGCAGCTAGCGAGGGGTGCGCCGCGCCTAGAGGTCGGCGATCTGGGGGATCACCTTCGTCGCCATCTGCTCGATGACGCGCGGGTCCTCGACGTTGATGGCGCTGCCGAGGGCGGCCTGGACGCCGACCGCGGCGAAGCGGCCGAGCCGGTCGACGAGCTCGCTGGCGTTCTCGCCGTTGGGGCCGGGATCGAAGCGGGTGACGATCGTCTTCTCGATGTCGTCGTAGTCGCGCCCCTCGTTGTCGCAGTGGTTGGCGAGGATGCCGAGGCGGCGCTCCACGTTCTCGGGGTTGTCGCCGGCGATGTTGCAGAAGTTGGCGTGCTTCGCGACGAGGCGAAGCGTCTTCTTCTCGCCGCTGCCGGCGATCAGGAGCGGGGGGTGCGGCTGCTGGATCGGCTGCGGTGAGCAGAGGGTCTCAGCGAGCTGGTAGTGCTTGCCCTCGTAGGCCCCGTTGTTGTCGCTCCACATCTGCTTGAGGATCTCGATCGTCTCCTCGAGGCGTTCGAAGCGCTCCTTGAGCGGCGGGAAGGGGATGCCGAGGCCGAGGTGCTCGCGCTCGTACCAGGCGGCGCCGACGCCGGCCCAGGCGCGGCCGCCGGAGAGCACATCGAGGCCGGTGATATGCTTCGCGAGGAAGCCGGGGTGGCGGTAGGTGATGCCGGTGGTGAGCACGCCGAGCTTCACCTTCGAGGTGCGCGCGGCGAGGTAGCCGAGGATGCCGTACGCCTCGAACATCTCGTGCTCGGCGGGGCCGACGTTGGCGATCTGGAAGTAGTGGTCCATGACGGAGACGCGGTCGAATCCGCCCTCGTCAGCGGCGGCGAGGATGTCATCGAGCTTCGCGGCGAACTCGGCGGTGGGGACGCCGTAGGTGAAGTTGGAGAGGTGCAGTCCGAGCTTCATGGATGCTCCTTGTCGTGACGGGTGCGGGGACAGAGATGTTGCCTCAACGTACCAGCGCCGTTTGGCTGAGCGGTCATGTTCCATGCCTGCTGGCAAGAATTAGCAGTTGTCGAACCAGGGCTGGCAGCCGAACGCGAACGTCACCTCGACGTGGAGCATCTGCGCGGGGTCGCCGCGGAGGACCGCATCGAAGGTGACGGACCCTTCGATGTGGTCGGACGTCCAGGTCTCGATCTCAAGCGATCCCGATTCCGGCACGGTTTCGTAGCGCCCGTCTCCCTCGAACACAACCTCTGTGAACATCGTCCCGGCAGCCCCGTTCAGCTTGAGCCGTCCCTCGGCTACCGCGTAGCTTCCGGGCCCCGCTGGGATATCCGCGCGTGTTGTACCGCTCGTCGCCGCGACGTTCACGCCGTCCCGTCCCGCGAGGTAGGTGCCTTGCGAGGTGATCGTCCCGGAATCAACGCAGGCGATCCGTAGCAGCGTGACGATCTGCGCGCTTTGGGCCATCTGGGCGTCGAACGACTCCTCGCTCGTGTCGGCCACCGCCTCCAGGTACGCGTCCGAGAACCAGTAGTCGGTGGTGAAGGTCTCGATCGTCTGTGGGTATGTCCACGCTTCGTCCCGCGCGCCGGTCAGCGTGATGGCACAACCGTCGTCGGTCCGACTCCTTGACTCGCCTTCGCCACAGGCCGCGATCAGGGCGAGAACGGCCACCGGCCACAGCAATCGCATGTACCAGTCGCTCCGATTGGTCGACACAGGCTCACCTTCCCCCACGAGTCGGGGCGTGCTTCGTGAGTCTAGGGACAGTTTAGGGGCGAAGCTGGGATCAGAGGGAGGCGTCGACCGACCGTCAATAGAGGGTGGCCGGCGGGTTTGTTGGGTCGCCAAACGCGGTTTGAGATTGACGGCTGTATCGCAAGGGTGATACCGAAGGCAGTCGAAACGATTGAAAGAGGAGGACGCGTGGCCCAGCAACGCGAGGCGGCGATCGTCGGGATTCATGAGTACCCCAGCCGGTACGACCCCGACGTGTCGGCGATTCAGATCAAGGCAGCATCGATCAAGGCCGCGCTCGACGACGCGGGGTTGAAGTGGAGCGACGTTGACGCGCTCTACGACGCGCAGGACGGCGAGGGAGGCGGCGGCCTTGGGCTGGCGGCCTACCTCGGGCTGAAGCCGACGGTGTTGGACACGACGCAGGTCGGTGGGTCCTCGTACGAGTTCCAGGCGGCGCACGCGATGCGCGATATCGCGGCCGGGAAGTGCAACGTGGCCGTGCTGTCGTACGGCTCCAAGGCGGCGACGCTGCGGACGCCGATCGGTACCGGTGGCGCGACCGGTGGCGGTAGCTGGCAGGCCAACATGGAGGCGCCGTACGGCCAGACGCTGATCGCGAACTACGCGATGGTGGCGCACCGGCACATGCACGAGTTCGGGACGACCAGCGAGCAGCTCGCGGAGATCTCGGTGGCGACGCGCTACCACGCGATGCGGAACCCGCAGGCGGTGCAGGCGATGAACGACCTGCAGTTCGTCGGGGTGAACGAGATCACCATCCAGGACGTGCTGGACTCGCGGATCATCGCGGACCCGCTGCACCTCCTGGAATGCTGCATGGTCAGCGACGGCGGCGGCGCGGTGATCATCGCTTCGGCCGATGTCGCGCGCGGTACGAAGAAGAAGCCGGTCTGGCTGATCGGCAGCGGTGAGGCGACGAGTTACCGCGAGAACGGCGGCGACATCACGACGAGCGCCGGTGCGCAGAGCGCGCCGATCGCCTTCGCCGAGGCGGGTGTGTCCCCCTCGGAGATCGACGTGGCGATGATCTACGACTCGTTCTCGATCACGGTCGCCGTGATGCTCGAAGACCTCGGCTTCTGCAAGAAGGGCGAGGTGGGCGAGTACATCAGCGGCGGCCGGATGAAGTTCGACCAGCCGGGTGGTCCGGCGTTGAACACCGACGGCGGCGGGCTGTCCTCCAACCACCCGGGGATGCGCGGCATCTTCCTGCTGCTGGAGAGCGCGCGGCAGCTCCGAGGTGAGTCCACCTCGCAGGCCGCGAACGCGAAGCTGGCGGTCGCGCACGGCAACGGCGGGCTGCTGGGCGGCACGCACACCGGCGGCACCGTCATCATGGCCTCGGACTAGTCGGAACGAAGGAGAAGCAACATGTCCAAGCGACCGATGCCGAAGTTCTTCGAGCCCGACACGCAGGCGTTCTGGGACGCGACGAACGACGAGCAGCTCGTCTACCAGCAGTGCAAGGCATGCAACGAGGTGGTGTTCACGCCTCGGGCGCACTGCACCAGCTGCGGCAGTGCTGACCTAGAACAGAAGACGTCCAAGGGGGATGGGACGGTGTACACCTACTCGGTGGTGCGCCAGAACCGGAACCCGGCGTTCGCCGACCTCGGTGCTTACGCGCTGGCCTACATCGACCTCGACGAGGGCTTCCGCATGCTCTCGAACGTGGTCGGGGTGGCGAACCCACAGACCGACGTGAAGGTCGGGCAGCGGGTAAAGGTGAAGTTCGAGAAGCAGGATGAGGGCGAGTACCTGATCCCGCTGTTCGAGCCGATCTAGCCTCGGAAGCACCGCCAGCAGATCGAAGCGGCCCCCTCATCGAGGGGGCCGCTGTCGTGCCGGGCGGGCGTCGTCGACTCGTACACTGCGAAGTGAAGCGACGTGGAGGCGAGCTGATGCTGTACGAATACAAGCACACCGGTCGGCGGCGACGCGGTTGCCTCGAGACGTTCGAACTCCGCCGCGGCGTCTCCGCCCGCGACGATGACGCTCCTTGCCCAGAGTGCGGAACCCTCGAAACCGAGCGCCTCAAGTTCCAGTCCTTTGCCGTCGCTACCCCCTTCGACGCCGCTGCCGCGCGGGCGCCACGGCCACCCAGACGCGGCCCGTACGACGACTTCACGCGGGAGAATGTCGCCGACGATCGCGATAGCGACGTCGCGCACCTTTAGGGCGCGAGGTGTGAGCGTTGTTGCTGCGTAGCCCCCCCGAGGGGGCAGTTTCCCGCCTGTCCGTCCTGGGGACTGGGGAGCGTGTTCTGTCAGTTGACAATTAGTCAACTGGGACTATGCTCACCGGCATCAACAGCGGCAAGGATGCCCGCACTGAGAGGATTCCGGCCGTGAAGTATGAGCGACCGCAGATCGTGCGCAACCGCGTGATCGGTCAGATGATTCAGGAGACCTCCCTCGTCATCTGCACCTTCCCGGATCAGCTGAACTGCCAGTTCTAGACCGCGCATCGTTCGGCAAACGGCCCCCTCATCGAGGGGGCCGTTTTCGTTGGAGGCGCATTCGTTGGCGCGCCAGGACCGGGCATGGCGCGCAGCTACAGCGTGCGCTTCAACCAATCGAGGACGTGCTCGTGGTAGGAGCGGACCATTGCCGGGTGACCGGCGCGGACGAAGCCGTGGTAGCCACCGGGGAACCGCACGAATTCGACCTGTTTCCCGAGGCGTTTGAGCGCGGTGTAGTACTCCTCCGACTGTGAGATCGGGCAGCGGATATCCGCTTCGCCGTGGAGCAGCAGCACCGGCGTCTTCACGTTCGGGGCATAGGTGATCGGCGAGTGGGCGACGTAGGCCTCGAAGTTCTCGAGGGGCGTGCCGCCCCATTGCTGTTCGCCGAACTGCACGGAGATGTCGGACTGGCCGTACATCGAGACGAGGTTGGTGACGGGGGCCGCGACGATCGCCGTCTTGAACCGATCGGTGTGGCCGACGGTCCACGAGGTCATGAAACCGCCGTACGAGTAGCCGTGAATCGCGAGGCGGCTCGCGTCGACGTAGTTGCGGCGGAGGACGCGGTCGACGGCGGCCATCTGATCCTCGTAGTCCTCGCCACCCCAGTCCTCGAAGACGCGCGAGACGAAGTCGCGGCCGTAGGTCGATGACCCGCGAGGGTTGATGTAGAGCACGAGGTAGCCGGCGCCGGCGAGCATCTGGTGCAGCGGCATCCAGCCGTTGCCGAAGAAGCCGTTGGGGCCGCCGTGAACCTCGAGGACCAGCGGGTACTTCTTCTTGCGATCGAAGTCGGGCGGGAAGGTCAGCCAGCACTCGATGTCGAGGCCGCCGCGCTGGAAGGTGAAGCGCTCGGTCTTGCCGACCCCGTAGCCCTCGAGGTACCCGGTGCTCACGGCGCTGACGGCGTGCTCGCTCTCATCCTCGATATCGACGGCGGTCACCTCGTTGGGGCGGGTGAGGCGGGAGTTGAGGACGGCGGCGCGGGTGGCGTCAGCGGAGAGCGAGAGGCCGGCACCCAGCTCCTCGGTGGCGCGGAGTGGCTCAACCGTGGAGCCGCTGGGGGTGGTGCTGTAGAGGCCGGTGGAGCCGTGCCGTTCGGCCTGGAAGGTGATGCGTCGCGCACCCCAGTGCATCGGCGGCGGGTCGGCGAGCGGGATGTTGGCGCCGGTCGGCTGCAGCGAGTCGTCGGTGATCTGCTTTGGCGCGGCGCCGTCCTCGAGGGCGACGGTCCAGAGGTAGGACTGCGCGTACGCGTATTCCTGGCCACCCGAGACGAAGGCAAGGCGGTCGCCCTGGGGTGACCAGGCGATCGGGCTGAGGCCGGAGAGGTTGCGGACGATCCGCCGTACCGCGCCACCGCCCGAGGGCACCACGCACAGCTCCAGCTTGCCCGGCGTGCGTCGCTCGCGCTGCGCGGAACGATCGCCGGAAGCGAAGGCGATCGATGCGCCGTCCGGCGACGGCGTTGGCGAGTAGCAGTCGTAGTCGCCGCGGGTGAGCTGCTTCGCTTCGCCGCTGTCGAGGTCGACCCGGAAGAGCTGGCGGTGGGTGTCGCCGCGCCAGCCGAGGCCATCCGCACGGAAGTAGATGCGGTTGACCCGCTTCGCCCTCGGGATCGACGGGTTGGCGGTAGGGGCGGGCGCGTCCGGATCGACATCGACGGCGAGGACGAGCGCGCCGCCGTTCGGGAGCCAGGCGAGCGAACGGATCGGCCCGGCAAGGCTGGTGAGCTGACGTGCTTCCCCGCCGTCGATCGGGAGCAGCCAGACCTGGGCGTTCGCAGTGGAGCCGTCGTCATCGCGGCGGCTGCGGAGGAAGGCGACGGTCTTGCCGTGCGGTGACCAGGTCGGGCGCGAGTCGAGTGGGCCGGCGGTGAGCTGGCGTGCGGTGCCGCCCTCGAAGGGGACGAGCTCGAGCACGGAGCTGCGCTGGAGGGTGGTGGGATCGACCGCGCCGCGGACGTAGGCGATGGCGCCGCCGTCCGGGCTGATCGCCGGCTCGGCGACGGTGTCGAGGTCGACGAGCATGCTGGGGTCAATCGGGCGGGTGGCGGGCATGGTGCTGGCTCCTCGGTCGTCGGTCGTCGCGCGCCGGGGCATGCTAGCGGAACGAGAGGCGCGATCGTCAGGTCGCGACGAGACAACCGGGAGGCGAAGAGGGCGATGAGCAAGCTCGACGGACAGGTCGCGATCGTGACCGGCGGGGCGTGGGGCATCGGCGGCGCGACGGCGCGACGCCTCGCGAGCGACGGGGCGCGGGTGCTGGTCGCCGACCTCGACGTGGCGGGTGCGACCTCGAACGTCGCGCGGATCGCCGAGGCGGGCGGGACGGCGATCGCGATGTCGGTCGACGTCGCCGACGGCGCGCAGATCGAGGCGATGGTCGCTCGCGCGGTGGCGGAGTGGGGGCGGCTCGACATCCTGTTTCAGAACGCCTACCGCGACGACGGGTCACACGCCGGGAGCGCGGTCGAGCTGGAAGAGGCGTCGTGGGACGGGGCGATGGCGATCCTGGTGAAGGCGCTATACCTCGGGGCGAAGTACGCGGTGCCGCAGATGCGGGCGAGCGGCGGCGGGAACATCGTCAACACTGCCTCGGTGCACGGGGTGCTGATGGCGCCGCGGCGGATCGCATACGAGACGGGGAAGTCGGCGGTGATCGGGCTGACGCGCCAGATGGCGACCGACTTTGGCCCCGACAACATCCGTGTGAATTGCATCCTGCCCGGGCACATCGTCACGGAGCGGACGGCGCCGCGCTGGGCCGAGAACCCGGAACGTCTCGAGTTCTTCAAGCAGCACTACCCGTTGCGCCGGGTCGGCGCGCCGGACGACATTGCGAACGCGGTCGCGTTCCTCGTGTCCTCGGAAGCGTCGTTCATCACCGGGCACGCGCTCGCGGTGGACGGGGGGATGACAGTGCAACTGCAGGAGGATCTCACTGTCGCGACCGCCCGCTACGCGCGCGAGCACGACTTCGAGCTGTAGGCGAGTCCCATGCGCGTAGCGCTGTTCTCGGATATTCACGGCAACTCGATCGCCCTCGATGCCGTGCTCGCAGATATCGAGGAACACGGCGGGGTCGATGCGACCTGGGTGCTCGGTGACCTCGTGGCGATCGGGGCCGACCCGGTTGGTGTCCTTGAACGACTCGAGGCGCTGCTATCCACGACCATCATCCGTGGCAACACCGATCGGTATGTGACCACAGGTGACCGACCGCCGCCGACCGAGCCGGACGTGCGTGGCGACCCCTCGTTGTTTGCGCGATACACCGAAGTACAGCGGAGCTTCGCGTGGACACAGGGAATGGTCACCGCAGCGGGCTGGCTCGAGTGGCTGTCAGCGCTACCGCTCGATGCCCGTTTGCTCTTGCCAGACGGAACACGGCTGCTCGGTGTTCATGCGTCGCCCGGAACCGACGACGGTCCGGGGTTCCATCCCGGACAAGGCGACGACGAGCGTGCCGCCGCCGTCGCCGGTTGCGAGGCAGATCTCGTAGTGGTTGGGCACCGGCACTACCCGGCCCGGTGGTCTGTCGGTGGCATCGACGTCATTGCGCTCGGCAGTGTCAGCAATCCGCTCGCTCCGGATCTGCGAGCGAGCTACGTGGTCCTCGAGGCTGACGAGCGCGGCTACGAGGTCGAGCATCGCCGCGTTGCCTACGACCTCGATGCGTCGATCGCTGCGACCGACGATGTGCGGCACCCGGCGGCCGAATTCATCAACCGGTACTTCAGAGGCGAGATGGTTCCGCATTGGCGGCGCTAGGCATCGCTCAGTCGAGACGAAGTCGCGACTCTTTCCAAGATGGAAAATGCCAGATAAACTCTTTCCGCAATGGAAAGTGATGCTGCAATGACAGACGAAACGAGATACGTGGGTCCGGACGAAGCGCGGTCCGCTCTCGCATCATTGGCCGAGGCGGAGCGAGCGGGCCGGATACGCAGCGCGCGTCCGCGCTGGTTCGGCGTGGTGATGGCATTCCTCCTCGGCGGTTTGGTGGCGACTCCCGCGTTGGCGGATGCGGAGGGGCTGGTGAGCAAGGAGCTCGCCACCATCGTCCTGATCCTTGGGTTCGCGCTCGTTGTGGCCGGTCAGCGCCAACGAGCGGATGCCTGGCCGCAGGATTTCCCGGGTGGCAAGGGGCAGACGGCATTGGCTCTGACGATCACGATCGGGCTCTCACTGGCCCTGTACGCCATTGGCATCGTGCTGCGCGATGCTGCTGACCTGTGGTGGGGACCACTGGCCTCCGGCGTTGTCGCGGGCGCCCTCGTCTTCTTGCTCGTTAATCGGGAGCGTCGGTCGATGCTCGCGCCGATCGACCGGACGCACTCGGGGTGACCGAGGCACGTTTTGACGCGGTCATCCATGCCCCGAAGCGGCTCCAGATCTGCGCGTTACTGATCCCGCTGGAAGAGGCTGAGTTCCAGGTGCTTCGTGACGAGATTGGGGTGAGTGACTCGGTGCTATCGAAGCACATCAAGCAGCTCAGCGACGCGGGGTATGTGAAGGTTCGCAAGAACAAGCTGGGTGGCCGTCAACGAACCTGGGTGCAATTGACCGGTGCTGGTCGCCATGCGTTCGCCGCGCACGTCGAGGAGCTGCGGCGCCTCGCGGAGCTGACCGACGGTCGCCAGTCGCTCGAAACGGCATAGCTACGCCCGACAGCCACGCGGGCGCCCGGGCGGCCGGACTGGGATCGCCAGGCTGCGAGCAGTCTCCACCAGATCGAGTGCTCGGGGTTTCCCGCGTGGTCGGGACTACGCCTCGTTGGCGTTCTGCCAGTTCAGGTTGACGACGCTGATCTCTTCGTCGAAGCCCTTGAGGCTAACTGGCTCAATCGGACCGAACGGGAACCGCTTGCCGATCGCGAGGTCGCGGACCGCCGTTGACAGGCAGATGCCGTCGGTGGTGGCGCGGTCGCAGAGGCGGGCGGCCAGTTGAACCGCGGCGCCGAAGAGATCGCCGTGCTCGGTGACCGGCTCGCCGGCGGCGATTCCGATTCGCACGTGGATGCGTTCGTCGTCGCTCGTCAGGTCGGCGTTGTAGGCGCGGATGGATCGCTGGATCGCGATCGCGCAGCCGAGCACGTCGGTGACGGATTCGAACGAGGTCATGAAGCCGTCGCCGGTGTGCTTTACCTCGACCCCACGGTGTGCGGCGAGGGCGTCGCGGATGAGGGAGTTGTGCTGACGAAGCACCTTCATCGCGCCGTCGTCGCCCAGCCGCTGCGTCTGTGCGGTGGAACCCTGCATGTCCGTGAACATGATGGCGCGGAAGGCCGCACGTCCGGGGTTCTCTTTCCCGTGGTCGACGACCCGTCCGAGGAACATCTCAACGGCGCCGCGGTCGACCGGCATGATCTGGCTGGGGAGCATTCCGTGCGAGGCCTCGTGGACGGCACGCGCGCGATCCGCGTCCGGGGCGTCGATGAGGCAGAAGGCTGAGTGCTGGTCGTAGTCGAACCAGTACGAGAGGTACTTCACCCCGAAACGGTCCTGCACCGCGAGGTCCTGCAGGTGCGCGGCGGCCACGTCTTCCGCGGTCGCGCCCGGCAAGTCGTGGCGGTCCATGAAGTAGGGCATCTGGCCTCCCCGGCGCGCCAATCATAGCGGGCGGTTTCGGGCTCGTCCCCCGTCGCCGGACGTCCGTCTGGAACGAACGCACACCCCAGCGACGGTTCCTCGGGGGTCCTGCCGCGCTCCGACGAGCCACCTCGGTCCCGCTCGCTCACCCGGGATACGTGCGCTCTCTCGACGTGTCTCCTGGGAGTGGGCTCCTGTGCACCTCGAGTACGACCTCGAGATGTCGGGGGGCGTCGGGCACTCCTCGGCCCGCTGTTACTCGATGACGCCGAGGTAGAGCTGCGTCAGCAGGATCAGGTCGAGCGTGGCGTGAGCGGCGATCAACGGCCACAGTCTCCGCCCCGTGACCAGGTACATCAGGCCGAGGCCAGCACCCAGAGCGGCCGTGGAGATCACTCCACCGAAGCCCCACTCGAAATGGATCAGCCCGAAGATCAGTCCGCTCAGGAGTGCGGCTCCGATCGCTGAACGGCGCCCACCTCCCAGCACTCGATCGAGACGGTCGATGAGGAGACCGCGGTAGATCACCTCCTCGATGAACCCGCCCGTGAACATTGCGCCGAGCACCGTGAATAGGAAGAGCGGTAGATCGCCAACGAGGGGGTCGTACCGCGAGAAATCGGGTTCCGGCGCGCCGAGGAGTATCGCGAGCGCGGGGACTACCGTGAGCTGGAGCAGGATCGAAACGACGAGGACTGCGAGGCCCCAGGCCGGCACGCTCCACCAGCGCCTGGGACGCTGCATGCCGAGGTCAAACAGGCGCTGGCCGTGTCGACGCTGCAGCGCAGCCACCACGAAGAGTGAGGCGAAGAGCGTCGGGGCACCTCGGAAGATATCGGCGTGGGGCAGGAGATCGAACTGTTCGAACCCTCGTTCGAGCGCGAGGAACAGGAAGGCCGTCGCGACATACAACGCGATATCGATCGCGGCGCTGCGGCGGTCGATGCTGGTCGGCGCGGTCCCAGTCGGGTCCATCGGTAGCTCCTCCGGCAGTCGGGCACAGGTATGAAATCGTTGATATGTGAGAACGATAACAACGTTATTGTGTCATGGACGAATTGATAGCATGCGCTTCGCCATGACTCGGAGGCCGTTTGGTGGTCGACACCCGCGAGCGGATTCGTGCAGCCGCGCTCAAGTTGTTCGTTGAGCAGGGCTATCGACAGACGTCGATCGCCGCGATCGAAGCTGCGTCAGGCCTCGCACCGCGGACTGGTGGCTTCTACCGCCACTACTCGAGCAAGGACCAGTTGGCGGCGGAAATCTGCGAACTGCAGATCATCGAGACCAGCGCTGACCTCGGTTTCGGCGGGGTGCTGCCGCTCGGCGATACGCGCGCCGAGCTGGTCCTGATCGCGAAAGGCTATGCGAAGGCATTCGATCGCCAGGCGCCGCTGGAAGCGCTGATCGCGGAGGTCAGGCACCTGCCGGAGATCCGGGAACTGGAGGGGCGCGTCGATGTCGAGTTGACGGAGCTACTGACCGGCTGGCTGAAGGGCAAATCCTATGCTGCGGCCCTGGACGAAGCCGGCCTGACCGTCCTGATGCTGACGGTGTTCGGGGGCTGGATCTTCTTCCTCGCAAAGCGCGGATCGCCGGCCGGTCCTCCGGGATTAGATGACCAGTTCGTGCTCGATCAGTGGGCCGATTTCTGGTCGGGCGTCCTGGACGCCTAGGCCTCGACGCCCGCGGAGCGTCACCCGTCGACCGAGGCGGAGGTGCGCGCCAATCCCTCGTGATTTGCCCGGTACACCGGCCACGTGCCGGGGATTCGCGCCGGCGCCAAGACCGCCGGACTGGGATCGGTGGTCTGCGAGGGCCCTCCAACAGATCGAGCGCTCGGGTCCTACGAGTCCGGACTGTGGCTCGTTGGCGTCCCTCGAGCGGCGCGCCCGCCGGTGACGCGCGCGAGCACGCCTTCGGGCTGTAGTCGCGAGGCTGGATTTCAGGCTGGGACGATGACGTCGACTTCGACCGGCTGCTCGAAGCCCTTGAGGGTGACCTGGCGGTGATCCGAGATCGCCGGTGGCCGCGTCGCGCGCAGGAGGGTGGCGTGGCTGACGAGGATCTCGCCGCCGCGCGCCGCGCCCGAGAGACGTGACGCGAGATTGACCGCCTCGCCGAGTGCGGTGAAGTCCGCGAAGTCACCATCAACACCGACCGAGCCCATATAGGCCTCGCCGGTGTGGATGCCGGCGCCGACCTCGAGCGCCGTGTCGCCGTCGCCGATGTCCTTCGTGCGGCGGAGCAGGGTGCTTGTGGCCTCGATCGCCTGATCGATGTGGTCGCTGCCGGCGAAGCCGGGGAGGAAGAAGCCGTTCACGGCGTCGCCGACGAGCTTGTCGACGAACGCTCCGTTCACGGTGAGGGCCTGACGCGCGGTGTCGTAGAAGCGCCCCATCAGCACGCCAAAGCCGGCGTTCCCCAGGGATTGCGACAGCTCGGTGGAGTGCCGAACGTCTGCGAAGACGATGGTCATCTCTACCGTCGCACCGCCTGGGTGCTCGCCGGCGAAGTGTTCGCAGAAGAGGCAGATCGCGGGATTCTTCGTTCCGCGGCTCCGCTTGATTGCCCGCGCGACGATGGCGCCGGGGCCGGAGAACGGCGCACTACAGAGCTTGCAGCGCGGCTCGCTGGGTATCAGACCCCAGATTCGCCGGCCTCGTCGCAGCTTCGGGTCTTCGCCGCTGAGGATTGCCTCCCACAGCTTCGAGGGCTCCTCGGTCGTTGGTGCCAGTTCATCGGGCATCGAGGCTCCTGTGGCCGCGGATCGCCGGGACCCTCTGCGCGGTCGCTGCTGGCGCGCTCCGACCGACGCGGCACCTACGCGTGCGTCATCTGATGATGCGCCTCGGCGGTGGCGGGTGCCGCGATCGCCGCGGGTGTCAGCACGACGCGGCGGAGGAGCTGCGCGTTGAGCGCGACGATCACTGTGGAGAGGCTCATCAGCAGCGCGGCAACGGCGGGCGGCAGGATGAAGCCCCACGGCGCGAGTACGCCGGCGGCGAGCGGGATCGCGAAGATGTTGTAGCCGGCGGCCCAGACGAGGTTCTGGATCATCTTCCGGTAGCTGGCGCGGGAGAGCCGGATGGCGGTCACGACGCCCCGCGGATCGTCCGAGGCGAGCACGATGCCCGCCGACTGAATCGCCACGTCCGTGCCGGCGCCGATCGCGATGCCGATGTCGGCGCGGGCGAGTGCGGGCGCGTCGTTCACGCCGTCGCCGACCATCGCGACGGTGAGGCCGCGCGCCTGGAGTTCGCGAACCGCGCGGTCCTTGTCTTCCGGGAGCACTTCGGCGAACACCTCGTCGATGCCGAGTTCGGCGGCGACGGCGTTCGCGACGGCACGCGAGTCGCCGGTGATCATCCCGACGCGGACGCCGAGGCGGTGTAGTTCCGCGACGGCCGCTCGCGACTCGGAGCGGATCTCGTCCTCGAGGGCCAACGCGCCGATCACCTGACCGGCGCGGACGACGTGGAGCACGGTCGCGCCGCGGGCTTCCCACGGCGCGGTGGCCTCGAGGAGTGCGGCGGGAACCGCGAAGCCGCTGTCGCGGAGGAGTGCGGGGCCGCCGACGTGGGCCTCGACACCGTCGACGATGGCGCGTGCGCCGCGACCGGCGTCGGCGCGGAAGTCGGCGGCGGCAGGGATTGGGCCGCGCTCACGCGCGGCAGTGACGATCGCCCTCGCGAGCGGGTGCTCAGAGTCGGACTCGACCGCTCCGGCGAGTGCGAAGAGCGCGTCCTCGTCACCGTCGAGCGCGTGCGCGCTGGTCACGACGTGGTTGCCGGCGGTGAGCGTGCCGGTCTTGTCGAACAGCACCGCCTGGACGTTGCGCATGCGTTCGAGGGCGATCCGGTCCTTCACTAGCAGGCCGTTGCGGGCGGAGAGTCCGGTCGCGAGTGCGATCACGAGCGGGATGGCGAGCCCGAGTGCGTGGGGGCAGGCGATCACCAGCACGCCGACCATCTGGATGACGCCGCGGCCGGGGTTGCCCGCGATGCTCCAGGCGATCAGGGTGACGAGCCCGGCGACGACGGCGACGTAGAAGAGGAGCGCAGCCGCGCGATCAGCGAGGGCCTGCGCGCGTGAGCGCGATGCCTGGGCGTCGCGAACCATCCGCTCGATGCCCGCGAGCGCGGTGTCGTCGCCGACGGCGACGACACGGACGCGGACGGCGGTCCCGGCGACGACGGCGCTTGCGACGACGCGGTCACCGACGCCGCGGAGGACGGGGCGAGACTCGCCCGTGAGCATCGATTCGTCGAACTCGGCCTCGCCCTCGACGATCTCGCCGTCGGCCGGGACGCCGGCGCCGGGGCGCACGAGGACGACGTCGCCGGTCACCAGTTCGTGCGCGGCGACGGTGCGGGTGCCCTCGGGTGTGACGAGCTCAGCCTCGTCGGGGAGGAGCGCGGCGAGCGCCTCGAGGGCGCCGCTCGCCTGTCCGAGGGCGCGCATCTCCTGCCAGTGGCCGAAGAGCATGACGACGATCAGGCCGGCGAGTTCCCACCAGAACTCCAGCTCGAAGACCTCGAAGAGGCTGAGCACGCTGGCGACGAACGCGACGCTGATCGCCATCGAGATCAGCGACATCATCCCGGGGCGGCGATCCTGCACCTCGCCCCAGCCACCGCGGAGGAAGACGGGGCCCCCGTAGACGAAGATCGCCGTCCCGAAGATGGCCGGGATGAACCGGTCGCCCTGGAACTCGGGCGTGGAGAAGTGCAGCCAGCCCTGGATGGTTTCACTGAAGATGAAGACCGGGATCGACAGCAGCAGCGTGCCCCAGAAGCGGCGCCGGAAGATCTCGCCGTGCGCGCCATGGCCGGCATGCCGGTCGTGCCCTGCGTGACCGCCGGGGGCACTCTGCTCATTCGGAGCAGCGTGTCCTGCATGGGCGTCCGTGCCGGACACGGACCCGTGACCGCCATCGGCGGCGTCGCTCATCGGCATCGCGTGGCCGTCGTGCGTGGCGTGATCGGTCGCTGCCTCGGGGGATTCAGGGTCAGGCGGCGCGGTCATGTGCGCGCTGTGATCGTTTGCCATGGGATGTCTCCAAGGCCTCCCGTGTCAGGTGGTCTCCTCGTCTCGAAGGCCACCCCCCGGGGAGGGGTTTACTCATACGACAGTATCACCTCGGTCAAGCGCTGTTTCAGCGGGATCTCGCGCAGACGGGGCGGCTATTCGATGCCGGCGGCTCGTTGTTCGGCGCGCACGAAGTCGACGATCGCCTGGATCTGCTCGTCGCTCAGGCCCTCGACGGGCGGCATGTTGCCGAAGTTCCAGTGATGCGAGCGGGCGCCGGTCTTCGCGGCGAGGAAGAACGCGGCGTCGGAGTGGTGTCCCGCGCGGTAGATCGCGTCGAGGAACGGCGGTCCCTGGTCCGTGCCGTTGAGGTCGGTGCCGTGACAGGCGGCGCAGGCCTGCTGGAACAGGGCGGCCCCGTCGGTGCCCTCGAAGGTGCGTGCTGGCGCGGCGTCCTCGTCGCCGCCGCCGCATGCGACGCTCGCGGCGAGTGCAGCGGCGAGGGCGACCGCAGCGAGGATTAGCAGTCGGGGGGAGCTATTCGTTCGCGGCAAGATCCAGCTCCTCGTAGTGCTCGACCGTCGGGAACGGGTCGTAGAAACGGTGCAGTAGCTCGCGCCAGCGTCCGTACTACGCGGAGCCACGGAAGCCCTCGGTGTGGGCCTCGAGCGTTTCCCACTCGGCGAGCAGGAGGTAGCGGGAGTCCGCCTCGATGCAGCGCAGCAGGCGGTGGTTCAGGTAGCCGGGCATCGAGGAGATGATCGCCTGCGCCTCGGAGAACGCGGCTTCGAATGCGGCCTGCTGGCCTGGGCGCACGTCGAGGACGGCCTGTTCGAGGATCACGTGCGTGCCTTTCGAGGTGGGCGGCCCATGCGGCTAGAGGCCGTAGTCGCCCGGCTGGGTGCGAATGAACTCGCCGATCCGCTCGCCGATCATGATGCTCGTGAGGTTGGTGTTCGCCCTCGGTACCTCGGGGGTGATCGAGGCGTCGGCGACGACGAGGCCATCGACGGCGTGGACGCGTCCGTACTGATCGACGACGGCGTCGGGGTCGGTGGCGGGGCCCATCTTCGAGGTGCCGCAGGGGTGGTAGCCGGAGCGGGCGGTGCGGCGAAGCATCGAGGCGATGTCGTCGTCCGAGGGGTTCGCGGTTTCGGGCACGAGGATCTCGGCGATGTAGTCCGCCATCGGCTTCGCGTGGGCGAAGGTGAGGCAGTCGCGGTAGTTGGCGACGAGGCGGAGGGTGTCGCGATCGTCCTCGCAGAAGTGCTGCGCGACGACCGGTTGGGCGTGCGGGTCGGCTGATTCGAGGCGGACGCCGCCGCGGCCATACGACTGTTCGAGGACGGCGGCGATCGAGAAGATGCCGGGCACGTCCTCGCGCTGCGACCAGGTGAGCAGCTCGATCTGCAGGTCGTTGCGGTGCTCCGGGTAGAGCGGGCTCGGCGGTGCGGTGTAGCGGGTGATCGTCTGGATCAGCGGAAAGTCTTGCGAGGCGACGGCGATGTCCTTCGCGCGCACCTGGACCGTCGCCATCGGGTGGTCGCAGAGGTTGGCGCCGACGCCGGGGACGTCTGCCACCACCTCGATGCCGAGCGCTTCGAGGTCGCGCCGGGGGCCGATGCCGGAGCGCCAGATGATCGGCGGGGTCTGGATGGCGCCGCCGCTGACGACGATCAGCTTTGCCTCGATACGGCGGACTTCGCCGTCGATCTCGACGTCGACCGCGGTGGCCCGTTTGCCCTCGAAGACGACGCGGTGGAGGTGGGCGTTGCCCTGGATGCGAAGGTTCTCGCGGGCGCGCGCGGGCGCGAGGTAGCCGATGGCGGTCGAGACGCGGAGGCGGCCGAGCTTGTTCATCGGCTGCGGGCCGGTACCCCAGCCGTGCGGGTCGTTCTGGTCGTCGCAGTCGGGGTACCCGAGGGCGCGCGACGTTTCGATGTAGGCCTGGTGCGTCTCGGTCAGCTCGTCCCAGGGGTGGCGGCGGATGGTGATCGGACCGGCGTCACCGTGGAAGTCGGCGTCGCCGTAGTCGAGGTCGCGCTCCAGCCGCTTGAAGGCTGGCAGCACCTTGTCCCAGGTCCACTCGGGGCTGCCGAGGTCAGCCCAGCCGTCGTAGTCCTCGGGGACGCCGCGGAGGGCGATCGCGGTGTTGACCGCGCTGGAGCCGCCGGTGACCCGGCCGCGCGGGAACGGCGTGAGCGGGAACTCGGCGGTCGGCTGGTACTCGTGCTTCCAGTCGTGGTCCTCGATCGAGTTGTGGTCGCCGTTGACGAGGTCCTCGGGGGTCTCGTCGACGCGGGAGTAGTCGGGACCGGCATCGAGCAGGAGGACGCTGCGACGCGGGTCCTCGGAGACACGGGCGGCGACGACGGATCCGGCAGAGCCGGCGCCGACGACGATCACGTCGTACTTCGCTTCGAGCGCACCTCGAACGTTCGGGCTAGGCACGCGGCGGGTCACCCTCGAAGACATCGTAGCGGTAGGCGGAGCCGTCGCGGCGGAAGTAGCCGGTGGCGGGCGTGTGGAAGTGGGTGCCGAGCACGACGACGTCGGTGTCGGCGTAGCGCTCGAGGAGCGCGAGTCGGGCGGCCCGCGCCTCCTCGATGAAGCTGTCGAGCGGCGGGCGCTGCTCGGGCGCTGCGCACTGGATCGGGCTGTGCATGACGTCGCCGATGATGACGGCCTCCTGGCCCGCCGAGCCGATGCGGACGCAAACGTGGCCGGGCGTGTGGCCGTGGCTCGGCTCTAGCCACACCGAGTCGCTGACGCGGTGGTCGGCGGGAACGAGGTCGACCACGCCGGCCTCGACGACCGGGCGGACGCTGTCCTCGATGATGTCGGGTGGCTCCGGGAGCTGGCCCCAGTAGTTCCACTCGGGCTCGGCGAACTGGTAGCGCGCGTTCTCGAAGGTTGGTACCCAGCCGCCATCGACCCACTTCGTGTTCCAGCCGGCGTGGTCGCCGTGCATGTGGGTGTTCAGCACCACGTCGACGCTCTCGGCGGGCGCGCCCGCCTCGGCGAGGTCGTCGAGGTACGGCCCGTTGCGCATGTGCCAGCCGTCGAAGCCGCCGCCCGCGCGGTCCTTGTCGTTGCCGATGCCGGTGTCGACGACGATGCGCATGCCGTCGGCCTCGATCACCCAGCTATGGATCGACTGCAGGATGTGGCCGCGCTCGTTGAGCATGTGCGGCTCCAGCCACGGCCGGGCGGCCTCGAGAATGTCGAACGGCGCCTCGTGATCCGGGAACATCCACTTCGCCGAGGTAGGCATGACCAGCTCCTCGACGAGTGTCAGCTTCACGTCGCCGATGTGGATGGTGTTGCGGACGGGCATGGCGCGCTCCTCGTGTGGTGCGCGTGCACGGTACGAGTCCAACCATCCCCAGGGCCAGCAGAGCCTCCGACGTGCCGTATTGATTTGTGGTTCTCAGCAATTAGTACGCTCGTCTGCGCGTCACACGTAGACTCACGAGAGACACACCAAGGCGGCAAGGAGCGTCCGATGAGTGCTCGATCTGAACGAGCCGAAGCCATCCTCGACGCGTGCGATCTCACGCCCACGAAACGAGGAGCGGCCAGCGGGGAGTATCGCCGGACAGAGGACTTCGCGGACCGAGTCCGCTACGTAGCGATGACGTTCCTGCGCAGAAAGATGGATGGATTCGGAGTTCAGTTCTACGGAGCCGATGCCGTATCGCGGGGGAGTGTGTTCGAGGATCAGCTGCGCACGATCGGTATCAGCAGGCGCGGACACCGGAACAACCAACTAACGCTCGTCTGCGAAGTCCCCTGGCGTGGTGGTGACGTGGATGCCGCTCAACTGGCCCTACTCAAGTGGGCGGCGGCTGGGATTGTCACCGGTGCGCTGGCGCGCCTAGATCAGTAAGTCCGCTTGGCTTACGGCCGTGGGTGACGCCGGCGTTCTCGATCTTCCCGAGTTACCTGCCGGCAGGCCGCGTGCCGCCGCACTGACGCCGCGCCAGACGCCCGCGCCTAACGAATCGTCCGCAACCGCACGAGGTGAATCGTCACCCCGGTTGCGATCGCGGCGAGGACGGCGGCGAGCCAGATCGGCGCGTCGATCCAGTAGGCGGCGGCGCCGATGCCCACCCAGAGGAAGGCGATGCTCACGACCTTCGTTCGGACCGTCGCGCCGCGTTCTTCCTGGTAGTTGCGCAGATACCGCCCGAACAGGCGGTTTGTCATGAGCCAGCGGTAGGCACGTTCTGAGCTGCGCCCGTAGCAGGCCGCGGCGATGAGCAGGAAGACCGTGGTCGGGAGCAGCGGCAGGAAGATGCCGAGCACGCCGATTCCCACGAACAGGGTCCCCGTGCCTAGGAGGAGCGCGCGAATTGGCCACGCCAGGGGGCGCTGAGCAGCCGTTTCCAAATCTCGGACAGGAGCTGCCATTTCTGCCATTCCCGCAGCGCGCACGGTCTGGAACGGGCACCAGGTGGATTGTATCGCGCCCGCGCGCGGCCTCCGTTCCCGCTGGGGTCTGGGGATGGTCCGACGACGCCGGCGATCCGGGAACGGGCCAACTGACCGTCCGACACAAGACAGCCCGGGGCGCATTCGTGCCCCGGGCTGTGCGTGGCGGTGTTTCGCTGCTCCTACCCGACCGGCGTCGCCTCCGAGGGCTGGCCCACTTCCGAGGGTGCCTCGAAGCGGACCGTGAACTCGTCGCGGTCGTTGACCTCGACGAGGACGTGGCTGCCGTCGGGGACGTCGCCGCCGATCAGGGCGCGGGCGATCCGCGTTTCCAGCTCGTGCTGGATGTAGCGGCGGAGCGGGCGTGCGCCGTAGGCGGGGTCGTAGCCTCGCTCGACGAGCAGCTCGCGGGCCTGCTCGTTGACCTCGAGGGTGATGCGGCGATCGGTCAGCCGCTTCGCGACATCGCCGATCATCAGGCCGACGATCTGCTCCAGCTCGGTGCGGCTCAGCGCCTTGAAGAGGACGATGTCGTCCATCCGGTTGAGGAACTCCGGCCGGAACCGTGCGCGCAGTTCGCCGAGGACGCGGTCGCGGGTGACCTCGTCGATTGAGCCGCGCTCAATGCCCTCCAGCAGGTGCTCGGCCCCGACGTTCGAGGTCATGATGATGACGGTGTTCTTGAAGTCGACCGTCCGCCCGTGCGAGTCGGTGAGGCGGCCATCGTCCAGCACCTGCAGCAGCGTGTTGAACACGTCCGGGTGCGCCTTCTCGATCTCGTCGAAGAGCATCACCGAGTACGGCTTGCGGCGCGCGGCCTCGGTGAGCTGTCCGCCCTCGTCGAAGCCGATGTAACCGGGAGGCGCGCCGATCAGGCGGCTGACCGTGTGGCGCTCCTTGTACTCGGACATGTCGAGGCGCACGAGGTTGTCCTCGCTGTCGAACAGCGCTTCGGCGAGCGCCTTCGCCAGCTCCGTCTTCCCGACGCCGGTGGGGCCGAGGAAGATGAAGGAGCCGATCGGGCGGCGCGGGTCCTTGATGCCGGCGCGGGCGCGGATGACCGCGTCCGCGACGAGCTGGACGGCTTCGTCCTGGCCGATCACGCGCTCGTGCAGGATCTGGTCGAGGCGGAGCAGCTTCTCGCGCTCGCCCTCGACGAGGCGGCTGACCGGGATGCCCGTCCAGCGACCGACGATGTCGGCGATCTCCTCCTCGGTGACGGACTCGGAGAGCAGGCGCCGCCCGCCGCCGCCGCCGGTCTGGTGCGTTTCGATCGCCTCGTTGAGCTTCTGCTCAAGGCCGGCGATCGTCCCGTACTGCAACTCCGCGGCGCGGTTCAGGTCGTACTGGCGCTCCGCTTCCTCGAGGTCGTGGCGCGCCTGGTCGAGTTCGGCGCGGACCGCCTGGACGTCGCGGATCGCGCTCCGCTCCTGCTCCCACTGCGCGCGCATCGCCTCGACCTCGGTGCGGACGTCGGCCAGCTCGCGGCGCAGTTCCTCGAGGCGCGTCTTGCTCGCGGCGTCGGTTTCCTTGGCGAGTGCGGCCTCCTCGATCTCGAGGCGGGTGAGGCGGCGGGACGCCTCGTCCAGTTCGGCGGGGAGCGAGTCGATCTCCGTGCGCACCATCGCGCAGGCCTCGTCTACGAGGTCGATCGCCTTGTCGGGCAGGAAGCGGTCGGAGATGTAGCGGTGGCTGAGGGTGGCGGCGGCAACGACCGCGGCGTCCTGGATGCGGACGCCGTGGAACAGCTCCAGGCGCTCACGCAGACCGCGGAGGATCGAGATGGTGTCCTCCACGTCCGGCTCCTCGACCAGCACCGTCTGGAAGCGGCGCTCCAGCGCCGGGTCCTTCTCGATGTGCTTGCGGTACTCGTCGAGGGTGGTGGCACCGATCATGTGCAGCTCACCGCGGGCGAGCAGCGGCTTCAGCATGTTGCCGGCGTCCATCGCGCCTTCGCCGCCACCGGCGCCGACGACGGTGTGCAGTTCGTCGACGAAGAGGAGGATGCGGCCCTCGGCGGCGGTGACCTCGCTGAGGACGGCCTGCAGGCGCTCCTCGAACTCACCTCGAAATTTGGCGCCGGCGAGGAGCGAGGCGATGTCGAGCTGGAAGAGCACGCGGTCGCGCAGGCCCTCCGGCACGTCGCCGTTGAGGATGCGCTGGGCGAGGCCCTCGACGATCGCGGTCTTGCCGACGCCGGGGTCGCCGATCAGCACGGGGTTGTTCTTGGTCTTGCGGGAGAGGATCTGGATGGTGCGGCGGATCTCCGAGTCGCGCCCGATCACCGGATCGAGCTTGCCTCGGCGCGCCTCATCGACGAGGTCGCGGCCGTACTTGGAGAGCGCCTCGTAGCTGCCTTCCGGATCCGCCGAGGTGACGCGCTGGTTGCCGCGCACCTGAGCGAGCGCCTGGAGGAAGCGGTCGCGGGTGATGCCGTGCTCGGCGAGCAGGCGGCCGGTGTCGGTCTTGTCGCCTTCCTCGATCAGCGCGAGCGCGAGGTGTTCGACCGAGACTTAGTCGTCGTTCAGTCGCTTCGCCTCGCGATCGGCGGTTTCGAGGAGCTGGGAGAGGCGCTGGGTGACGTGCACCTGGCCCGGCTGGACGCCGGGGCCGGTGACCTTCGGTCGGCGGTCGACGATGCGCCGCGCACCGGAGGTGACGAGGTCGACGTTCGCGCTGGCTACCTGGAACAGCCGCGGGACGAGGCCGCCTTCTTGCTCGAGGAGAGCGAGGAAGAGGTGATCGCCGTCCGTTTCGGTGTGTCCAAGCCGCGTTGCGAGGCCCTGTGCTTCAGTGAGCGCGGCCTGCGAGCGCTGGGTCAGTCGGTTCGGATCCATGTGATCTACCTTCATCGTGTGATGATATATGAGTGTGTACCACTCAGATAATGGTAGATCGCCCGAAATAGATCAAGGGCCGAATGGCCCGTGCGGCGATAACTGCGGATCCGTGTCGAAGGGGCGGGGAGGCGAGCCAGCGGAAACTGGCCCAAGAAGCCTGGTCAACGAGGGGAGTGTGGTGGCGGGCGGGCCCAGCCGTTCAGGCGACGATGAGCGGCTGCATCACCGGAGGCGCCAAGGGGCGGCGTCGCAACCGGTGGGAGGAATGGCATCGGCGCGAGGCGGGTGCCTCGCGCCGATTACCGGACAGCGGAGCCAGGGCAGGGGCCGCTGAGCGAACGCTAGGCGGCGGACTCCCCAGGGATACGCAGGAAGTTGTTGATCCGCCGCGTCGGGTGGACGGTGGCCACTACTCGCTGAACTTCCTTGCGGAGTTCGGCGGTGGGGACCTCGCCCTTCAGCATCGCCATGCCTTCCCAGAGTTCGACCGTCACGGCGCCGACCGGGAGGCCTTCGATGCGCTCGATACGGTGGCGGACCATGGCCAGGTGGCCGCGGTCGCCTGGCAGGCGCTCGGTCACGAACCCAGTCACGCTCTTGAGGATTTGTCCCACTCCACGACCGGAGGTCTGTGGTGCCATGCCTGCTGCGGATGCCATCGTGCTGTACCTCTCTCATCGGCTCACGCGATGCGGTCAGTGTGCGGGATGGCGAATTTGCACTTCGTTTGTGATTGCTTCGAGTTTTCACATCGTTCCGTCGTCGACGCCGGGGGTGGTGACCACGGTCGGCACGGCGGTCGACGGGAGCGTCACTTCGACGCGCAGCCCGCCGCGCGCGCCCTGTCGCGCTACGACGGAGCCGCCGCGGCGTTCCGCGATGGCGCGCACGATCGCGAGGCCGAGGCCGGCGCCGGTACCAGGTGCGTGGGATCCGGCCTCGGGGGTGCGTGCTTCGTCGACCTGCGCAAAGCGCTCGAAGATTTTGGGTAGATCGGTGGTCGGGACACCCGGTCCGTCGTCCTCTACCGCGAGGATCGCCGTCCTCGGATCGTTGCGGCATTCCAGGAAGGCGGTCGTGCCGCGCGGCGTGTGACGCACGACGTTCTCCAAGAGCGCGCGGACGAGTCTTCGGACCTCGCGTTCGGAGGCGAGCACGGTCGCGGGCGGGAGATCGGTGGCACAGGTGACGCCCGCCTCCTCGAGCCAGGGACGGAGCCGCGCCAGCTCGTCGCCGGCGACCGCGGAGAGGCTGGTCTGTGGCGCCTGGTTACTCGCGGGCGTGGTGAGGCGCGCGAGTTCGAGCAGTTCGTCGAGCACGACGTTTGCTTCCGTAGAGACGCCGTGGATCTCCTGGACCAGTTCGCGCTCGTCGGAGGAGAGGTCGCGACGGAGGAGGAGATCGGCGGCAGTCTGGATCACCGCGAGCGGCGAGCGCAGCTCATGCGAGGCATCCGCAACGAACGCCTCCTGCCGCTCGTAGGCGAGCCGCAACGGCCGAATCGATCGCCCCGCGACGAGGTGTCCGACGGCCAGGGCAGCGCCAAGGCCGAGCAGCGCGCCGCCCCCGAGGAGCCGCCGCACCAGCCAGAGCCGATCGTCGCGCAGCTCCAGGGAGCGCCCGGCGATCACGGCGCCGGCGACACGCCCTGACTCGACGACGGGCTCGGCGAGGATGCGGAGCCGCTCATCCTCGGCGGCTACCGTGTGCCAGTCGCGGCGGCCGACGAGCGCCCGGCGCACGAACTCGCCGAACGGCGCGGCGGGCAGGCGCACGTCCGAGGGGTTCGCAAGCAATTCCCCGTTGTCGTCGTAGACGAGCACGAAGACCCCGCCTTCCTCGGCGACCGGATCGGTGCCGCGGTCGACGGTGGGTGCGAGTCGGAGGGGGCCGAGGTCGGCGACGACCGCGTCAACGGTGGCGCTGATGTCGGCATCGATCTGGGCATCGAGGGTGCGGGCGATCCAGACGTAGCCAAGCAATTCGGAAATCAGCACGGTGCCGAGCAGCACCGCGGCGGCCCAGAGCGTGATCTGAATCTGCGTGCGGCGGAACAACTACAGGTCCGTGACTTCCAGCCGATAGCCGATGCCGCGCACGGTGCGTAGCGGCAAGTCATCGCCAAGCCGCCGTCGCAGGTAGTGCACGTACTGATCGACGGCGTTTGCCTCCGGCTCCTCCGCGTAGCCCCAGACCTGTGCGCGGATGCGCTGGCGCGAGAGTGCTTCGTTCGGATGACGCAGGAAGAGTTCCAGCATGCGGAACTCCGTCGGCGACAGTTCCACGGGTCTGCCGTCCTGTCGCACCTCGTGGCGGGGCAGGTCGATCGTGATCGCGCCGACGGCCAGGCGAGTGTCGCTCGGGTCCGGCGGACGCCTGCCGAGCGCGCGCAGACGCGCGAGCAGCTCGTCGAAGGCGAACGGCTTTGTCAGGTAGTCGTCGGCGCCGGCGTCGAGCCCGCGTACGCGGTCCTCGATGAGGTCGCGGGCGGTCAGCAGCAGGATCGGTGTCATCAGCTGCAGCCGTCGCAGCTCGCGCACGATCTCCAGGCCGCTGAGGCCAGGCATCATCACGTCGAGGACGAGCACGTCGAACCCGCCCTCGGAGGCGAGTGCGAGCGCCTCGCCGCCGTCGTGTACGACATCGACGACGTGGCCCTCGGCCTCGAGGCCGCGCTCGAGCAGCCGCGCCATGCGGCGGTCATCCTCGGCAACGAGTAGGTGCACGGGCAACTCCAGCGTTCCGTCCGCGAGCACGATGAGCGTAGCGGCTCACCCGCTGAGCGTGGCGGTCGCCCGTCCGATCCGATGGGGAACGGCTCACCAGGCAGCGACCGGGCCGGGTCATCCTCCTATACCGTGAGCGCGCACGAAGGGGAGACGAGATGCCGGCCGAACTGACGCACCACCAACTCGAGGGCGTGAACGGGTTGTCGATGCACGTCGCCGAGCAGGGCGCCGGCCCGGCGATCGTGCTGTCACATGGTTGGCCCGAGCTCTGGTACTCGTGGCGTCACCAGATCCCGGTACTCGCCGAGGCTGGCTTCCGCGTCCTCGCCCCAGATCAGCGCGGCTATGGGGGCACGACGGCGCCCGAGGCGATCGAGGCCTACACGCAGCGTGACTTCTGTGGCGACCTCGTCGGGCTGCTCGACAAGCTGGAGATCGATCAGGCGATCTTCATCGGCCACGACTGGGGCGGCGCGGTGGTGTGGAACATGGCGCTGCATTTCCCGGAGCGCGTGCGCGCTGTCGCCGGCGTGAACACGCCCTTCCGAGGCCAGCCGCCCCTCCCGATGCTCAAGGCGCTCGCCGCGAGCCCCGGCATGTTTGACTACCAGTTCTACTTTCAGGAGCCGGGCGTTGTGGAGGCTGAGGTAGAGGCCGACGTGGAGCGCTCATTGCGTCTCATCTTCCGGAGCAGCGACCCCGCTGACGAGTTCGATGTGCTGGCCGGCTTCGACACGGTCCGCGAGCGCGGCGGGATTCTTGCCGGCTACCCGCCTGACGCGCCTCGGAGCGTGATGCTCACCGAGGAAGAACTCAATGTCTTCGTCGAGTCGTTTCAACGAACCGGGTTTCGCGGCGCCTTCAACTGGTACCGCAACAGTGACGCGTCGTGGGAATGGGGCGAGCAGACGAAGGGCCGCACGATCGATTGCCCGGCGTTGATGGTGACTGCGGGCAAGGACCCGGTGCTTACGCCGGCGATGGCCGCCGGCATGGAGTCGGTGGTCCCCAACCTGACCCGTGGCCACATCGAGAACTGCGCCCACTGGACGCAGCAAGAGCGTCCCGAGGAGCTGAACCGCATCCTGCTGGACTGGCTTGCGACGCTGCCGAAGTAGCGTCGCCAGCTACGGTGCGCCGACGCCGGTCTCCGAGCCCCGAAGGGGCGGCGCTAGTAGTGGATGGCGTTGCCGGCGCCGCCGCCGACGGCGATCGCGTCGCCGTTGATGGCGATCGATCGAGGTGAGGCGAGGAACGTGATGACGTTCGCGACCTCCTCGGCGGTGACGAGGTGGCGGATCGAGTTGTTCTCGGCGAACTGGCGCTCGGCTTCCTCGATCGAGATGCCCTGCGCCTGGGCGCGCGCCTCGAAGACGGCGGGCATCCGCTCGGTCATCGTCATGCCGGGGTGGACGACCGTGACGTTGATGCCGTGGGGGCCGAGTTCGTTGGCGAGGTTCTTCGTCAGCGCCGCGACCGAGACGTTGCGGATGCTGCCGATCGTGGAGCCCGCGCTGCGGGCGGCGAGGCCGGAGATGTTGATGATGCGCCCCCAGCCCTGCGCCTTCATCAGCGGTGCGGCGGCCTGCGCGACGCGCAGGTAGCCGAGGACCTTGACGTTCATGTCGGCCCAGAACGCCTCGGCGGTGATGTTCTCGAGGGTGGGCGGCGGCCCGCCACCGCCGGGCACGGCGGCGCTGTTGACCAGGATGTCGAGGCGGCCGAGTTCGCGGTGGACGTGCTCCACCATCGAGCGGATGGAGTCCTCGTCGCTGGTGTCGGCGACGACGGGGAGGATGCGCTGGCCGGTCTCCTCGGCAAGCTCGATCGCGGTGGCGCGGAGGGTCTCCTCGGTGCGGGCGGCGATGGCGACGGTGGCGCCCTCGGCGGCGAGCTGGCGGGCGACGGCCTTGCCGATGCCCTTGCTGGCGCCGCTCACGAGGGCGACCTTGCCGGCGAGTTCGAGGTCCATGGTGTGCTCCGGAGATGCGGTGTCGTAGGTCGGGTCAGAGGCTCCGCAGCATACCTGCGGCGCGATCTAGGTTGCCGACGAATACCAGTCGAGCACCCGCAGGGCGCGCAACGTGTTCCAGCGGCTCGGCGTCCCGGCGCCGCCTTCCAGCTCGAAATGGACTGTGCCGGGGTGCGGTTCGCCGAGCGGCCAGCCTCCATCTGGCCGCTGTTTGCTCACCACGATGCCGATCGCCTCGGTGGCGCGTTCGTCAGGCGTCACGCCGGCTTTCCGCAGGTAGTCGAGACCCCAGAGCAGGTCGTAGTGCCAGCGCGGCGGGAAGGAGAACTCCGTCCAAGACGTCCCGCCCTTCCGGTCGCGCTCGATGATCTTGCCGGTTGACCCGGAGCGGAGGAGGCTCCGTTCCAGCAGGTACTCCTCACCGCGGAGGCGGGCGTCGCGGACAGTGGATGCGCCCTCGGTTGCCTGCTCGTACTGCCAGAGGCCCTCGAGGACGCAGATGGTCGAGTTGAACGAGGAGCGCGTGCTGGGCGGGGCGTCGCAGTTCCAGCCGCCGTCCTCGAGCTGTTCGCCCAGCAGACGGTCGAGGAGCCGTTCGCTTGCCGCGCCGAAGTAGGCACCGCAGGCGAGGACCCTGCCGTTGATACAGGGCTCGACCTCGCCGTCGAAGAACGGCGAGTTGCCGTGTTCGGGGCCGAACGTGCTGTGGTCACGGACGAGGGCGATCGCGGCGCGGGACCGGTCGCTGGCGAGGTCGAGGCCCATCTCACGGAGCAGCATCAGCGTCTCCATGGTGGAGGCCCAGCTCTGGTAGACCCAGGCGCCGCCGCCCCAGGCGCCGTCCGCTGCCTGGAGGCTGAGCAGGCGGTGGCCCCAGCCCTCGGTGGAGACGCGCGCACGCTCGGCTGCGGCGGCTGGGCCGGGCTCGCCGGTGAGGTCGCGCATGACCTGCCAGCGGATCGAGGGGTCGGAGTCGAGCAGCCAGCGGATCACCGACGGGTCGAGGTTCGCGATCGGTTCTGATGCCGCCATTGCCGCGTCCCGCACTCCTTCCCGCGCGTTCAGCGCAGCCGCAGGATGAGCGCGCCAGTCAGTGCCGCAGTGAGTAGCCACGTCACCACGACGATCGCGAGGCCGAGCCGCGAGATGCCCGTGCCGACCGAGCTGGCGACGGCGTCGCGATGGGCCTCGAGGACTTCGGGCGGGATCAGACGGCGGGCGAGCAGGAGCCCCGCGGGAACGATCAGCAGGTCATCGAGGTAGCCGATCACGGGGATGACATCGGGGATCAGGTCGAGCGGGCTGAGCGCGTAGGCGACCGTGGCGAAGGCGATCACACGGGCGTACCACGGCGTGCGTGGATCGCGTGCCGCGAGGTAGAGCACGTAAGTCTCGCGGCGCAGCGCCCGCACGCGGGCTTGCCAGTTCGCGAACATCGGGGCGAGCGCTCCTCGGGGATCGACGTTGCGATCGCGATTCGTCAGTCGTGGTGCCGCGGCGGTCCGCCGTTGGAGTAGCCAGGTGGGGTCGCCTCGGTGGGCGCATCGCGCCGGGAGCGGGGATCCTCACGCTCCAGGAGGCCGACCGGCACGGCGGGCAGGGTGACGATGTGTGCGCCGGCGCGGACGCCGAGCTCCAGCGAGAAGCGCGCCGCAGCCTCGTTGTCGGGCGCCTCGAGGATGGTCACGAAGTCGTAGTCACCGAGGACGGCGTAGAGGCCGAGGCATTGCACGTCGGACACCTCGATCTCGGCCTCGGCGCGGCGGAGGCTGTCGGGGTCCTCGAGCATCAGGGCGCGGCCATCGCCATCGAGGGTGAGTAGCAGGACATAGGTGGCCACGGACGCCTCCGGACGGCTTGGGACGGGCTTGGTGTCCCGATATTCGCACGCGCGGGCGGAGCGGGGGAGCGGCCTCGATCGAATCGACTGCGCTCTGACGCGCCCGGCTACATATTGCGGAGCTGGGACCTCGATGCGATGAGCACGGCGCCGATGGCCATCAGCCCGCCCATGATGGCGAGCGTGTCGCCAGGCCCGAACTGGGTGCGCATCAGCCCGACGTAAATGGCGGAGATCGGCAGTAAGCCGTTGAAGGTGAGGGCGAAGAGCGCCATCACGCGACCCATCATGTGTGGCTCCGTGAACTCCTGGAGCAAGGTCCGCTGGGAGGTCATCAGTACGCCGCCGCAGCCGCCCCAGATAATCATGATGAGCACGGTCAGTGGGTAGCTGTTGGACAGGCCAATCGCCATCAAGCCGGGGCCGAAGCAGTTGAAGGCGATGAGGAACATCAACCCGCGGCGGCTGATCTCGCGTCGTGAGGCGAGGTAGAGCGAGGTGCTGATCATTCCAAGGCTGAGCATGCTGATCAGCAGCGAGGTGGCGAAGACGCCCTGTCCGAGTTCGTTCTTGGCGATGTCCGGCATGAGGATGCCGTAGGCGCCGCTGCCGGATCCCATGAACAGGCCGACGATAATCAGCGAGCGGAGCGGGTCGCGGCCGAAGGCGTAGTGCAGGCCGCTCCTGATGTCGCTGACCATGGAGCGCACGGTGCCGCCGGCGGCGCGTTCGGCGCGCTCGTAGGCGGGGACGTTGACCACCCACATCAGGGCGACGCCGGCCAGCATGATGGCGGTGAAGACGAGGAACGCGGGGCCGAGACCGAACACCGCGATCGAGCCGCCGCCGATCACGGCGCCGGCGACCTGGGCGACGGACTGGCCCATGTTCTGGAAGCCGACGGCGCTCATCAGGCGGTTCGGGGGCACCAGTTGCGGGATCATAGCCTGCAGCGGCGGGACGATGGCGGCGATCGCCGATCCGACACCAAAGCCGAGCACCATGGCGATCGGGAGATTGATGAGGTCCGCGCCGATCACGGCGGCGGTCGCGAGCAGTCCTGCCGCGGCAGCGAGGCCGACGTAGATCGTCATCAGCCGGCGATCGACGCGATCCGAGATTGCGCCAGCCGGGAGCGAGATGAGCAGGCCGGGGATTCCGACGGCGAAGCCGAGGAACGCCGGGGCCGCGGCGTTGTCGCTGATCTCGAGCGCAATCCAGATGAAGGCGAACCGGGTGATCCCGGCGATGAGGGACGTGAGGAAGTTCGCGAACCAGAAGAGCCGGTAGTCGCGGAGCGCAAGCACTTCGCGCAGCGGGTTTCGTTCCGCCGGGGCGGTAGTCGCTGGGCGGGATGCTTCGGAGGTGGCGATGGGACAGCCTCGTTCAATGCAATTGTGATGAAGCTAGGATTATACTCGCAGGCTGTCAGCGGTGCATAAAGTGGTAGTTACTCGATCCGGCTGACTAGGGGCTGTTGGGCGAACGGTACGGCTAGAAGCCGCCGCCGTTGACGTAGATGCGCTGGTTGGTGACGTAGCTGCCCTGTGGCCCGACGAAGTAGAGCACGGCGTTGGCGATGTCCTCCGGCTGGCAAACGCGGCCGAAGGGGCTGGTGGCGTCCAGTTCGCGGATGTCCTGGACGCCGCGGGTGGCCCGGACCAGGCGCTTCCCCATGTCCGTTTCGACGAGGCCGGGCGCGACGATGTTGACGTGGATGCCGTTCGCGCGTTCCTCCTTGGCGAGGCTGAAGGCGACGGCCTCCATGGCGGTCTTGCCCATGTTGTAGGGCGCACCGCGACCGCTGAGGCCCGCCGTGGCGCCCGAGGAGATCATGACGACGTCGCCGCGATCGAGTTCGCGCATTTGCGGGACGAGCAACTGGCTCATGTAGAACGAGCCGAAGGCGTGGGTGGCGACGACACGGCGCATCTCGTCCGGGTCGGTCTCCGCGATAGTGTTACCGCGCGAGGCGATGCCAGCGTTGTTGACGAGGATGCCGATCGATTCGAAGTCGGCGAGTGCGGCGGCGACCATGCGCTCGCACTGCTCGTAGTCGGAGACGTCGGCCTGGTAGGTCGCGGCGCGGCGTCCGAGGGCGCGCACTTCCTCGGCGAGCGCGTCGGCGGATGCGGCGTCACGGGTGTAGTTGATGGCGACATCGGCGCCTGCCTGTGCGAGGCCGCGGACGATCCCGGCGCCAATGCCGCGTCCACCGCCGGTTACGAGTGCCGTGCGTCCGCTGAGATCGGTCATGGTGCCTCCGTCGTCGCTGCTTCGCTGGGTGCCCGGAGTGGGCGGCGCACAGTCTAGCGAGACGGGGCGTTGGCGGTCAGCCGATCACGGTTCGAGCGTGGACACCTCGGGTGGCGTTGGCCGTCGGACGACGGCGGTGAATGGCGAGCGCGCGCGAAGGCGAGCGGGGTCACACTTCGACCTCACCCGCGCTGATCCGGGCGTCGAGGATGGCAACGAGGGATTGGAGGGCCGCCCGCGCCACAGGGGAGGCGAATCCAGCCGTGACGCGGGCAGCACCATGGGACGTGAGGGCTAGCCCTCGCTCAACTCGACCCACGTTGGCCGGGTGGCCGCGGCGAGTGGGATCGGCGGAACTCCGATCGTCGACGGTGCGATGACGAAGCCCCCGATCCGAGGCCGATGTTGCGCGACCGCAGAGCGGATGCGCAGAGCCGGAAGTCCCGAGGAGTGGGGACCGATCGCCGCGCTCCGTGCGGCGACTCAGTGAGTCCCACGGAGCGAGGCGACCATCCCGCCGATCGCGTCGAGGGCCTCGTGGCTACGTGCCACGATCACTCGTGAGCGGTGCAGCAATGCTTCGCGGAGCAGGAGTTCAGCGGCGTCGTCCTCGGTGTTGCCGGGGTCGAACGCGATGGTGTCGACCAGTCCGGCGCTGAGCTGCGTGCGGACATCGGTTGGCTCGGCAACGGCACGACCGTCGGCGGCGAGCCCGATCAACCGTGCTATGTCGTGCTCCCGTGCGGCAGCCGCGGATGCCCGCGCTTCCGGCCAGACGCGGTCCGCGATGGCGTCGAGCGGCGTGCGGATGTCGAGGTGGGTGAGCGCCTCCACACGCTCGTTGAGCTGTGGTGGGAGCGCGCCGCGCAGAGGGCCGGTGATCACCTCGTCACCGGCAATCACCAGGTGATCGAGGTGATTGGCCGCCATCTCCGCGGCGATCGTTTCGGCGATGTCGAGGGCAAATCGCTCGACGATGGTGTCTTGCGATCGCTGGTAGTTCGCTTCGCTCCAGCCGCCGAGTTGCGAGTGGTGAACGGTCTTCCACTGAGCGCGCTGCGGACCGGGCTCCTCGTGGGTGCCGCCACGATCGAGGCGGATCAGACGCGCGGCGTTGGTGTCGACGAGCGCGGCGAGGGTGCGCACTGCTTCCTGCGTCGCCTCGGCGATGGGGAGCAGGCGCGGGCGCTCACCGGAGTGAACGGCGGTCTCCACCGGCACGCCGAGCGCGACGGTCCACCAGAGGCCACGTCCGTGGCAGGCGTAGATCGCGTATCCGGTCGCCGAGGGCAGCGCTTCGTCCGAGAGGAACGCCGTGATGCGCTCGAGGTCGGCGTCGAACGATTCGCGGGCGGGGCCGCGGGTCGGCAAGAGCGCTTGCGCGGTGTGAAGATCCTTGCGGACGACGGTCTGTGCTTCGTGCAGTCCGCGCCCGCTGACGCGCCAGTCGACGTAGCAGGTGATGACCGGGTGTTCCGAGGGCTCCCAGGCCACGAGGACCTCGGGAATCCCGAGTTGGGGTTCGATCGCTGGTGTGTTCATGCATCCAGTGAAGGCCCTGCGCGGCGATCGGCGCAGTTGCAGCAGTCCCGGAGCGGTGTGACCAAAGCACCGCGATCGAGTGGGGCGCGCTACCGGTCGCGGGGCGGTGAGGGCGGTGAGGCCTCGGCCGCGAGCCGGCGTGCGAGGTTGAGGGCGCCCGCGGTGTCGGTGATGTCGCCGGCGGCGGCTGACTCGCGGATGGCCTCGAGGATTGCGCCGATGGCGGGGCCGGGCGGCAGGCCGGTGGCGGCGATGACGGCGGTGCCATCGACGATGCGCGCGATGTCCTGGGCGGAAGCCGGCGGGTGCCAGCAGGCGATCCGCTGTACGTGGCGGACGTAGGCCGGCCAGCGGGGTAGCAGTTCCTCCACGCCGGCGGTGGCGAGCGAGTCCGCGAGGAAGAGGAGGCAGACGTCAGGCGTGGCGTCGCCAAGCCGGAGGTGAAAGCGGTGGAGCGCCGCAGGCGACGGCGGTTCACCAGGTGCGGCGACCTGGCCGGGGCGGAGGTGCTGTTGGAGGAGCAGCTTGACGCGCGCGGTGGTCCGCTCGGGGAAGCGCCAGGTGCGCAGCCGCGACGCCGCAATACGCGCGCCGACGGGGCCGTGCTCGAAGAAGCGGGTGCGGCCGTCCGGTTCGACGGAGCGCGTCGAGGGTTTGCCGACATCGTGCAGGAGTGTCGCGACGCGCAGGGTCGGGGCGTGAGCGGCGAGGTGGTCGCGGATCGCGCCCCAGCGGGTCTCCGGCCACGGCGCATCCCAGGTGTTGTGCCAGATCGCCGCGCTCGACGGATCGTCCGGGGGCGCGGGTGCGAGCAGGACGTCCAGCCATTCGAGGGCGACGAGCTGGTGTTCGAGTACGTCCCAGGTGTGATGCGGCCGTTGGCCGATGCCGAGTTCGTCGAGCAGTTCGGGGAAGCAGACCTCGAGGAGCCGTGTTTGATCGAGCAGTCGGACGCCGGTCGCGGAGCGAGGGCTGGCGAAGAGCAGCGTCAGTTCGTGGCCGACACGCTCCGCGGCGACCCGTTGGAGCGGGCCAGCCGCTGCCTCGATGGAGCGCAGCGTGTTCGCCTCGATGGTGAAGGCGAGGGTGGTGGCGAGCCGGACGGCGCGGAGTGCGCGCAGCGGATCCTCAGGGATCGCGGTGGCGGCGAGCTGGCGGATCAGCCGCCGATCGAGGTCGGCGAGGCCGCCGTGGGGATCGATCACGGTGGAGCGTTCGATCGCGGCGATGCGATCGGGCAGCGCGGTGAGCGGGAGCGCGAGCGCGTTGATCGTGAAGTCGCGGCGAGCGAGGTCCGCGTCGCGGGCGCCGTGCTGCGGGGTGACGTCGATCCAGCCGTCCTCGAGTGGTACGCGGCGCAGTTCGTGCGGCCCGCCCAGCGGGACGACCGAGGAGCCGACGATCGCGGCGAGGGCGCGTGCCGCCTCGGCGGGTGTTGGGCTGGCGATGTCCAACTCGGCGACGGGGCGAACGAGGAGCGCGTCGCGGACGGCGCCGCCGACGAGGTAGGCCGCGGACAGCGCGGGCTGCCGCGCGGCCTGAGCGCTGATTGCGGCAACGGCGGCGGAGATGCTGAGCGGCATATGCGGACGGACGGCGGTCAGTTCCAGCTGTGGTTGTCGAACGACCAGTCGAGCAGTTCCGCGGCCTGCCCGTAGCGATCGCTGGAGTTCAGCAGCACGACGTAGAGACGGTGACCATCGCGCATCGCGGAGCCGACGAAGGTGCGGCCGGCGTCGTCGGTGAAGCCGGTCTTCACGCCATCGGCATCCTTGTAGGAGTTCAGGAAGCCGTTGATGTTGTACATCGTCATCCGGCGGCTGCCGTTGGCGGTCCAGACGCTGGATGACACCGTGCTGCGGAATTCCGGGATCTGCATGCCGTAGCGGGCGAGCATCGCGAGGTCGTAGGCGGAGGAGACGTGGCCGACGGCATCGAGGCCGTGTGGGTTGGCGAAGTTGCTGTCGGTCAGGCCGAGCCTGGTGAGCAGCGTGTTCATCTGGTTGACGAAGGCGGCGTCGGATCCGGCCTCGAAACGGGCGATGGCGAGCGCGGCGTCGTTGCCCGAGCGGAGCATCAGACCGTGGAGAAGGTCGCGGACCTGGAAACAGTCGCCGGGCTGCAGGCCCATCACGCTGCTGCCAATCATCCTGCGACTGTCCACCTCGTTGGTGACCCATGCGTCGAGATCGGTGCCTTCGATCGCGAGGATCGCGGTGGCGATCTTCGTGAGGCTCGCGGGGGCGAGCGCCCGGTGTTCGTTGTTCCCGTAGAGGACGGCGCCGGAGGCCTCGTCGATCACGATGGCGGCGGCGGAGTCGACGGACGAGGCTGGCACGCCGGTGGTCAGCGTGGGTGCGAGGCCGGTCGTGAGCGGGGCGGAGGCGGCGGGTACGCGCGAGCTGGCGGCCGTCGCCTGGTTGGCGGGCCCGCCGCAGAGGAGGAGGAGGCCGGTGCCGGCTGGCACCTGCTCGCCACCGAAGTGGGCGAACCACGCCTGGTTGACGAACGCCGGGGAGCCCGGCCGGTAGCCGACGAACGCGCCGTTGACCACGGTAAAGATGCCGGACAGATCGCAGCCACCGGCGAGCGCGGTATTGACGATGCCGCTGAGGGTGCCGCCACCCCAGGACTGGATGCTGATGCCGCGTGCGGGCAACGCGCCGGACAGGCCCGGTCGAGTCGAGCTGGCACTCACGGCGCAACTGGGGGTGACCGCGGTGTACGGCTCGAGGAACTCGTCGGCCATCCAGCCGCTCTGGGTGCCGATGGAGACGCGCTGCCAGCGGTATTCGCCGACGATTTCGGCGCCCTCGAGGACCGTCACGAGGGAGCCGTCGGCGAAACAGTCGAGGCGTTCGCCATCGGGAGCGTCGCGCAAGCGGAGGCAGCTCCCGTCGGCGCGAATCACGGCGGTAGTGCCGGCGACGAGGGGTTCGGTGCGGATCGCCTCGGTGCGGCTGACCGCGGGCACGGGCTGGGGTGTGGCGGCGGCGAGGGCGCTCGTGGGGAGCACGGACAACAGCACCGCGAGGAGCGAGAGGATCAGGAGTGGACGGGCACCATGTCGCACGGGGCTACTGCCTCACGAACACCCGCCTACCCCAGCATACGACAGCGGGACACGGTCACCAAACCGCCCGCCAGTGCATGACCTCCGCCCCTGCTGATCGCGATCAACGAGGGGTAGCGTTCGTGTGGAGGAGGACGCCATGTTCAAACACGTTCTGGTTCCGATGGATGGTTCAGATCACGCACGCGCGGCGCTCGACCTCGCGGTCGAGTTGGCCGATGAGCACGATGCCGAGGTGACGGTGCTGGGCGCGCTGGACGCGGAGGCGCTGATGCAGGCGCCGTTCAACGCCGCGATCACGGACGCGTCGCTGGCGGCGTACCAGCGATACGTCGATGCGCAGCTCCTCCACGTGCCGGAGGCGCGGCGCGGCAAGGCCGTCGCTCGCTATGGTGAGCCGGCCACCTTGATTTCCGCATACGCGAAGGAACAGGGCGCCGACGTAATCGTGATGAGCACCCACGGGTTGGGTGCGAAGGGCGGTTACGCACTCGGCAGTGTCGCGCTGAAGGTGTTGCAGCATGCGCCGTGTCCGGTCCTGTTGAAGCGGATCGACTGAGCAGCGGGGCGCCGGGAGGCGGTCCCGGGACCGCCCTGTTCGGCGTCGATTCGGTTGTCCGACGGGTGAACGGCGAGGGCGCACTGCTGATCGGCGGCGGGCGGGCGTTGCTGATGCAGATCGCGCATCCGCTGGTGGCGCAGGGCGTCGCCGAGCACTCGGATTTCGCACACGATCGGATTGGGCGGCTGCTGCGGACGCTGCGGCCGGTCTACGCGATCAGTTTCGGGACACCGGCGCAGGCGGAGGCCGCCGCGGCACGCGTGCGGCATCGTCACGAGGCGGTGAGCGGCAGCGGCTATCGGGCGACCGATCCGGAGTTGCTGCTCTGGGTGCACGCGACGCTGATCGACTCCGCACTGCTGACGTACCAGCGGTTCGTGCAGCCGCTCTCGCGGCGCGATGCGGAGCGGTACTACGAGGAAAGCGGGCGGATCGGCGAGCTGTTCGGCGTGCCGCCTTCGATGCTGCCCGCTGACCTCGAGGGGTTCGAGCGGTACGTCGCGGGGACGGTGGCGGAACTGGCGGTGAGCGCAACGGCGAGGCGGATCGCGCAGACGATCTTCACGCCCGATCCGCTGTGGCTGGCGCCGGCGCTGCTGCTGGCACGGGAGGCGACGGCCGGGCTGTTGCCACCTCGATTGCGCGATCAGTACGGGCTGCGCTGGGGTTCACCTCGGGCGCGGCTGCTCAGCGGGCTGGCGGCCGGGTCGCGTGCGGTGCTGCCGCGGCTCCCGCGGACGTGGCGTGCGCCGCCTCGGCCGTTTCTCCCCGCGGGGGTCACCGTCGTGTAACTTCTGGTGGCTCGTGGTCGACGCCCGAACCGGGCGTGGCGGATGCGCGCTGGATCGAGGTTTCAGAGACCGTGACCGTGGAGACCCTGCCGCAATTGCTCGCGCAGAGCGTGGCGACGTACAGCGAACGGATGGCGTTCCGCGCGCCGTGGAACGGCGCGCTGGAGTCGATCACGTTCGCGGAGCTGGGCCTGCGGGCCGCCGGTGCCGCCGAGGCGCTGGCGAGCGACGTGCATCCGGGTGAGTTCGTACTGCTGGGCGCGCCCAATTCGCTGCCGTGGGTAATCGCGTTCTACGGGATCCTCGTGCGTGGCGCGGTGCCGGTTCCGGTCGACACGGAGATGCCGGACGAGGCGCTGACCGCGATTGTCGCGGAGCTGCGGCCGGCGGCGGTGATTGGCGACGACGAGTTCCTGGAGCGGGTGGGTGAGCTGCGCACTCGCCGGATCTCCGTCGAGGAAGTGCACGACTGGCCGGAATCCGAGGCGCCGCTTGCTCCGGCAGGAGGCCCCGATCCGGATTCGGTGGCGTTGCTGCTCTACACCGGCGGGACCACCGGGCACCCCAAGGGCGTGATGCTGAGTCACCGCAACATGCTGGCCGGCATCGAGGCGACGGTCGACGCGGCTGGGATCGTCGACGACGACGTGCTGTTCGTGGTGTTGCCGCTGTTCCACGTCTTCCCACTCACCACGGGCTGCCTGACGCCGATGGCCGCGGGGATCCCGGCCGAGCTGGAGTACCGGTTGCTGCGGGTGGCGTCGCGCGCGGCGGAGACGCCGCCGACGATCTTCCTGGGCGTGCCGGCGCTGTTCGAGACGCTGCTGCGACAGGTGGAGCGGAACGCGCACGGTGGCGTAAAGGGCGCCTATTTCAAGGCGGCGCGCGGTTTCAACACGTTCCTGATCCGCAGCATCGGCGTGAACCTCGGACGGTTGTTGTTCCGTCCGGTGCACCAGGCGCTGGGCGGGCGGCTGCGCTTCATGGTGAGCGGTGGGGCACGCCTCGATCCGGCGGTGCACCGCGGGATGATGGCGATCGGGCTGCCGGTGATTCAGGGCTACGGGCTGAGCGAAGCGGCGCCGGTGGTGACCGGGCAGCGCTTCATTGGACGCGACTACTGGTGGCGGGCGCGCCGCTACTGGGGACAGATCGGCTCGGTCGGCTGGCCGCTGCTCAACGTCGAGATCGCGATTGAGCCGGACGAGCATTCCGAGCCCGGCGAGGGGGAACTGGTGGTGCGCGCGCCGAACGTCATGATGGGCTACTACCAGCGGCCGGCGGACACGGCGCGGGTACTGCGCGACGGGACGCTGCACACCGGCGACCTGGCGCGGATCGATAGCCGAGGGCACGTCTGGATTACGGGCCGCGCGAGCCTGGTGATCAGCATGCCGAACGGCAAGCAGGTGAACCTGGAGACGTTCGAGGCGGACCTGTTGGAGGCGGCGGAGATCGCGCAGATCCGGCTGACGGTGGAGCAGGAGCCGCACTGGCAGCTTGTGGCAACGGTGTTCCCGAGCGCGGACGCGCTGGCGCCCGGCGACATCACTGATGCCGATCGACTGCAACGAGTGATCCGCGACGCGGTGCGGCGGGAGAGTCGGTCGTTGCCGTCCTGGCTGCGCGTGGACGAGGTGCGGCTCACCGATGAGCCATTCCCGGTCACGCGCCTGGGCAAGCTGCGGCGCGTGGAACGGTCAGAGCACGCCTTCGACTTCGAACGGTGGCAGGGACACATACGCGCGCTGGTGGAGACGGCCTAGCCACAAGCGCGTGCAGCGAGGCGGCCGCACGGCGGCGAGCCCGCGAGGGTTCGAGGGTTATTGGGCGGTTGGCCAGTCGCTCGCCGCGGATGACAGCGGGACCTCGAGGGCATCATCGCCGGGAAGCGTAGTCGCGGAGGGGTTCGGAGCGGGCGCGTCCGCCGCCGAGGTGGCGCTCGTCGCGGCGGCGGCGGCGGCGGCAACGGCTGCGCGGTTGGCGGAGGCGACCTCGCGGGTGCGGCGTTCCTCGGCGGTGCGTTCGGAGCGGCGCTTCAGGTTCTGCAGGTGCGCCAGCATCATCACGACGTCGCCGGCTTCCCCGAGCAGGGCGGCGAGCTGCGCGAGCGGGCTGGCGGATGCGCGGCCGCGGATGCGCTCGACCAAGCGGGTGTTGTAGTCGTCGATCGGTTCGAGCCAGAAGAGCCAGCTCACGGTACCGAGGCGGCCCTCGCCGGCGAGCACGAGGAAGCGCTCCGGTTCGACATCGTGCACGCGGAAGGCGGTGCGCGGGCCGGTCGGCACCTCATCGCCGATCGCGAGCTGCTGGTATTGCGGGAGCGGGCGCTGTGCGCTGGGACGTCCGAGGTTGTCGAGCAGATCGAGCGAGTACCAGCCACCGCGGCCGTAGCCCATCTGAACGATCCAGGGCCAGATGTCGGATGCGCGGGCCTCGATGGTGATGGCGCGTGTGATCACCTCGGCGTGGCCGAAGAGGTCGTCGCCGGGGTAGGTGCGGCGGAGTTCGGCCTGGTTCGCACCGAGACGGCGGAGCCAGGGGCGAACGAGGAGCCAGCCGGTGCCGAGGTAGGCGAGCACGTTGACCGCGCGGAGGGCGCGCTGGCGCTTCGGGGTCGGCGGTTCGTACCAGGGCAGCCAGCGCCAATTCGGCAGCGACACCCAGTCCGGGAGCGCGCGCAGGAGGCGACGCCGCAGCGAGCGGCGACGACGAAGCGACAGCCCTCGGTGGCGCCGGGGTAGGTGAGGTTCGGGAAGCTGGGAGCGCCAGCTCCGGCTACGTCGGATCACGGTCGTTCCCCGTGCATGGTCATTCCGCCCGCCGGATTGTGGATGAGCGTATCACTCATCGGCATTCACCGATGATCGGCTGGTTTGTCCACAACTGGCAAGACCGTGGATAGCGGTCAGCGTTGCCGCTTCGCCAGCCAGTCGCGAATAAAGGGGTTCGAGGCGCGCTCGTCGCCGATCGAGGTTTGCTGCATGTGGCCGGGCAGCACCGTGGTCTCGTCCGGAAGCGCGAGCAGGCGATCGCAGATGCTCGTCATCTCCTCGTCGAAGTCGCCGCCGGGAAAGTCGGTGCGGCCGATTGAACCTCGGAAGAGGGTGTCGCCGCTGAAGAGCAGGCCTTCGTCGGCGTAGTAGCTCACGGAGCCGGGCGTGTGGCCGGGCGTGGCGATCGCGCGGAGGCGCAGCCCGGCCACCTCGAGGATGTCGCCGTCGCTGACGAAGGCGGTTGGATCGGGCGGCGGGTCGTTGGGATCGAGGCCGAAGCGCTCCGCCGAGCTGCGGAAGCCGTCGCGGAGGAGCGCCAGATCGGCCTCGTGGAGGAGGAACCCGGCGCCGGTGGCGCGATGCACGCCGGCGACGCCGAGGATGTGATCGATGTGGGCGTGCGAGTTGGCGATGACCTTGATCGTCACGCCCATGTCCTTCGCGAGCGCGAGCACCTCGTCCGGCTGATCGCCGGGGTCGATACAGATCGCCTCGCCAGTCTGGCGGCTGCCGACCACCCAGCAGTTCTCCTGGAACACGCCGACGACGATGCCGCGGACCATCAGTTCGTTCGCTACTTCCATTGGTCCACGGTCCCCCCGGCGTCGCGCCGCGTCAAGCGCGACCGGCGTCGCCTCGGCGCGACCGGGACCTCGGCGAGGTGCGGGTGCGACCTTCGCCTCCTCTCGCGGTGTGTCGCGTGGACTACGCTGCGGATCGCGTGACGCGCCAGCGTCGTCGCGCGTGACGGAGGCCGTGTGGATCTGTTTGGGGTGCGACTGGTCGGCGTGAGCGCGGAAAGCGGCCGCAAGCTGCTGTTGACGCTGCTGTTCGTCGCGGTCTTCCTGGCGCTGCGGATGATCGCTCGGCTGGTGGGGCGCGGGTTCCGCCGCGAGGCCAAGAACGAGCGCGCGATGTTCTGGGGGCGTCAGGGCGTCAACCTGTTGACCACCGGCTTCCTGGTGTTGGGAACGCTGTCGATCTGGTTCAACGATCCGCGCAACCTCGCGGCCGCGGCCGGTGTGCTGACGGTGGCGCTGGCGTTCTCGATGCAGCGGGTGGTGACGGCGTTCGCGGGGTACTTCGCGATCCTCTGGAGCGGCAGCGTCCACGTGGGCGACCGGATCCAGATCGGGGGTGTGCGCGGTGACGTGATCGGCATCGGCTTTCTACAGACGACCGTGATGGAGATGGGACTGCCGGCGGCGGGTGCGAACCCGGAGCTGTGGGTGCGGAGCCTGCAGTACACGGGTCGCGTGGTCGCGGTGAGCAACTCTCAGGTCTTCGACGATCCGGTCTACAACTACACGCGCCAGTTTCCGTACCTCTGGGACGAGATCAGCGTGCCGATCCCATACCGCGCCGATCGGGCGGCCGCGGAACAGATACTGCTGGACGTCGCGAACGAGCAGACGATTCAGCTTGGCGACATGAGCCGCGAGGCGCTGCGAGCGATGCGCAACCGCTACTTCGTGCGGATGGCGGAGCTACGCCCGAAGGTCTACTACCGGCTGACCGACAACTGGCTCGAGCTGACGGTCCGCTTCGTCGTCGAGGTGCGTGGTGTCCGCGATCTGAAGAGCGCGGTCAGCCGCGAGATTCTGCGCCGCTTCGACGAGGCGGGGATCCCGATCGCCTCCTCGTCGGTGGAGGTGACCGCGATCGAGGCGCACGAGTATTTCGTAGCCCTCGAGGGTAGCGCGTGGGGCCCGGAGAGTGGCGTCGAGGCGGCGCTGAGGGCGCGTCGGCTAGAAGGCGGCGGCGATGGCGTTCGCGGGCGGGAGACCGCTGGCGAGGGGCATCCAGTTGCGGCCGGTGTCGTGCGAGGCCCAGACGGTGTCGCCTGCGGAGGCGAAGGCGGTGTCTTCGCTGTCCCAGAGGCGGGTGACGCAGGGGATGCGCGCCCAGTCGTCGCCACCGGCGCCGCGATCGCTTTCGGAGGGGGCGGGGCTGGTCTTCGCGTCGAGCATGATCCGCGACCAGGTGACGCCACCGTTCGGCGAGCGGAAGAGCGCGCCCTCGCTGCCGGGGGCATGGCGGGCGGCGGCGAGGAGCAGGACGTCCGGGGTGCCGGGGAGCACGGCGATGGAGCCACCCCAGGATCGGTCGAGGCCACCGAGGGATTGGACCCAGCTAAAGCCGCCGTCATCGGAACGGTAGATGCCGGTGTCGGCGGTGGCGAAGAGCCGGTCGACCTGTTCCGGGTGCCCTTGCAGCGCGTGGAGCATGGGATCGAGGCCGTCCGAGCGTTGGAGCCAGGTGCCGCCACCATCGCGGGTGTACCAGGCGGCGCCGCCGGCGATGCCGATCAGGATGCCGTCTTTCGGGAAGAGGACGCCGGCGATGTAGGCCTGCTTGTGGCCGGTCGGGGCGACCATGCGGCGGTGTTTGACGACGTTCTGGAGACCCTCGACCTCGGACCAGGAGGCGCCGCGGTCCTCGGAACGGTAGAGCTGTGCGCCGTGGGTGCCGACGAAGAGCGTGCCGTCGGGCGCGACGCAGCCGAAGCTGGCGTCGCCGGTCCACTGCTGGCGCCAGCGCTCGTCATCGTGGACCCAGGCGCCCTGGCCGGGCGCGACGGCGATGCCGAGGTCGCCGCGGTAGTCGACGCCGGTCATGCGCGGGCCCTCGATGGCGCGGGTCGGGTCCTGGCCGGGGATCACCTGCAGCAGGCCGTCGTCCACGGCGAGCAGGATGCCGAGCATCATTCGTTGTCCCGCCGCTCCGGCATCGACTGCTCCTTCGCATCGGCAGCGTCAGCCGTTGCGTTCGCCGAGCCGTTCCCACCACCGAGACGCGCACGCAGCCGTTCGACGATCGCGGGCAACACCTCGCCCGAGGGACCGGGGATGACGACGGTGGCGAAGTCGGTGAGCGGGGTCGGTTCCGGGTTGACCTCGATCAACGGCACGCCTCGACGGAGCGCGTCCACGGGGAATTGTGCGGCGGGGTAGACGACGGCGGAGGTGCCGATGGTCATGAAACAGTCGGCGATAGCGGTCTCCTCCGCGCAACGGCGCAAGGCGGTCGGTGGGATCGGCTCGCCGAACATCACGGTATCGCTCTTCACCACGCTGCCGCACTCCGGGCAGCTTGGCGGGAGGGCGTCCGCGTCGATCACGAACTCCTCGCGAGGCCAGCGCGCCTCGCAGGTGAGGCAGCGGATCCAGTAACGGTTGCCGTGGATCTCGGTCAGGGAGGTCTGACCGGCGCGACGGTGCAGGTCATCGATGTTCTGGGTGATCAGGTGGCCGAGGATGCCGAGGTGCTCGAGTTCGGCGAGCGCGACATGGCCGGGGTTGGGCTGCGAGGCCTCGAGGGCCTGCGCGAACGGGTCGTTGCGGCCCTGCTCGATGCGGCGCTCCCACCAGCGGCGCGGATCGGCGGCGAAGGTCTCGAACTGGTTGAGCGGCGGCTCGCCGTGCTTGGTCCAGAGACCGTCTTCTCCTCGGAAGGTGGGGATGCCGGACTCCTTGGACATCCCGGCGCCGGCGAGCACGACGGTGTGGCCGGCGCGCGCGAGCAGACCGACCGCGAGATCGATCGCACCAGTGTGGTCGGCGAGGTCGAACGGCTGCGGCATCGCGCGATGCTACCGAGTGCCCGAGGCGAAGGGTAGGTCCGACAATCGATTTCAGAGGGGCCGAAGGTGAGCCTCCGGCGGTACCGATGGGCCGCGCCCAGAAGCAACCCGCGACGTACGCTCGAAGGAACGGAGGCGGCGGTCGATGACAACGTGGCTCACACCTCGACACCTCATTGCCGTCGCGCTGGTGCTGGTGATCGGCGGGCTGTTCATCTGGCGCGAGTACGGCGGCACCGACGCGCCCTCGACGGTGATCGCGGCCGGCGAGGCGGCGCTGGCCGTCGAGGTTGGCGAACCGGTGCCGGATTTCCAACTGGCGACCCCGGACGGCGGCACGCTTCGGCTGTCCGACTTCCGCGGTCAGGCGGTGGTGCTGAACTTCTGGGCGACATGGTGCGGCCCCTGCCGCGCCGAGATGCCGGAGCTGCAGCGGATTCATGACGAACACAGCGCGGACGGCTCACTGACCGTGATCGGCGTGGATGTGATGGAGTCGCCGGGCGCGGTGACCGCGTTCGCCGCGGAGTTGGAGCTGACGTTCCCGATGGCACTGGACTCGGATGGCCAGCTCTTCGAGACCTTCGGGTTGATCGGGCTGCCGGGCACCTTCTTCATCGACGCCGATGGAGTGCTGCGGTCGCGGGTCCTCGGGCAGTTGCACGGCGAACTGCTCGACAACGGGCTGGCGGCGATCCTCGGAGATGCCGTCGCCGCGCGTTGAGCGCGCGGTCTACTCCCGGCGCCGGACGCTGACGGAACGACTGGCCTCGGTCGGTGGTGCGCTCGGGAGGGTGGCCTAGACTCGGGCGGCAGCCACGTCTCGCGCGGCATCGCGCGCGGCGAGCCGAGCGGAGCAGCGCGTGCGACTGGAACTGGCCTTTCTCTGTGATGCGGCGACGGAATCGGGCGGGAAGCTCAACGCCCTGGGCATCGCGATCGACCGTCTGATCGTGCCGGTGCTGCCGCAGCGACACCGACGGTTGGTCCTGGTGGTGCGGATCGTGTTCGAACCGGAAGACCAGGGCTCCCACCAGTTCGCGATCGAATTGATTGGTCCGGACGGCAACGCCGTCGCCCCGCGCGCGGAGGCACAGTTGGAGGTACAGGTCGCGGATCCGGCGCAGCCGACGCGGGCGAACGTCATCATTGAGCTGGCGAATCCGGAGTTCACGGTGATCGGGCCGCACGAGGCGAAGCTGAGCCTGGACGGATCCGAGCTGGTCGCGCTGCCCCTGGAGGTCTCGCTGCGCGAGGTGGGTTAGGGTTCGCCTCGCCCCAACCAAGGGGAATCCCGCTCGCTTTGGCCGCGGCCGCCCGCTTCACTGACAAGACAACGACGCAGGCGTGCAGGTGCTCCATGACCAAACTGACCGCAGACGACATCGTCGACCTGGGGCGATGGCATTTCATCCAGTTCAAGGATGAGGCCACCGCCGAGGCCGCGATGAACAAGTACCGCCGCTTCGTCGAGCGTCAGCGACGCACGACCGAGGGCGCTGGTGGGGCTCAGTACTTCGACGACCCTGCCGATGATCAGGATCAGCAGGCGGCGTAACTCGCTCCCGCTCCCCGAGGCCCCTTGCTGCATTGGCACTCGCGTCGATCCGCTCGATGACGCGAGTGTCTCCACGTGCCGAGCGCGGCCGCGCCCGTGCCCGCGTGCGAGCGCTTCACCATCCTCGATTGATGCGACAGCTCGTGAGTTGACGCCGCTTCGCGTCCGCTGCCAGATTGCGCCCACTGCGGGACACTCCCGCGAACGCGTGAGGAGCAGCTGTGGCGGACGTGAATGCGGAATGGCCGGGGCGTGTGGCGGAAGTCCACGTGGCGGTTGGCGATCAGGTCGAGGCTGAGCAAGAACTGTTTACGCTCGAGTCGATGAAGATGCTGACGCCGATTCCGGCATCGCGCGCTGGCAAGATCGCCGAGATCCTGGTGGCAGTCGACGACTTCGTCGACGAAGGCGCCACCCTCGCTCGCCTCGCAGACTGACCGAATCACGGGAAGCCGCCCGCCTCGCGGACTGATGCGCTCGCGAGCGGCAGGCCGGAGGGACGCATGGTCTGGCAACCGGAGATCGACGACCTGAAGCGACGCCGCGAGCTGGCGTACGAGATGGGCTCGCCCGAGCGCGTCCAGCGACACCACGACCGCGGCCACCTGACCGTTCGTGAGCGGCTGGATCTGCTTGTCGATCCCGGGACGTTCCGCGAACGCGGCGTGCTGGCCGGCAAGGCGACGTACGACGAGGACGGCAACCTCGCGAGTTTCATCCCGTCCAACTACGTGATGGGTGTCGCGAAAATTGATGGCCGATCGGTGGTCGTCGGTGGCGATGACTTCACCGTCCGGGGTGGCGCGGCCGACGGTGCGGTGGGCGGCAAGTCCGGCCACGCGGAGCGGATGGCCGCCGAGCTGCGCATCCCGGTGATCCGGATGGTCGACGGCACGGGCGGCGGCGGCTCGGTCAAAACGATCGAGGACATCGGCCGGACCTACATCCCCGGCAACACCGGCTGGGACGTGATCACGCGGGCGATGTCGGAGATCCCGATGGTTGCCACGGCGATGGGATCGATCGCGGGCATCGGCGCGGCACGCGTCGCCGCCAGCCACTTTTCGATCATGATCAAAGGCAACTCGCAGGTCTTCATCGCCGGCCCGCCGGTGGTGGAGCGCGCCTTCGGGCAGCCGATCGAGAAGGAAGACCTCGGCGGATCGCACATCCACGCGCACGGTAGCGGTGTCGTCGACAACGAGGTGGAGACGGAGGAGGAGGCGTTCGAGGAGATCAAGCGCTTCCTCTCGTACCTGCCCTCGAACGCCTGGCAGCTTCCACCGGTGTGCGAGAGCAGCGACCCGTGGGATCGGCGCGACGAGGGCTTGCTCTCCGTGATCCCGAGGGACCGCCGCCGCCCCCACGACATCCGCAAGCTGCTGGCGATGATCCTGGATGAGGGCAGCTTCTTCGAGATCGCGCGCTACTTCGGTCCGTCGCTTGTGGTGGGGCTGGCGCGCCTCGGGGGGCGACCGGTCGGCGTGCTCGCGAACGACCCACGGATGCTCGGCGGCTCGATGGATGGCGCGGCCTCTGACAAGTTCGCGCGCTTCATCGACCTCTTCGACACCTTTAATCTGCCGATCGTGAATTTCGTCGATCAGCCGGGCTTCATGCTGGGGACGGCCGCGGAGTCCTCGGGCGTGGCGCGTCGCGGGGTGCGAGCGCTCGCGGCCGTGAACCAGGCAGTGGTGCCTTGGGCCTCGGTGGTGGTGCGCCGCGCGTACGGCGTCGCCGGGGCGGGGCATCAGAACCACGCGCGCTGGAACTACCGGATCGCGTGGCCCTCGGGCGACTGGGGTTCGCTGCCAATCGAGGGCGGCGTGCAAGCCGCCTACCGGCGCGACATCGAGGCGGCCGAGGATCCGGACGCGTATCGCGCGGCCCTCGAGGAGAAGCTGAGCGACCTGCGCTCGCCGTTCCGCACGGCGGAGGCGTTCAACATCGAAGACATCATCGATCCTCGGGAGACTCGCCCGCTGCTCTGCGAGTGGGTGGAGCTGGTGTACCAGTCGCTGGACACGATCGCGCGCCCGAAGTCGCGGGGGACGCGGCCGTAGGGGCGTTCCTTCGGACGGCGGTGAGGAGACCGAGGACTAGCGCGAGGGCGCCGACGGTCGCGACGCCGAGCAGCAACGGCGCCGGCATCCAGGCGAACCGCTGTCGCGGTTCGCCGGTCCACGACTTGAGTTCCTCACGACCGCCGAGGGCGAGCTTGTCGAGGATGTGCGAGACGTGGAATCGCACGGTGTTCACGCTGATGCCGAGTCGGACTGCGATCTCCGCGTTGGTCCGTCCGTCGCGCACGTGCTCGGCCACCCGCCATTCAGCGGGGGTGAGTACGTCCGGATGTCGCGGGCGTCCGCGTCCCCTGGCCACGCCCCGATCCTAGGGATTCCGCGGGCGAATTACGCCGTCCTCGGGCGGTGGCCGACGGTTAGTCGGCGTGTCCGCGGGGGGTGCCACCATCCCGGGGGATGCGGATCTCATCTGGGAATTCGGCGAGGAGGATTCGTGGGTCCTCGCCGGCGAAGAAGCGGCGGGTGAACTCGGCCCAGCGGAGTGCGGGGCGCATCTCGATGCGGAGGCGGACGGGGTCCTCCGTTGGGTTCCACGCGAGATGGGCGGCGCCCGGCGGCGCGGATATCTGCTCGCCAGCTCCGAGTTCAGTTTCCACCCCGTCGATCAGGAAGGCGGCGCGGCCTTCGAGCACGCGCCACGTTTCTTCCATGCCGGGGTGGATGTGGGCAGCCGCCCGCTGACCCGGTCTTGGCCATTCGACAGCCATCGCGAGCAGTTCGGGTGTTTCGGAGATCACCTCGACCCGCTCGCCCGTGAGCGGGTTTACGAACACATTCCGCGCGGCGTCGGATGGCAGAGTGCTCACGTCGCGTCTAGTCGATGATGCGGTGGTGGCGGAGGGTGGCCATCATCTGGGTGGCGGGGTCGTTGGCGTAGTCGATGTGGCGGGCGGACCAGCCGTAGCGGCGGGCGGCGTCGACGTTGGGCTTGGTGTCTTCGAAGAAGAGGATGCGCGCCTTGTTCAGGTCGGCGGCTTCGACGAAGGCGTCGAAGATGGCGGGGTCGGGCTTGGCCTGGCGGAGGATGTGGCTGGCGTGGAGCTGCTGGATCGCGCCGAGGTTGGGGTAGTCGGCGTAGCTCTTGTCGTCGACGCCGAGCAGTTCCCAGTGGCGCTGGTTGGTGTTGGAGAGGGCGGCGGTCGCGAGGCCGGCGTCGTGGATGGCGTCGATCACCTCGCGGATGCCGGGGTACTCCTCGATGGTCCAGGCTTCCATGATTCGCTTCGCGTCCTCGGGGGTGTAGGCGCCCTCGGAGGCCTCGGAGATGGCGGTGGCCCAATCTTCGAACTCGATGCCGCCGGTCTGGTAGGCGTGGGCAGCTTCGGCGCTACGCGGGTGGAAGTCGGGCGAGGTGAGCATCGGGTGGTCGCCGGGCAGGCCGGCGAGGCGATGGGCGTCGTTCCAGCCGCGGGCGATCTGCACGAGCACGCCGCCGAGGTCGAAGACGACCGCATCGATTCGAGTTTTTGCCACTTAGATTGCCCCTGCCTCGCGTAGTTGTTCGATCTCGGGCCAGGTGTAGCCGGCCTCGAGGAGTATCTCCTCAGTGTGCATCCCCAGCTCAGGGCCGCCACCGCGGATGCGCGGCGGGGTGGCGCTCATCTGCACCGGAGGGCCGGGGACGCGCATCGAGCCGAGCTGGTCGTGCTCGATCTCCTGGAAGTAGCCGTTGGCCCAGAACTGCTCGTGCTGGACGACGCCTTCGTAGTCGAGGACGGGGGCGTGCGGGACATCGGCGGCGGTGAGCGGGCCGATCCAGTCGGCGAGCGGGCGCTCCGAGAAGATCGCTGCCAGCGCCTCGACGAGTTCCTCCTTGTGGGCGGCGCGGCCGAAGGGATCGAGGAAGCGCGGATCCTCGTTGAGTTCGGGGTGGCGGAGGGCGTCACACATCCGTTCCCAGAAGCGCTGGGTGTTGGCGGCGATGGCGATGTGCTTGCCGTCGGCGCAGGCGTAGTTGGTGTAGGTGGCCGCGCGCCGGCGCTCGAAGCCGCTCTGGAACGCGGTGCGGAGGTAGCGCGTGAACTGCATCGACTGCAGCGCGGTCAGCCCGCCAATCAACGAGACGTCGACGTGCTGCCCGACCCCGAAACGCTCGCGCGCGAACAGCGCCGAGGACACGCCGAAGGCGAGGAGCATGGCGCCGATCTGATCGGCAAAGCCGCCGATCAGCGCGTGCGGCTCACCGCCGGGCCCGTCGCCCTGCTCGTACATCACGCCGCTGAGCGCCTGGCCGACGTGGTCGTAGCCGGGGCTGTTCGCCAGCGGTCCCTGTCGTCCCCACGAGGAACCCGAGCCGACGATGATGTCCTCGCGGATCTGCTTGAGGTCCTCGTAGCCGAGGCCCCACTTCTCCATCGCGCCCGGACGGAAGTTCTCGACAACGACGTCGAAGGAGGGGATGAGCCGTCGGACGACGTCGCGCGCCTCGGAGGTGCGCAGGTTGAGGGTGATCGACTTCTTGCTGCGGTTGTAGCCCTCGAAGTAGGCGGAGAAGCCGGTGTCGTCGCGGCCGTTCGCGCGTCCCGGTTCGCCGCCGGGTTCTTCGACCTTGACCACCTCGGCTCCCATTTCGGCGAGGAGCATCGTGGCGAACGGACCCTGCTGGTAGCGGGTGAAGTCGAGGATGCGGGTGCCTGTCAGCGCAGAGGCGCCGTCCGGGAGGGGCAAGTGTTCAGAGGTCATTGACTACACGTCATAACGGTAAGTCCACTCCGGCTGCCAGTAGTCGCCACTGGTGGTCGAGGCGAGCGCGTCGGCGAGCGGCACGCCTTGGGCGATGTGTTCGAGGGCGACGTACGGGGCGTGGTGGCCGATCAGCAGCACGGTGCCGCGAGGGTACTCGCGGGCGAGATCATCGAGGAGCGCGCGGATGCGGACGGCGACGTCCTCGTAGCTCTCGCCCTTGGGGAAGGGCGCGCCGACGCGGCTCGCGCGGATGGTGTCGACCGCGGATTTCGGCGCACCGTTGAGGTCGCCGTAGTTGCACTCGCGGAGGCGCCGGTCGATGCGGATCGGGAGGCCGCGATCCTCGAAGGCGAGTTCGGCGGTGCGGCGGGCGCGCAGCAGATCCGAGGCGACGACCACCTCGAAGGTGCGGGTCGCCCAGCGGGCGGCGCGCTCGGCGCACTCTTCGATGCCGCGCGGGGCGAGGTCGGGGTCGGCGTGGCCGGAGGCGATGCCGGCGACGTTATCGGTGCTGGTGGCGTGGGTGCTGTAGACGATTTGCACGACGCCCTCCAGGAGCACATCGAGTTCCCGACCTTACCTCGGAACGTTCGCTAGCAGAGGCGAAGCCCCAAGAAGGGCTCGAAGACCCCCTCGCGGTTGGTGTGGGGGCAGTCTACGATTCGGCGCATGCCCACAACTAACCAGGTAGCCGTCGTCGGGATTGGCGAGACCGACTACTCGCGCGAGTCCGGGCGTAGCGAGCTGACGCTCTCGCTGCAGGCGATCGCGGCTGCCCTCGAGGATGCCGGGCTTGACGGGCCGCAGGTCGATGGGCTGATGAGCTGGGCGGTCGATACGTCCTCCGAGGCGACAGTGGCCGAGAACCTGGGCGTACGCGACCTGAAGTGGTTCGGGCAGATCAACCAGGCCGGCAATGTTGGCGCCGCGCTGGTGGCCAGCGCATCCGCCGCGATTCGCGCGGGCCTCGCCGAGGTGGTGGTGATCTACCGAGGGGTGAACGGCCGCTCCGGGCGCCGCTACGGCAGCGGCGAGGTGACCGGGCGACGCGGCCACGGCGCCGGTGCGTTCAGCGAACCGTTCGGGATGCTGACGCCGCAGCACGGCCTCGCGATGCAGGCGCAACGACGGATGTACGAGACCGGCACGACGAGCCGTCAGTTCGGCATGGTCGCCGTGACCGAACGGATGCACGCGAATCGCAACCCGCGCGCGACCTTCCACGACCGCCCGCTGACGATCGAGGAGCACCAGCAGTCGCGCTTCATCGTCGAGCCGTTTCGGCTCTACGACTGCTGCCTCGAGACCGACGGCGGCGGGGCGATCGTCTTGACCTCGCTGGAGCGGGCGCGCGATCTGAAGCAGGCGCCGGTGGTGATCCGGGCGGCTGCGCAGCACGCATACGCGGCGGACCGCCAGTACACGGACACTGCGGCGAAGTTCCTGGCGCCTCGGTTGTGGGCGCAGGCGGGGATCGGGCCGGGCGACATCGACGTGGCGCAGATCTACGACCACTTCGCGCCGTTCGTTGTGTTTGCGCTGGAGGACTACGGGTTCGTCGAACGTGGCGACGGTGGGCCGCTGGTGGAATCGGGCGGGATCGCCTGGGACGGCGGCCTGCTGCCGGTGAACACCTCGGGCGGTCATCTCTCTGAGGCGTACATGCAGGGGATGAACCAGCTACTGGAGGGCGTGCGCCAGGTGCGAGGCAGCTCGACCGCGCAGGTGAAGGACGTCAACGCGTCGTTCGTCGATACGGGGATTGGCACCGGCGCGGTGATCTTCGGGCCGGATGCGCGATGAGCGACTCCGGCGCGAACGACGCGGTCACCTCGGAGGGACCGAACATCCTCGGCGAGCGGCTGTTGCCGGTCCCGGAGCCGGAGCATCAGCCGTACTGGGACGCGCTGCGCGCGGGCGAGCTGCGCATCCAGCAGTGCAGCTCGTGCGATTCGCTCCGGCACTCGCCGCAGCCACTTTGCCCTCGATGCCGCGGCGCGGAGTACACGTGGGCGCGGATGAGCGGCCGCGGCACGGTCTACAGCTACGTGGTGACACACCAGGCGACGAACGCGGCGTTCCGCGACCAGACGCCGTTCGCGACCGTGCTCGTCGAACTCGAGGAGGGGCCGCGCCTCTACTCCAACCTCGTGGGCGTCGCCCCCGAGGCGATCACGATCGGGATGCCGGTGGAGGTGGTGTTCCACGCGGTCACCGAGGAGATCACACTGCCGCTGTTCCGGCGAGCGACCTCGTAGGGGGTTGGATCGGGCCGGATTGACTGGCCGAACTGACGGCTGGTCCGCGCGAAGCGGGGCGCCCGTGTAATATCGCGACGCGTGGCTCGTACCGGATGTCGGCTGTTGCCGCCTCGACGAGACCGAGACACAAGAACGACGCAGACCGACGCATGGATACGACGAAGAAGCGGGGGATAGACCGTGGCAATGATCAGCGGACATCAGATCATCGCGAAGGCCCTGAAGACTCAGGGTGTAGAGAACATGTACGGGGTGGTTGGCATCCCGGTCGCCGTGATCGCCTACTCGGCGCAGCGCGAGGGCATCAACTACGTCGGCATGCGGCACGAGATGCCGGCGACGTACGCGGCGCAGGCCAGCTCATACCTCAGCGGTCGCATTAGCGCGGCGCTGGTGGTCTCCGGACCGGGCGCGCTGAACGCGGTTGGCGCGTTCGCGAACGCGTGGTCGAACCGCTGGCCGCTGCTGCTGTTGGGCGGCGCGGGTGAACAGAGCGGCGTGGACATGGGCTTCTTCCAGGAGTCCGAGCAGGTCGCCGCAATGGCGCCGTACGCGAAGTACGCGAAGCGCGCCGAGAAGATCGAACGACTGCCGATTTACATCGCCGAGGCGGTGAAGAAGTCGATCATGGGTGTGCCCGGGCCGTCCTACATCGACCTGCCGGGCGATGTGATCGCCGGCGAGGTGGACGAGGACCTGGTGCAGTGGGCACCGCGCGTTCCGGATCCGAAGCGGCTGATGTCCGACCCGCAGGACGTGGTCGCGGCGATTGAGGCGCTGAAGACGGCCGAGCAGCCGTTGATCATCTTCGGCAAGGGCATCGCGGCTTCGCGTGCCGAGGCGGAGATGCGCCGGTTCGTCGAGGCGACCGGGATCCCGTACCTGGCGATGCCGATGGCGAAGGGGATCATCCCTGACGACCACGATCAGGCAGCCGCGTCGGCACGTTCATTCGTGCTGTCGAACGCCGACCTGATCTTCCTGGCCGGCGCGCGGCTGAACTGGATGCTGCACTTCGGCCACGCGCCGCGCTTCCGCAAGGACGTGCGGATCGTTCAACTGGACTTCAACCCCGAGGAGATCGGGGTGAACGTGCCGTCCGAGGTGGCGCTGATCGGCGACGCGAAGGCGACGCTGGGTCAGATGCTGGACGTGCTGGATCAGAGCCCGTGGCAGTTCCCGCAGGACTCCGAGTGGCTCCAGTCGGTGAAGGCCGAGGGCCGGCAGAACGCCGAGGCGATCGAGGCGATGTATGCCGATCACTCGACGCCGCTGCAGTACTACCCGGCACTGAAGTCGATCGACAATGCGCTGCCGAACGATGCGATCATCGTTGCCGAGGGCGCCTCGACGATGGACATCAGCCGCACGGTGCTGAACAACTACCTGCCACGGACGCGCCTGGACGCCGGTTCGTACGGCTCGATGGGCCTCGGACATGGCTTCGCGGTTGCCGCGCAGGTGGAGAACCCGGGCCGCAAGGTGCTCTGTCTGCAGGGCGACGGTGCGTTCGGCTTCGCCGGCACCGAGTGCGAGGTGGCGGTCCGTTACAAGCTGCCGATCGTCTGGGTCGTCTTCAACAACGGCGGCATCGGCGGTCACACGCAGGAGCAGATCGACAGCGAAATGCCCCCTCCCGGTGCGATGAGCCCGGGCGCCCGCTATGACCTGATGATGGAAGCGCTGGGCGGCAAGGGTTACCAGGCCGAGACGATCGAGGACCTGGACAAGGCGCTGGCCGAGGCGCTGACGCTGAAGGGCCCGTCGCTGATCAACGTGCCCATCGCGCACGACGCGAAGCGCAAGCCGCAGAAGTTCGGCTGGCTGACGAGCGCCGCGCACTAGCGTAGGGCGTACGCGAACTGAATTGAGCAGGAACGCGGTGGGGAGACCCACCGCGTTCGCTGTAGGCTCAGAAGGTGCGCAACCCTCGAAAGGTGACCTCATGGACCTGGCCGACGCCCCTACCGAGGCGGCATTCCGACAAATCGTCAAAGACTTCATCGCCGAGCACGGCGACAAGGGCCGCGGGCGCGGCGGTCGTGGTGGCGGCGGCGGCGGTGACGAGGAGAGCGGCTGGTCCAAGGACGCGCGCGCGAAGGGGCAGTCGTGGCGTGAGGCGCTGGTCGGCCGCGGCTGGATCGCCCCGGCATGGCCGAAGGAATACGGCGGCGCCGGCCTCTCCGTGAAAGAGCAGTTCATCCTCAACGAGGAGCTGGCGGAAGCCGGCCTGAGCAACGTCGGCGGGTTCGGCGTGATGATGCTCGGCCCGACCGTGATGGTGCACGGCACCGAGGAACAGAAGGCCGAGATCCTGCCGGCGATCCTCGCCGGCGAGGTGATGTGGTGCCAGGGCTGGTCCGAGCCGGGGGCCGGTTCAGACCTCGCGTCGCTGCAGACGCGCGCGGCGCGCGACGGCGACGAGTACGTGCTCAACGGCCAGAAGATCTGGACGACCGGCGCGCAGCACGCGGACCGGATGTACATGCTTGCCCGTACCGATCCGGACGCGCCGAAGCACCGCGGCATCTCGATGCTGATGCTGGGGATGCAGGATCCGGGCGTGAGCGTGCGTCCGCTCACGACGATGGCGAACACACAGACGTTCAATGAGGTGTTCTTCGAGGACGTGCGCGTGCCGGTCTCGAACCGAATCGGCGAGGAGAACCGCGGCTGGTACGCGGGGATGACGCTGACGGACTTCGAGCGCTCCGGCATCGGCAACTCGGTCGGCACGCAGCGCGCGCTGCAGGGCACGCTCGCTTACGCGAAGCAGGCACCCGAGCAGGAGACGATCCTGAAGCGGAGCAGCACCTGGCGCCTCGACTTCGTCGACCGCTGGGTGGAGGCGGATATCGCGCGTCTGTTCTCGCACCTGAACAACAGCATCCAGGATCGCGGCATGGTGCCGAACCATGAGGCGTCGATGTCGAAGCTGTTCACGACGGAGCTGAGCCAGAAGATCGCACGTACGAACCTCAAGCTGTTAGGGCTCTACGGGAACGTGTGGGACCGCAATCGCCGCGAGGCGATGAAGGGTCGCGCGGCCGGCGGGTTCCTCGCGGCCGTGTCGGCGACGATCGCGGGCGGCACCTCGGAGATCCAGCGCAACATCATCGCGACGCGCGGCCTAGGCCTCCCCCGCGGCTAGGGGTCTTTGACCCCATTTTCTTCCCTTCGGGGTTGGTTGAGGGTGTTTGGAGGGCCGCCGTGAGGCGGCCTTCTTGCTGTTCGTTCCCAATTCGCGGTTTGAGGTCGGGGGTGTATTGCGTCTGTGGTGATGATGCATGCATCATGCAATAATTGCAATGAAAGTGCATGACTTGAGGATGAGTCGATGGACGGCGTGGATTCGGTAAACGCGGCGCGGCAGTGGCGCCTGCTTGAGGTGTTTGGACTGGCGGCGGTCGGGGTCTCGCTGTTCGCGGTGATGGTGATTAACGCGACGGTCATTCCGCCGGTGCTGATCTTTGGGATCATCTATCTCGCCCTCGGGTATGCGGTCTACCGCTGGATCGACCGCCCTCGGGTAGCGCTTGCCGCGGCGGTGCTGGGGTTGCTGGGTTTGCTCGGGAATGTGCCGTTCTTGATCGAGGATCTCGCACACCTCGACTCATGGGGATCGTTCGCTCCCAGCGCGGTGTCGGTGGTCCTCGGCGTGACGGGGATTATCGCGGGGCTGATTAGCTACTTCTTACCCTCGATGGCTGGCAGCCGTCCGTTCGGCCTCGCGGCCGTGGCGCTTGCGGTGGTCGTGGCGGTGGGGTCGGTCGGCGCGTCGCTGTCGGCGAGCAGCGATGCCGCCGAGGCGGGCGACGTGGAGGTGCTCGCGAGTGGGGTGGAGTACCCGGAAACGCTGGCGGCGGATGCCGGGCTGATCGCCTTTCACCTGAGAAACGAAGACCTCGTTCGCCACACCTTCGTCATCGGGACCGCGGACGTGAAGCTCGAGGTTCCGGCCTCGAAGGATCGGCGGGTCGAGGTGGAGCTTGCCGCCGGCGAGTACCGCTACATCTGCGACGTCCCGGGCCACGAGCGGATGGAAGGCACTCTCACCGTCCGCTAGGGGGTCTTCGACCCTCGATGACCCTTCGGGGCTGTTTGAGTGGGCTAGGGGTGCTGGGGCGTGACTGTTGCAGAGGCTGTGGGTGTCTGAGAGGAGGCCGCCCATTGGGCGGCCTCCTGCGTGGCGATGCGGGGCGGGTGCGCGGGAGCGGACGCGGACGCGGACTTGCTATCGTCACCGCCACGAGCGTTCCGAGGAGTACCGCGATGCCCTACCGTCCGATGCCCGAATACCAGACTGGTCCCGTGGAGCTGGGCGACAACCTGTACGCCTACATGCAGTGGAACGGTGGCTGGGGGATCAGCAACGCGGGGTTCCTCGTTGATGACGACGGGATTCTGGTGATCGATGCGCTGATGGCGCCGAGCATGACTCGGAAGTTCGTGAGGGCGATGCGGGAGGTGAGCACGGCGCCGTTCCGGCACCTGGTGAACACGCACATGCACGCGGATCACACGAACGGGAACCAGTTCATCGAAGGCGCCGAGATCGTGGCGAACGAGCATTGCCGCGAGGAAATGCAGGCCGCCGAGGTGTTCGCGGCCGCCCAGGCCGCGAAGCGGGCGCCGGGGGATCGCGGGGCGAAGCCGTTCTGGATCCAGGAGTCGTGGTGGGACGAGCTGGCGGAGGTGAAGTCGACGCTGCCGGTGACGACGTTCTCTGATCGGCTGACCTTGCACTATGGCGACACCGAGGCGCAGCTCTCGCACCACGGGCCGGCGCACACGCTGGGCGACTCGCTGGTCTACTTCCCCGACTCGAAGACGCTGTTTAGCGGCGACCTGTGCTTCTTCTACGCGACGCCGTTATCACGCGGTCACATGCCGAACTGGGTCGAGGTGTGCAAGATCATCGGCGGGATGGACATCGACCGCGTGATCCCGGGGCACGGGCCGATCGGCGGCAAGCAAGAGTTGCAGGACATGCAGGAGTACCTGGAATTCATGGTCGCGCAGACGCGCGACGCCTTCGAGAACGGGCTCTCCGAGGCCGACGCGGCGAAGTCGATCGACATCGGCCAGTGGGCACAGTGGCCCGAGGCCGAACGCAAGGAGATGAACATCGCCAACCTGTACGCGACCTTCGCCGCAGAGAGAGCAGGGACCTCGTGACCGCCGACGCAACAGTGACGATTGGATTGCTCCACCCCGGGCAGATGGGCTCCTCGATCGGTGCGGCGGCGAAGGCGTCCGCCTCGCGCGTGGTCTGGGTCTCCGAGGATCGCAGCGCGGCGAGCCGCGAGCGGGCGAAGGCCGATGGGTTCGAGGACGTTTCGTGGCTGAACGGGATGGTCAACCAGAGCCGGATCATCCTGTCGGTCTGCCCGCCCGAGTTCGCGATTGAGCTGGCCGCCGAGGTGCACGCCCTGGGTTTCCGCGGTGTCTACGTCGACGCCAACGCGATTGCGCCGGAGACGAGCCGCCACATCGCGGAGATCGTGGCGAAGAACGGTGGGCAGTACGTAGACGGCGGGATCATCGGTTCGCCGGCGCGAGAGCCCGGCACCACGCGGATGTACCTCTCCGGCGAGCAGGCGCCGTTCGTCTCGCAGTTCCTCGACAAGGGGAACCTCGAGGTGATCTGCATCGAGGGCGGAGCGGGCGCGGCGTCCGCACTGAAGATGGCGTACGCGGCTTGGACGAAGGGGACGAGCGCTCTCCTCGCCGACATCCACGCGCTGGCCCTCGCGGAGGGCGTGCACGAGCCGCTGATGGCGGAGTGGCAGCGCTCCCAGCCCGAATTGCTCGCTCGATCCGACCGAGGGCTCTCCGGGGCTGCGGCGAAGGCGTGGCGGTTCGCCGGCGAGATGGACGAGATTGCGGCGACGTTCGAAGCGGACGGGTTACCCGGCGGATTCCACCGCGCGGCGGCGGACGTCTATCGACGGCTCGCGCAGTTCAAGGACGATCCGAACGCGCCGGGCGGGGCCGAGCTGGCGCGGCACCTGTTGCCGCCTCGGTAGCGCGCCGCATGGAAGCGATCGAGTAAGGTTTACGTAAGACAGAGCTACAATGGCGGGAGTGGAGGTCGCGCGATGTTCGCGACTGCGACTCCTCGGAACTCACGGCGGCGCCCGGTCGGGCGCCCGGCACTCTTGCTTCTCGGAATTGGCGCTCTCCTCGTAGCTGGCGTGTTCACCACAGCGGCTGCCGCGTACGCGTGGCCGGACGATCCGTGGCCGCCAACGCGCACGACGATCGTCGGCCAGTCGGAGGAGTTCACACCGGGGACGGTCACCTACCTCGGCGATCTGGGCGTTGTCGGGTACCTCGCACGGCTTGAGGACGGGGAGTTCCTGGCATTCGACCGTCAGGAGCCGGTGTTCGGCTGCACGCTGGTCTGGGGGCGACCTGGCTCCGCTGGTTTCAGCGATCCCTGTCATGGCTTTGAGTACGACATCAGTGGCGAGCCCGTTGGCGGCAATCCGATCCTGAAGCCGATGGACCGGTTCGAGGTACACATCGACCGGTACGGCACCATCCGCGTGGTTCAGCCGGTGGAGGCACCGTGAGCGCGTGGTCCCTCGAAGCGAGTCGCGCACCTCGAGGGCTGCGCCCCTTCGTGCTCGCGGGGGCGGGCGCGTTCCTCGTGGTGGTGATCGCGGTGGGGGCGTGGCGCTTTGTCTCGCCGCCCGACAGCGCGAGCGCGCTGAGTGCGGTTCGCCTGGCACCGGCGAGTGACTTCGCACCGGGGTCGATAACGGCGTACCGGATCACCTCGGAGGGTGAAATCGCTGCGGTGTTGAGTTCCCGTGCCTATCGGGACACGGTCACTGCATCGGGCGGGCGCCCGACAGGGACGACGCTGTTCTACGTGGTCCGGTTGCCGGATGGTGACTTCCGGGTGCTCTCCGGGCGAAGCACTCACCTGGGCGGTGCGGTGGTCTGGGATACCACGGGTGTTCCGTGGTCGAACGCCGCGTATGTCGGTGTGTTCATAGAGCCGGCACACAGCGAACAGTGGACCATCGACGGAACGCGCTTCTATGGTCCCGCGCCGCGCGACCTCGATCGCTACGAGTGGCAGATCGACGACGGCGGTGTGCTGGTGATCGATCTGAGCGAGGTGGTGCCGGGAGCGCGCGGATCGGTCGCGCCGCCGCTGTATGACGTAAACGACCCTGGGTGGCCCACCTCGGGGTGGCCCTCGCGTCTCGACTGATGGACGCCAACGCCGTTCGGAGGCGACCGTCCGTTGGTCTCCAGCGGCGGTGGCTTCTTGGAATGGCGGGCGCGGTGGTGCTGGCGGCGCTCGCGGTCGGTGCTTGGTCGTTCGCGTGGCCGGAATCGACGGAGCGTGATGAGTATGCGATTGGCCCTGTCAACTCGTTCGCCCGTGGGTCGGTCACGACCTACCTGTGGGTCGCCGGCGGCCTCCGCGAGCTTCCGGTCGGCGAGGTCTACGATGAGCGACCTCCCGGCTATCCCGGTGTCGGTTTGGATCTGGTTCATGTGGTGCGATATCCAGACGGTGACGTGAACGTGTTCTCGGGCGCCGCACCCTTCGGGGACTCGACCGTCCTCTGGTACCGGACTGATTCGGCACCTGATCGGGACGACTACGTCGGCCTGTTCGCGGAAGGGCGCCGTGGTTCGCGCTGGGCGTTGGATGGGACGCGACTTTTTGGCCCGGCACCGCGCGGTCTCGATCAGTACGGGTTTCGCATCCGCGCCGACGGCGTTCTCGTACTCGACCTAAGCCGACGCACTGAGGGTGCAAGCGGACCCTTGGGAACGATTCCCTACGACGTCACATCTCCGGATTGGCCTACCCCGGGCTGGCCGTCGCGCTAGCGTTCCTTGGCGGAGGCGGTAGCCTCCGCTCGACGCGTCCGAGGTTGGGCGTGGCGACGAGGAGGCGACGATGGTGGCGGAGCTGACGACCGAGGAGGCGCATGCGTTCCTCGACAGCCGGCCGGGCTGGATCATCCTGACGACGTTCGACCGCAACGGGTATCCGCACACGGTGCCGATCGGCTATTTCCGCGTCGGTGACGAGGTGTTCATCGGGTGTCGCGATGCGACGCAGAAGATTCGCAACATTGAGCGCAATCCGAAGGTGAGCCTGCTGATCGAGAGCGGATCGACGATGGCGGATCTCAAGGGGCTGATGCTCCAGGGCGACGCGGACGTGGTGCGCGACGACGCGGAGCGGCTGCGACTGGCGCGCGAGGGCGCGAAGCAGCGCGGGATGCCCGAGGCCGATTGGCCGACCGAGGTACGGTCGAGCAGCGTCTACATCCGGGTGCGCCCGCTGCGGATGGTGAGCTGGGACAACGCGAAGGCCGCGACCTAGCCGAAGGTCTTAGGCGGCGCGCGCCTCGTCGTTCGTTGTGGCCTCGTGCGGCGGCCCGATGGTGAGCCGGGTCGGCTCGACGGCTGGGGTGCCGGTGGCCCTCGCGAGGCGGGTGTCGCGGACTTGCCAGCCGATTGCCACGGCGGCGGCGACGATCGCGAGGAGCAGCACGGCGGCGGCGTTGATCGCGAAGGCCCCCGCCTGGCCGTCGATGACGGCCTCGAGCTGATCGAGCGCGCGGACGGCGAGCGCGGTCGTGGCGCCATCTTCGGCGAGCAGTTGCGCCTGCCGATCGGCGACCGCCGTTTCGAGGCGGGGCGCGCCCACGAGGGCGTAGAGCGGCCCGGCGGCGACGGCGATGAAGAGCGCGGGGCCGGCTACGGCGGCAGCGGCCCAGGTTGCCCGCGACCACCAACGGCGGCCACCGAGCATCCCGATCCACCCCGCGACGACGAGGATCAGCGTGGCCCCGGGGACGGCCCAGCTCGCGAACACCGAGGTGAACTGGCGTAGCTGCGCGAGCGGGTGCTGAGACGGCGCTGCGCCGGCTGCGGCGCCGTCCGCTGTGCCGGCCGGCAGGTCCTCGATGCCGAAGGTGCGTCCGTTGCTGGTGAAAAGCGCGCGCGCGTCATCGAGGGTGGCGAATGGCGGATCCTCGCTGGCGTCCAGCTCGCGCTGGATGTCGATGTCGTTCAGCACGAAACCGTCGCGGAGCAGCGTATCGGGGTCCGAGCGGAGGACTCCGGCGACGACCGGGGCGAGCGCCGGGTATGCGCTGAAGTTGATCTGAATGGCGAAGTGTTCGGTCTCGCCCGCGAGGTACGAGGTCAGTTCCCGGACGGCGCCAAACAGCTCCGCCTCGAGCCACTGGGTCGCCTCGGCGCGCTCACTGCCGAGGAGGATGGTGAGCGGGCCGTCCGTGACGGAGGCGCCCTGCGAGACGGCGTTGACGAGCTGTTGCGCTGGCTCCGGCTCCACCGATTGCGTGACGACCAGCAGCGTTTTCAACCCGTCCAACTGCTGGATGGAAGCGGCGCCGCCGAGGGCGGTCTCGGTGAGCTGGCGGATCTGCGCGTTCGGCGCTTCGGCCTCGTAGACGGAGCTGACGAGGCTGGTCTCCTCCTCGAGCGGCATGCCGTCGGCGCGGAGGCGGGAGAGCACGGGCAGCGAGAGCGGATCGTGGAACGCCTCGAGCTCCGGGATCTCTGTGGCGCCGCTGAGGCCGGCGATCGCGACGTTCCCGAGATCGAGGGTGGTCCAGGTGCGCTCGAACGCAGTGCTGTTGTCACCCGCTGCTCCCGAGGCGAGGAAGGCACTGTGTAGCGGCTCGCTGAGGCTGACCGCCCAATCGAGGTCGTCGCGCTCTCCTCGGAGGTAGGCGACGAGGCTGTCGATGCCGTCGGTGGTGATGTCCTCGAGGACTGTTGGCGGCAAGGCGGTGCGGGCGAAATCGAGCAGCGCGGCGCGCGAGGCGGGGTCGGTCGGCAGCGCGACGCCGTGGAGGCTGTCGGGGAGCTGCTGGTCTTGTTCGGCGAGGAAGTCATCGACGGCGCGCGGGAGCACTTCGTCGTGGACGGCGTCGAAGACGCCGACAGCGGCCAGTTGGTCCTCGTAGAAGCTGGAGGCGAGGACGGTCTCGTTCGCACGGTGCACGACCAGCGTGACGGCGAGCAGCAGCGTCAACACGACGGCAAGCGGAACAGTGAGGGCGCGGCGCACGACGATCACGGAAAACTCCCGATCGTGGTCACGCGAGATCGCACGACCGTCTGGGGATCATCGGTTCATCGGTGGGAGCGGACAGTGAGGTTCGCAAGGGCGGCGTCAGGTTGGTCTGGGCGCCAGCCGTGCGGTCGGCCGGATAGCGGGCCAGCCCGAGGCCGGTGGCGGTGACGGCGATCACGGCCCGCCGCTGGATGAACGCGGACACTGACAGGGTGCGGTCGCACGGACCGATCCGGAGCAGATGATGGCCAGTTCAACCCTCCGGGGCCTGCGCGCGACGGAGCGTTTGGGCGGCGTACCCGGGGGCATCTCGACACTCACGGTGTACGTGGAGCCGGGCTGTAGCTCGTGTCACGCGGCGCGCGAGGTGGCGCATCGCGTGCGCAGCATCTACCCGGAGATCCGCGTCCGTGTCGTGGACCTCAGCGAGGTATCCTCGGACGAGGTTCCCGACGAGGTATTCGCGGCACCGACGTTCCTCCTTGATGGCGAGGTCGTGTCGTTGGGTACGCCCGCGTGGGGAACGCTGACGGCACTCCTGGAGCGCGCGCCCTCGGGACAGCGCGAACAGGGTGGAGGCGAGTTCTTGGCGACGAGCATGTCCCGATCGCTTCCTACACCCGACGCGACGCCGTGTCTGATGGAGGCCGATCTCTTCCAGGATCTGGCGCCCCCGGAGATGCAGGAGATCGAGCGCAGCACGACGATGAGTTCGTGCAAACGCGGCACGGTCTTCTTCGCGCCCGAGGAAACCGGCGAGGTGCTGTTCATCCTCAAGGCCGGGCGCGTGAACCTGTACCGCGTGACCGAAGAGGGCAAGAAACTGGTGACCGCGACGCTGGAGCCTGGCTCCGTGTTCGGCGAGATGATGCTGGTCGGACAGGGGATGAGCGGCAGCTTCGCGGAGGCGGCGGAGGACTGCACGCTCTGCGTGATGTCGCGGCAGGACGTCCAGCGCGTGATCCACCAGTACCCTGCGATCGCGCTGCGGCTGCTGGAGGGCATGGCACGGCGCCTGGACGACGCCGAGGAGCGCCTAGCGGACGTGGCTTACAAGTCCGTGCCGGCGCGGATCGCGACGACGTTGCTGCGCCTGTCGGGTCCGGACAATCGACCGGTGAACCTGTCGCACCAGGACATCGCGGACATGGTGGGCACCTACCGCGAGACGGCGACCCGGATCCTGAACGAGATGCGTGGCGACTAGCTGGTTGAGCTGAAGCGGATGCGGATCAGCGTGACGGATCGCCGCCGGCTCGCGCTCCTCGCCGCCGAGGTCGTCTAGCAGTAAGACTATTCGGTTCTCTTCGGTCTCATCGAGGCCAGTGCGTGCCTCTTTCCCAACGAACGGTGTCCGTCCTCGATGGTCTCCCGCACGGTGATCACGCTGGCGATCGCGATGTTCTCCGCCGCTTTTGGCGTGGGGATCGTCGCGCCCGTACTCCCGGTGCGCGCGGAGGAACTGGGCGCGAGCGGTGCGCAGGTGGGGCTCACGTTCTCGGCGTTCGCACTCACCCAGCTCTTCGTCAGTCCATTCACCGGACGGATCGCGGATCGTTACGGTCGCAAGCAGTTCATCCTGATCGGCATCGCGACCTACATCATCGCGGCGCTGGGCTGGCGGGAGACCGACAGCATCAGCGTGGTGATCGCCCTGCGCGCGCTGACCGGGATTGGCTCCGGCCTCGTCTTCTCGCTCGTCCTCTCCTACATCGGCGACCTTGCTCCCGAGGGCCAGGAGGGACGGTACATGGGGCTGTTCGGGGTGTTCGAGTTCCTCGGATTTGGGATGGGGCCGGTGGTGTCCGGCGTCGTCCGCGACCGCGCGGGGTTCGACGCCGTGTTCCTGTTGATGGCGGGGATGCTCTCGGTGAGTGGCGTCGTGATCCTGTTGTTCCTGCCGTGGTGGATCGATCGCCAGGGCGAAGGCACCGTGCGCAAACGGCTGGTGCCGTGGAGCGAGATCCTCGGCGATCGTTACCTGCAGGCGCTGTTCGCGCAGCGGGTGGGCTTCTCGTTCGCATTCGGGTCGGCGTTCTCCTTCCTCGCGCTGTACCTGGAGGAGGAGATCGCGGCGACGGCGACCATAGTGGGCTTCGTGCTCGCCGGGCAGGAGTTGCTCGGCGGTGGGCTGCAGCCGCTGTTTGGGCCGCTTGCCGATCGGTTCGATCGCCGGATCCTCGTGGCGGTCGGCAGCGTCATCGTCGCCGCGGGGTATCTGACGATGGCGTTCACGTCCGAGTACTGGGTCATTCTCGCGGCGTTCGTTGGCGGCGCCGGTCTGGGATCGGCGTTGATGAGCGTGTCCTCGATGGCGATCCAGGTCGATCTTGGGCGACGACTGGGGATGGCGACGACGATGAGTTTCGCCTCGACGGGGTTTGCCGCCGGGGTGCTGATCGGATCGCTATCCGCGGGCTACATCGCGGATGCCGCCGGGACGCGGTACGTGTTCCTTGCGGCCGCGGTCGCAGTTCTGCTGGGTGCGGGGGCGTTCGTGCTTCGCACGCTGCAGCCGCTGCCCGCGTTGCCGCCTGGTGACCTTGCTCACGACGCAGGTGCTCCGTCTGCGTAATACTTCGGTCATCCTCTCGTCCCAGACGTCCGATAGTCTCGAAGTGATGAAGACGAACAACCGCCGCTTCCGCCGCACCCATTCGATGTTTGCCATCGCGACGCTGATCGCGCTGGGCGCGCTCGCCTGTGGCTGGACAGAGACGGCGGCGACAGCGACCGCGACGGTCGGGGCGACCGAGGCCGCGCAAGCGGCGGCGACCGACGGCGCGACGAGCTACGACTTCCCGACAGGCGATGCGGTGCTGGTGCCAGTTGGCTATCAGCACCCCGGCGATCACGTGGACAATACCGGCGCGTTCCTCCCGGCGAACGGGAAGCCGACGATGGTGTTCGTCGATGCGATTTGGTGACCGACCTGCGCGCTGACGCGGCCCGTCGTGCACGGGCTCCGACCGGAATACCAGGACAAAGTGAACTTCGTGATCCTCGATTACGACATCGCCGAGCAGCGTGAGTTCGCGGGGGAGATGGCTGCGGCGCGGCACCCGGCGTTCGCGGTGATCCCGCCGAACGAGGGCCCGAATCGTGCGTCGGAACTCCGCTTCGGGCCATTCAACGAGGACGGGCTGCGCGAGTACCTGGATGGCGTGATCGCCAGCTACGGCAGCTAGCGCTCAGCCCGACTGCTGCCCCGCCAGCGTCCCGGACGCTGTCCCGACTGCCCTCGCTAGCCGCAGATGCCGCGGATGGTGTCGTGCAGGATCCGGATGCCCATCCGCAGGTTCTCGATCGAGAGGCATTCGTCGTTGCCGTGCGCGCGGCCGACTTCCTTCGGCCCCAGCAGCACCGGGATAAAGCCGTAGGCGGTGATGCCGTGGCGACGGAACACGCGCGAGTCGGTGAAGCCGGTCGAGACGCTGGGGACGACCAGCGCGTCCTCGACGTGCGACTTGGCGGTCGCCGACATCACGGCGTACAGCTCCGTATCGAGGCGTGACGGGGGCGTCGAGGATTCGAACTCGCGCGTGATCTCGACGCCGGCGTCGTCGATCACCTCGCGCAGTTCGCGCATGAACTCCTCGGGGTCGTAGGCAGGGACGAGCCGGCAGTCGAGGGTGGCCGTGGCCTCGGCGGGGATCACGTTCATCTTCACGCCGGCGTGCAACGTGGTGAGCGAGATCGAGTTGGTCTGGAGCGAGTGGATGCGCGGGTGCTGCGCGGCGAGCCCGGCGAGCATCGATTCGGTCGGGGCTTCCGCGACGACACCCGCCTCGTGCAGCAACTGGAAGTACTCCTGGACCTCGGGGGTGACGATCAGCGGGCGGTCCCAGGCAGCGATGCGGTCCAACGCGCGCACCAGGCGTACGGCCGCGTTGTCGGCGGTGGGGACGGAGCCGTGACCGGGCGCACCGACGGTGCGCAGCTTGAGCCAGAACGGCCCCTTCTCGGAGACGCCGATGTTGAAGGTCGGGCGCTCCACGCCGAGCACCTCGACGGTGCCGGACCCGCCCTCGTTGATCACGTACTCGCAATCGAGGAGTTCGGGGTGCTCCTTCGCGAGGTACTCCGCGCCAAAGGCAGAGCCGGCTTCCTCGTCGGCGACGGCCATGAAGACCAGGTCGCGCTTGAGCGGGAGGTTGTGGCGCTTGTGGAGGAGGAAGGAGATGAACTCCATAATCCCCATCCCCTTCATATCGGTGGCGCCGCGCCCCCAGATGAAGCCGTCGCGGATCTCGCCGGCCATCGGTTCGACGGTCCAGTGCTCACGCTCGAAGGGGACGACGTCGGTGTGGTTGAGGAGGATGAGCGCCTTGCCACGTGAGCCGTCGCCGGGCAGGCGGGCGACGAGGTTGAGGCGATCCGGGGTCGCGCCGTAGGTCTCGTAGGGAATGCCTTCGCGATCAAGGATTTCGCCGAACCAGGCGACGGCGCGGCTTTCGTTCCCCGGGGGATTGATGGTGTCCACGCGGATGTATTCGGAGAGCCATTCCGTGGCCTGCTCACCAAGGGCGTCCCAGTCGATCCGGGGCTGTGTGGTCACCGCGTGGTCTCCTTCTGAGTCCCTTGAATCCGCTGAATCCGCTGAATCCGTGTGAGGCGGCTAGGCGCTGAATGCCTGCTTGAACTGCTCGATCGCGGTGATGTGTTGGCCGACCGAGGTGAAGCCAGCGTTCATGGTGCCGACCCCGAGGTGAGTGACCCCCGCTTCGACCCACTCGTTCGCGAGCGCGACGGCTTCGCTGACGTCCCCGCCGAGCTGCACTCGGCCCTCGACACCGACGTCCGAGGGCGATCGGCCCGCTGCCTTCGCGGCGGCGTGCACCCGCTCGAGGCCGGCCGCGAGTTCTTCGGGCTTGCGGTACTGGGGGAACCAGCCGTCGGCGAGGCGGCCGACGCGTTCGATCACGGGGTCGGACATGCCGCCCATCCAGATCGGGATCGCGCGCTTGGTCGGGAGTGGCTTGATGCCGGCGCGAACGACCGAGTGGTGGCGTCCCTCGAAGCTGACCGTCGGCTCGGCCCAGAGCGCGCGGAGGAGGGCGATCTGCTCCTCGACGCGGCGGCCGCGGTCGTGGAAGTTCTCGCCGAGCGCCTCGTATTCGACGGCGTTCCAGCCGACGCCGACGCCGAGGCGGAGCCGTCCGCCGGAGAGCACATCGACCTCGGCGGCCTGCTTGGCGACCAGGGCGGTCTGCCGCTGGGGGAGGATCAGGATGCCGGTCACCAGTTCGAGGCGCTGGGTGATCGCGGCGAGGTAGCCGAACAGCACCATCGGCTCGTGAAACAGCGTCTCGTGATCGTACGGACCAGTGAAGCCGCCGGGCCGATCACGTTCGGCGCCGAGGACGTGATCGTAGACCACCAGGTGCTCGTACCCGGCGGCCTCGGCGGCCAGTGCGTAGTCGCGGACCGGGCCGGGGTCGGCGCCGATCTCCGTTTGTGGGAAGACCACCCCGAGTTGCATGTGCGCCCCTGTCCCGTGGTGCCTCTAGCGTGGGCCCGGTAGTGCGCGCGCTCCGCGAAGCCGCCCGGGTGTCGTCACCTTGGCGACAGCACGATCCCCTGTCAACGCGGGCGATGACGGGCGTGAACGCGCTCGCGTGGCGGACGGCCGATCGGTAGCCTCACCGCCAGCACGACGGTGGACGGTTGGTCGCGAGCGGGGGCGGCGGTGACGGCGGGACGCTGGTTCATCCTCGGGCTGGGGATCATCGGTATTTCCTGGTCAGCGCCGCTGATCCGGCTCGCCGATCCCGCGCCCGTGCTCGCGATCGCGGCACTGCGGCTCGTCTTCGCCTCGCCAGCGATGCTCGCGTACGCGTCGGTCCGAGGCGTGGGCGATCTGCGGGAGTCGAGGCGCGGGGAGCGGATCGCGCTGGTGCTTTCAGCGCTGGCACTCGCGCTGCACTTCGCGCTCTGGATCGCGGCGCTACAGCGCACCTCGGTGGTGACCGGTGTCGTGCTGGTCACGATGCAACCGATCTTCGTTGGTCTGGGCGCCTGGATCGTGCTGCGGGAGCGGCCGACACGCGCGCTGGTGATCGGCTCGGCGATCGCCCTCGTCGGCGCCGCACTCCTCGCTGGCGACGACCTCGGTGACCGCGGATCGCTGGAGGGCGATCTGCTGGCGCTGGGCGGCGGGCTGCTCTCCAGCGCGTACCTCGTGATCGGGCGGAGTGCGCGGCGGCGCATCTCCACGGCGAGCTACGGCGCCAGCGTTTACACGCTGACGGCGTTGTTCCTGCTAGTGGCGGTCGCCGTCAGCGGGACGCCGCTGACCGGGCACCCGGCCAGCTCGTACCTCGCGATTCTCGCCGTGGCGGTGGTGTCGCAACTGATCGGCCACAACGCGATGAACTGGGCGCTCGGCTTCCTGCCGGCGGCGGTGGTGGCGATCGCGATCCTCGGCGAGCCGGTTGGCGCGACGGTGATCGCCGCGTTCGTCCTCGACGAGGTGCCTACACTGCTGGAGCTTGCCGGAGCAATGGTCGTGCTGGCTGGCGTCTACGTGGCGCTGCGGCACGCGGCGCCGGTGATTGCACCCGAACCGATTGCGCCGGAGATCGCGGCGATGACTGGTCCGGCGAAGCCGGACGCCTGACCCGCCGGTCCAACGAAGCGCTGACGAAGGAGACACCTCGATGCCGGCATTGGCGACGACCGGTCCGCTGTCCGGACTGCGCATCCTCGATCTGACGTGGGTGCTGTCCGGGCCGTTCGCGACGATGACGTTGAGCGACCTGGGCGCCGACGTGATCAAGCTGGAGCGGCCGCCGTTTGGCGACGTGTCGAGGACGACCGGTCCGCTGGTGGACGGAGAGTCCGGCTACTTCTTCTCCGTGAACCGCGGCAAACGCTCGATCTCGATCGACCTCAAGTCCGAGGAGGGCAAGGCGCTGTTCCGTCAGCTCGTCGGCGAGGTGGACGTGCTGGTCGAGAACTTTACGCCGGGCGCGATGGACGGCCTGGGCCTCGGCTACCCGGCGCTCTCGGAGGTGAATCCGCGACTGATTTACGCGGCGATCTCGGGCTACGGCCAGACCGGACCGATGGCGAAGCTGCCGGCGCTCGACGTGATCGTGCAGGGCGCGGGCGGGGTGATGTCGATTACCGGCGAGCCCGGCGGCGTTCCAACGCGCCCGGGCTTCTCGCTCGGCGACATCGCGGCGGGGCTCTACTGCGCGGTCGGGATCCTGGCGGCGCTGCGCGAGCGGGAGCAGTCGGGGCTGGGGCAGCTCGTCGACATCTCGATGCTGGACTGCCAGATCGCGATCCTCGAGAACGCGTTCATGCGGTACCACGTGACGGGGGAGACGCCGGTGCCGCTGGGGACGCGGCACCCCACGGCGGTCCCGTTCCAGGCGTTTCCGACGAAGGACGGGTACCTCGTACTCGCGCTCGCCTGGGGGGTGCCCAACCAGTGGGCGCTGCTCTGCGCGGAGCTGGACGTGCACGAGTTGATCGACGACGAACGATTCGCGACGGCGCAGGTCCGCTCGGCGAACCACGCAGCCCTCGAGCCGTTGCTGATCGAGGCGTTCGCGAAGCGGACGACGGAGGAGTGGGTGACCGCCCTGCAACCGTACGGGATGCCGGTCGGACCACTGAACAACATCCCGACGACGGCGGCACTGCCGCAGGTGGCGGAGCGCGGCGCGCTGGTGCCGACCCCGCACCACACGATCGGCACGATCCCGCTGACGAACACGCCGGTGAAACTGTCGCGGACGCCGGGTGGGATCAAGGGCACTTCGCCGGACATGGGGCAGCACAGCCGCGAGGTCCTCGCGGAGTTGTTGGGCCTCGATAGCGGTGCGATCGAGGCCTTGATCGCACGCGAGGTGGTGCGCGACGAGCGTGCCGAGGTGGAACTGGGCTAGCCCTACCCCTGCTGCTTCGCCCACTCGACGAGTTGATCGAGGGCGGTGCCCCAGCCGTCGTGGAAGCCCATCTCCTTGTGCCGCTGCCGGTCCGCGGGGTTCGCGTGCAGCACGAGGGCGGTGTACTTCGTCCCTGATCCCGCGGGCTCAATCGAAATGCGTGCGGTGAGGGGGAGGTCCGCGTCGTCGCCGATGTTCGACCCGCTGTTGGGCCGGTAGCCCGGCGCGAGGGCGCTGGTCCAGGTCAGGCGCTGGCCCGGGACCACTTCGAGATAGCAGCCCTCGTTGCGGTGGTCCTCGCCTTCCGGCGACCGCATGACCGTCACGAACCGGCCGCCCGGGCGCAGGTCGATCTCGCAGCCGGTGGTTTGCCACGGGCGTGGGGTGAACCACTGCTTGAGCTGTTCCGGCTCGGTCCAGGCGCGCCACACGAGGTCGGGGGACACATCGACCACACGCTCGAGGAGCAGGTCGCGCTCGGGGTCGAACTGGTGGGTTGAGTCGGTCATCGGTTCTTGTCCTTCATCTTGAGCAGGTGTTCGTCGAGCCGATCGAGCCGCCGTTCCCAGATCCGCAGTTGCTCCGCCATCCAGTGTTCGGCCGACTCGAGGGGTTGCGGGACGAGCCGGTAGGTCCGCACTCGTCCCTCTTTTCGCGACGCGACGAGGCCGCAGTCCTCGAGGACGCCGAGGTGCTGGGTGAAGGACGGCAGCGCCATGTCGAACGGTCGTGCGAGTTCGCTGGTGGTGGCGGAGCCGCCGCCGAGCCGCTCGATGACGGCGCGCCTGGTCGGGTCGGTGAGTGCCTGGAAGACGCGATTGAGTTCGGCGGATTGGTTAGGCATGTGCCTAACTGTAGGTCTGGATGATACTCAGGTCAATACCTAACTATCCGCTCGTTCGAGAGCGCGTGGCGTTCGGCTACGCTTGCCCACTCGTCGCTCCGGCGGATCGGCGGGAATTTCGAGGGGCGCGTGAGGGAGAGCTGCCGTGTGAGGTCACGATCGTCTTGCGAGTTTGTGACAGATCGCGCAACATACAGACCGTTGTTGCCGCCCTCGTCGGCTATGATGTTCGACTCCCCGTGGGCCCACCCCGATCTTTGCCTCACGGACGGAAGAATGGTCTCACCGTGACTCCAGGCGATCGCCCGTCTCAGACGGGCCGTATGTCCAACGCATTCCCGGAAGCCGGTGGCGTGATGGCGCCCGCGTGGCCGGGGCGCGACGCCTGTGGCACGGGCTTCGTCGCGAGCATTGAGGGCGTCCGCAGTCACAGCCTGGTGGAGCTGGCGATTCAGGCGGTGGTTTCGCTGACGCACCGCGGCGCGGTGAACGCCGATCCGCTCACCGGCGACGGCACGGGCATCACGATCGAGATCCCGTTCGAGCTGCTGCGCGAGGATTGCGAGCGCCTGGGTTCGCCGATCGAGGATCGCGACGACCTTGGCGTGGCGATGGTGTTCTTGCCGCACGTGGAAGCGGACCGCCCCGCGGCGCGCGCCGCCCTCGAAGAGGAAGTGCAGCGCGTCGGGATCAGCCTGATCGGCTGGCGCGAGGTTCCGCACGACCCGGGACAGCTCGGACCGCAGGGCCTCGATACGGTGCCCGGCATCGAGCAGCTGTTGCTGCGCCGCCCGGCTGAGCTACACGGCCCGGAGTTCGAGCGGCGTCTGTACCTGGCGCGCCGGCGCGCGGAGCGGACGTTCCGCGAGCAACACCTGGACGCCTACGTTGTCTCGATGTCATCACGCACGGTGGTCTACAAGGGCCTGATGATCGCTCCGCGCTTGCAGGCATTCCTTCCGGATCTGGCGGACGAGCGCGTGCAGTCGCGCACGGCGTTGTTCCACCAGCGCTACGCCACCAACACGTTGCCCGAGTGGAACATCGCGCAGCCGTTCCGGATGGTCGCCCACAACGGCGAATTCAACACGCTGCTGGGCAACCGGAACTGGATGACGGCGCGCGAGCCGGATCTGAATTCAGCGATCTGGGGCGAGGATGTCGCCGATCTGACGCCGGTGATCCACCCACTGGGCTCGGACACCGCCTCGTTCGATGAGGCGCTCGAGTTGCTGGTGATGTCGGGACGGGACCTGCTGCACTCGATGCGCATGTTGATCCCCGAGGCGTGGGAAAACATGCCGAACATCCACCCGCACCTGCGGTCGTTCTACGAGTACCACGCGGCGCTGATGGAGCCATGGGACGGTCCGGCCGCCGTGGTGTTCACCAACGGCAGCACCACCGGCGCGGTGATGGACCGCAACGGGCTGCGCCCGGCGCGATACCAGGTGACCGACGACGGCATGGTGATTATGGGTTCCGAGGTTGGGCTGATCGACATGCCCGCCCGGACGGTCGTGGAGTCGGGCCGGATCGGGCCTGGGCAGATGATCGCGGTCGACACCGCGCGCAAGACGTTCCTGCACGACCAGGACATCGCGCGCGAACTGGTGCAGCGCCGTCCCTACGGCGAGTGGGTGGATCGCCACCTGGTGCACCTGCAGGCGGACGGGCCGCAGGCGCCGGAGATGGAGCCTTCGCGCGATGTGCTGGCGATGCAGCACCTGCATGGCTACACGCGCGAAGAGGTCGAGTACGTCATCAAGCCGATGGCGCAGGACGGCAAGGAGCCGGTGGGCTCGATGGGTGATGACACCCCGCTGTCCGCGCTGCAGAACGGCAGCCGGCTGCTCTACACCTACTTCAAGCAGCGCTTCGCGCAGGTGACGAACCCGGCGATCGATTCGATCCGCGAAGAGATCGTGATGTCGTTGGACACGTACCTGGGGCGTCGCCAGTCGGTGCTCGAGTCAACGCCCGAGGCGGCGCGACTGGTGCACCTGACGAGCCCGCTGATGCTGGACGAGGAGCTGAAGGCGCTGCGGCGCCTGGATGTCGATCACTTCCGGGTGGCGAACATTCACGCCCGGTTCCGTGTGGCCGCTGGGCCGGCGGGACTGGAGCAGGCGATCGACAACCTCTGCGCGGCGGCCTCGATGGCGGTCGACGAGGGGGATTCGATCCTCGTGATCAGCGACCGGCTGGTCGACGCGGAGTGGGCGCCGGTGCCGATGTTGCTGGCCGTCGGGGCGGTCCATCACCACCTGATGCGCACGGGCCGTCGGATGCGCGCGAGCATCATCGCGGAGACGGGCGACGCGCGAGACGTGCACCACTTCGCTGCGCTGATCGGATTCGGCGCGAGCGCGATCATTCCATACGTCGCCTTCGACGTGCTGCGTTCACTGACCCAGGACGGCGCCTTCGGCGACGACACCCTGGAAGAGGTGTTCCGCCGCTACGGACAGGCGGTCGACACCGGCATCCTGAAGATCATGTCGAAGATGGGCATCTCCGCCGTCGCGTCGTACCACGGCGGCCAGATCTTCGAGGCGCTGGGCGTTGGCGACGAGGTGATCGCGAAGTGTTTCCCCGGCACCACGAGCCGCATTGGCGGCGTGGAGTTCGAGGACCTGGCGGCGGACATCATCGAGCGACACGCGCGCGCGTTCCCGGAGGCCGGGGCGCTGCTGCCCGGTGGCTGGTACAAGTTCCGGCGCGAAGCCGATCACCACGGGCACTCGCCGGACATGTGGCGCGCGCTGCACAAGGCCGTGGCGCCGGACGGCAGCCGCGAGCAGTACCAGGAATACCTGGCAGTGCTTGAGGCGTCGCCGCCGAGCACGCCCCGCGATCTGCTGGGCATTCGTTCCGATCGCGCCTCGATCGCCGTCGACGAGGTTGAGTCGGTCGCCGACATCACGAAGCGGTTCCAGACCGGCGCGATGTCGCTGGGTGCGCTCAGCCCCGAGGCACACGAGGACATCGCGCGCGCGATGAACCGCCTCGGTGCCCGCTCCAACACGGGCGAGGGTGGCGAGGACCCGCGCCGCTACCTGCGGGACGGCGACAAGCACGACGCGAACTCGGCAGTGAAGCAGGTGGCCTCGGGTCGGTTCGGCGTGACGCCGGCGTACCTGGCGGCGGCGGCCGAGCTGGAGATCAAGATCTCGCAGGGCTCCAAGCCTGGCGAGGGCGGTCAGCTTCCCGGCTTCAAGGTGAACCCGTACATCGCGACGTTGCGGCACGTGATGCCGAACACGCCGCTGATTTCGCCGCCTCCACACCACGACATCTACTCGATTGAGGACATCTCTCAGCTCATCTACGACCTGAAGATGGTCAACCCGGAAGCACGTGTCTGCGTGAAGCTGGTGGCCTGCGAGGGCGTCGGCACGATCGCGGCGGGTGTCGCGAAGGCGTACGCCGACGTGATCCAGATCAGTGGTGCCGAGGGCGGTACCGGCGCGAGCCCGCTGTCCTCGATCAAATACGCGGGTATTCCGTGGGAGCTCGGCCTGGCCGAGACCCAGGAGGTGCTGGTCACCAACGGCCTGCGCGGCCGCGTCACGCTGCGCACGGACGGCGGCCTGAAGCGCGGGCGCGACGTGGTGTTTGCGGCGCTGCTGGGCGCCGAGCAGTACGGCTTCGGCACGACTGCGATGATCGCCGTCGGCTGCAAGATGGCGCGCCAGTGTCACCTCAACACCTGCCCGGTCGGGGTAGCGACGCAGCGCGAGGATCTGCGCGAGAAGTACTTCGGCACGCCGGAGATGCTGGTCGCGTTCATGACCTACGTGGCGGAAGAGGTCCGGGAGCTGCTGGCAGAGCTTGGCTACCGTTCGGTGGACGAGCTGATCGGCCGCGCCGACTTGCTGTACCAACTCGGCCCGGTGGGCGGGCAGCGCTCCGATAAGATCGATCTGAGCCGCGTGATCACGCCGGTCGACCCGCAACGGACGCAGGCGCACACGGCGCAGATGGTGCGCAATGAGCGCACCGACGACGTGGTGCTGGACGATCAGATCATCGAGGACGTGCGCGACGCGATCGAGCAGCGGACGCCGGTGCGCAAGCAGTACCCGATCAAGAACACCAACCGCAGCGTGGGCGCGCGGCTCTCCGGTCGGATCGCTCGTCGTTACGGCGACGAGGGTTTGCCGTATGGGACGATCGACCTGCACTTCACGGGGAGCGCCGGGCAGTCCTTCGGCGCCTTCTTGACGCGCGGCGTGCGCCTTCACCTCACCGGCGAGGCGAACGACTACGTGGCGAAGGGGATGAATGGCGGCGACATTGTCGTGCGGCCGCACCCGGATATGCCCGCGGTCTCGCACGAGTCCGTGCTGGTGGGCAACACGGTGCTCTACGGCGCGACGGGCGGGAGCCTGTTCATCGCGGGCCGCGCCGGTGAGCGTTTCGGGGTGCGAAACTCAGGCGCGCGCGCGGTTGTCGAGGGCATTGGCGACCACGGCTGCGAGTACATGACGGATGGCGTGGTGGTGATCCTGGGCGAGACCGGGCGCAACTTTGGCGCGGGCATGTCGAACGGCGTCGCGTTCGTGCTGGATGAGCGCGGCGACTTCCGATCGCGCGTGAACCAGGAACTGGTCGGCCTGGAGCAGGTGACCGGTCCGGAAGACATCGAGCTGTTGGAGGCGCTGATCCGCCGCCACGAGGAGGTGACGGGCTCGACCCGCGCTTCCGAGATCATGGCGGACTGGCGGCACTTCCTGCCGATGTTCTGGAAGGTCGCGCCGAAGTTCGCGATTACCGAGGAGGGCGCGATGACGGTCGTCGAGCGCCACCTGCGGTCGGTGCGGCGGATGCGCGAACGCGCGGCTGGCGCTCGCTAGCTCACACCTCCCGAGGCGACCTCGAGATCAGAACGGCCCCGCCATTGGCGGGGCCGTTCTCGTATGGCCTCGGAAGAGTCGCCGCTACTCGTAGCGGAGTGCCTCAGCGACGGAGACGCGGGAGGCACTGCGTGCGGGCAGCAGGGTCATGATGGCGCTGGCCACGTAGGCGATGCCGACGAAGAGTGCCAGCCGTCCCCAGGGAATGCCGAACTCGATCTCCGCGCCATTGGTGAACTCGGGCGACGTCAGCAGGTTGTAGGACAGCGCCGCGCCGAGGATCGCGCCCATCGCGACGCCGGTGACGGCGATGAATGACGACTCGAGGAAGAAGGAGATCGCGACGAGCCGCCTCGTGTATCCGATCGCCCGCAGCATGCCGATCTGCTGGCGTCGTTCGGCGACGGTGCGGAAGGCGATGACGCCGAGGGCAGCGATGCCGACGATGAGCCCGAGCGACATGAACCCCTGGAAGAGGTTGGAGAATGCGGTCGACTGGCCGGCGGCTTCCTCGACGAGCTGGTTCAGCGACTCGGCCTGGACGCCCTGCTCCAGGAGGGTGCTCTCGATGCCGCGGGCGAGCGCCAGCGCGGCTTCGTCGGTGCCGTCGGTGGTGTTGACGAAGTAGACCTCACGGAAATCGTCCGGAGCCAGACCCGGGACGAGTGACTCGTGGGTGAAGATCGCGAACCATTCAGTGACGACGCCGCTGATGATGACAGAGTCGACGAAGCCGATGATCCGGACCTCGCTGACCCCGCCAGTTTCGGCGTTGCGCACGGAGAGCGGGATCGGCTGCCAGGGATTCGCCTGGAGATCGGTGATGGAGCCCTCGACGCTGAGCGGATCGTCACCGGACTCGAAGTTCTGGGACTGCGTACGGGACAGGATCGTCTCGGTGGCGATGGCGACCGTCGGGTCGTTCGCAAGCGCATCCATGACGGCGGCCTGATCGGCGTAGCCGGTGGCGATCGCGCTGAGCGGGAAGTCCGCGGCCTGCAGGAACTCCTGATCGATGCTCGCGACCTGGTAGCCGTGATATTCGTCCGCCGGCTCGTCAATCGGGCGCACATCGAGGAAGCTGAGGCGCTCGGTGCCGACCTGCCGGATGGAGCCGCCGACGTTGTCACCGGCCTCGGTCAGGGCGGTGCGCAGATCGCCGATGCGGTTGTTCGGGTTAGCGGTGACCTGAACCTCGAAGCCACCCTTGGCGCCTTCGCCAAGGAAGAACTGGGTGAAGTTGTAGTTCAGCGTGGCCATGACGACGAGGCTGAACATCACGAGCGTGAACATCGCTAGCGCCATGCCGGTGCGGAACTTCGACGCGAGCGGGTAGGAGATCGCCGTGCGGATCGCCGGGGCGATCCCACCGAACACGCCTTGCAGGGCGCCGACGCTGCCCAACAACCGATCGGCGTTGAAGACGACGAACAGCGTGCTGGCGGCGGTGATGCAGATCCCCGAGACAAAGAACATCTCAATGTTGCCCTCGACCGGCTCGTGTCCGAGGCCAATCAGGCCGAAGAGCCCGTTGACGGGGTCGTTCCAGCCCTTGCCGTCCTCGAAGAAGAGGCTGAAGGGCAGCGGCAGCAGCCAGAACCAGAGGAGGCTGAAGGAGGCGACGGTGAAGACGCGCCGCGTCCGCCAGCCGAAGTAGACGAGCAGCATCGCGGTGGCGAGCACCATCAGCGTGAAACCGGCCGTGTAGGCGAAGGCTTGCGAGGCGATCCAGCCGCCCCACCAGACACCGAGTGAGCCGATCGCGAGCATCACCAGCGCCCAGCCGCCGCTGTTGCGGTTGCGATCCGCCCAGCTCTTCGTCTTGAGCAGGCCGAAGGCGATGGGGGACGCGAGCACCGGGAGGAAGGCGACCCACCACACGACGAGGGCGACCGTCTGGGGGCGCGTTCGCGCTCGACCGAAGAGCCTGAGACCGGCGATGAAGCCGCCGATCACCAGCGCCGCCCCGATCAACGGGAGGCCGAACTGGGTGAGGCTGAAGATGAAGGCGAAGAACAGCAGCGCCGCCGCGAGGACGGCAATCGCGATCCAGACGACGTACCAGAGCGCGCCGACGGCGCCCTTCAGCAGGGCGCCGATCGAGGTGTCCTTGCCGCGGAGCGGCTGCGGCTCCGGGATGTCGCGGATGGCGCGGACGATGTTGAGGTTCGCGGCGCGCCATGACGCGCCGGCAACGGTGAAGAAGGTGATGACGACGCCGAGGAAGTAGGAGACCAGGAAGCCGGCGATGCCGACGTGGAATCCGATTGAGAACCCGAAGTCGTCGAAGATCGAGCCCATCACCTGGATCAGCCCGTAGGCGACGACGAGGCCGAGCAGCGCCCCGACGAACGCCGAACCGAGGTTGTAGGTCATGCCCTCGGCGATGAAGGATTCGGTCAGGTGCAGGCGCTTGAGGCCGATGGCGCGCGCCATTCCCATCTCGGAGCGGCGTTCGGCGGCGAGCATCACGAAGGTGAGGAAGATCAGCATGATGCCGGCCGCGATGGAGAAGAGGCCGAACACGAGGAAGAAGGTGACGAAGAACGATCCGATCAGCTCAGCCTGAGCGACGATCTCGTCCTTGTCGGCGACCGAGGACAGCGGTACGCCCTGGGTCTCGGCCAACGTCTCAAGCGAGTTACTGATGCCCTCGACAAGGTCGAGCGTGTCGCGGACCGTGCCGCGCGCGGAGATGACGACGAGGTCGACGCGATCGGGCTCCTGGATGATCTCGCGGACACGGTCCAGTCGCGCGACGATGCCGCCGGCGGCGTTGCCGTCCGAGGTGAGCGGGGTGGACGCGGTCATTGCGGTATCGCGGACGATGCCCGCGACGTTGAAGGTGTAGGGGGCATTCTCGACGAAGATCGTGACCTGATCACCTAGGACGAGGTTGATGTCCTCCGCGAGTCGGATCGAGATGTAGGCATCGTCCGGTCCGAGATCGGCGGCAAGCAGCAACTCGTCGTCAGCGGTGACGAGGCCGTGGAAGCCGTCGGTTGTCGCGTCGACACCGACGAGGAGCGCCTGTGGCTCGGAGAGCCGCTGCGCGGCGTTGAGGGCGGGGACGGGTGTCTGGATGACGCCGGTGATCGCATCGACGTCTGCGTTGTCAGCAAACCAATCGCGAACCGCCTGAACGTCCGAATCGCGGAGGCCGTCACGGCCCTCGGAGGAGCTGAGATCGCGATCGAAGGCGGCGACGATATCGGCTTCGCCGAAGTCGTCGTAGACGGAGGCGGTGATGGAGTAGGCGACAGTGTCGCCGGTCGCGAAGGCGGCGCTGATGATCAGCGTGGAGAGCATCAGACCGATAACGATCAGCACGGTCTGTGTCTTACGGCGGACGACGTTGCGGAGGCCCATGCGTACGAGCAGCGGGTTACGCAGGCCGATGAATGTGAGCAGGCCGAGGACGACCGCAACGATCAGGAACAGGCCGGCGAGGATTGAGGTGAGTTGGACCCCGAAGAGACTATCCACCGGCGGCCATCACTTCCTCGCGCTCGATGATGCCGTCGACCATGTGGATCGTGCGGTGACAGCGTGCGGCGATGGCGGGGTCGTGGGTCACGATGACGAAGGTTTGTTGCTGCTCACGGTTGAGCTGCTGCATCAGATCCATAATGTCGCTGGCGGTCTTGGTATCGAGGTCACCGGTTGGTTCGTCGGCCCAGACGATGGCGGGATCGTTGACGAGTGCGCGGGCGATGGTGGTGCGCTGACGTTGTCCGCCGGAGAGCTCGGCCGGCTTGTGTGCCTGCCACTGGAGGAGGCCGACCCGCTCGAGTGCGGCGAGCGCGCGAATGCGCGATTGCTTCGGCGAAATGCCGCTTACGAGGAGCGGCAGTTCGACGTTCTCGACCGCCGAGAGCACGGGCAGCAGGTTATAGAACTGGAAGATGAAGCCCATGCGACGGGCGCGGTATTCAGTCTTCGAGTTGTCGTCGAGCGTCGCGAGGTTGGTGCCCTCGATCAGGACGTTGCCATCGGTGGGGTCGTCGATGCCGGAGATGCAGTTGAGGAGGGTGGTCTTGCCGCAGCCTGAGGGGCCCATGATGGCGACCATCTCGCCCTTGGTGACCGTGAGGTCGACGCCACGGAGCGCGTTTACGAGGACGGCGCCGGTGTCGTAGGTCTTGACGAGGCCGAGGACCTCAATGATTGGGGAACTCATGGAGTTCTCTTTTCTGTCTTGAGGCACAGTCACCGAACCGTGTGGATGGGGTGCGCCGTGTGGAGATCGCGGATGCGAGGGTAGGACTCTCGTGAGACTTCGCACAATGAGGTGACCTGATCGCTCACGGCTCTGACATGCGATTTACCCGATCGGCTTCGCTGGGTGATCGTAGATTGGCTGAGGTGATCGATCGGCGCGTACCCCTCAGGGGTGATTCTCGCGGGACGGCGCGGCAGTGTTGGGGGCGGCATGGCATTCGGCATCCTGTTGGTACTGCTGGGGGTCGTATTGCTGCTGGATTCGCTGGACCTGATTGAGGGTGTGGGGTTCGGCGAATTGTGGCCGCTGCTGGTGATCGCGCTGGGCGCGACGATCGTCTTCGAGCGTGTGCGGCGTAGCTGGCGACGGCGTGGCTAGCGTCTCTGCCGTTCCGTGACTTCTCGATTGCAGGACGTACTGCCGCTGACGGTGGGTCTTTATCTGATCGCCGTGGGTGTGGTGTTTGGCCTCGACAGCTTCGGGGTGGTCGACGTCGGTGTGGTGGGGATGGTGGAGGCGGCGGTTGTCCTGGCGCTGGTGGCGCTGGGGGTGCTGGCGACACTGGCCTGGATCCGGGTGCGGCGGTTCTCCCGCCGGCTGCAACGCTCGTTCGGCCACGTGCACTCCGGCGAGGACTGGAGCGTCGAGGACGGCGTGATCCGGACGGCCCTCGGGGACATCCACCTCGACCTGGCGGAGGCCTCGTTGCCGGCGGGGGACACGGAGCTGACGCTGCTGTGCTGGCTGGGGACGGTGGAAGTGCGGGTGCCAGCGGACGTGGAGCTGGACGTGACGGCACAGACGTTCGTGGGATCGGTGGATGTACTGGGGATCCGCGAAGAGGGGTTCATTCGCGACATTCACGTGCGGTCGGTTGGGACGCCCTCGGAGCGCCGCCTGCGGCTGCGGTTGTCGACGGTGATCGGCGAGTTGCTGGTGGTGCAGGCGGGTGGCCAGCCGGGCGAACGCGTCGCGAGCTAACGGCACCCCTCTTGACGAGATGCATCAGGTACCTAGATATTGGTTGAACTGATACATCGGTATCTAAGGGGTGTGTTTGATGGGCATCGAAAGCGCGGATCACTGGGACCTGGCTGTCCGACGAGGCGTGTCGAAGCTGTTCTTGCTGTCGGCACTCGCGGAGCGGCCGATGCACGGCTACGAGCTGGCGCAAGAGGTCGCGGTGCGATCCGGCGAATGCTGCGCGCCGAGCGACGCGGCGATCTACCCGACGCTGAAGGAGCTGTCCGAGGGCGGGTACATCAGTTGCGAGGTCGCCTCGACGGGTGGCCGGCAGCGGAACGTGTGCACGCTGACCGAGAGCGGACGCCAGGTACTGGCGACCGCGGCGGCTTCGTGGGGGCGGGTGATGCCGCACCTGCAGCAGGTGATCGACGACGCCCCGAAGGTCCGAGAGCCAATCGTGTTTGTCGAGTCCGAGGAGATGGTGCGATGAGTTCGAACGATCGGGACCTCGTGATCCAGCAGGCGGTGAGCGAGCGCTACGGCGGGATCGCCGAGAAGCAACTCGCCTCGCAGACGACGCCGCCCAGCAGCGTGCAGTTCGCGATGGCGGCGCCTACCGCCGATGCAGCGTGTTGCGACGACGACTGTTGCAGCGACGGGTCCGCTTCCGCGTCCGCCGAGGAGATCAAGCACGCGGTCCAGCTCTACACGGACGCTGAGTCACTGGCCTCGGTGCCGGAGGGGGCGGTGAACGCGTCGCTCGGGTGCGGGAACCCGGTGGCGATCGCGGAGCTGAGCGCGGGCGAGCGTGTGCTCGACCTCGGTTCGGGCGGCGGGATCGACTGCTTCATCGCCTCGAAGCAGGTCGGCGAGTCGGGCGAGGTGTGGGGGCTGGATATGACCCCGCAGATGATTCGACTGGCGCGGCGGAACGCGGAGCAGGTTGACGCCTCGAACGTCCAGTTTCGCCTCGGTGAGATCGAGGACATGCCGTTCGATGAGGGCTACTTCGACGCGATCATTTCGAACTGCGTGATCAACCTGTCGACGGACAAGGCGCAGGTGTTCCGCGAGGCGTTCCGGGTGCTGAAGCCGGGCGGCCGGCTGCGCGTGTCGGACATCGTCTGGACGAAGGACGTGCCACTCGAGGAGCGCGGCGACGCGGAGTCGTGGGCCGGCTGCATCGCCGGGGCGCTGCCGCTGACGGAGTACCTCGGAGGTATCGAGGCGGCGGGGTTCCTCGAGGCGAAGGCTGACTACGAGGAGAACGAGCGCGGGATCGCCTCGGCGTACGTGACGGCGGTGAAGCCGGCGTAGCGGGTACCTCGGAAGCACCGCGTACGAGGAAGGCCGCCCAACGGGCGGCCTTCTGATTTGGTGCGACCGCGTGTCGCGCGCCGTCGGGTTCGGTCGGTTCGCGGCGGGGCGTAATACTGAACGGGTGACTTGACTATTGAATCGTGAAAGATATAGTCAAGTCCATGCTTCAGTATCAGGAACAGGCCGGTCCGGTGTTCCGGGCACTCGCGGACGACAACCGGCGTGCGATCCTCGCGCGGTTGAGTGAGGGGCCGGCGACCGTCTCGGAGTTGGCTGAACCGCTCACGATCTCCCTTGCGGCGACCGTCCAGCATGTTCAGTCGCTCGAGCGAGTGGGTCTCCTCACGTCCGATAAGGAGGGCCGGAGCCGCACGTGCCGGCTCAAGCCGGAGGGGCTCGTGCCGATCGAGCAGTGGATCAGCGAGAACAAGGCGTTGTGGGAGCGGCGGTTGGACCGGTTCAGCGACGCCCTCGAGCGCGCTGCGGCGAAGAACGTCGAGGGCGATTCGAGCTGACCTCGCCGTCGGGCGCTGAGGACGACGTGATCGATTGCTGCTCGGAAGCGTCGTCCATTCGCACGAAGCGCAGCCACGAACACCACGAGCACTACACACAGGGAGGCGACTATGCCCAAGACTCGAATCGACGGGTTCACCATTTCGCTCGACGGCTTTGGCGCCGGTCCGGGACAGACCCTCGAACAGCCGATGGGGATCGGCGCGGAGGCGCTGCACGCGTGGCTGCTGGGCACGCGTACGTTCCAGGTCCAGGTACTCGGCGGGAGCGGAGGCGAGACCGGCCCGGATGACGACTTCGCCGCCCGCAGTTTCGAGGGCGTTGGGGCGTGGGTGATGGGGCGGAACATGTTCGCGCCCTCGCGTGGCCCGTGGGCGGACGACGACTGGCGAGGATGGTGGGGCGACGAGCCGCCATATCACTGCGATGTCTTCGTGCTGACGAACCACGAGCGCGCGTCGATCGAGATGGATGGGGGCACGGTCTTCCATTTCGTCACGGAGGGCATTCACGCGGCGCTGGAACGTGCGAGGGCCTCGGCCGGTGAACTCGACGTGCGGATCGGTGGCGGCACCGAGACGGTCCAGCAGTACCTGCAGGCGGGTCTGATCGACCAGATGCACCTGGCTGTGAGCCCGATCCTCCTGGGTGCCGGGGAGCATTTGCTGGACGGGATCGACCTGGCGGCCTGCGGCCTGACACAGGTGGAGTACGTGCCGACCTCCGCTGCCGCGCACTACGTGCTCTCCCGGGGAGGGGCGACCGAGTGAGCGAGGGCGGCGAGAGTGGGCCAATCGATCCGTCCCGGATCAATGACCGCGAGCTGATCGTGACTCGTGTTCTGCCCGCAACCCCGGAGGTCACCTTCAGCTTCTGGACCGACCCCGCGCACATCTCCGATTGGTGGGGGCCGGAGGGCTTCACAACCACGACGCAGTCGATGGACCTGCGAACTGACGGGGAATGGCTGTTCACGATGCACGGGCCAGATGGTCAGGACTATGACAACCGGGTCGAGTTCAGCGAGGTGTCCCGACCGTCGCGCCTGACGTACCGACACCGCGGCCGAGACGCCCACGAGCCGATCAGCTTTCACGCCACGGTGACCTTCGCTCCTCTTGGTGAGCAAACGCTGCTCACGATGCGAATGGTGTTCGACACGCCGGAAGCGCTGGCCCGGGTTGAGGAGGCCAATGGCGCCTCAGTGGGGCAGCATCAGACGCTGGCTCGATTCGCGGAGCGGCTCGCTGCCCACGTGCAGGCCGAGCGCGCGGGGCCAGCACGGTAGATCGCGATCCGTTCGATGCACCAAGAAGGCCGCCTCGATGGGCGGCCTTCCGTTTCAGTGGGTGCGCCGGCGGTTCAGGACGCGACGGGTTCGAGGATGCCCTCGATCTGGCCGAGCGCCAGCGTCATGCCCTCTTCCATGCCCATGGCGACGAGTTGCTCCATCGCTTCGAGCGTGGGGAACCGCGACGCGATCACCATCTTGGTCCGGCCCGCGGTGGGGCTGGTGAGCTGGACGCGGGTCGTGGTCTGTGGGAGCTCCTCGTTCGCGACGCCGTTCTCATCGGCGAAGCCGTCGACGAACTCGAGCTGGTGGGGCGGGTCGACGGCGACGATGCGCCACCAGCCGTGGTGCTGGTCACCCTCGGGGCCGGTCATGAAGTAGGTGACACGACCGCCCGCAGTGAACTCGTGGGTGACGACGGTGGCCGGGTAGGTGGGCGGGCCCCACCAGCGCTCGAGCTGGCGCGGATCCGACCAGACCTGCCAGATGCGGAGTTCCCCGTCGGGGCGGAGGACGCGTCGGATCTCCTGGAGCGTTTCGGCCTGGCTCCGAACGGAGCAGAGCACGAGGGTGGAGACGACGGTGTCGAAGCTGGCGTCCGGGAAGCGGAGCGCCGCGGCCTCGGCGTGCTCGACGGTGATCGCGGCGGTGACGGACTCGGAGGCTGCCTCGGCGCGGGCGGACTTCAGCATGTGCTCGCTGTAGTCGGTGGCGATGACGCGCGCGGCGGCGGGGTAGTGGGCGAAGTTGGCGCCGAGACCGCAGCCGATCTCGAGGATGTCGCCGGTGAGGTCGCCGACCAGCTCGGCACGGATGCGCGCGGTGCCCGGGCGGGTGGCACGGTCGACCCGCCCATACATCCAGGCGAACCAGCGCTGGCCGATCGGCATCAGCCGCCCGCCACGGTCCTGTCCAGAACGGTGACGCATTCGATGTGCTGCGTGTGCGGGAACATGTCGACCGGCTGGACGTCGATCAGTTCGAAGCCGCCATCGACGAAGAGGCGCAGATCGCGCGCGAGCGTGGCGGGGTCGCAGCTCACGTAGACGACGCGCCGGGCGCGGGAGGCGATCATCGCCTTAATGGTGCTGCCTTCGAGGCCGGATCGTGGCGGGTCGATGATGACGACGTCCGGCGACGGCTGCAGGCCAGGGAGTAACGACTCGACGCTGCCGACGAGCCGCTCGACATTCTCGAAGTCCTGGAGGTTGATCGAGGCGTCGCCGTCGGCGGCGACCGATGACTCGATGGTGATGACCTCACCGACCTCGGGAGCGAGCTGTGCGGCGAAGGTGCCGACGCCGGCATAGGCGTCCACAACGACGTTCGGTTGGGCCTCGAGGACGCGCTCGACGACGAGGCGGACGAGCAGTTCGGCCTGGCGGGTGTTGACCTGGAAGAAGGCGGCGGCAGAGATGCGGTAGTCCCGTTCGCCAAGCACCTCGTGATAGGTGCGCTGCCCGCTGGAGGGGCGGGAGCCGCGGGTACGCGGGCGCCATTCGAGGTGCGGCTGGATCAGGTAGTCATCCGCTTGTTCGGCGACGCGGATGGAGACCTGGGCGGTCTGCATGGTGCGGTCCTGGATCCTCGCGAGGAGCGCGTTGGCCTGCTCGGAGGCGATCTCGCACTGATCGACGCGGAGGAAGCGGTGGGTGCCGCGCTGCATGAAGCCGACCTGGCCGTCACGGCGGACGGTGTAGCGCATGTGGTTGCGGTAGTGCCACGGGTCGTTCATGCCCAGCATCTCGAGGACGGTGGTTTCGAGCGCGGAGGCGTCGAAGTTACCGATCCGGGCGAGCTGTTCGCGGACGACGCCGGTCTTGAGACGGAGCTGCTCCGGGTAATCGATGTGTTGGAGCTGGCAGCCGCCGCAGCGCCCGAAGTAGCCACAGGGGGCGTCGACGCGGTGCTCCGAGGAGCGCAGGACGAGGACGGCCGTGGCCTCGATGTAGCCGGGGGCGTCGTTGGTGATTTCGGCGATCACGCGCTCGCCGGGGATGCCGTACTCCACGAAGACGACGCGACCGTCCTCGGCGTGGCCGACGGCGCGGCCGCCGTTTGCGAAGCCGGTGAGGTCGAGTTCGATCGGGATGAGGGGACGGTTGTGGGCGCGGCTGTCCTTGCGGCGGCGTGCCTTGGGCACGGGCTCGGGCGGGACGGCTGTGGGGAGGCGCGGTTGTTCGGCGATGGTCATGTCCCGATCGTACGGGGGGAATGGGCGTGAGACGAACAGGTTATGCGTGGTGACACGGGGATCTCGGAGATATGGACGCGGGCTGGTCGCCCGCGGCTCTGTTCTTTTCCCACCCACCCGCCCTCGGGATC